>CAZXSV010000004.1:0-149311 GCA_964642735.1 uncultured Acidobacteriota bacterium
GAGTTTCCTCACCACCCCCTCAAGATGGCGTGTCTGCCAGTTCCACCACTTCGGCATTTATGAGGCTTTGCTGCTTTTACTTCTTTTCAGGCTGTTTTGAACTGTCCACGGGCGCAGGCTCGGACTGCCGCTTCTTCTGCAGCTCTTCCAACCGTCGCTGAATATCTTCCTGCGTTTCCCTAGCGGGCGCCTTGACAGCCGGTTCCTTCTTTGCGGGCGGAGCGGTCGTCGTCTGTTTCTTGTTTTCGAGGATCGACTTGCTGGCCGGCGCATGCGACCATTTCGGAATCGACAGACCGATGCTGGTCAACATGAATACAATGGCTGAAATGGTCGTCATCTTCGATAAAAATGACGCAGGGCCCCGGCTTCCGAAGGCGGTTTGAGTAGCGCCTCCGCCGAACGCGCCTGCCAAATCCGCCCCCTTTCCCGATTGAAGGAGCACCACCAGCACCAATACGATGCAGACAATCACGTGAATCGCCACGATCGCGTAATAAAGAATATTCATAATTACTCTGGAACCTGCTTTCCGGCAGCTAGGTTTTAAAGTGGATGATGCGCAGGAAGCTTTCCGCTTCCAGGCAAGCCCCGCCGACCAGCGCGCCGTCGATGTCCGGCTGACGCATCAAAGAGTCTATGTTATCAGGCTTGACGCTTCCGCCGTATAAAATACGAACCTCCTGAGCTTCCCGTCCGAACTTCCCGAAAAGCCGTTCGCGAATCGATGCATGCATTTCCTCGGCAATTTCGGGCGAAGCCGTGCGGCCCGTGCCGATCGCCCACACCGGTTCGTAGGCGAGAATAATACGCAACAGGTCCTGTTGTGTCAAGCCGTCCAAACCGCCCGCAAGTTGTTGTGCAACTATGGCGTGGTGATTTCCCGATTCACGTTCGGCGAGGGTTTCTCCAATGCAGACGATGGGCTGGAGAGACGATTTCAACACAGCCTTGATCCTGCGATTGACGGTTTCGTCCGTTTCGCCAAAATATTGCCGGCGTTCGGAATGCCCGATGAGGACCATCTTGCACCCGACATCTTCCAGCATCGGGATGCTGATTTCTCCGGTAAAAGCTCCCTTAGTCTCCCAGTGCGCGTTCTGAGCGGCGAGGGCGATCGGCGTAGACGATATTTCGGCTGCCACGGCCGACAGGGAGGTGAATGGAGGCGCCAGGACGATTTGGCAGTGGTTCACTCCTCCGGCGCCGGCTTTAATGGCGTGAGCCAGCGAGCGAGCCTCTCCCGCCGTTTTATGCATCTTCCAATTTCCCGCAATAACCGGCTTTCTCATAAAAACACGCTTCCGATTGTCGCCGGACGACTTGCAATGGGAAAGTCGGGAACGCGCAGGAGCGCAACGGTCCATCGCAAATCGTCAGCTTTATTTTTCGTTTAATGCAGCGACTCCCGGGAGAGTCAGACCCGCGAGGAATTCCAGCGACGCTCCTCCGCCCGTCGAGATATGGGTGATTCGATCGGCAACGCCGGCCTTTGCAACAGCCGCGGCGGAATCTCCTCCTCCAATGACGGAGACCGCCTTGGAATCCGCCACCGCCCGGGCGATTTTAATGGTCCCTGAAGCAAACGCATCTTTTTCAAAAACGCCCATAGGGCCATTCCAAACGATCGTCTTGGCAGTGCGAATAATTTCGGCATATTCGGCTGCGCTTTTTGGCCCGATATCCAGGCCCATTTCTTCTTCCGGCACCTCTCCTGCAAAAACGACATGCGCGGATTGTTCGTCTTCAATGCCCCGGCTGGCGACTGCATCCACCGGAAGAACGATGCGAGACTGCGCTCTTTCCAGAAGGTTCTTTGCCAGATCCAGTTTGTCGTCCTCGCACAACGATTTGCCGATCTTTTTCCCCTGGCTTTTCAGGAAAGTGAACATCATGGCGCCGCCGATCAACAGTCGGTCCACCTTGCCGAGCAGGTTTTCAATCACTTCAATTTTATCGGAAATCTTGGCCCCGCCCAGAATGGCGACGAAGGGACGCTCAGGTTTTTCGAGCGCGTTCCCAAGGTAGCGGAGCTCTTTTTCCATCAAAAAACCGGCCGCGGCCTTGTCCATATATTTTGCGATCCCTTCCGTGGATGCATGCGCCCGATGGGCGCTCCCGAATGCGTCATTGACGTAAACTTGCGCCAGGGCCGCAAGCTTCCTTGAGAACCCGGGATCGTTGGCTTCCTCTTCGGGATGGAAACGAAGGTTTTCCAGCAGAACAACATCTCCCGGCGCAGCGGCGCTCACCATCTTCTCGACTTCGGGGCCCACGCAGTCGGGTGCGATGGCCACTTTTTTGCCCAACAGGTCCGAAAGGCGAGCCGCCACAGGAGCCAGGCTGAATTCCGGTTTCGGCTTCCCTTTCGGCCGTCCAAGGTGTGAAGCCAGCACTAAAACGGCGTCCTGCTGCAAGCAGTATCGGATCGTCGGGAGCGCCTCGCGAATGCGCAAGTCGTCGGTTACCTTTGAATCCTTGATGGGGACGTTGAAATCCACGCGCACAAACACCCGTTTGCCTTTGATATCCAGGTCCGCAACAGTCAGTTTTGACATAGGCCGCCCTCCCTCCAATCCATATTCGTGACGGACGCCGCAGCCGAGGGATGCCGATCCAACCGGCCGCGGCGCCGAATCCTATCTGGCAATGAATTCGACCAGGTCTCTAAGCCTGCACGAATAGCCCCATTCATTGTCGTACCACGCAAGAGTCTTGACCAGATTGCCATTCACTTTCGTCTCCAGACTGTCCACCGTTCCGGAAACCGAAGTCTGCATGAAATCCGTGGACACCAGCGGTTCGGCGGTATAGCCCAGGATTCCTTTCAAAGCTCCCTCAGAGGCTTCCTTGAAAGCCTGATTCACAGCCTCTTTCGTGACTTTCGCTTTTACAGTCGCCACCAGGTCGACGAGCGAAACGTTGGGAGTCGGAACGCGAATCGCGATTCCGTCCAGTTTGCCGACGAGCCTGGGAAGCACAAGTCCGATAGCCTTGGCGGCGCCGGTCGAACTCGGCACCATGTTGACAGCGGCCGCTCGGGCGCGCCGGAGATCTTTATGGGGCAAGTCCAGCAGGTTCTGATCGTTGGTGTAGCTGTGAATTGTGGT
This sequence comes from uncultured Acidobacteriota bacterium, assembly GCA_964642735.1. Taxonomy (GTDB): domain Bacteria; phylum Acidobacteriota; class UBA6911; order UBA6911; family UBA6911; genus UBA6911. The sequence continues at coordinate 3,111 of CAZXSV010000004.1, forward strand.
CATGAATCCGGATTCGATCTCGAACTTCTCGTCCAGCACCTTGGCGACCGGGGCCAAACAGTTGGTCGTGCAGGAGGCGTTGGATATGATGTGGTGTCTGGCCGGGTCATACGCGTCCAAGTTGACTCCGACGCAGAACGTGCCGTCCACATTCGTTCCGGGCGCCGAAATGACAACCTTTTTCACGGAGTCTTTGAGATGAGCTTTCGCCGCCTCGCCGTTGGTGAATTTTCCGCTGGACTCGATCACCACCTGCGCACCGAGCGCGCCCCAGTCCAGTTTCGCCGGATCTTTTTCGCTGAAAAGCTTGATCGGTTTTTTATCAATGAGAAGGCTGCCATCGCTGAGAGCCACGTCTCCGCCGAATTTTCCTAGAACAGAGTCGTATTTCAGCAAGTGCGCCAGGGTTTCAAGACTGGTGATATCGTTTATCCCGACAATTTCTATTTTGGGATCGTTGTAAGAACATCGGACGAAGTTCCGGCCGATCCGGCCGAACCCATTTATGGCCACTCTGATTGACATATGCATCTCCTCTTTATCGATAGAATGCAATTATATCGAATTTTATATGCAATGCATTGAAGAATATCGTCCCCGGACCCGAGCGCCAATAAGAAAAAGCGATAAATTTTCCGCATGAAGCCGCAACCCGACGATTTTACGATGAAACAGCCGCCGGATCGGAGCCATTTTACGCCATTGAATTTTATCAGCGAACTGGGGAAATAATTCGATGCTTGGAGCCGTCGAATCTTCGTGTTAGAAACTCATGACAGAATATCATAGAAACGAAAGGACGAACAATTTCATGGCTGGCCAGCCGGAGGGGCTAGAAGAGGCGCGCAGGGTCGCTTCGTTTTTCGACATTCCCGAACGCGTGGAGATAACGGATTTTGCGGGAAAGGGCAATATTAATCAGCAGACATTTCTGGTGGCGGCCGGCGCGCCGGGCCGGCGCGCCGAATATCTTCTCCAGAAAATCAATTCTGATGTGTTCGCTCGCCCCCGGCTGGTGATGGAGTCGATGATTTCCTGCATCGAAGCCCAGAGGGCGGCTTTGTCCAAAGGCGCACTGCGGCCAGGCGAGGAGTGGGAACCCATACAGCTGGTCCTCACCAGACAAGGAAACCGCTACCTGGAAATTGCCGAAAAAGAAGCAAGCGGCTGCTGGCGGCTGATGGTCCGGATGCAAAATACAAGCGCCTATAAAAGCCTCTGGGAAATTCGAAACCCGAAAGAACGCCTCCGGGTGGCTGAAGAAACCGGAAAGGGATTGGCTCTCTTCGGAAATCTTGCCTCGGCGATGCAGGTCTCGAATCAAAGCTCCTCTCTGCCCGGATATCGCAACACACGTATGTATTACGATCAGCTGCACTCGGCGGTCCGCGAAAACCGCACGGCGGAGGATGCGGCCGCTTGGATGCCTGCGGATGCGTTGACCCGGCAATGCACCGAGCTTCATTTTCTGGTTCGCCTGAACCCTGCGCAATATCGAAGCAGGATGGCGGATCCTCAGGTAGGAAGCCTGATTGAAATCGCCATGCAGCAGGAGCCTTTGGCTCTCACGCTGCTGGAAGGGCTGGCGAGCGGAAAGCTGAAAGCTACGGTCGTTCACGGAGACACAAAACTGGAAAATTTTCTTTTCAACAAACGGACCGGCAAAGTCAGGTCGCTGATAGACTTGGACACTATCATGCCCCACACATGGCTGAGCGACTGGGGAGATATGGTTCGTTCGCTCGTAAACGCCGCCGGGGAGAAAGAGCCGGATATTCGGAAAATCGATGTGGACATGGATGTGTTCGAGGCCGTGGCGCGGGGTTTTTTAAGCGCCGCGCGGAGCATTCGTCGCGAGGAAGCCGAGCTTATGGTGGAAGCGGCGCAAATCATGTCGCTTGAGCTTGGAGTGCGTTTTCTCGCCGATTATATCAGGGGAGACACCTATTTCGGATTAAGCCCGGCGGATCCTTGCGACTTGAATAAAATCCGCGCTCGGGTTCAATTCACGTTGTTCGAGAAGTTGCGGGCCAAGGCGGATCCTGCAAAAAAACTCATCCAAAAACTTATTAATCCGCATTATTCATGAAGGTTCAGGCGAGGCGATGGGGCCGGGCATGGATGGGAGGCGCGCGACGGGACGTTTCCGCAGGCGCAACGGAAGATTGATGAACAATGCGGGTTAAGCGGCAGACAACCGCCCGCCAGACGGCGGGCGGTTGCCTGCCGGAAGCTTCCTAATCGTAATCTTCCGGCATCGGCGGCGCCGCCTTCTTTTTGGGCTCCGGCAGATCCGTAATGACCACTTCCGTCGTCAGAAGAGTTCCGGCCAAAGACCCTGCGTTCTGCAACGCCACTCTCACCACTTTCGTGGGATCGATGACTCCCATGGCGACCAGATCTCCGTACTCGTCCGTTTCCGCGTTGTACCCGAAACTCCCTTCCTCGACAAGTATTTTGGAGACCGCTATTGCGCCATCGACGCCCGCGTTTCGGGCGATCATGCGCACAGGCTCTTCCAAGGCCGCATAAACGATGTCGGCGCCAGTCTTTTCGTCGCCCTTCAATTTCAATTGCCCGACAGCCTTTTTGCACCGCAGAAGCGCTATGCCCCCTCCGGGGACAATGCCTTCCTCAATAGCGGCTCTTGTGGCGTGATGAGCGTCTTCCACCCTCGCTTTCAGCTCTTTCATTTCCGCTTCAGTGGAAGCGCCGACACGGATGACCGCGACTCCTCCGGCCAGCTTTGCGAGGCGTTCCTGAAGTTTCTCGCGATCGTAATCCGAGGTGGTTTCCTCGATTTGTCTTTTGATGCTCGTTATCCGCCCGGCGATTTCGCTGTTTTTCCCTGCGCCCTCAATAATAGTGGTATTGTCTTTGTCGATGGTCACGCTCTTCGCGCGACCCAAATCGCCGGCCTGAATTTTCTCGAGCTTGATCCCCAAATCCTCGGAAATAAACCTTCCGCCCGTCAAAACGGCGATGTCTTCGAGCATTGCCTTGCGTCTGTCGCCAAAACCGGGCGCCTTGACGGCGGCGATCTTGATCGTCCCGCGAAGCTTATTGACCACAAGCGTCGCAAGAGCTTCGCCTTCAACCTCTTCCGCGATGATCAGCAGCGGCCGGCCCAGTTTCGTGACTTTCTCCAGGAGAGGAAGCAGATCGTTCAGCGCAGAAATCTTTTTCTCATGAATGAGGATTAACGGGCTCTCCAGGACGCATTCCATGCGCTCCTGGTTGGTCGTAAAATAAGCCGACAGGTACCCGCGGTCAAATCGCATGCCCTTGACGACTTCCAGTTCGGTGGCCATCGATTTCGCTTCTTCCACCGTCACGACTCCGTCATTGCCTACTTCTTCTATCGCCTTGGCGAGCAGGCTTCCGATGTTTTTATCGCCGTTGGCGGATATGGTGGCGATATTTTCGATATCCTTGTTCCCTTTGACGCTGCTGCTCATTCGCTTGATCTCAGAAACCACAGCGTCAACAGCCAGATCGATCCCTCGCTTCAGGGCCATAGGGCTGGCGCCGGCGGCCACGTTTTTCAGACCTTCCCGAAAGATAGCCTGCGCCAGGACAGTCGCGGTTGTTGTGCCGTCTCCCGCAATATCCGAGGTTTTGCTGGCCACTTCGCGGACCATCCGAGCGCCGATATCTTCCTGCTTGTCTTTGAGTTCAATTTCTTTGGCTACCGTGACCCCATCCTTGGTAATCACCGGGGATCCGTATTTTTTAGAAAGCATGACATTGCGTCCGCGAGGTCCAAGCGTCACTTTCACCGTATCGGCAAGGGCGTTTACCCCGCGCATCACAACAGAGCGCGCTTCCTCGCTAAAAATAATTTCTTTGCCGGCCATGAATATCCTCCTTCTCGAATTGAGAACGGTATTTAATATCTGAGCAGGCGTCTGTCAAGATATATATAAAATATTCAAGATCATCGGTATCGCAAGCTGCTCTTGAGAACCGGCTGCAATACCGACGCCAACCTTGGATTAGACAAAAAAGTGGCGCACTGAACTCATTTTAGGTGATCCTTTTTCGGGAAAAGGTGTACAAAGACACATGTTGAATGGAAGATGAATTTGTGGAATGCGGGATGAAGAGCTGTTACGGGCTGCGCAATGTATTATGGATTTGTGTTTTTATCATCGGATTGAGGACGGATCTATGTCCGGCGCAAACATCGAACAATGAAGGGCAAATCCGCACGGAGATCCCTTATCAGGATGGAACAGTCGTCCTGACATCTGATTTTCAAGAGCAGGCGGGAGACCTTTACACCGCAAAAGGCCGAGTTTACATCGCCTACAAAGACATGGCTATGTCTGCAGATGAGGCTTCCTACAACAAAACGACTCAGCGGGGCTACGTCTCAGGGAACATCCGTTTTACTCAGAACGATCAGTGGCTGATTTGCTCAAAAGCGGAGTTTGCTTTTGCCAGCGAGACGGCCATTTTTTATGACGCATCAGGCTACACGGACCGGCAGTTTTCAATTGTCAGCAGAACGATCCGGAAGACAGGGCCGAAGACGTACCGCACTGAACAGAGCGTTGTGACCACCTGCTCTGGGAATCAGCCGAAATGGAGCTTTTCATCATCCCGATCGGATATTCGGGTCGACCACACCGCCCGGCTTCACGGAACAGTCTTTAAAATCAAAGGGGTTCCGGTCTTTTATTTTCCCTATCTGATCATTCCGCTGGAAAAAAAAACAAGAAGCAGCGGCTTTATGCCTTTCCGCACCGGGACCTCCACTACCAAAGGGAGGTTGATCAGCCAGGGTTATTATCAAACTTTCGGCAAAAGCTCGGACCTGCTGATCTATGGAGATTATTTTACTCTGCGCGGATTGGCCGTCGGCGGGGAATATCGCATACGGCCGAACCCGACAACGCGATTTGATATTGAAGCGTACGGCATAGGCGACAAGCTGAACCAGGGGGGCGTCCAGCTTATCGTGGACGGCGAATCGCTATTGAAAAACGGATGGCGCGCAGTCGCTCGCGTCAACATAACTTCCAGCTTCAGTTTTCGTCAGGCGTTTGCGGAAAACTTCCGTTCAGCGACGGTATCCCAGGAGCATGCGCTCGCATTCCTGAACAAAAACCATGAAAGTTTTTCCACCAACATATCGTTTCAACGGGACGAAGTCGTGTTTCCCGTTCATTCGCTAGTCACAAAAAAACTGCCGTCGCTGGAATTTCAATCGCTGGGGACTCCGCTGGGACGATCCCCTTTTATCTTAAGCTTTCGGGCTTCGCTGGATGGAATGTCTCGACAGGACAGCACAATGGAAACCGAGAAGATGATTCAGCGCCTGGATTTTTATCCGCGCCTCGCTTTGAGGCTTCCCTCACTCCTTGGTTTTTCCATAGCGCCCTCGGCGGGCGTGCGGGAAACCTATTATGGAGCTCAAATGGCTGAGGATTCTCCGGGAACCGTAAACCGGCGCCTGATTCGCCGCTATGCCGATTTGAGCGTGGATTTGAGAACGCCTGTACTGGAAAAGGATTTTTCATCTTCCTGGCTCGGACGCTTCCGGCACGCGGTGGAGCCCTTTGCGACCTATCGCCGAATCAGCGGGATAAAAAATTTCGACAAAATCATCCGCTTCGACGAGCAGGATGCCATCGCCAACACCAATGAAATCGAGTACGGGATAGTCAACCGCTTTTTCAAGGAGAGGCCATCGGGCGCCGGTTCTCAGGAGAGATTTCAGTGGATGGCCGTCAAGTTGATCGAAAAATATTATTTCGACCCGACTTTTGGAGACGCTTTCCGGCAGGGCCGGCTCAATGCCTTTTATCCCCTGGATACAGCAACGGGATTGTACCAGACGGGCATAATGCGAAATTTTTCGCCGATCAGCGCCATCGTCCAGCTTTCGCCCCAAAAGGGAATCCACTACGACTTCCGCGCGGATTTCGATCCCGAATCGAAGCGCTGGCGCAATGAAAGCTTTTCGGCGGTCTGGCAGCAAGACAGGTTTTCGTTCGCCGGCGCCTTTTTCAGGCTGCACCCTCCGGAACAGGAACCCCAGGAAATCCTCGTCGGCAACACTTTTCAGGGACAGATTGATTACGGATCGCTCAATCGCGGGTTCTCCACCAGTTTTTCCATGAGCTACAATATTCAAACCTCCGAGTTGCTCAACAGCCTCACGCGCGCAACTTATATCTGGGACTGCTGCGGTTTGTCCGCCGAGTTCAATCAATACGCCCTGCGCGACAGGACCGAATCGAGGTTCAGCTTTTCGTTCACGCTCAAGGGAATCGGCAGCTTCGGCAATTTAAAGCGTTCGGAAAACATTTTTTAACCCGCATTATTCATGAGGGTTCGTAACGAGGAGGCGCAGACCGGCGTGGATACAAGGCGCATCTGGCGCTTTTCAGCCAGCGCGACCGAGGGCTTCGCAGGCGTACTCGACAGTACGTCGAGGAGCCCGACGGAGCGTAACGCAGCAGACATGCCCGGATCCGCCCCCGCAGTAGAAGCTTCATGAATAATGCGGGTTAAAGCCCTCCCCCCGGGGCTCAAGGCGTTTGAAGCCTGAAGCATGAAACATCCGCCCTATTGTCGAGTTGCAACTTTATAATTGAAAATAGCAGACAATCCGCTATCATGCGCTCAATGGAAATAGTCAACCGCGTTTCCCGAATGGCTTCCGTGTGTAGCAAGCTATTGACTTCCAATGTCAAAATCGGGCTGATTCCAACTTTAGGAGGCATTCATCGGGGTCATGTCGACCTGATCCGAACGTCTCGAAAAATGGCGGATCTGACAATTATCTCCATCTTCCAAAATCGCCTGGAGTTTTTATCAGAAGAAGAATGCCGGAATTTCCCCCGGGATCTTACTGAAGACGCAGAGCTGCTCAGAAATGAGAACGTTGATTATGTGTTCATTCCGCCTGAAGATGAAATATATCCTGCCTCGTTTTCCACTTTCGTCGAAGTCCAGAAAACCGGCAGCGAACTGGCAGGTTTGCCCGCGGCTATATACAGAGGAATGGCCACCGGTTCGCTGAAACTGGCAAATATTACAAACCCCTCTTTCATCTTCTATTCCGATAAAAACCGGCTTCACGGCATCGTGATCCAGAAAATGTTCCGGGATCTGAACATTCGTTCGGAAATCGTTATTTGTCCAGTGGTTCGGGATCCTTCCGGCTTGGCCTATGGAGGACGCAACCGGCTCTTGACGAAAGACCAAAGAGATGCTGCGGCGGCAGTATATCGAAGCCTCAAGGCTGCCGAACAGGCCATTTCTCAGGGCGAGACGCAAGGCAAGAAGGCGCTTGCCGAAGTTATGAAAGTCTTGGAATCGGAACCGCTGATTAAAATCGAATATGCCGTTCTAGTGGATCCGGACACGTTGGAACCGGTCTCCAAAATTCGCGGATATTCTTTGATTGCTGTTGGTTGCAGAATTGGAATTACTTTCCTCAATGATTGCATTCTCGTCGCAGAACCATCTTAAATCTAATCTGCTGTTGCTTTTCAAATCTTTTTATAGAATATTATCAAAATCAACGGGATCTAAATTGAACTGGAATTTCGATCTGTGTTAGCATTCTACCCGATGTTAATGAAACAGGCATAGTTAGCCGATGAGTGCAGATGAATGCTTCAGCTACCTATTGCTAATGGCAGGAGGATATAAAGATTGACGATCCCATTACGTAAATCGTTACTCATACTTGTTTTAACCGCATTACTGTCCTCCTTCACCGCAGGGGAAGCCAAAGCCGGCGCTCTTGAGACAATACAAAAAAAAATCGCTCAATCTTTGAAAAGGCCCGGAGTCCGTTCGGCAAGCTGGGGAATACAGATCACGGACCCGGCTTCCGAAAAAGTGTTGCTTGAAGTGAATCCGGACAAGGCTTTTCTTCCCGCATCGGTTCTCAAGGTGATCACCACGTCCACCGCGCTGGAAAAGCTGGGGCCCGATTTCCGTTATCGGACTGGCGTTTACGCGGATGGAGAGTTGCAGTCGGATGGAACGATTGGCGGGGACTTGATTGTCGTGGGACGGGGCGATCCCAATCTCATGGATCCTGACGGCGCGTTGCTAGAAAAACCGGCGTTTGTTGAACTTGCCGAAAAACTTCAGCGGCTGGGAGTGAAGCAAATCCAGGGAGACCTTATCGGCGACGACAGCTATTTTGACATACACGCTTATGGGAAAGGCTGGACGGCCCGAGATCTCAAATCGCCCTACGGCGCGCCCATAAACGCCCTGAGCGTCAATAACAATGTCCTTTGGGTGCATGTCAGCCCGACAAAATATAAACAGCGCGCAAACATTTCGATTGAGCCGAAAACCTCTTGCTTTAAGATAAAAAATTCGACCAAGACCGGGAGTTCCCGGGCGAGAAAAACGATAAAAATCCAGCGCATTCCCGGCGCCAACGTCATCGTGGCATCCGGAACAATTCCCGCCCGATCCTCGCACAGTCAGCATATTCTACTGGACAATCCAAGCGAATTTGCGGCCACGATGTTCAAGGAAGAGCTCGAGCGCCATGGCATTTCGCTCCAAGGCAAGGTCCGGGTGGTTCATCGAGGGCAGATTTCGGATTCGGACCGAAGCGACTGGAAACTTTTGGCTGAGCACCAGTCCCCGCCGCTCTATCGCGCATTGAAGATCATCAACAAGCAAAGCCAGAATCTTCACGCTGAAATGTTGCTCCGGACTCTGGGAGCGGAGTTCATGGGCGAAGGCGCCAACGAAGCCGGGCTTCGGGTCGTCAATGAATTTTTGGTCGAATCCGGAATTGACAGTGAAAAAATCCGTCTGAACGACGGATGCGGGCTGTCCAGGGAAAATCTTATCACTCCCCGCTTTCAGACATCCCTTCTGCAATTTCTTTCAACCCGCCCTTATTTTGACCTGTTCCTGAACAGCCTGGCTGTCAGCGGAACCGACGGCACGCTCAGGAACCGGCTCTCGGCTTCTGAGGTCCGAGGGTCCATTCATGCAAAAACCGGAACCTTAAACGGCGTGACCGCTCTTTCAGGCTATATGACGACCAAGTCCGGCAGGAACCTGGTATTCAGCATCTTTGCCAACAACGTCAATGCAACAGCCCGCGTGAAGAAAACCATTGACCAGATATGCTCTCTATTTGTTAATCTCTACTGATGAGCATTCGAGTTTTATTTTTTGCTTCACTGGCCGACATAACAGGCGTGCGCGAAACAAGCCTGAATCCTAAGGACTTTTCGGACGTCAATTCGGTTTTCAACCGGTTCGCCCGGGAATTTCCCTCGCTGGAGTGTTGCCGCGCTTCGGCGCTCTTCGCCCTCAATTCCGAGTTCGCCCGTCCCGACTCCCCTGTCAAAGACGGGGATGAGGTTGCTATTTTCCCGCCTGTCAGCGGAGGCTAAAGTGTTTCTTTTAACCAGAGAGCCGATCGATTGTCAGAACGTCGCTGAAAGCCTGAAGAGCCCGGAGGACGGCGCAGTTGTGGCGTTCGACGGGATCGTGCGCAACAACTCTCAGGGCAGAAAAGTGCGATTTCTTGAATATGACGCCTATGAATCGATGGCGCAGAAAAAAATGGAAGAATTGGGCGCTCGGGCCAGGGAACAGTTTGCAATAAGGGATGTCGCCATCGTCCACCGGCTCGGACATATGGAAATAGGCGAATCGAGCGTAGTCATCGCAGTCGCCTCCGCTCACCGCGGCCCGGCTTTCGACGCCTGCCGCTTCATTATCGACGCGCTGAAAAAGATGGTCCCGATCTGGAAAAAGGAATTTTACGAAGACGGCGAAGTCTGGATCGAAGGCCCTGCCCATTGACCAATGGCGATTGAACCCTGCGACAGGCGTTCACGCCTGGCAGCTGAAGTTTGCGCGACGATCCCATCGATCATTGTTCTGTTCCGGTCAGCGTCAGCCGCAGAAGCTGAAGACCGCATGTTATAAGGGAATCTCTTCCTTAAACCGCATTATTCATGAAGGTTCGTAGCGAAGCGGCGGGGGCGGGCATCTGCTTCGGCGCCGCGCCGCGACGATGGCGCCGCATCGCCCCCGTCGCGGCGCCTTGCATCTGTCCGCCCGGCGCTCGCGCCAAAGTGTAAACGTTATTCATTGACAGGCCCTAAGGACGAGAGAGGCTGCAACCGGTTCATCGCGCTTGAACTTGATCGACCGTCTCCGGTGTTTCCAATCGTCGATCGTAAATTGTCAATATTTTATATTTCGTGGCGGTGCTCAAGCGCTTTGGACATCGTCACTTCATCGGCGAATTCCAGGTCGCTTCCAACCGGGACTCCCAATGCAATGCGGCTCACTTTGACGCCGATAGGCTTCAGCAGCTTGGAGAGATAAATCGCGGTCGCCTCCCCTTCCACATTGGGATTGGTCGCCAGAATTATTTCCCGCACGTTCCCTTCCCTCAAGCGTTCCAGCAGGTTTTTGAGTTTCAGGTCTTCGGGGCCCACTCCGTTGATCGGCGAAAGGACTCCATGCAGGACATGATATTGTCCGTGATACTCGCGGGTTTTTTCCACCGCGAGAATATCGAACGGCTCCTCTACGACGCAGATCGTTTCATTGGATCGGCTGACGCTGTTGCAGTAGTGGCAGGGATCCCGGTCCGAAAAATTATTGCACCGCGAACAGAACCGGATCTTATCCTTGACTTCCAAAATAGCCCGGCTCAGGCGCTCGGCGTCTTCTTTGGGACGGCGTATGACGCTGTAGGCCAGCCTCTGGGCGCTCTTGGCGCCGATGCCCGGAAGCCTTCGGAATTCATCGATCAAACGCTCTATGGGTTCCGCGTAATCGCTCATGAATCAATTTTTTCAGCTTTAACCCTGCCGGGGAAAACGTCGATGAATGATTGAACTATCGGTTCGCGCTTCGCTTTTTCAAGAACGTCCGGCGCGTCCGCCGGATTATCGAGAGGCTTCCGAAACGCCGGATTCTGCGGTTTGGACGCCGCGGAATCCTCAAGCGTAACCGAGACATTTTTTCCGACGACTGCGCTGGCGGCCCGGGCGATAAGCGGCAGGGTTTCTTTGATCTTTTGCCGGAAAAAATCGCCGGAGGCGCCGGCCCCGAGACCCAGGACGATCTGGTCGCCTTGAAGCCGCGCGCCATCGAGGCGCTGCAGTACCGATTCCAGGGGCGCGCTCCCAACCGCCTCGGCTATCTTGAGCAGCAGTTCCTTGGCGCCGTAATCCGGCGGCGGAGCTACGGAGCCCTCGATCGCAAAAGGCGCGGGAGGGACAGGCGATTGCGGCCGAAGCGCGGCGGGCCGGGGCGCCGAGGGCGACACGACCGGCGCCGGCGCAAGCCTGTTGTCTGCATATCGAGGTTTCCGGCCTTCTTCTTCAGTTTGGGATCCGAATTCGGCGATCAGATCTTCCAGAGAGCGGAGTTTTGCGATTTGAGAGAGCTCTATCAATCCCATTTCAAGCTGAAACCTCACCTGGGTCGAATATTTCATCGCCGTTTCGATTTTTTGAAAAGCGTCGAACAGACGGATCAAATCTTCGCGGGAAAAAAGTTCGGCGCCCTCTCTAAGATCCGGCAGAAGACTTCCCGGGACGCCCAACAATCCGGGATCTTCAATTCCGGCTTTTAAAACCATTAAATTTCTGAATTGGCCGGAGAGGCGGCGGCAGAAGTTGTTCAAGTCCTGCCCGGTTTCCGCCAGTTCCGCGACCTGTTTGAGAATGACGGCCAGATCGCCATGGGCGATCGCACGGACCATATCGCGCAAAATCTTCGGCTCCACCAATCCGAGCAAAACAGCCACGTCTTCGTCTCGAACCTCGTCGCCGCTGAATGCAATCACCTGATCCAGGGCGGACATGGCGTCGCGCATGCTTCCGCCGCTGGAATAAACAACCTGATCCAGAGCCGAATCGCCGATTTTGACGCCTTCTGCCTGACAGATCCGTCGCAAACGCTCCAGTATCAGCGGGTATTGAATCAGCTTGAAACTGTGCTGCTGACAGCGGGACAGGATAGTCGCCGGGATCTTGTGATACTCCGTCGTGGCCATAATGAACGCGATATGCGGCGGAGGCTCCTCGAGAATTTTGAGCAGAGCGTTAAAGGCCTCCGTCGTAAGCATGTGGACTTCGTCAATAATGAAGATCTTGTGTTTGTCTCTTGCGGGATTGTACCGGGCTTTCTCCTTCAGTTCTCTGATTTCGTCGATGCCCCGGTTAGAAGCCGCATCGATTTCGAGGACGTCCATGCAGTTGCCCGCGGCGATTTCGGTGCATGCCGGGCATTGGCCGCACGGCTCGCCCGGTTTTCCGGCGTGACAGTTCAGAGCTTTCGCCAGGATCCTGGCTGTGGTCGTCTTTCCACTCCCTCTCGGGCCTGAAAACAGAAACGCATGGGCGAGCCTCCCGCTTTGCAAAGCGTTGAGCAGCGTGCGGGAGACATGCTCCTGCCCTACAATCTCATGGAAATTCTGAGGGCGCCACTTGCGGGCTAGAACTTGATATTGCATATAGAAAAGGGTCGAGCCTCGGAGAACCTGTTGCACATATAGTCGACCTCTTAATGCTGCTTCCTTCCGGACCTGACATGGTTCGAGGATTATATTGCACAGGACCCGAGGCCCGTCATTCAATGAGCCTTCATGTTACGGCATCCAGCGCTGGCAGTCAACAACCGCAACAGCCGCTGAAGAAATGCAAACGGAGAATGCTGGAACGATTGCTTGCCCGCTCTTTTGGCTCCCGTCCGCTTTTTGCCGCGGGCGGAAAACAAAGAAAGCCAAAACAGCAATAAACGGCCTTTATAGTCGGATCTTTCGGTTTCGAACCCTTTTTGTCTAAGCTGGCGGCATATTGATACAATGGAGTATTGACGTTCGTATTATTATACAGCCTGAACTTGCAGATGGCTGTCTGCTGTTGAGGCTGTTTAGAGAAAATGGCAATCATGGAACCTGAAAATATGACGAACCGGCGAACAAATTGTTTCATTGCTGCAATTCTTGTATTAACCGTGGCATTGGGCTCTGCAGGCTGCGGCGGACCCGGCAACGGTCCGAATGCCCCCAAAGAAGAAGGCAGAGGAAACCGAGGCGGCCCGGGCCGCGGCTCGGGCCCAGGCCCGGCGGCAGTTGCAGTCGAAACAGCCGCAGTTGAGCGGATCGCCATCCAGCGCCAGGTGGACCTTGCCGGCTCTTTGATTTCGCCCAATCAGGCCAAAGTCAGCAGCGAAGCAGCCGGCGTCGTTCAGCAAGTTCTTGTCGAGCTTGGACAGGAAGTCAAAGCCGGCCAAGTCGTGGTGAAACTCGATCCCCAGGAGCTCGATCTGGCGTTGCAGCGCGCAAAAAGCCAGCTCAGGCAAACCGAAGCGCAGTTTGGCATCGACGGCGTCCGAATTAAAGAGCCGCCTCCGGATGAACAGATTTCCTCGGTCCGTCTCGCCATTGCAAATCGCGACGACGCGCAGGCTCAGCTGCGCCGGGCGCAAAGGCTCCGGAGCCAGAATCTGCTTTCGCAAGCCGATCTGGACACGGCGGAAACAAAGGTCAAGGTGACGGAGGCGAACTACCAGTCGGCGCTCGAGAGCGTTCAAAGCTTGAAAGCAACGCTCCAGGACCGGCGCCAGGCGGTGGAACTTGCGCAAAAGAAGCTGAACGACACTTCCATAAGATCATCGGTTGCCGGCCAGGTCAGCGAACGATTCGTCCAAAAAGGAGAATACATCCGGGAAAACACCGCCGTCGTCTCGATCGTTCAGATGAATCCTTTGAAAGTGAAAACAGCCATTCAGGAGCGATATGCAAGCGTCGTCCGGCCCGGGTTGACGGTGGAATTCTCGGTGGAATCTTTTCCCGGAGAAAAATTTAAAGGCGCAATCGCTTACGTAAGCCCCGCCGTGGACCAGACCCTTCGATCCTTCACCGTCGAAGTGATTGTGGACAACAGCAACCGAAAGCTGAAACCCGGATTTTTCGCCAAGGGAGTCATTTTTACGCGCAAAGACGAAAACGTCATGGCCGTCCCTGAGGGCGCCGTATCCACTCTGGCTGGAGTGTCCAACGTCTACGTGATTGAAGACGGCAATGTGCGGCAACAGATGGTTTCTCTGGGCGTCCAAGTCGGCGGCTTTTACGAACTCCTGGGCGGCCTGAAGGGGGATGAGGTTTTGGCGGCAAGCAATTTGACTCTGCTGGCTACCGGAGTCAACGTCAAAACGTCAGGATTATCCGCCAAGCCTTCTCCGAACGGCGAAGCGGCGCCTTTGCGGGGAGGCCGGCCATGAAGTTAGCCGATGTCAGCATCAAACGCCCTGTTTTTGCGGTGATGATGTCCGCCGCCATTATTGTGCTGGGCGTCGCCGCCTACAATCAGCTTGGCTTGGACCTGATGCCCAAGACCGACATGCCGATGGTCATGGTCCGGACCAGCCTGCCCGGCGCAAGCGCGGAAGAAACTGAAACTCAGATTACCAAGCCTATCGAAGAAGTCGTCAACACGATCGCGGGCATCGACGAACTTCGATCGTCCTCCCAGCAAAACGAGTCAAGGGTCATGATCACCTTTGTTCTCGAAAGGGACATCGAATCCGCGGTCCAGGATGTCAGGGACAAAGTGGCGACTATCACCAACCGGTTTCCTTTGGATACGCTCCCCCCGGTCATCCAGAAAATGGATCCTGACGCGAATCCGATTCTAACCATCGCGATATCGGGAGACCGTTCTCAGAAGGAAATCAGCCAGATCGTCGACAAGCAGATAAAGCAGGTCCTGGAAACAGTCGAAAACGTCGGCGAGGTGACGTTCACCGGCGACCGGCACCGTGAGATTCAGCTGCTGCTCGACAAAGACCGGATGAACGCCTACGGCCTTACCGTCAGCCAAGTTCAGAGCGCCGTCCAGAGGCAGAATGTGGAGATCCCCGGCGGCAGTTTTCTGGCCGGCTCCAAAGAAATCGCTCTGCGCACCATGGGCCGGATCCAGAATGTGGAGGATTTCAACAAGGTCATCATCGCTTATAGCGGCGGATCGGTGATTACGTTCCGGGACATAGGCCGCGTCCTCGACACGGTGGAGGAACCGCGCAGCGTAGCCCGGCTGAACGGACGGGAAGCGGTCTCGCTGCTGGTGCGGAAGCAGTCCGGGACCAACACCGTCGAAGTCATCGACGCCGTGATGCAGCGGCTGCAGCAGCGCATTAAACCCAATTTGCCGCCCGACATAAAAATTCAGACGACAAGGGACCAATCAACCTTCATCCGGCGGTCTTTCAAGGAAATCCAGCACCACCTGGTTCTGGGAGGTTTTCTCGCGAGCATGGTCGTGCTGCTGTTCATGAGGAATTTCCGGTCCACAATCATTTCCGCAGTCGCGATTCCAATTTCGATTGTCGGCACGTTCACCGTAATGAAAGCGTTCGACTTCACTCTGAACAACATGACGATGCTGGCGCTCTCGCTGGCGACGGGAATCGTCATCGACGACGCGATCGTGGTGCTGGAAAATATTTTCCGGTATGTTGAAGAGAAAAAAGCTGCGCCCAAACTGGCTGCATCCAAAGCAACCAATGAAATCGGGCTTGCCGTGATGGCGACCACGCTTTCCCTGGTCGTCATTTTCCTTCCCGTCGCCTTCATGACGGGGCAGATCGGACGGTATTTTTACAGTTTCGGCATCGTATCGGCCGCCGCATTCCTCCTTTCGATGTTCATTTCGTTCACATTGACTCCGGCTCTCTGCGGTTCATGGCTGAAACCGACGGGCGCGCTGCACAAAGCTTCGAAGGAGCATGGTTTTTACGCCTCGATCGATCGAGTCTACGGCAAAATGCTCCGGTGGAGCCTCGGCCACCGCCTCATTATCGTAACCATCGGCATGGCCGTGGTTCTGTCGTCGTATTTCCTTTTCAACCATATCGGGAAAGAGCTCGTCCCTGACGACGACCAGAGCGAATTCAGCGTCAACATACGTCTCCCGCAGGGCAATAACTTCTACCGCACCGACGAGTATGCCCGGCAGGTGGAGGCGGTTCTCCAAAACGACATCCCGGAGGTGCAGACGGTTTTTACAACCGTGAATCCGGCCAGCATCAATTTCTACATCGGCCTTACTCCTCTCGAGCAGCGCAGCATTTCCCAACAGGAGCTCATTCGAATCACCCGCAATAAGCTGCGACAGTTCCAGGGAGCGCGGATCAGCGTCTCGGGCGGCACGGATTTGTCCGGTTCAAGTTCCGGAGGTCGAGGCGGCGGAGGCATGAACCGCGTGCAGCTGCTGATTCAGGGGCCCGACATCGAGCAGCTCCAGACTTATGTCATTGATCTGCTGGCGAAGGTGCGCACGATTCCCGGGATAGCCGACGCGGATACGAACTTTGAAGCGACGGCGCCGGAATTGCGGGTTCGCATCCATCGGACCCGAGCGGCGGATCTGGGAGTCCCGATCGACACCCTGGCTTCCAGTCTGCGCCTTCTGGTCGGCGGAAACGAGGTGTCCAAATTCAAGGAAGGGGACGACCAGTTCTCCGTCAAACTGAGGCTGGACGAGCAGTTCCGAAACGATCCGGCCAAAATGGGGGAGCTTCTGGTGCCCGGGGCCGGAGGCAGGCCCGTGCAGGTGAACGACGTCGCCAGCCTTGAACTCGAGCCCGGCCCGGCGACGATCGATCGCTACAACAGGCAGCGGCAGGTTTCTCTAAACGGCAATCTCGACGGGATCCCGCTCCAGACTGCAATTGATGAAGTCCAGAAGAAAGTGGACGAGATACATTTCAAGCCCGGCTATTCCGCTGTTTTCGGTTTCGGCGCCCGAATGTTGAGTCAGGCTTCCGGCGATTTTCAGATGGCCGTGATCCTCGCGATCATATTCATTTACATGGTGCTGGCTTCCCAATTCAACAGTTTCATCCACCCTCTCACCATCATGACGGCCATCCCGTTGAGCCTGCCGTGCGGACTGTTTGTGCTGATGGCCTTCGGCATGACTCTCAATGTATACAGCGCCATTGGATTGATGATGCTGTTCGGGATTGTCAAGAAAAACTCGATCCTTCAGGTGGATTACACGAACACGCTCATCGCCCAGGGGATGGAGAGGGATCAAGCGATCGTGCAGGCCAACCATGTCCGCCTTCGGCCGATTCTGATGACGACGATCGCCATCGTTGCGGGCATGTTGCCGATCGCCTTCGGCCGCGGCTCCGGATCCGGCTCCCGAGCTTCCATGGCCGTCACCATCATCGGCGGCCAGGCGATCTGTCTCCTGTTGACGCTGCTGGTCACCCCGGTGGTCTATTCGCTGTTTGACGACGCAAGGCTGAAGATTCCCCGTTTGTTCGGCAAAGCGCCTAAAGAGCCGGCCGAAACGATAGCGTCGTCCGCAGAAGAAGCAAGTTAGAAACTTTCCCGTTAAGGACGGGTTCGCTTTGTCGCGGATGAAGCGTACGGGATCAGAACGATAAAAATAGTTACCATTTTCCCGGTGCGAATGCCTTCCGCAGCCGGGCCCCGAAATTCCTGGACCATGGACGGCCCCAAAAAAACAGTCGCCTGCATTCAATGCCGCTATTATCAGATCACCTGGGAACCATCTCAGCCCTACGGCTGCCGGGCCCACGGTTTTAAATCCCGCCGGAATCCGGCGGCGGTCGTCTACGAAAGTTCCGGGATGGAGTGCCAGCTGTTCGAGGCCAGGAAGTCCAGGGAAAACTGACGGCGCCGCGGCTGCAAGGTGGCGGGAGCTTGGCAGCCCGTGGTGAAAGTACAATGGGCCGCGTTCTGGACGGCGCGACAGGACTGATGCGGGACATCATCGAAGAGCGCCAGCCAGGGGATGCCCCTGCGGCGCCGCGCCCCGCAGGGCTGCTGGCTCTCAGAATTGCAGCTATCGATGTCATTTTTTCGCAACAAAATGGGAGGCTATTTTTGCTCAGGCCCTAAGTCCGGCCGCAACACTTTTTGAATTTCTTTCCGCTGCCGCAGGGACATGGATCATTTCTGCCGACGCGCGGCGCCTCCCGGCGAAAGGTTTCCACCTTCCCCTGCGCTTGCGAAAGCATTTCCGCCGGCGTTTTGCCGTCGCAAGCGTCGCGGGGAGTCGACATCCATTCATTCCGCAATCGCTCCACTCGCGGATCCTTCAGGCTTCCGGCGCTCAAGTCGAGGCCTTTTTCCTGGCAGAAAGCAAGGAAGTCCGCCATGATTTTGCCCTGAGGCGATTCGATCAAGCTCTTGATTCCCTTCGCATCCAGACCGGAAGGCATCTCGATGCCTTCCGGCAGCATGCCGCCGATTTGCGACAGGTCCAGTCGAGAAACATCGGCAGGAGGCGGGCCGGATTCCATCGCAGGCGCCGCCGGCGCTTTTTCCTCCGCCGCCTGATCGGGTCTGATTTGGGCTTTCATTTCCGTCAATAAGGAAACGAGCGCGTCGACGTCGATCGGGGCGTCGCCTTTCATTTGATCGACGATCCAATCGATGGGTTCGCCTTCGGCGATCAGTTCGACCACATCTTCTGCTTCAAATTTCGTAACGGAATGCTCATGAATATATTCGTCCAATTTTGCTTTCAGCTCGTCGAAGTCCATGCATGCCCTCTCTGATGTTGAATCCGATGGAATCCGCCCTGCGGACCGTCAATCGTCGCTTCGGCCCGCCAGGATGCTTTCCAGACGTTTGGGATCGCGCCTCAACCGGATCGTTTTGCCTTTCCTGACGTAAACGAGGCCGGGCTTGGCGCCTTTGGGCTTTTTCACATCCTTCACCGGCGCCACATGAACGTCGGCGCTGCCTGCGTTTTTCATTTTTGAAAAATGAACCGCAAGTTCGCAGGCGTCAAGCAGGGCGGCGGCGGGAGGGTCCGGCCGGCCCTCCGTTCTCAAAATCACATGGCTGCCCGGATACCCTTCAAGGTGAAAAAATAAATCGTTTCCGCGAGCCAGGCGCGTCGTCAGGAAATCATTCCCCTCATCGCTTTTTCCAACCCATATTTCCAGGCCGTCCTGGGTCCTATATCGTTTTGGCGACAGACGCGAGGGGACATTCTTTTTGGCGGCCGCCCTTGCCGGCGGCGTTTGAATTTTTCTTTTTGGAGAATGTCGATGAATCAGCCGCCGGATTTTCGGCTGTGCAGCCAGTTTGTTCAGCTCGTCCAGGTTTGGAAGATCGCCCTGGAACGCCTCTCGCAATCGCCATTCGAATTCCTGCAGCTCAGTCCTGGCGATTTCCAGGGATTGCAGTTGCTGCCGTATCATGGCTTCGCCCCTATGGTCCTTCTGGTATCGGGCAAAGTAAGACTCCAGGTTGGCGGCGGGCGATAGTTTCGGATCCAGTGGAATGTCAAGAGTCCGCCCCGTCGAATAATCGATCGCCCTGGCGACCTCATCGCCGTGTTTCACGGCATGCAAAATGTTTTTGAGCAGCTCTCCTTTTATCCTGTAGTCTTCCGCTTTCTCCGCATTCCCCAGGTCTTCCCGGAGGTTTAAATATTTGCGATCCAGGAAACTCTTTTCCTTCTTGACGGCTGCGTCTATTGTACGGGCCAAACGCTCTGCCGAGAGCTCTATCCTGATCCGGCGGTACGTTTTTTCAATCGCTTCAAAGTAACCTTCGTCCGCCGCATCCTCCCATCGATCCGAACCTTCGGACTTCAGGACGCCGCCGGGAGGGATCCAGGGCGCTCCGAGCTTCAGTTCGCGGCGGGTATCCTCGAAAGATCGCAGAGAGTGCGCCAGATTGCCTTCGCAATCAAGCAGGTAAAGGTTGCTGCGCGCGGACAGGATGGAAAGGATCAGGGTGAAACCGCCGGAATGATCTTTGAATTGCAGGCGGATCTGCCGGTCCTCCGTGGAGGTTTCAATCCCGGAGAGAGCCCTTCCGGTCAGATGCGCGCGGAGGTATTCACAAAAGGATGAAGGGGGCCGATTCGAATCCGCGGAGTCCGTCAGACTGATTCTGGCCAATTCCGGGTTGCAGGAAATCAAGACCTGCAATTTCCCTTCGAAGGCCAGAACCACCGCATGCTCTTCCTCCGGCTGTTTGACTCGCCTCAGCGTCGATCCGGTCAAATACCCGTCAAGCAGGCGGGCGGCGCGGCGCAGTTCCACCAAACTCAGCATTCGACTCCCCCTGGAATGATAAACGCCGCCTATATAGTATCCTGATCCCTGACCCAGGGGGAATGTTTCAATTCGTCTTGCGCAGCTTCGCTATATTTTCCCCAAAGCTTTGAGGACTTTGTCGGGAGTTATAGGATATTCGAGAATCCACTTCCCCGTGGCATTGTATATCGCGGAAGACGTAATGGCTGCAAGGCTGGCGCCGATATTTTCCCCGATGCCGCAGGCGCCATAAGGGCCGTAGCCAAGGCGGCTCTCGTTCAAGTAACACTGAACGACCGGGTAGTCGTTCATGGTTCCGATGTGATAATTGATGTGGTCGAGGTTCAGGCCGACCCCGGTTTTCGGACAGTATATCTTTTCCTCGGTGGCGCTTTTCCCAATCCCCATGACCGCGCCTCCGTATTGCTGCGCTTCGGCTCCCCGCCGGTTGAAGAGGTAGCCGATGTCGTTGACGCAGACCACATTGACGACGTAAACCATGCCCGTTTCCACATCCACTTCCGTTTCAATGAAATGAGCCTGCCGGGGCATGACGTACATGCCTTGCCCCATCATTCCCGTCATCATCGGCCCGGAATTGGCTTCAGGATGGGCGATCATCGATGAGCCGCCCATGAATCCTCCGCCGCCGGCTATTTCCGCCAGGGACCTCTTCCTGTCGGGATTCGCTTTTTCAAAAACATAGCTGTCTTTGATTTCATAATCCTCGGGCTTTCTGGAAGAAGCGCCTTGCATGCCGCCCATGTTCATAGGCATTCCCATGAATCCACCCATGCCCATGGACGCAAACATGGATCCCGAAGCGCGCTCCAGGATTTGTCGTTTCATTTCTCTGGCGGCGGCGACCAGTTGGGGAATCCCACCGATGGTTGCCGCCGAGGAAGCCGGTTGGGCCAGGCTGTAGGCGCCGTTGTCGGACTTCTGTTCCTGGATCAGAACATCTTCGTATTTGAGTCCGATTTCCGCCGCAACACAATGGCGATAGGAGGATTCGGTGTCAATCCCCATGTCGCATCTCAATCCGACAATCGTGACTTTGCCGTCCCGGAGCATCAGACACCCGTAAGAAGGGAACGACATCCCGCCGTAGCTCCACTCGTTGACGGATGTGAAACCCATCCCGTGCATTCTTCCATTGGGCAGCTTCCTTGCGCCGGGAGCGTGCCATTTGCTGTCCCAATCGATGGCTTTTTTGCCCCGCTCGATCACTTCTTTCAGGCTGTGCCTTTGAGGAAACCCATTCTCTTTCTGGTACCGGGTGACCCATTCCCAGTCGCGACCCTGGCTGCCGTCGTTTTTCAATGCCACTTCGGTGGGATCAAGCCCGAATTCCGCCGCTACAAGATCGAACATGACGTTATGAGGCACGCAGGAAGCGGCGCCATGCCGGAAACACGCCTGGAAGCCCCGATTGGTAAACGGCCACACCTGGCTGCCGCGGATATTGGGTATTTTCGTGCATTCATAAGTTTTATCAGTGGCGGGATTTCTGGCGCCCAGCATGTGCCAGTGGTAGGCGGTGACGGTTCCATCCCGCCGGGCGCCGACCTTGCAGGTATACGTGCCGGCTTCATCGCCGCCGCAATAAAAACTGCTTTCATCATATAAAAGCTTAACCGGGGCTCCCTTGGCCCTTTTGGCCAACACTACAGCGAGCCGTATGAACAAATCGGAATAGGCCAGCCAGGACAGCCCGCCAAACCATGACCCCTGATAGGGGAAATTTATTGTTATTTTGGAGCTGTGCGTAAAACCCTGGGATGAAGAGCTGTTTCCGCCAAAACCGCCGAACATTCCCATCGGGCCTCCCATGGAACGGGCAGCGAGATTGTTCTGCGGATTAGCCTGATGGTGCACCCAAAGGTCAAGGCAATCGCCTCTCCATTGGGCCACACAAGCCATAGCCTCGACGCCGGCAGGTGAATTCATCGCCCTCTTGATCGTGTATTCGATCGTCTTATCCGCTTCCGCAAAACCTTTTCCGACGTCCCCGATCTCTCTATCTTCCGAAACAATAATGTTGGGGCCGCCGGCGGATCCGCCGGATCCGCCGGATCTGAAGCCGAATCCCATGCGTCTGACTTCCCCCATGATTTTAGGAGCGTCCGGTTTCGCCGCATCTTCCATATCCAGAACAAAAGGCCGCTCTTCCCATTGGACGTCTATCAACCGGAGCGCCCGGTCGCAAATCTCTTCACAATCGGCAACCACTGCAACCCCCATCGGGTGTTGGTAAAAATCGGCCGTTGCGGGAAGCGTCAGAATGCTGTAGGCGGCATTATTGTCCGTTCCGGAACCTCCGTCCTTTGCTATGTCAGGGTCGTCAAATTTGAGTATGTCTCTGACTCCTACAAGCGCTTCCGCTTTGCTCGTATCCATGCCGAGTATCTTGGCATGAGCGTATGGCGAAGTAAGGGTCTTTGCGTACAACATTCCCGGAAGCTCGATGTCCCGGGTGAATGCCCCCCGGCCGCTTACCCGGTCGTAAGCGTCATGACGGCTTGTGTTTGACTTGATGCTTTCGCTGGATTCCGGCGGTTTCCATGTCCACGGCTGGCTATTGTTTTGCGGCATTGCTGATCCTCCAATTGAGCACAAAAAGAGCGATGAGTTAGATACGTTCCAAACAGGCGAAAGGTTTCGAAACGGAGGCGTTGACAACTGTTAAAAAAAAGCTTCTCCATCCGCTTGCCGCGCTATAATGCCCTTTCAAAATTGGGTTTTATCATGGCTTCCATCTCCAACACGCGGAAAACGGGAATTGTCGCGGGGTTGCTTCTCGCTCTGATTTTCCTTTGGAATCCTCTTGTCAAAATGATCGGCTCGATCCGGCTGGCGTCGACTCTTCAGAAAATGGCGTCAGGCGTCAATAACAATTATTCGGATGTTAAAGAATCGAAGATCAGCCGCCGCGTAGGGGATCGGGAGTATTCCGCTTTGGTTTACCGGCCGGCCGGGACCGAGCCTGACAAAGCCTTGATCCTGGCGCCCGGAATCAGTGAACTCGGCTGCTATCACCCCAAGCTGATCGCCCTGTCGCGTTTTCTTGCGCACCAAGGGCTCCTGGTCGTCACTCCCGACATTGAGGAATTCCGGAATTTCCGGATTTCGGCGGATCCGATCGATCAATTGCTGCTCTGGCGCAGAGAAGCAGAGATACTGGACGGAGCGAATAAGAATCGAGAGACCGGCCTGGCTGGCATCTCGTATTCCGGCACTCTTGCATTGATTGCGGCCGCCAATCCCGGCGTTCGGGACAAAATCGGCTTTGTCGCAGCTATTGGAGCGTATCACAATCTCGCCCGCTGCACGGAACAATGGTTCACAACCGAACCGGGAGTCGAAAAATTCCAGTACTATCCGACAAAGTTTTACGCGCGATGGGTCATTATGCTTTCGGCTCTCGACATGCTTCCTGCCTTCCGGGATCGCGCTATTCTAAAAGAAGCCCTTCATGCTTTGCTGCTGGTGAAAAAATTGCCGCCGATGGAAGGATTGACCCCGGAAGGAGAGCGCTGGTACAAACTCGCGGCCGGCAAGAAAAGTCCGGCCGACGCCGCGCTTGCCAAGGCGATTGAACGACACCTGGCGCCGCGGCTTTACCGGCGGCTGGATCCGGAACCTGCGCTGCAGGAATTGCATTGTCCGGTTTTCTTAATTCATGGAGCTTATGACGATCTGATACCCGCCCGGGAAAGCATGGAGCTTCACAGCCGGCTCGCCGATTCTTATCTGCTGATCAGCCCGTTTTTAACCCACACGCATCCTTCGGGAGCTCAACTGTCCTGGCTGCAAAAAACAACCGCTGCATTTACAGCATTGAGATTCTGCTATCGCTTCGCGGATTTCTTATGAAGTCTTTCCCGTCCAGCAGTAGGTGCAGATCTTGTCGACCGGACGGTCTATGGCGGCGGCCATATCCTCCAATCTCTGATACATCAGCGAACTCGCTCCCAGCTCGCGGGTGATTGCTTCGACCATTTCCCCGTACTTGGGAGAGCTTTGATCGAGATACTCGGAAATATCCTGGATTTCCCTGCCTTCGAGGTTGCGGATCGCTCTGCGGGCGGCGAGTTCTTTGGTCGACCTTGTCGACTGATTGTAAAGGCAGGGAAACATAAGCGGAGGGCATGCGATCCTCAAATGAACTTCTTTGGCGCCATTGACCGTCATCTTTTCTTTTATCATTTTCCTGAGCTGAGTGCCGCGCACGATGGAGTCGTCGCAAATAACAATCCGCTGCCCTCGAATGAGTTCGGGAATCGCGATGAGTTTCATGTTGGCGATCAAATCTCGCGTCGACTGTTCGGAAGGCATATAGCTTCGAGGCCAGGAAGGGGTGTATTTGACTACCGGCCGGGCATAGGGCATTCCGGATTGATTGGCGTAGCCGATGGCGTGGCCCACGCCGCTGTCCGGCACGCCGGCGACTATGTCCGCGACAAAGCCCGCCGCCTGATCGCGCCTGGCCAGAAGCGCGCCGCTTCGATATCTGGCTTTTTCCACATTGATCCCTTCGATGGACGTGGCCGGGAAGCTTGTATATATCCATAAGAATGCGCACGGACGGCTTGCATCCGGATCCCCTTTGAACCTCTTTTCAACGCCTCTTTCCGTTACCTTGACGATCTCTCCCGGCGCGAGTTCCGCGACAGCGGAGAATCCGAGATTGGGAAACGCCGTGGTTTCGGTGGTAATGGCATAGCCTTCCTCGCTCTCTCCAACCACAAGGGAGGAGTGGCCCCTGCGGTCGCGGGCGGCATAAATCCCGTCGCGGGTCATCAGCAGGAGCGATACCGCTCCCTGGATGCGGTCAAAGACGGATTTTATCCCGGACTCGAGGTCTTTCGCCCTGCTGATAAGTTCGGCCACAATCTCAGCCGGGCTGATGCTGGAATCGGGCTGGATCTCGGCGAAATTGGATCCCTGGCTCTGCAGCTCCGATGCAATCTCGTCAAGATTGACGACATTGCCGTTCATGACTATGGAGAAAATGCCGTGACGCGAAGAAAAAACTACCGGCTGAATGTCGTAGCCGATGACGCCAATGCCGTACCGTCCTTTCATTTTCTCCAAAGCCGGCTGGAATTTAGGTCTGAAATTTTCCCCTCGAATGTCGTGGATCTTCCGTTCGATGCCCTTGTCCCCGAAAATCGCCATCCCGGCGTAATCTGTCCCTAAATGGCAGTGATAATCGATGCCGTAATAAAGAGATTGCGCGCAGTTGCCCTTCCTGGAAACCGAACCGAAGATGCCAGCCATAAATTTCTCCCTTATGAAATCAATGCGAGAGGAAAACATAGAGTTTCTTGAGCGGCAGGGCAACGATAAAATGCGAAATAAATACGCCGCGGATTTGGCGCCCTTCGATTCGCAGAATTCTAGCCCGATGGCGGAGGCGGGAAATTGCGCCATGAAAGCCGGGGCTTCATCGCTGAGCATGAAGCAACAGTCGACATTCACGCCGCCGGCCGACAAGGCAGCGGAAAAAATGAAGGGGAGCGTCGACGCCGAAGATGAAGATCAGTGAAATCGCGGGCCCTAAGGGCCTGCACTTTTGCATCCGCCGGCTTGCGGGAGGACGAATCGCATTTTGCGGCAATCGGGACGCTCGACGTTTCCCCAAGGGGATCCAAGGTTGAGCGTCCCGGAACGCTGCGCCGGAGGGAATTCGGCGGAAGGAACTCTAATCCGCTTGTTTCCCGAGCTGAAATACCGGGCCGAAAGAGAATCGCCAGCCTTTTGTCCAGACTCCCGAGGATCGCACGCCCATATAGTTGATCTGAAACAGGCGGACGCCGAAAGCCCCCTTGATCCTGTAATCGATGCCTCCGCCGAGCGTCATTGCGAACGCGTTGCCATCGTAAGAGCCGGACCCCGCAAGAACTCCGCTCTGAGTGATCCTGTAATCGGTTGAATAATGCGCCCCTCCAAACAGCAGATGCAGAAAAGGAGACACCCTGCTGCTCGGATCCCGGCTAGTCACCTGGGGGCCGGCAAGAAAAATGTATTGTCGATTGTCGAAGTCGTAACGATAGCCGTTATAGCTTTCGGACGGGGACGGGCTTGCAACCGATGCATCGACTGCAATGCCGAGATAGTGATTCAGGGTTTTCGAGCCCGCCACATTCCACCCTATCCCATTGCCGCCTCCCTGGCGAACGAAGGAGAATCCTCCGAAGAATTCATACTTGGGTTGTTCCTGGGCGAACGCCGCCAAAGTAGGGGCCATTAAAGCAATTAAAGCTGTCAACACGGTCTTTTTCATTCCCTTTCCTCCAGGGATCCTCGTTCTTCTCCGTTATGGAATGAATCACGGCACATAAGAATGCGACGCGCGGAACAAGCATAAAGTTCATTCGTTCCGCCGATTCGGTGCGGCGCACGATAAAATCATCGGAGAGCCTCCAAAGCTCCCTCTTTTATCTTTTCTATAGGAAATTATGCCTTTCCTGATTAGAATTGCCAATCCTAAAGCCGAATAAAGGTGAAAAAATGACAGCATTGTATGCAGTAATCATGGCGGGCGGGCGCGGCGAGAGATTCTGGCCGTTGAGCACATCCAGCCTCCCCAAACCCTTCATACCGCTGACCGGCTCAAGATCGCTCATTCAAGAAACGGTCGAGAGAATCCGGCCGATCGTTCCCCCGGACCGGATTTTGATATCCATCGGAACATCCCATCTCGATGTGGCCCGAAAGCAGCTGCCGCAGCTGCCGGCCGATAATTTCATCGTCGAGCCCGTGGGGCGGGATACCTCTGCATGCCTTGCCTTTTGCGCTCTGCACATCGAGAAGAGGGATCCGGCGGGCGCCATGCTCGCATTGCCGGCGGATCACTTCGTCGCCGACGCCGGCGCTTTTCGGCAAACCATCCAGACCGGGATTGAGAACCTCGAGGGCGCCACGGGCGTGATTTTCGGAATCAAACCTGAGCGGGCGGAAACGGGATACGGGTACATCCTGGCCGAGAAGCCGGCCGACGAAACCGATGCATGGCCCGTTGTCCGTTTCATCGAAAAACCCGACGCTCCGACCGCCGCGCAATATCTGGCTTCAGGAAATTACTTCTGGAACAGCGGAATTTTTCTTTTCAAAAACCAGACGCTGCTTTCTTTATTCGAAAAACTCATGCCGGAAACATACGGCAAGCTTTGCCTTATGAAGCCGCTGCTTTCCAAAAGCGGCTCAGACGCTGAAATTGCCGGCGTCTTTTCCACGCTGCAGAGAATTTCCATCGATTTTGGAATTATGGAGAAGACGACGGGGTTGCGCCTGATTCCCGCTCAATTCGGCTGGGACGACATCGGCAGCTGGGCTGCGTTGGGGCGCGCTCTTGAGGCGGATAGTTCCGGCAACGTGGCGCAAGGACGGCATATCGCGCTGGAATCGAAGGACTGCATCATTTACTCGCAGTCGGAAACGATCGCTGCATTCGGCGTATCGGATCTGGTTATTGTAGAGGCGTATGGAAAAATACTGGTCTGTTCCAAAGACAGGGCGGCGGATTTAAAGCGGCTGGTGTCTGCAATCGGTTCCTAGTCCGCCGGGGAAACGCTACTGCAGTTCGGCGGTCAACTTGGCGCCGCTCATTTCCGGAAGATCGGCAATCATCTTGACCGGTTTTCGCGAGCTTTTTGCAACCCATACCGTATAGTCGTCCGCCCTGCTGTTTGCGGAAGAAATTTCCACGCGATAAGAATCGAAAGATCCGGCCGGGACCGTGACATTTTCCAGCTCGGCCACCATCAGATGGACCCGATCGGCTTTATGCGTTTTCATGTCAAAGCTTCGAAAGGAGTTGGAGTAGCCTTTTTCCAGTGGAAGAATGCCGATGGAAAAAATAAAAGCCGGACCGTCCCCGAACAGCGGTCCTCCCACTTCGACATCGAAAGGCATGGACCGTCCGTCGACCACCGTCTGCCCCTTGATTCTGTTTTGTTTATAAGCCAGATCGATCAAAGCCGGCCCCTGTCTGAAACTGCGAGCGAGCAGCATCAGGGATTTTTTATCGTAAACGCCCACATCCGAAATCTCCCCGGCAAGCTCCGCCGTAGTCGTTTCGGCCACGGTCCACTCGCCTGCAGTCTCCTTGATGACGACGGCCATGTTGAGAAGCATGGGAATCTCGCGCATTTTAAAACTCACCGCGTACCTGTAGGTTCCGGCATTCAGGCCTGCCGGCTGAAGGTCCGCCTTCTTTTGAGCCGCGAGGATTGAAACCAGCAGGCCTATCCCGAACAGAGCGAAAGGAATTCGTTTCATGGCAATCTCATTCTAACTTCAGCTCAAAAACTCTCGTTTGCCTTTGAGCTATAATCCCCTTCAATCGGGGTTAAGCGATAGCGATAGGCATAGACGCGGTCCGAAGGGATCCGATACGGCTGCATAGGGAGCGCGTTGGAACTCCAGCTGTCTATTCCGCCAATGCCCATCTGTTTCCAATCCAAATTTAAAAATATCTGCGGATGCGGCTGCATCTGGAAGGTGTAGCCTGCGCGCTCAAGATCATCCTTTGTGAAATGCCTTGCGCTGACTTCGAGCGTCGGCGATCCGACGGCCAGCAGCCCTACTCCCTGGGCGTTTGTGAGGGCCGCCCACCGGACGTCGGTTTTGTTGCCGTTTTCCTGCGGCCGAGAGTATTCGACCCATTCTTTGGACACGGTGGAACTGTAGACGTCCACACGTTCAAACTGGCGGTCGATATAGGTTTCAGCAGGCCCCCTTCCATGCCAGACGATATTTTCCAGGCCGGGCGAAACGACAAGCTCATTGCCGAACCGGGGCATCATCGCGCGCGGTTCGTTTCCCGGTTGGTATTTTGTCTCCACGATCACGTCGCCGCCGCCGAAAATCAAATAAGTCATGGCAATGGAAGCCCCGATTTCGGGAAGCGCGGCTTTCACCTCGACTTTCGCGGCGCGCTCGTTCACCCTGGATATTGCCACGCTTTGGACTTCCCACGAAGGGCCGGCGTCGCGCCAAAGGCGGAAATTAAGAGCGGGATTTTTTTCAGCGGATCCGCGCATCGATTTCCACGCGCCTGTGTCGTTGTCGGTTGACGCCCGCCAGAAATCCGGCCTTGGGCCGCGCTCCAGCAAAGCAGTCCCTTTGTAAGCATACGAAACGATGAGTCCGTCTTTTTTGCTGAATCGAAGCGAAAATTTCTCGCTTTTGAATTCGGCTGCGGCGGCGTCCTCGGCGACGGTCAATAGCGGAGATTTGGAAAAATCCGCGGCCGGCGCAGCCGCCTGCGTCGGAATCTTGAATTGATCCCAGGCTATTTCGTGCCCTTTTTTGGCCCACGGCATGTCCGCCTTCAGAACAAAGCTGAGGTTCAGCCAATACTCGACTCCCGGCTTGGGATTTATCTTCGGCAACGGCAGCGCGTACTCCTTCTCGGCGCCGGGCGGGATGTCGAGATCCGGGAAGCCGCCCGAGGCGATCGTGGCGCCATTGGCCTTTACAGTCCAGACGCCCGTCGCGGAATCCCGGGCGTTGGTAAAAAACCACCAGTTTTTAATTTTGACTTTGCCGGAATCGAGATCGACGGCTGAAGCGTGCAGATTGCGATAGACGTATTTTATAGCCCACAGTCCCGGGTGGGGGATGCGGTTGGCGCTTGCCAATCCGTTGTTGTTGAAGTTATTGTCATTGCGAACGCCCGTCTTGTCCTCCCACCATCCTCCATACGCATAAAAATATTGATTGGAACCGTTCTTCGCATACTCGCCGGGGACAGGGATTCGAATGCCCTGGTCCACCCAATCCCAAACAAACGCGCCTTGCGCATTCGTTCCCGAATAAAAGATGTCCCAATATTCCTTCAGCCCCCCATTGGAGTTGCCCATGGCATGCGAATACTCGCAAAGAATCAAAGGCTTGTCCGGACTCTTGGCCGCGGACTGCTTGATGCGATCCGGATGTGGGTACATGAATGAGTTGATATCCGAATTCGGACCGCCCCATGCGGCGGAGCCCTCATAATGGAAAGGCCTTGAAGGGTCGCGCCGCTTCGCCCACTCATAGGACAGCCTGGCGTTGAGGCCGTCGCCCGCTTCATTGCCCATGGACCAAAAGACAATCGACGGGTGGTTCTTGTCGCGTTCGACCATGCGCTCTACCCGATCCAGGAACGTCGCGCTCCATTCAGGGCTGTTTGTCAGCCGGTTCCGGGGGTCGTTGCCGTAATGGTGAATTTCAATATTAGCCTCATCCATGACGTAAAGGCCATAGAGGTCGCATAGATCGTACCAAAGCGGTTGATTAGGGTAGTGAGACGTTCGCACGGCATTGACATTAAACTGCTTCATTAATTCGATGTCCCGGACCATCGAGGCGCGATCCACGGTCTTCCCGTTTATTTCGGAATGCTCGTGGCGATTGACTCCTTTGATCAGAACAGCCTTCCCATTGACGAGAAATCGGCCGCTTTTGATTTCCACTTTACGAAAACCGACATTTTGCGGGATCGTTTCGATGACGGCGCCGCCGGAATCCTTCAGCGTTATCAGCAGCTTGTAAAGATAGGGAGATTCCGCAGACCATTTACGGACAGCGGGCGCTTGGATCGACGCTTCGACATTCTCCGCGCAGGCTGCTTCCGCCTTCCCTATCTCCTTGCCCGCCGCGTCAAACAATTCGGCGACAAGACTGCAGTTTTTCGGCGATGTTATTTCGGCCTTCACTTTCAGCTCGGCGTTGCTGTATTCGCCGTCCAGATCGGTTTTCACTTCAAAGTCGCGGACGTGCCGGTCGGCGACCGACCATAAATACACATCGCGATATATGCCGCTCATTCGCCACATATCCTGGTCTTCGAGAAACGCGCCGTCGCCGAACCGGTAGACCTCGACGGCAAGGATGTTGACCCCCGGCTTCAGGAGTTTCGTGATGTCGAATTCGGCCGGCGTGCGGCTGTCTTCGTTATAGCCGGCTTTCACTCCGTTCACCCAGCAGTAGAATGCGGAATCCACTCCCGCGAAATGCAGATAGACGGTCCGGCCTTCCCAGTTTTCAGGAATCGTGAACGTTCTCCGGTAGGAGCCGACGGGATTTAAATCCTTGGGCACGTTCGGCGCGGCCTTCGCATCCTGAGGCCACGGATAAACGATGTTGCTATAGATCGGGATGTCAAAACCGTGCAGTTGCCAGCTGGACGGAACCGGGATCGTGCGCCAGGAGGAAACGCTGAAATCTTCCCGATAGAATTCAAGCGGCCTGTCCGCCGGACGCAGAGATCCGTGAAACTTCCAGGGGCCGTTGAGGGACTTGTACCAGGGCGATAGCGACGCCTGGCCGTTCTTGGCCTGCAATGCCGTTGGGTAGACCATCATCGTTGCGCGGGGTCGTTCGACGCCGACCTTGAGGATGGACGGATTGTCCCACTCCGGGCGGTCTTGAGCGAAACAGGGGCCGACGGACAATAAAAGCAACACAATCAAGTTGCGCATGTAATCACCTCGAATCAAACTGCCTGCGTTTACTCGTTCAATTCTAATCGATTTCCGGTGGAAAATAACATGGCCCATCGAACAATGCGTTGGAGGCATTATAATAGCGATATGCGGATTCGATGGCGCATGCATATTTTTCTGCTATTCACTCTTGCGGCTCTGATTGCCGCTTTCTCGCTCTCCCGAATTCCCCAGGATCCCGGCTACCACTCGTTTGTCGACAGACGCTCTATGCTCGGGATCCCCAATTTTTCGGACATAATTTCCAACATCCCTTTTGTCATTGCCGGCGTTTTGGGCTTGATCCGGACTGTTCCGTGGAGGCAAACAGCGGCGTTCCAGATGCCGTATGAGCGCCGGCCCTACATCGCTTTTTTTCTTGGTTTGGCGCTCGTCGGTTTTGGGTCGGCATATTATCACCGGGCGCCCGACAACAACACGCTCTTCTGGGATCGGCTGCCTATGGCTGTCGCATTCATCGGAATTTTTGCAGGCGCGATAAGCGACCGCATAAGCGCCAGGGCCGGCCGTTTATGGCTCTGGCCCATGCTTGCCGTCGGAGTCTTCAGCATTCTTTACTGGCGCATCAGCGAACTCAACGGGGAGGGAGACCTGCGGATCTACGTCATTGTGCAGTTCTACACGCTCGCCGCCCTGTGTCTTATGATAATGCTTTTCCCGTCGCGATACACCCACTCCGGCTGGCTGGTCTCGGGCGGGGCGGCGTACCTTGCGGCAAAAATTTTCGAAGCTTTGGACCGCGAAATATTCGATGTCGTCGGGATCAGCGGCCACACCCTCAAGCACATTGCGGCGGCCGCCGCGGGATTCTGCGTTCTGACGATGCTCAAGCGGCGCAGGCTCAGGGCGGCCGATGGGGTTCGAAACTGAGGAACGTACTTTTGGATCATCCGTTATCCCGGTGGCGAACCCGATCCGGGAAACAAGGGCTCGTATCTATTTATCTTACAGGTCTTCAGTCGGCATCGTGAACGGCGGGCGTCTTTTCCGTGGGATGCGGCGCCTTTTTTTATCAAAATCCCGTCTGAGATCGCAGAGGAACGAAAAACGATTATGGCACAGACCGCCGACATTCCCTTTTGCCGCCTTCCGCATCAATCCGAGCTGTTTTTGAGATATCTCGACCATTCGCCCGCAGCCTTGCGTTTCTATCAAGCTGCGCCGGCGATGAACAGCCTTGTCGAAACCGCCCGGTCCAGGATTGCGAATCCGGAATTTCCCAGAAAGGAGCTGGCGTCCCTCCTTTGCCGGCAGAATGAGTCCTTCGGGGCCGGTCGAGCGGCCATGTCGCAAATAGCCGAGCTTGAAGAGAGAGACTGCGTCGCCGTCCTTACCGGACAGCAAGCCGGATTGTTCGGCGGCCCGCTGTACACAATCTATAAAGCGGCCACTGCCGTCAATCTCGCCGGGCGGCTGAAGGCAAGGGGCGTTCGGGCAATCCCGATATTTTGGATGGACACGGAAGATCATGACTTGGCGGAAGTCTCCCGCTCAACGGTCCTCGATGGCGCCCGCCCGCTAGCGAGGGACTACCGGAAGATCCTTTTCGGAAATCGCATTCCATCGGCCGCCTCCATCGGATCCATCGCTTTTGAGGAAACGGTTCGAGTCGCGGTCGAGGATTATCTTGGCTATCTGCCCGATTCCGTGTGGAGTCTGCAGGTCCGGATCCCTGTTCAGGAAGCCTACAAACCCGGCGTTTCTTTCGCCCGTGCGTTCGCGGCGCTTCTGTCCCGGACATTCAACGGCGCGGGATTGATTTTCTTCGATCCCCGGGATCCGGAGGCAAAGCGCCTGAGCTCCGCCATGTTTCAGAAAGCTTTGCGGGAAGCGAAAACCATCCGTTCGGCTCTTGCACTGCGCAATCAGGAACTGGAATCTGCGGGATTTCACGCGCAGGTCAAACTGCGGGAAAATTCCACGACCCTTTTTATGATCTCGGACGGGCGCAGGCGAGCTCTGGAAATGCGCGGCGAAGGGTTCGGATTGAAAGGAAGCGACCATATCTTTTCCATGGAAGAGTTGCTGGCAAGAGCGGTTCAGCGGCCTGAAGAATTCAGCCCCAACGTGCTGCTTCGCCCCCTGGTTCAGGACTTGTTGTTTCCGACGGCGGCCTATGTCGCCGGATCCTCGGAATTGGCGTATTTCGCCCAGATTGAAACCATATACCGCCTGACAGGACTTTCGATGCCCGTCATTTGGCCCAGAAACGGATTCACCCTGATCGGTCCTGAAATAGGAAAAACAATGGATCGATTGGGAATCGCCGCCGAAGACTGTTTTAAAGAAAGGCAGCTCCTCATAGACTTGGCCGTTCGGGGGCCCGGCTTTTCAAAAGCCCTCGGCCACGTCGAGGACTTGCAGAAGAATCTGGAACGATGCATGGCCGATCTGCAACCGGAGTTGCAGGCTTTTGAACCGCCGCTTGCTCAATCGGCTGAGACTGCCGGGAAAAAAATAGCCCACAACGTGCAACTGCTGAAAAACCGGTTGCTTCGCATGGAAACAACCCGGAATGCATCCCTGGTCGAGGAAATCGATTGGATGCTCAACAGCTGCCGCCCGAACGGGAATCTTCAGGAGCGCGAATTTGGCATTCATCCCTTCCTGGCTCGCTACGGCTTTTCTCTGCTGGATGCCATCCTGGAGGCTGCGGATCCCGAAAATTTCAACCACCAGGCGATCCTGCTGGGAAAGTGATTCCCCGGATGTCGGAGTTGCGGTCTCTATGTAAATCGAAAGTGTGCGGCTCGCCGGCGGATTGGATGAAATCCAATCCAGGGAGTTCTTCCTTTTCAGCTGCCGGCTGGGTTACTATGGTCGTCCTATTTCAGGGAGCGTTTTCCAGTGCAATTCAATTGGCTCGACTGGATGGTCGTTTGCGTTTATCTGGCTGCAATAACCCTTTTCGGGGTCCATTTCCGCAAAAAGCAACAATCCATTCGCACTTACTTTCTGGGCGGAAAAACCACGCCGGCATGGGCCCTTTCTCTGTCCATCGTCGCAACTGAAACCAGCACCCTCACGATCATTGGAACGCCGGGAATCGCCTTTGCGGGCAACCTCACGTTCATGCAATTGATTCTCGGCTACCTCGTAGGCCGGATTTTCATCTCTCTGTTCCTGATACCGGCATACTTCAAGGGAGAGATGTACTCGGCGTATGAGCTGCTGCAAAAACGATTCGGGTCTCGGGCCAAGCATGCGACCGCAAGCATGTTTCTCGTGACAAGAGCTCTGGCCGATGGAGTTCGGGTCGTCGCCGTCGCGCTCGTGGTCAGCACCGTCCTTGGTTTTGGAGACGTCTGGTCCATCCTGATCGTCGCGGCTCTCACCCTGATTTACACTTTTGAGGGCGGAATGACCGCTGTCATCTGGACGGACGTGATTCAACTCTTCATATACCTTGCCTGCACGTTCGTTGCATTTTTTGTCATTCTGGGCTTCATTCCGGGCGGTTGGGACGGAGTGTTGACGGCGGCCGGGCCAAAGTTTGCGCTATGGGATTTTTCGCTCAATTTTAAAATCCCATACACCTTCTGGGGGGGGATAATCGGCGGAGCATTTTTGAATACCGCGAGCCATGGAGTCGATCAATTGATCGTGCAGCGCCTGCTGGCCGCAAGAAACGCGCGGGACAGCAAATTGGCTCTGCTTTCCAGCGGAATCGTCGTTTTATTCCAATTCGCGCTTTTCCTGGTGGTCGGGATCATGCTTTACTGCTTCTACCATTACAATCCGCAACTGGTTGCGCCGGCCGCCAGAGACAAAATTTTCCCGAGTTTTATCGCCGAATTCCTGCCGCACGGGATCCGCGGCGCCATGATTGCGGCAATTCTGGCGGCCGCCATGTCGACTCTCAGCGGTTCGCTGAACTCCCTTGCGGCCACGACGATGATGGATTTTTACAAGCCTTTCATGAAAAAAGACATTGCGCCCGAGAAACAGCTCCGTCTCTCCAAATGGATCACCGTATGCTGGGGAATAGTATTGACGGGCCTTGCGATTCTTTCGCGCGATGTAAAATCAGTCCTTGAAGTCGGGCTGACCATCGCGTCCATAACCTATGGCAGCATGCTTGGGGTGTTTCTGCTGGGAGTGCTGACGAAAAAAGCGAATGAAAACGGATCCATCCTCGGCATGGCGGCCGGACTGGGATCCATGCTCCTGATCTGGCATTCAGGCGCAATAGCCTTTACATGGTACGTCCTGATCGGCGCCGTCATCACCTTTTCGGCCGGCTATCTCGCAAGTCTTTGTTTTGCTCGCAAGGAAGCATCGTCCGGCGACGCCGGCCTTCGTCAATAATCCCGTCTCCTGGAGTGCGGATTCGAATTTCCAATTTCAACGGTCCATTTTATGGTATTTTATCCGTCGTTTCCGATTCGCTTTGCCCTGAATTGGAGTTGAAGCAATGTCCTGCGTCGCGGGCTCCCCATTGCCGGAATACCGGGCGAGAGCGTCCATCCATCCTGCTTCGGGCAACAGGATCCAGGAGGATGAATATGCGCGGCGCTACGGATTTCGCGGCGGCTTGACGCCGGGCATACTTCTGTTCGCCTACATGTCCCGCCCGCTGATCGAGGTCATGGGCAAAGCCTGGCTCCAGCGCGGCGCCGCCGACATGCGTTTTGTCGGCCCGGTCTATGAAGGGGAGGAAATCCGGGTTGTCGGCTCGATCTCCGCTATGGCCGAAGATGGACAAGTGTCTGCAGAGTGCCGTGCATTCAACAACCAGGGCGCGATTTGCGGAATTGGGACGGCGCAGCTGCCCACGCAACCGCCCGAGCCCGCGCCCGCCCTTGCGGACTATCCCGCCGGCCGGTCCAGGCTTTACCGGCCGCTTGCGCTGGAAACCCTGAAGCCGGGCGAAATCCTCACCCCGATCTCCTCCGAATTCACCTGGAATGTACACTGGCAGTATTGCCAGAAGTTTGTTCGAGACCACCACGCCCTGTATGAAAAAGCTTTGCACCCGGGATGGATTTTAAGCCAGGCAAGCCATATTCTGGCCGCCAATTACGCGATTCCCGCCTGGATCGACGTATCGAGCCGGGTGCAGAACTATCATTGTCTTGAAAGAGAAGGGCCGGTAACGACCCGCGGCCGGGTTGAGGCGAAATATGAGCGCAACGGCGATCACTTTATCGTGTTGAATCTGGCGGTTTTCGCCCAGGAAGTCTGCCTGCAGACAATCCGCTATACCGCAATTTTCCGCATTGCGCCGAACGCAGCCTGAAATACGGCGGCCCTGCAAAACGGGGTGCGCAGCCTTGAGGCTGCGGCTCCGCCCCGGCTTCATCGGAATCGCAAATTCGACTAGACTCCGGGGCGCACGGAGCGTAGATTGATCCAATGCCAGGGAATGCAGTTGAAAAAAAGGCATTTTTGGAGAGTCGAATATGATATCTCGTCGTGAGTTTATTCTGTCATCAGTTGCTGTGCTTGCTTCCGGAGAAACGATAATGAACGCTGCCGAAACCCCCAAGCTTCCCAGGTGCTTCCTGGATATCACCGCCGACGGCAAGCCGCTCGGCCGCATTGTGGTTGAATTGCGATCGGACGTCGTGCCAAAGACAGCGGAGAATTTCCGCGCGCTGTGCACCGGGGAAAAGGGCTTTGGATTCAAGGGCTCTTCATTTCACCGGATCATCCCGAACTTCATGTGCCAGGGAGGCGACTTCACCAATCACAACGGCACCGGCGGCAAGTCGATCTACGGCGCGAAGTTCGCCGATGAGAATTTTGAGCTTAAACACACCGGGCCCGGAATCCTCAGCATGGCCAACGCCGGCCCGAACACCAACGGTTCGCAGTTTTTCCTCTGTACGATCAAGACGGACTGGTTGGACGGCAAGCACGTCGTTTTCGGCAAGGTTGTGGAAGGAATGGACGTCGTAAAGAAGATGGAGGGCTTCGGCACTCAATCGGGCGCGCCCAAAGCCAAAATCCTGATCGCCGATTGCGGCCAGCTGAAGTAGCTTTTACCCGCGCTCCCCTCGCCGGACGGCGAGGGGAGCCTCCGTATTGCCTTGAAATCCGCATGCCGTCCGCATCCGGAGCACGTCCGAACTCCCAACAATCCAAACCAGCGACAGCTACTGCTTGATCAGCGCGCGGGCGCCGGAGCGCATGCCGGAAAGAGTCAGTTCATACATCGGGAACACTTTTTGAATCATCCGGGTGGACGGAACCGAATCCCACCATGCTCGCGGCTCAGGATTGAGCCAGATGACCTTTCGGAACCTTTTCCTTATATCGATCAGCCATTCGAGCCCGGGGCGATCGTTGCGATACCAGTAGTCAATCGCTCCGTTGGGGCTCATCAGTTCGCTCGGCGCCATAGAAGCGTCGCCGACCAGGATCACTTTGTAATTGCGGTCCGTCTGGTCCAGGACTTTTCGGGTGGGCACGGTTTTCTCCTGCCATAGGTCCGTGTAAAGGTCCTGGTAGACACAGTTGTGGAAGTAATAAAATTTCAAATCTTTCACGATGTCTTTGGCCGCCGAGAAAAGCCGGCTGACAGTTTCGGCGTGCGGGTTCATGGTGCCGCCCGCGTCCATCAGCAGCATGAGCTTGATTCGCTTTCTTCGCGCACGTTCCCAGATCAGATCCAGCTCGCCCGCGTTGCGGCAGGTCGCATCGATGGTGCCGTCCACATCCAGCTGCTCTTTCGGGCCTTCGCGCACAACCTGCCGGATGTAGCTGAGAGCTGTTTTCATGGATCGAGTGTCGAGCGTCAGGTCGTCCCGATAATTTTGAAAGCTTCGCTTTTCGGCGACCTGAATGGCCCGATTGAGCCGGCTCACATGCTGCCCGATCCGTACGCCTGCAGGATTGTATCCCCAGGCGCCCTGGGTGGAGCGACCGCGGATGCCAATAGCGCGGTTTCCTCCTATATGCTCTTCCTCATCCTGATCCCGCAGCCTCGCTTCGAAGTTGGCGCGAACTTCCTCTAGGCTCAACTCCTGCACCAAACGCTTTTCCTCTTCCGTCAACTCTAGAGGAGGGACTTGACGCAGCCTTTCCTCGATCGCCCGGGCCAGTTCTTCAGTAGATTCGATATGACCGAAGCATTCCAGGAAAGCCCCGTCGTATCGGTCGAAATGCGCTTCGGTTTTGACCAGGATTGCGCGCGCGAGGTGGTAGAAACGCATC
Organism: uncultured Acidobacteriota bacterium; assembly: GCA_964642735.1. Lineage (GTDB taxonomy): Bacteria > Acidobacteriota > UBA6911 > UBA6911 > UBA6911 > UBA6911. Next base: position 41,834 of record CAZXSV010000004.1, read on the forward strand.
AAGGAGCCGGCCATCAGGTTTTCCGACAGGGCGTTCTGCAGGAGAAGCCACTCGTTGAAAGTAACCGGAACTCCGCGCCGCTTCAGCGAAAGAAAGAAATTGGTAAACATCCGGTTCCCAAGCTCCTAACGAGCCGCGACTCCCGCGACATCTTCTTCGGTTTTCAGCAGCACGCCGAGGAACGGGATTCGCTTCTTTAATTCATCCTCCGCAATTCCGCCTGCAACAATCGCCTGAATCCAGTCCAGCAGTTCGCTGGTGGACGGCTTTTTCTTCAGGTCGCGCATCTGTCGAATGTAGTAAAAGCGGGCGACGATCTGCGAGAGCAGATTTCGACGGAGGTCAGGAAAATGGACGCGCGCAATTTGCTCCATCATTGCGGGGCTGGGAAACTCGATATAGTGGAAAAGACAGCGCCGGAGGAAAGCGTCGGGCAGCTCCTTTTCGCTGTTGCTGGTGATCACTACTATCGGGCGGTGTTTGGCCTTGATGTGCTCCCCGGTTTCCACGATGTCAAAGCTCATCTGGTCCAGCTCGAATAGAAGATCATTGGGGAATTCAAGATCGGCTTTATCGATTTCGTCAATCAACAGGACGACTTGCTCTTTGGAGCTCAGCGCCTCGCCCAGCTTCCCGAGTTTAATGTACTGCTTGATATCGGATACGTCCTTGTCCTGAAAGCGCGAATCGTTCAGTCTCTGCACCGTGTCGTAAATGTAGAGCCCTTCGCTTGCCTTAGAAGTGGATTTGACATTCCACCGGATCAGGCGCAGGTCGAGGTCCTGGGCAATAACCTGAGAAAGCTCGGTTTTGCCGGTCCCCGGCTCTCCTTTGATTAACAGGGGGCGTTGCAGGACAATGGCGGCGTTGACGATTTCCCGCAGAGCGTCGCTTAAAATGTAACGACTGGTTCCTTTGAATCTATCCATTCAAAACTCCTGAACTATTCAGTTTTATAGAATGCCGGGGCGACGCGAAATCTTAAAATATCATGGGATTCCTCGGGAGTTCACGCAATCCGGGGCGCTTTCATTTCCGGATCCGCGAGAGAATTCGTTCGGCCGCCGACCGGTGAGGATTGTCGATCAGTACGCCGTCGACAGTCGTCAGCGCTCTTCCCTTTTTCTCCGCTTCGTCCAGTTCTGCGATCATCCTCCGGGCCCAGGCAATTTCATCGGCCGTCACGTCAAAAACCTCATTGATAATGCTCAGCTGGCCGGGATGCAGCGCGCTTTTGCCATCGAAACCGAGGCGTCGGGCTTGAAGGGCTTCTTTTCGAAGCAAGTCCGCGTTTTTGAGATCGAAGCATGGTCCGTCGATGGCATCGATTCCGGCCGAACGCGCCGAAGTGGCGAGGAACTGGAGAGCGAACAGCAGCTCGGTCCGGTCCTCTCCGGGCTGGCAGCGCATATCTTTGATGAAATCCGCTGAACCGAAAACAAGCGAGGCCATTCTGGGCGAAGCAGCCGCAATTTCAGGAGAGTGCAGCACGCCGGCCGCAGATTCGATCATCGCATGCAGCCGAAGCTCCCCTTCCGGAAAGCCCTGTTTTTTTTCCAGTTCCAGGATGGCGGCGGCTGCAGCCTGTATTTCTGAAGCCATTTCGATTTTTGGCAGGCAGATCCCATCCGGCCGCCTTGGAACGATTGCAGCCAAATCTTTCAACCCGGTCTCTGTGGACAAGCTGTTGATTCGAACCACGACTTCGCGGGCGCCGTAGTGAATGGAGCTCAACGCACGGGCTACATTTTCACGCGCTTCTTCTTTTTTCGCGGAAGCGACTCCGTCCTCCAAATTCAATAAAAGCAGATCGGAAGAAACCAACGCCGCTTTTTGCAGCATTTTGTCGCTGTCTCCGGGGACGTAGAGCAGGGTGCGCCGGGCATTGGCGATCATCGGGCTCTCCTTTCGCCCTACGATACTATCATATTTGCCGCCGCCGATTGACATTCGCAATCATTCGCCCCAGTCCGATCTTGTCCAGTGCTGCTGATCAAGAATCCATCGGATGGACAAATGAAAGAAGTGCAGGCAACCGCTTGGAAAATTCCGGCTAAAAGCCGAAAGCGATTTGCTGTTTTTGCAGTCCGAAAATCAAATACAAATGATAGACGGACAGAAGGATGTAGGACCAAAGGCAGAGTCTGGCAGCGTACCGTCCCAAAGCCCATTCTTTGTGGAGGATTATGATGGCCACCGGCAGAATGGTCATCAGGGCTTTCACGCCGAAAAAGGCGGAGATCCCTCCGCAATTAATGACCGCATTCATTATGGGATTCGCTTCCTGAGCCGACCCTTTCAGGAGGTGAATCCCGGTCAATATGGCGTCCATCAGCGAAAGCGCCAGAATCGACAGAGCGATTCCCCAGGTACGGGAATCGTAGGCGTCTACATACCCTCCCCTGTCCGTCTTACGGCGGCCTTTGAGCTTCCGCCGGCGATACTTATTGCCAAAAAGAGAAAAAATGACGCCCCGGCGCCGGCGATCGACTCCCGACCGACGATCCACATAAATTCGTTCAGTTTCCGGATGCCTGTAGAAGAATTTATTTTCCATTCTCAATCGACTATTATCGGCCGGATAGGCATGAGCTTTAATCCGCATTGTTCATGAAGTTTCCGCGGCAGCCGCGGATCCTTCATGAACAATACGGATTGATTGCGATTATCGAAAGTCTGCCACTGCAATGGAATCTGTTTTCATTTTAAATATAGAGTTAAAACCCAGATTTATTTTTCATGAATCATTGGAGATTATTTCTTCTTATAACATTATTTTCAGATGTTTATAAAGATTCTTCGCTGAAAAAACCGCGGCGGCCCTGCATTCAACATTTATTGTCTAAGCCGACCGGCATTAATTATTTCGCTGATCAAACTGAAACCTGACTCCATGCGTCAGGCGCCCATGCGCAAATGCGTGTTCAGGGCAAGGTTGATTTCACTCAGAACTTCGGGGTCCCGTTCTGTGGCAACGGCTTCTTTCAGGGCGCAGAATGCAGTTTCGGTAGCAATTTGACCCAGAGCCCAGGCGGCATGCGATCGAACCAGCGCGCTTCTATCGTAAACGGCCTTCCCCAGAGCAGAGACAGCCTCCTCGCAGCGGGAATTGCCCAACGCCACTGCAACATTGCGCACAAAACCGTCGCGAGTTGCTCGCAGGATCGGGCTGTCCTCAAAGCGCATTTCGAATTCTCGGGGAGTCATTCGAACCAGCTCTGTCAACGGCAAATTCACGCTTTCAGGTCTGGGCTGAAATCCCGATTCAGAGGCAATGGACGCAAAGCGGTTCCAGGGACAGACTTCCTGGCAGTCGTCGCAGCCGAAAACCCGATTCCCGATCATGCTGCGCAGGGAGCGCGGGATGGCGCCGCGCAACTCGATCGTAAGATAAGAAATGCATCGTCTGGCGTCCACAACATAAGGCTCTGCAATAGCGCCGGTAGGGCATGCTTGCATGCAGCGGGTGCAGCTGCCGCATAAGTCCTTTTCACGGGCATCGCTCTCCATTGCGGCGTCCAGCAAAATCACGCCGATGAAAAACCACGACCCCCTTTCTCTGATGACGAGATTGGAATGTTTTCCCATCCATCCCAGCCCGGTTTCGGCGCCCCATACCTTTTCCATAACCGGACCGGAGTCCGCATAGCAGATTCCATTCACCGACGGCGCCAGCCTTTGGATGAATTGTAGAAGCCCTTTCAAACGGCTTAGAACGACGCCGTGGTAATCGCGCCCCAAGGCGTAGCGACTGACTCTGCCCATTATGGGAGAGCAAGCCGGCGGCGCATCGCTGAAATAATTCATTGCCAGGACCAGGATTGTGCGAACGCCCGCCAGAACCCGTTCGGGATTTTCCCTCTTTTTCGCCTGTCGCTGCATATAGCTCATCGTTCCGTGTCGTCCCGATGAGAGCCAGGCTCTATACGCATCGAGGAAAGGCAAGGAGCGCGCGGACGCGATTCCCACTTTGAAAAAACCAAGACGCAGCGCTTCCTCATGAATGAGGGATTTCAGGGATTTCATCATGTTCATCAGAAATTCCGGAGGGAATAGAAGCGTGATTACCGGTCTTCCATCATTCACAAGAATCGATGATGGCCCGGCTCATTTCCCTGGTCGTCGCTTTGCCGCCCAGATCCCTTGTCACATTCTTCCCCTCTCGCAATACTTTGCGGAAAGCCCGGTCGATCCGCTCGGCGATGGTCGAATGGTTCAGATAATCCAGCATAAGGATGGCGGAACGAAGAAGAGCCGTAGGATTGGCGATTCCTTTGCCGGCGATGTCCGGAGCAGTGCCGTGGACGGCCTCGAATATTGCGCAATCCGCTCCGTAGTTGACTCCCGGAACAAGCCCGAGCCCTCCGACAAGCCCAGCGGCCAGATCGGACATTATGTCTCCGTAAAGGTTCTCCAGCAGCAATATGTCGAAAATTTCAGGATTCATCACGAGCTGCATACAGGCGTTGTCGATGATGTAATCGTCTGTCTGGATTTCGGGATACAGCCGGCCAACTTCCTGGGCGGTCTTGAGAAACAGTCCGTCGCTCATTTTCATGATATTGGCTTTGTGAATGACCGTTACTTTCCTGCGGCCGGCCCGGCGGGCCAGTTTGTATGCAAAATGAGCAATTCTTTCCGTTGCGCTGCGGGTGATGATCTTCAGGCTCTCGACGACGCCGGGAACCACTTCGTGCTCGATCCCTGAGTACATGCCTTCGGTGTTTTCCCGGATAACGATAAAATCCAGGTTTTTCCATTTTGTTTCAACGCCCTCGAGGCTTTGGATGGGCCGATAGCAGGCGTAGAGGGCGAAATGCTGTCGCAGCGCCACATTGACGCTCTTATAGCCGCCTCCGACAGGAGTTTTCAGCGGACCTTTGAGCGCCACCCGCGTCTTCTCGATCGAACGAATCGCCGCTTCCGGCAGCGGATTCTCATGTTGTTGTATCGCGGCGTCGCCGGCTGCAACGAATTCCCATCGGGCTCGAAATCCGGCGGCCTCCAGAATCCCAATGACGGCCTCAGAAATTTCAGCGCCGATCCCATCCCCCGGAATCATAGTTATGGTCTGTTCTTTCGCAGCATTCACGAGATTGTCTCTCTTTCCACGACAATCCGGATAGCGCCTTCGGGATCCGCCATCTTAAGGTGGCGGATCATTCCCCGAATCGTATCGCGAATAATTACTTTTGAAAAACCACGGCTCAAATCCAAAGCCACAGGCAAATCGTTGACCTCGAGCCGGACCGCATCTCCGTCGAGTTCAAACTTCAAGCTGTCTATCGGCTGGCGCGTTTTAAGAGAATTGGCAATGCCCAGGCATACATTGCCAAGAAAATTCCCGATGAAGGCAGTCAAGTGAGCTTCAATTTCATTGCTGTAGATTCGAATCCGCATGGCCGATATTCTATCACAGCAGTTAAAGATATGGTCTGTTGTCGTATAAAACGCGCAGACAAAAGGGGTTTGGTCTTGAAAATTGACGACCGAGGGAAACCTGTCGTCCGCACCGGGGCTCTGCGGCGGCTTCCAAATTGCGGATTTTGGGCGGTTTTGATACAATTTCTGCGCCTCGACAATTCAGAAGCTCTTAACAAAGGACATTAAGTTATGGAGAAGATGGTAGTTACAGGAGGCGCTGGGTTTATTGGCTCCAATCTGACGGAGTATTTGCTGAGCAAGGGGTTTGGAGTCGTTGTCATAGACAATTTGAGCACAGGCAGGAAAGAAAACTTTTCCGGCTGGGCGGAAAAAGCCGGAGACAGGTTCCAGTTTGTCCTTGCCGACATCAATAACACGGACCGGATGCGCGAGGTATTCATGGGGGCTGCTTATGTTTTTCATCAAGCCGCTCTGCCTTCGGTGGCCCGATCCATCGAAGATCCCGCCGCGACGCAGTTCAATAACATCAATGGAACCTTGTCCGTGCTGCTGGCGGCGAGAGACGCGGGCGTCCAACGAGTCGTTGCAGCCTCTTCTTCCTCGGTCTACGGCGACCATCCCGCTTTGCCGAAAAAAGAGGAAACCATCGGGCGCGTTCTTTCACCGTACGCGCTGAGCAAGTTTGTCACGGAGGAATACCTCAGGCTGTTTTACAAAATCTATGGCCTCGAAACGGTGGCATTGAGATATTTCAACGTTTTCGGCCCGCGCCAGAATCCGAAATCCGAATACGCCGCTGTGATCCCGCGCTTCAGCACGTGCCTGCTCTCCAACCAGGCGCCGGTTGTTTACGGAGACGGGGAGCAATCCAGAGATTTCACTTTCATCGCCAACGTTCTGGACGCCAACTGGAGGGCGGCGACAACGCCCGGCATTGCCGGAGAGGCTTTCAATATCGGATGCGGCGCCGAGACAAGCCTGAACCAGCTGATCGACAAATTGAATCTGATTCTGGGAACCCGGATCCAGCCGACATACGCGCCGCCTCGAAAAGGAGACGTCCGGCATTCCGTCGCCGATATTAGCAAAGCGTTCAAAAGTATGGGATACTCTCCCTCTGTTTCTCTTGAAACAGGGCTGGAGCAAGTATTGAACTGGTACGGCAGCCTGTTGGCCGGCCAAGCGGCTTCTTGAAAATGCCGGGCGAAAGCCCTCTAAGTCGCACTCGCTCGGCCGGACCATTGTCAAATTTCGGCATAAGCGCGCCGCGACCATGCATTCCTTCTTGTTCGTCGATACCGAGAAAGTCTGGAGAGGGGGGCAGGAACAGCTCTTCACGCTTGCCCGGGGTTTGCGTCAGCGCGGGCATGAAGTGCATCTGGCTCATCCGCCGGATTCGGCGCTTGGAACCCGCTGCGGTTCAATTGGCGCGATCCTGCATCCTCTCGCGATCGGAAGCGAGATCAGTTTCGCAGCGCTCCTGCGGCTTTACTTTGTCATCAAAAGCGTTCATCCAGACATCCTTGCGTTCAACACTCCAAAGGCGATCCTGTTGGGATCCCTGGCTTCCCGGTTCGCACCGGCGGGAATCCGGATAGTTTTCCGGCGCGTCGATTTCCCGCTCGGGAAAAGCGTCTTCAGCCGGCTGAAGTACACCTGGGGAATCGACGGGGTCATCACGATCTCCGACTCGATCCGAAACAGGCTGAGGAGCGCCGGAGTGCCGGCGGCGAAGATCGTCACGATTTACGAGGGAATCGACCTGCCCCTCTATCCGGAAGCCGACCGCTGTCGCAGACCGGGCGAGCCGCTGACGGTCGGCGTCGTATCGCACTTAAGCCGGGAAAAAGGAATCAGCCGCCTGGTGGAAGCCGCTTCCCTGCTGCCGGAGTCAAACAAAAAATTCCGTTTCGTCATAGTCGGAGAAGGCGAATGCCTTGGGGAGCTCAAGGAGCTTGTCCGCAAAAAAGGATTGGAAAATTTCCATTTCATGGGTTTTCGATCCGACGTTCCCCGGCTGATGGGATCCTTCGACGTATTTGCGCTTCCAAGCCTTTCTGAAGGGTTGTCTTCAGCAATCCTTGAAGCCATGGCCAGTTCACTGCCGATTGTCGCCAGCGACGTGGGAGGCATACCCGAACTGGTCCGAAACGGAGAAAATGGGCTTTTGACGCCCCCGGGCGATCCGGCGGCCCTCGCGAAAGCCATTCAATGGATGGCGGACAATCCCGAAATCTGTCTCCGGACAGGCCGGATAAACAGAAGGAAAGTGGAAGAAAGATTCACGATGGAACATAAAATAAACAAAACCGAGGAGCTGTGCATTTCACTGCTGAAAGCCAAATCAGCGAAAATGCGCTGTTAGATCCGGAGACTTTCTGTTGAAGATCGCAATCATCGGCACGCGCGGAATTCCGGCGAATTACGGAGGATTCGAAACCTTCGCCGAAGAATGCTCTGTCGGGCTTGTCGCCCGGGGGCACGGGGTCACGGTTTATTGCCGGTCCCACTATGTCCTGAAAACATTGAAAACATACAAGGGCGTTCGTCTGACAGTGCTCCCGACCTTGAAATGGAAATATTTCGACACGGTGGTCCATTCTTTTTTTTCAATCCTTCATTCTCTTTTTCAAAGATTCGATGTAATCCTGATTTGCAATGCCGCCAACAGCATTTACGCCTGGATGCCCCGGATCTTCGGCATTCCGGTCGTGGTGAATGTCGACGGCATTGAAAGGCTGCGGCGGAAATGGAATTGGATCGGGAAGGCTTATTACCGGCTGTGTGAACGCCTGTCCACCTGCTTTCCCAATGCCATTGTCACGGATGCCAAGGTCATCGAGCGTTACTTTCTCGAACGCTACGGGGCGGCTTCCGAATTCATACCCTATGGCGCAAGAATTGAAAAGCCCCAAGGCCGTCAGGTCCTGGAAGAACTGGGGCTGTCGCCGAAAAGCTATTTCCTTTACGTGAGCCGTCTGGAACCGGAAAACAATGCGCACCTGGCGATCCAAGCTTTTGAAAAAGTGATGGATTCCAGGCGGCTTGTGGTTGTCGGGGATGCGCCTTATTCGGCGGAATACATCCGGAAAATACGCGCGACAAAGGATCCGCGCATAATGTTTCCCGGCGCGATCTACGGCGAAGGATACCGGCAATTGCAGGCCAATGCATTCTGCTACATTCACGCAACGGAAGTCGGCGGCACCCACCCGGCTCTCATCGAAGCCATGGGCCAAGGCAATATTGCGATTGTCAACGGCACTGAAGAAAATATAGAAGCGCTCGGCGGAGCGGGGCTGATCTACAGGAAAAACGACGTGGAGGATCTGGCGCGCTGCCTGCAGGCTGTCGCCGACAATCCGCAGGATTACGCCCCGCTTGCGGCCGCGGCATATGATCGGGCTCGACAGCGCTATTCGTGGGACAGCGTCATTGAAAGGTATGAGCGGCTGTTCGCCAGGCTTTCCCGAAGCGGCGAACAAGGCGATAATAGGCATTAGAAGTTTTCGCAGTTTAACGGCGTCCTATGGTCTCCATTGTAATCGTCAACTGGAATTCGGGAAAGCTGCTGGGCAACTGCGTCCGGTCTCTGCTGGAGAACGCCGGGGGCTGCCCGATCGTGATAGTGGACAACGCTTCGGACGATTCCAGCCTGGAGTTCAGCGCTAAAGCCGGCGCGGACATCTCGATAATCCGCAACAGCCGCAATGTCGGCTTTGCGGCGGCTTGCAACCAGGGATGGAAAGCCAGTTCGGGCGCTTATGTTCTGTTTCTGAATCCCGACACCGAAGCATACTCCGGGTCGATCCATTGCCTGGAGAGGGCTTTCCCCATGGACGGCTCCGTCTGGGCGGTCGGAGGAAGGCTCGTCAGCCGTTTTGGCAAACAGGACGCTTATATCCGTCCTTTTCCGACCGTTTGGCGGGTGGCAAGGGAGATGCTGCTTCTGGACGAGATCTTTTCGCTCGTCCGCCGGCGCCCCGATCCAATCAGCAATGACAAAGGCCCCATCGAAATCGACCAGCCTGCGGCGGCGTGCCTGATGATTGCACGCGAGGCCCTGGAAAAAATTGGCGGCTTCGACGAGGCTTTCCAGCCGGCGTGGTTCGAAGATGTGGACCTCTGCCGCAGGATATGGGATCAAGGCGGCCACATCCGTTACCAGCCTGCGGCGCGCTTTCTGCACCAAGGCGGCTATAGCCTCCAGCGCATGACCAGCCAGGATTTCCTGGAATGCTTCCATAAGAATCAGATTCGCTATTTTCAGAAACACCACGGCAAACGAGCCGCCGGCCGGGTAAGAAATCTGATTGTCTGCGGACTGGCTCTGCGGAGCGCGATTTCTCTTGCGCGTCCCATCGGAAGAGACGCCTCCAGAACAGCTTCGGCGAAATCCTGCTGGAACGCGGCGAAGCGCATCCTGAAATTTCGCGGAGCGCAATCATGACCGCGCGGGCGCTGGTCGGCATCGTCGGATACAATTCGGGCCGCCATCTGGAGGCATGCCTGGACAGCCTCGAAAGCCAAACATTTAAGGATTTCACGATATCGATCTGGGACAACGGGTCCCGAGACATGACGCGATCCATAATCGAAAGACGCCGGGGCCTTCTGGACCATTTTTATTTCTCAGAAACCAATGTAGGGTTCTGCGCCGCCCATAACCGATTGATCGCTGCCTCAGAAGCGGATTACGTGCTGGTCCTGAATCCGGACATAATGCTCCGTCCGAACTTTCTCGAGGTCCTGATCAGAGAAATGGATTCGGATTTAAAAGCCGGATCCGCCACGGGCAAGCTTTTGCGTTGGAAGAGCCCGGAATCGGCGCCCGAAGGTTCGGGCATCAGCACTCTGGACTCCGCCGGGATGTACCTGACCCGCAATCAGCGCCATTTCGATCGGGGGTCCAATGAATTGGACGCCGGTCAATACGACAGGAAGGAATATGTTTTTGGCGCATCCGGCGCCGCCGCCCTGTATCGCAGGTCTATGCTGGAAGAAATCCGGGAGGGCGCCGAGTACTTCGACGAAAGCTTCTTTGCCTACCGCGAGGACGCCGACCTTGCCTGGCGGGCTCAATGGATGGGGTGGCGTTGTCTTTACGTCCCGGAAGCCGTGGCTTTTCACGAAAGACGAGTTCTCCCGGAACGGCGCGCCTCACTGCCGGGCGCCATCAATATGCATTCGTTTAAAAACCGCTTTCTTCTGCGCGTCAAGAACATGGATAGCGGCGATTATCTGCGTTTCTTCATTCCGATCACCCTCAGGGACGCAGCCGCTTTCGCTTACGTTCTGCTTCGCGAACGCTCTTCTATTCCCGGAATTCCGATGCTGCTTCGGGCGATTCCCCGAGCCTGGTCTCTCCGGAGATCCTTGTTACGCAGAAGAAAAGCCTCAGCGCAGGAAATGCGCCGGTGGTTCTATGTCCGGTCGCAGCCGCTCAGCAGAGCCGCAGATCCGCGTAGGCATTGAGGTCCAATCCGAAAGCCGCAGATCCAGACAGCCTGGAGGCCCCAGCGGCGGCGATCATCGCTCCGTTGTCCGTCGTCAACGCCGGGCTGGGGAAGTAAACCCGGACAGGGTTGTCTCCCGACTCGAACGCTGTCTTGAACGCGAGCCGCAAGTGGCTGTTGCAGGCGACTCCTCCTACGAGCAATATGGAACGAGGATGCAGTTTCGACGCCGCTTTGCGGGTTTGGGAAACAAGCGTGTCGATGATGGCCCGCTGATAGCTGGAAGCCAGATCCAGAATCGCGCGAGAGATTTTGCCTCCCGGACGTCGCGGCTTGACGCCGGCCGATTGGATGTGACGCAAAGCGGCTGTCTTGAAGCCGCTGAAACTGAAATCGAGGCTGCCATCGCTGATTTTCGGGATGGAGAAAGCAAATCTGCGAGGGTCCCCTTCACCGGACAGCTTGTCGATAATCGGCCCGCCGGGGTACCCCAATCCCAGGAATTTGGCAAGTTTGTCCAGGGCTTCGCCTGCCGCATCATCCCTGGTTCTCGCCACCGACTGATATTGATTTTGGGCCGGAGAATAGATCAGAGAGGTGTGGCCGCCGGAGACGATCAGAGCCAAAAATGGATATTCAATCGCAGGATGTTCAATGAACGCCGAATAAATATGTCCCTCGATATGATTGACGGGGACCAGCGGCTTTTTCATCGAGTAGGCCAGCGCCTTGGCGAACGAAACGCCCACGAGCAGCGAACCGATCAGACCCGGGCCGTTGGCGACGGCGATTCCATCCATATCGCCATACGTTTTCCCCGCATCCTCAAAAGCCTTCCACACAACGTATCCGATGTTGCGCAGATGCTCGCGGCTCGCAAGTTCCGGAACCACCCCTCCGAAACTGCGGTGAGTTTCAATCTGAGACGCGACGACGTTCGAAAGCACGGTCCGTCCGTCATTTACCAGGGCGGCGGCCGTCTCGTCGCATGAAGATTCAATTCCCAGTACAAGCATAAGGTGCAAGTTTACCCTAATTAATCGCGCAGATCCGTGTAAATCCGCGGATGAATTTGTTAGACTTTAGCCCTTTCGAGGAATGCAATGATAAAGACGATCGAATGGACGGATTCCGGCGTGGTGATGTTGGATCAGCGCATCTTGCCCCGGCAGGAGGTTTATCGCACCTACACGGGGCACCAGGGCGTAGCGGAAGCAATCCGCACCATGGTCGTTCGCGGCGCTCCGGCTATCGGCGTGGCGGCGGCGATGGGAATCGCGTTGGGGATTCAAAAGGCGCCTGCGAATTCCGTCGGGGATCTTGACGCGGCCTTGGAGCAGATTTGCGACGCCATGGCCGGAACGCGCCCTACGGCCGTGAATCTCTTTTGGGCGATCGAGCGCATGAAGGCCGTGTATGCGAGCAAGCGCGGCGAAGGACTGGAGGCGATTCGCCGCGCCCTGATCGAAGAATCTCTGACGATGCATCGGCAAGACATTGAAGCCAACATGAAATTAGGCCGCCTGGGACAGGAGCTCATTCCTGCGAATGCACGGGTGCTCACGCACTGCAACGCCGGCGCGCTTGCGACCGCAGGCTATGGCACGGCGCTGGGCGTCGTCCGCGCGGCTGTAGCCGCGGGCAAGCGGATTCATGTTTTTGCCGATGAAACGAGGCCTTTCCTGCAGGGATCGAGACTGACCGCCTGGGAACTGAAAAAGGAAGGCATTCCGGTTACGATCATCACGGACAATATGGCCGGCCATTTCATGAAAAAGGGCGAAATCGATTGCGTCATCGTCGGCGCCGACCGGATCGCCGCCAATGGAGACGTCGCGAACAAGATCGGAACTTATTCGGTCGCCGTTCTTGCAAAAGAAAACCGCATTCCTTTTTGGGTGGCCGCGCCGGTCTCCACCATTGACCTGAAAATTCCGGATGGAAGCTGCATCACAATCGAGGAGCGCGATCCGGATGAAGTCCGCAAAGTGCAAGGCGTCCCGATTGCGCAGGATGACGCCGAGGCCGCCAATCCGGCGTTTGACGTCACCCCGCATCGCTACGTCAGCGCGATCATTACGGATCGCGGCATCGCCCGCGCGCCTTACATGGAATCCATCCGCAAATTGCACCAGCAGAGGGCATGACGGCGCGGTTGCGGCCTCCGCGGTTTCCGCAGCGGGGACGCCCGGCGTTCGGCGGATAGCGGGATGATTCATGCCGATCGGGGCCCCGGCTGAAATGTTTGCTTTGACAAATGCAGGAGCGCTGTAGTATTTATTTCCGTTGTATAAACAATTTGATCTCTGAAATGCGATCAGGGCGCCCCTTTTCGGGGATAATAGGGAAGCGGGTGAAAATCCCGCACGGTCCCGCCACTGTAATCGGAAAGTCGGCTTCTTAGGCCCAGTTCACGAGCCCGCCACTCGTTGCAGCAGAATGCGAGGAAGGCGAGAATGTCCGGCGACGACCCGTAAGTCAGGAAACCTGCCCATTCGCCAGTTTCAGCCGGCTCTTCGCGAGAAAGAGACCTGAAATGCGTTCCAAAGCCTTCAAAAGCAGCACTCCACGATTCCAGTCCATCAGAACCGGCGCCTGCTCCCTCATTGCATTTTTCTGTTTGATTGGCGTCTGCTGCACCGGGCAACGGAAGGCGACGTCCAAAAACACCGCGAATCCATCCATGGAAAAGGCCAGCCACACGGATGGGATCGGCCGTCAGGTGGAAATTGCCCGTCGTCCGGCGAGGATCATTTCGCTTGCGCCGAATGTCACCGAGATCCTCTACCTTCTCGGGGCGCAAGATCGACTCATCGGGAATACGACCCAGTGCAATTGGCCCCAGGCTGCAAAACAGAAGAAAAAAATCGGAGACCTTCTCAATCCCAACTATGAGGTGATTCTGGCGGCCAGGCCCGATCTCATCATCGCTTCGACCGCCGGGAACGATCAGGGCGCGGTGATGAAGCTGACGAAACTGGGGCTCCCGGTTTACGTCGCGGCCCCCCGGAACGTCGCCAGGATTTTTCAAACCATTGAGGACATAGGAAAGATAACGGACTGCGCGGATCAAGGCGCTCAGCTTGTGCGGCAAATGAGGAAGCGGCTCGACGCGGTCAAGGAAAAGATCAGCGGCCTCCCGGCAGTCCGAGCCTTTTTCATCACATGGTTCGATCCCCTGCTGGCGCCCGGCAAAACAACTTTTGAAAATGACGTGTTGCGACTGGCGGGAGTCGTCTCGATCACCGCGGACATCCCGGAATTTTATCCGAGATACAGCCTGGAACAATTGCTCTTGCGCGATCCCGACGCCATCCTTACGGTGCCGCATTCCGGCGATCCGATTCCGGATCTGAAAAAGACCGCAGGCTGGAAAGATCTGCGGGCGGTCAAAGAAAACAGGGTTTATTTCCTGGGCGAGTTTTTGCAGCACCCTTCACCCCTTTTTGTGGACGGCGTTGAGGAACTGGCGAAGAAACTGCATCCGGAGCGTTTTCAATGAACCGTCTGTCCGGCGCCAAGATAATTTGGGCGAGCCTGCTTTTGCTGGGCGTTTGGCTTATCGTCGCTCTCGTCTCCATGAATATCGGCAGCGTGCCGATACCAATTCGGACTTCGCTTCGACTTGTGGCGGGACATTTCACCGGCAATCCCCTGGCGGATCCTCTGGACTCGGTGCTTTTCTCGGTGCGATTGCCGCGCATCCTGCTGGGGTCGCTGGTCGGCGCCGCTCTGGCTGTCGCCGGCGCGGCTTTCCAATCTCTCTTGCGAAATCCGCTTGCGGACCCTTACGTTCTGGGCGTTTCGACGGGCGCTTCGATGGGAACGATTCTGTATTCATTAATAGCAAGTTGGATGGGTTTTGCGGCGAGCGTGGGGAGCGCCGCTTTCGCCAGGCCTTTAGCCGCGTTCCTGGGCGCGGCGCTCACGGTGGGCGCCGTGTACGTTATCGCGGGAACGGACCGTTCCGGCGAAACCTCGCAGAGGCTCCTGCTTGCCGGAATCGTCCTGGCTTCCTTTCTGTCGTCCATCAACGTGTTTCTGCTCACCAGCACCAATCAGGCGGACTTGCGGGGAATTTTTTACTGGCTGATCGGCGATCTCAGCCGGCCCGTCGATGCATCCATTTACCCGGTGGCGTTCCTGGTTTTTGCCGGTCTGCTCCTGTTGTATCGCTTCTCTCACAGCCTGAATTTGATCGGGATGGGAGAGATCGACGCAGCGATTCTAGGCATCGAGGTGGGAAGAGTCAAAACCGCCGTCTACATCGTCGCGTCCCTCATTACGGGAGCGGTGGTGTCGGTAAGCGGACCGATCGCCTATATAGGGCTTATCTGCCCGCATATGGGACGGATGATGTTCGGAAACGACAATCGCATCCTGTTTCCGACCGTTTTCATCTTCGGCGCCGTCTTCACGCTCATTGCCGACACGCTGGCGAGAACCGTTCTTTCTCCCGCCGAACTCCCGGTTGGGATCGTGACCGCCCTGTGCGGCGCGCCGCTTTTCATTTATCTGCTGCGCCGGAAAGCGAGGCCTTAATGTCTTCCGTAATGCTGGAAGCCCGGAATCTGGAATTCAATTACAATCGCCCGATCCTCCGAGGCATTTCGTTCAGTCTCGAGGCCGGGACGGTCACCGGCATCATCGGACCGAACGGATCCGGGAAAACCACAGCTTTGCGTCTGCTCAGCGGCATCCTTTCGCCGCAATCCGGAGAGGTTCTGCTCTGGGGGAACAAACCGCTTTCGTCCATGAAACGCAAAGAGATCGCGCGCTGCATCGCAATGGTTCCGCAGAACGGGAGCGTCTATCACTACCAGACCGTTTTTCAGTTCGCGATCCAGGGGCGGTCTCCGCACCTGTCTCTTTTGGGATTCGAGAGCGCGGCCGACGAGGCGATCACGATGGAAGCCCTCGAGATGACGCAACTGACCCGGTACGTTAAAGCGCGCATGTCGGAGATTTCGGGAGGAGAGAAGCAGCGTCTTTTGCTTGCACGCGCTTTGATTCAACAAACGGAAATACTTCTTTTGGACGAGTTCACCGCCAATCTGGACATCAATTACCAGGTCGAACTCCTGAGGCTCGTCCGGCGAATCACGAAAGAAAAAAATCTTGCCACGCTTGTGGTGTCGCACGAAATCAACCTGTTGGGCGCTTTCAGCGATCGCATCATCCTTATGTCCCAAGGTCAGATTCGCCACCAGGGAAGCGTGCAGGAAGTTTTGACGAGCAGGCGCCTGAGTCCGATATTCGGCCTGGATTTCTCGACGCGTCTTCTTCCCGATGGGAATGTGGAGGTCCTTCCCGTCATCAACACGGGAGGACCGAATAAAAATTAGCTCCGGATCATTCATGAAGGTTCCTGGCAGGGCTGCGCAGCGGAAGCTTTCTGAATCATCCGGATCAAGCCGTCGGATCGGCCTTTCAATCAGGGGCGAAGCCGGGAATCCGAAGCCGAAGCCGATATTTTATTATTCCAGCTGCAAGGAGTTAAAAAAATGAGCAAACCGTTGTCTGCAATCTCCATTTTCATTTTATTATTTCTTATCAGTGCAAACGGCGCAGTTCTGGCGGGCACGCTGGAAGGAATCGCCCGGGATCCGGTCGGCCGTCCGGTTCCAGGCGCGCGCATCAGCTTGCTCCGTTCTCTTGTCGCGGTAGCGGATTGCCAGACCGACGCGCGCGGCCATTACAAATTCGAAGGCTTGCAGGGCGGGCTTTACCAGCTCACGGCCCGTTCCAGGGGCTTGTCCGGCAAACCCATCGAACTGGACTTGCGTCAGGCCGAGTCCAAAAATCAGGACATCCGGCTCGATCTCAGCGCGCTGTCGGACGAAGTCGTCGTTTCCGCATCTCTCGGAGGCGCTCTCCTTCCCCAGGTCGGATCTTCGGTAAGCCTCATGACGCAGCAGGAAATTGAAGATCGAGGCGCCCAGAATGCGCTGGAAGCCGTCCGCGGCGTTCCGGGCGTCGAGGCGAGCCAATCAGGGCGGCGCGGAGGCGTCGCCGGAGTCTACATTCGAGGCGGCGAATCCAAGTACAACGCCGTCATGATCAACGGCATACCGCTGAATGAATTCGGCGGCGGTTTTGATTTCGCCTCCCTGCCTGCCGACGGCGTCGAACGCATTGAGGTGACGCGCGGTCCGCAGAGCGCCCTGTATGGTTCCAACGCCCTGGCCGGAGTGGTCAACATCCTGAGCCGGCGCGGCGAAGGCTCGCCTGCCTTCACGGCTCTGGCGGAGGGAGGAAGCTATTCCACCCGACGTTTCGCCACGGGCGGAACAGGCCTTGTCCGAGGATTCAGCTGGTCCTATAGCCTCTCGCGCCAGGATTCGGACGGGGCGGTGCAAAACGACCGATACCGCAACCAGAGCGCATTCCTCAGCCTTGGATACAGCCAGAAACGACGCCAACTGGAGTTCCATTTCTTCGGAAACGCCAACAGGTCCGGCGCCCCCGGCCCCTATGGGTCGGATCCCAACAATTTTGTCGACGACAGCAGTCCGGTCAACCCGGAGTCCCGGGGCAAACAGAATCTGTTCGGCTATCAATTCGGATACACCGAGCAGCTTTCATCCAGAATCCGCCAGGTCACAACCGTCAGCGCGGCTTCCAACGATCTTTTCTACCATCTCCACGACGCCATGTGGGGCGACAGCGATTACACTTCGGAAAACTTTCGCGTCGTTGTAAACACCCGGAGCGAAATCATTCTGTCCACCACCAACACACTCGCAGCCGGATTCGAATACAACCGTGAAAAAATCAAGCAGACCTACATCACCGACGATCAGGGCTCGCCGTTTCCCATCCCTCGAAACAGTTTCGCCTATTTTGCCGAAGACCGATGGAATCCCTTCAGCCGATTTTTCCTCACGGCCGGCGTTCGCGTGGACAATTTGCAAACCGGCTCCCTGCCTCCGAACGCCTGGGGAACAAGGCCCGAAATTCCCGAATCCAGCCTGGTGAAAATCAATCCCAGAATTTCCGCCGCCTACATAGCGCAAAAGGGCGCCGGCGGCGTCTGGGGCGAAACTCGAATCCACGGAAGTTTTGGAACGGGAATCCGCCCTCCGGATGGATTCGAGCTTTCGGGCACCGACAATCCGCTTCTCAAGCCCGAAAAAAGCATCAGCTTCGATTCGGGAATCGAACAAAAATTCTTCGCTTCCAGGGCGATCCTGGACGCCACCTATTTCTTCAACCGGTTTGAAGACCAAATCGTCAGCACGGGCGGCTCCAATCTCAGCAATTTCACGTCGGACAATTTGAAGAACACGCGGGCCCAGGGGATTGAACTGGCTCTGCGGCTTCGCCCTGTTCAATCGCTGGAAATAGGCGGCGCGTACACGTTCCTGGACTCCTCCGTTCTGGCGCTCGACGGTTCGGACGCCACATCCGACCCTTTCACGGTCGGGCAACAACTGTTGCGCCGTCCCCGACACTCGGCAAGCTATAACGTCACCTGGCGCCATGGCCGATGGACGCTGAACACCAACGCCTACCTCCGGGGCGCCACGCTGGACGTGGATCCCGTCAATGGCATTTCCGCCTGCACCTGGTACGGCGCCCCATGCTTTTTCGAAAACAAGGGCTACACGCGCGCGGACGCGGGTTTTTCGTTTCAGATCGCGCGCGGAGTCGAAATTTACGGACGGGTCAATAATCTGCTGAACCGGGAATACGAGGAGATTTTCGGCTACCCCGCCAATAAAGCCAATTTCATGGGCGGCATGAAATTCACAATTCAAACCGAATAGAACGAGATTGCGAGTTTCGGATTGAAATAGGCAATTGACGAACGGCGTCTTTCATGCCGCAGGGTTCCATTCGCAATTCTCAATCCGTAATTCACTTCAACGCGATCAAGCCCATTTTCATGAGCTTCTCGAGGACTTGCAGGATTTCGAGCTCGCGGAGGGGCGACAGCATGACGATGGATTTCACATCCCAGGTCCCGTTGATGCGCGATGCTACAAAACCCTCCTGGTGAGTCAAGTTGTGGCGGGTCAAAACGGATTCAGGGACCACGAAATGGGGAATTCTATTGGCCGGTATGGCGCCGCGGTAGTAGTCCTGACAAATGGCTTGTTCGGCTTGCTCGATCTGCTCTGAAGCCAAAACATTTTGAGGGTCCAGCCGGATGACTTCCTGGAAAACGGCGATGGCTTCCTGGTATTTGCGGCTTTGGATCAACTCCAGGCCTTTGTCGAAAAGGTTGGCCGGGCCTTCCACTTCGACAGGTTTGTGACGGATCTCTTCGATTTCCAGGATATTTTTGTCATACAGCTGAAAGAGCTCGTAACAAACCGGAAAATCCGAACCGTGCATTTCGAGGATCATTTCCGAGACAGGCTTCTTCAGCGTCAACAAATAAAGCAGCTTTTTCTGCATTGCCGTCAGATCGAGGCTTTTCAGGTTTACTCCGGGGCGCAATGCAAGCACGACATCGTTGTTTGGGAAAACAGACCGGATCCGGCCCCATTCGTCTTTGCGTCGGACTCCCTCAAAAAGCAAGGAATTGATGTCGATGTTGATCAGAATCAGATCCTCAAGCTCGTAGCCGCTGCCGGAAAAATGAAAGTATCCGTCCTCCCACAAGAAGAGATCGTAAATGACTTCTTCGGTGCGCATCACCAGCGCCTGTTGAACATCGTCCCCGGACACGAGGTTTTCCTTTACCAGCACTTTGCCAAGCAGAGTTTTCGATTGCTGATGAATCTCGAATGCATGCTTCAGCTGAGATTCGGTGAGCTTGCCCTGGAAAAGCAGAAATTGGCCCAGCTGCTTGGTGGGATCGTTGGATTTGGAGGAAATGATCTTCCCGTCCTGCAGATAAATATAGACTTTGGTCTTTTCCTTGACAAAGGCCAGCGACCCGGTTTTCCTCCCGATGGTCACCCATTGCAGGAGTTCCGGCAAATCCATGGTTTTCAGCCTGCCCGAAAGCGACATAGAAACAGATCCTTCCGGTTAGCTTATCGGTATCAGCAGCCCGACGATACAACAATAAAATCAAGGCGACTTTGGGGGAACCTGATCGGCGGCCGAGGACGCCGCGGCGCCCAAAGGTTTCCGATTAATGCTCAAAATATCCGCAATTTTTGGTATATATCTTGTTGTCCAAAGGAGTCGTCCTTGATTCTCACGTACGCGAACCAATTGACCCTGTTGCGCATGGTTTTTGTTCCATGCTTCGTTTTGCTGCTGATTTATGGATATCCAAAAGCCGCAACGGTTTTGTTTTTGCTGGCGGGAGTCACGGACGGGCTCGACGGGCTCCTGGCCCGGAAGCTGCAGCAAAAAACCGTTCTCGGGTCCTTCCTGGATCCCATGGCCGATAAATTGCTTCTGACGGCGGCTTTCATCACTCTTTCGATCCCGTCTCTGCCGCTGGTCCTTCACATACCGACCTGGTTGACCGTTCTTACAATAAGCCGGGATTTTCTCATCGCCCTGTCCGTCCTCATTATTCACCTCCAAACGCATCACTCCAATTTTCCGCCCAGCTGGCTCGGCAAATGCACGACGGCGGTTCAGCTTTTGACAGTCGGCGTCTGCATGCTGGCCAATTTCGAGATGAATTGGGCTCTGGCTATTTTCCCCATCGTCCTGTATTCCACTTTGTGTTTTACGGTGGTCTCGGGACTTCACTACTCTTACCGGTCGATAAAAATCATCGGGGCTTATCAGGATGCGGGAAATGCCCAAAAAAGGGATCAGGCTTATTGAAGTGGAAAAGGGCTCCATTGCCGAGAAAATCGGCTTGAAGTCCGGAGACAGGATTCTTGCCGCCAATGGTTGCGACTTGCCCGACGAACTCGCGCTTCAATTCCATTTATCCGAAGAAACCGTAGACCTGCTCGTTCTCATGCCGAACGGGAATGAAAAGCATCTCAAATTCAGTCTGCCGGAAGACGCGTGTTTGGGCGTAAAAGTCGAGGAGTTCCTAACAAAGACCTGCAATAACTCCTGCCTGTTCTGTTTTGTCGACCAGCTGCCTCCGGACGCCCGCCCGGGACTGAGGATAAAAGACGACGACTACCGGCTGTCTTTTCTCCATGGGAATTACATCACATTGACCAATCTGCGGGATAAAGAACTGGACCGGATCGCCGAGCAGCGGCTATCGCCGCTCTATGTGTCGGTGCATGCGACGGATCCCGAGCTGCGAACAAGAATCCTTGGTCGCAGGAAAACAGACGACCTTGTCGGAAAGATCGGCAAACTGGTGGGAGGGAATATCCGGATTCACGCTCAAGTCGTTCTCATGCCCGGGATCAACGACGGCAGGAACCTGGAAAAGACGGTTTTCGATCTCTTCGGCTTTTATCCGGGCGTTGAATCCGTCGCAATCGTTCCGCTGGGATTGTCCGGTCATGGAAAGCCCCGTACGCTGTTGACGCCGGCGACTCCCGGATTTTGCCGTGAAGTCATCCGCCAGGCGGCGGCCTGGCAAAAGTATTTTCGGGCTCAAATCGGAAGGACTTTTGCGTATCTCGCCGATGAATTTTACCTTCAGGGAGGAGCAAGGCTGCCGGACCGGGAGCATTACGACGATTTCGCCCAGATAGAAGACGGGGTGGGCATGGCACGATCTTTCCTGGACGATTTTGAAGCGGAGTTGAACAAGCGCCGCAGCCGCCGTCTGAAGCTTTCCGGGACCATCGCGACCGGCGAGTTGTTTTATGAAACCCTGCGGTCTTGTATCGAAAGGTTCAACGGCAAGTTTAAAACACAGCTTCAAGTAATGCCCGTTGAGAATCGATTCATGGGCAAGAATGTCACGGTGGCCGGGCTGCTTGCCGGCCGTGATATCGCTGCGGCCCTGGACGGCGCAACTGCGGGGAAGTTCGTAATCGTTCCCAGCGAAGCGTTGTCGCGCAGCGACGAAATATTTGTCGACGACGTTGCACCTGCCGATTTAGCCGAAATAATTGGGGCGCCCGTTTACCAGAGCGGAAGAACAGTCCAAGACTTTTTTCGCCTTATGCTCCAGCTGGGGGGGAAATAGCTTTCCGGCGATCGATTGTGGCTTCAAACCGGCTGCTTTTAACTATAAACTTGTATTGTTCGCTTCTCTCTTGCAGAATTTAAGCCCGCGGCCGGGTCCGCAAGCTTTGTTGCAGATGCGCGCCCGGTCCGCCTTAAGAATGGAGAAACAGGCATGGCCAGAATAATCCAGGGGAAACTGGATGCGAAGGGCAGTCGTTTTGCCATCGTGATCAGCCGCTTCAATTCATTTATCAGCGATCGATTGCTTTCAGGCGCTTTGGACGCTTTGGAACGGCACGGGGCCTCTTCCGAGGACGTCAGCATTGTCTGGGTGCCGGGAAGCTTCGAAATTCCTCCCATAGCAAAAAAACTAGCCCTGTCTCAGAAATATGACGCCGTAATCTGCCTCGGAGTTCTTTTGCGAGGCGAAACGCCGCATTTCGACTACCTGTCCTCGGCAGTCACAAAAGAATTGGGAACCATCGGCCTCGAAGCCGGAATCCCGGTGATCAACGGAGTTCTGACTTGCAATACGATGGAACAGGCCGTCGATCGGGCCGGGCTTAAGACGGGGAACAAGGGATTTGACGCCTGTGTGGCTGCAATCGAAATGATCGAATTAATGAAGCAGCTTTAGCCGGGCGAATCGAAACACATGGGACTTCGAAGAGATGCGCGTGAGTGCGCGCTTCAAATGCTTTACACTCTGGATATCGGCAAACAGTCGAAAGACGAGATCCTGCGAACCTTCTGGCAAATGAACGAACACTCGGAGAAAGTCCGGGATTTCGCCAACCAGCTGTTCGAGGGAACAACCCAGCGGCTGAAAGAGATCGACAAAGTCATCCAGCAGCACACAAAAAACTGGCGCCTAAGCCGCATGGCGGCTGTCGACCGAAATGTTTTGCGACTGGCGGTGTTCGAATTCCTGTCGGGAGGCAGAACGCCGGAAACCGTTGTTATCAATGAAGCCCTTGAAATAGCGAAGAAATTCTCGACGCAGGAATCGGCTCAATTTGTCAACGGCATCCTGGACAGCATCAAAATTGAACTCATTGAGAAGGGACGGAAGGGCGATGGAAAACCAGACTAATCTTCCCCAACAGCGGCGGCACAAGCTGGCGGAGCTGAAACGCCTGGGGTACGACCCTTACCCCCGCAAATTCGACTACACGCACACTATCGGCCAGCTCCGGACGGAGCTTGAAGCGTTCAGCCATGACGAGCTTCAGGATAAGAAAATCGAAGTGAGGGTGTGCGGCCGCATCATGTCCCTGCGCCCTCAGGGAAAAGCCGGATTCATGGACATCCTCGATGGCGAGCAACGGATGCAGGTTTACGTTCGTAAAGATGCCGTGGGGCCGGAGAATTTCGAGCTTTTCCGGTTGTTTGACCTGGGAGACATCGTCGGAGTCGAAGGCCCGGTTTTCAGGACGCGCACAAACGAACTGACCGTAGCCGCATCCCGAGTGCATCATCTGGCAAAAAACCTCCTGCCGCTGCCTGAAAAATGGCACGGGCTCACGGACGTTGAAACCCGGTTCCGCCAGCGGTACGTCGACTTGATCGTAAATCCCGATGTCCGTGATGTTTTTGTGAAGCGCAGCAAGATCATCCGGGAAATCCGCAATTTCCTGGACGAACGCGGATACCTGGAAGTTGAAACGCCGGTGCTTCAGACCATCGCCGGCGGAGCGCTGGCCCGGCCTTTTAAAACCCACCACAACGCACTGGACTTGGGGCTTTATCTGAGAATTGCTTTGGAGCTGTATTTGAAACGCCTTGTTGTGGGCGGGATTTCCAGGGTTTATGAACTGAGCAGGATATTCAGAAACGAGGGCGTATCCACACAGCACAACCCTGAATTCACCATGCTGGAGTTCTATCAGGCATACAGCGATTATCACGATCTGATGGATCTTTCCCAGGAATTGATCACCCGCGTGGCGGAAAAGATCGCCGGCTCGCGCCAGGTGAAATACGGGGAGCATGTCCTCGATTTCGACGCCTGGCGGCGCCTTTCAATGAAAGAAGCGATCCGTCGCTTCTGGCCTGAATCCCTGCCGAAACCCTCGGAGGAAGATTTCCTTTCCATCGAAAAGCTTCGGGCGCTGGCGGCCTCGATCGATGCGCATTACGAATTGACGGACGGGCCGGGCAAGCTGCTCGCGACTCTATTTGAAACAGTTGCCGAGGACAAGCTGATTCAGCCCACCATTATTTTCGATTACCCGGCGGAGGTCTCCCCTTTGTCAAAAACCAAGGCAGACGACCCGGCGACGGTCGAACGATTCGAGCTCTACATTGCGGGAATGGAAATTGCGAATGCTTATTCAGAGTTGAACGATCCGGCGGAACAGAAAGCCCGATTCGAAGAGCAGCTTCAAGCGCGCAACCGCGGCGACGAAGAAGCCCATGACATGGACGCGGATTACGTGCGCGCCCTCAGCTATGGCATGCCCCCGACCGCCGGCGAGGGGATCGGCATCGACCGGCTGACCATGGTCCTGACCGACTCGCCTTCCATTCGGGATGTCATCCTGTTCCCTTTATTGCGGCCGGAACAAAAAGAACAATAAAATCGGAATCCGGGCGTCCGAATGGCGTTCGATCGACCCGGCTTCCGGCTTCTTGCCCCTATGAAATTTGAACTCTTTGTGGCGCTTCGCTATTTGAAGGCAAGGCGCAAACAGACCATGGTTTCGGTGATCTCGGCCATATCGGTGCTGGGCATCGCGGCGGGAGTCATGGCTCTGGTAATCGCTCTCGCCCTTTCAACGGGCTTCCAAGAAGACATTCAAGGCAAGATCCTGGGCGCCACTTCGGCCGTCAACCTGCTTCGGGTCGACAGCGGACCCGTACGCGATTATGAACAGCTTTTTTCAAAAATCGGCGCTTTGCCCCAAGTGACCGGAAGAGCGCCTGCCGTTTTCAACCAGGTATTCGTCGCCAGCGCCAGCGGGAACAGGGGAGCAGCTCTCAAGGGGATTGATCCGGACCAGGAGAAGGAGGTGTCCGACTTCTTTTCCCATATTGTTTCCGGGGATCCCGATGCCCTGAAACCTCAAATCCACGCAGGGAGAGGACAGGGTCCCGCTGTCGACAATATTTTGATAGGCAAGGAAATGGCGCGGGCCCTTGGAGTCGGCGTCGGCGGACAACTCAAAGTTTTCTTTCCTGTCGGGCGTTTGACTCCCCTGGGCCCGATTGCTTCGGAAAAAACTTTTCGCATCGGCGGCGTCTTCGAATCCGGCCTTTTTGATCTCGATTCCAACTGGGCTTACGTTCATATCGATTCCGCCCGGCGTCTTTTTTCCTTCCCTGCGAACTCCGCATCTTTTCTTCAATTCAAGATCGCCGATCTGGATCGGGCAAATGCCGTCGCAGATGAAATCCGCAAGAGAGCAGGCGACCGATACCTGACCACCACATGGGCTGAAGTAAACAAGCCTCTCTTTTCAGCCTTAAAGCTCGAAAAACTGGTCCTTTTTATAACCATCAGCCTGATCGTTCTGGTAGCCGCGCTGAATATCGTAACGACTCTCATCATGATGGTGCTCGAAAAGCAGGGAGACATAGCCATCCTTGCGGCCATGGGGGCTACGGCGAAAACAATCCACAAAGTCTTCATGTTCCAGGGTTTGATCATCGGCCTGGTCGGGACAATTTTGGGCGATATCCTGGGAGTGGGGATCAGCTGGTTTTTGAACGCTTACAAGCTGATCAGACTGGAAGCCGAGATTTACAGCATCCCCTACGTTCCGTTTCACGTCAGGACGTGGGACGTGGTTCTGGTTTCGGCGACAGCTGTTTTGATAAGTTTTCTGGCGACCATTTACCCCGCACGAAATGCTGCGAAGCTGGATCCGGTTGAGGTTTTACGCTATGAGTAAACTCCTCGAAATCAGCGGACTGAATAAAGGATTCAAATCCGGAGAACAGCGCCTTGAAATCCTCGTGGACCTTTCGTTGACGGTCGAGGAGGGGGAAATGATAGCCGTGACGGGCGTGTCGGGCTCCGGTAAAAGCACTCTCCTGCACCTGATCGGCGGGATGGATCGGCCAGACCAAGGCTCCATCAGGACGCTGGGCCGGGAAATTTTCGGCTTGAGCCCGCTGGAACTGTCTGCATTCCGAAACAAAACCATCGGATTTGTCTTCCAGTTCCATCATTTGCTGCCGGAATTCACGGCTCTTGAAAATGTCATGATGCCGCTGCTGGTTCGGGGAGACGCCTCGCCGGACGCAACTCGATCAGCCTGGCGCCTTCTGGAAGACGTCGGATTGGAAAAACGCGGCAGCCATCGGCCGGGAGAACTGTCCGGCGGAGAACAGCAGAGGATCGCACTGGCGCGAGCTCTGATCGGCAAACCCCGGCTGCTGCTTGCCGATGAACCAACCGGGAACCTGGATCCGCAAACCGGAGCGTCCATCGGACATCTCTTCCAAACGCTGCATTCCAAACACCGGCTGACCTCTATCATCGTCACCCACAACGAACGTCTTGCCCGCACCTGTTCGCGCATCTATCGCCTGGAAAAAGGCCGGCTCATTGGCGATCAGCCCGTGATTTAATCATATGTTCTTTTAAATCAACATTTTAATACAACTCTTCATTCGCAGTCCATTCTTCGCAATTCAGTTTGGATCTTTACAGCCTTTCCCTTCTTTCCGTATAATGGTCAGTGGATTTCAACGCGTGAGCGCTGTCCTATGTTCGAGAAGTACACCGAGAAAGCCAGAAGAGTTATATTTTTCGCGCGTTATGAAGCGAGCCAGTCCGGGAGTCCCACCATCGAGACGGAGCATTTGCTTCTTGGCCTGATACGCGAAGACAAGAATCTCACCAGCCGGTTTTTCCCGAAGTCCAATGCGACAATCCAGGACATCCGCAAGGAGATTGAAGGCCGAGCGCTGGTTCGCGAAAAGGTATCGACTTCAGTGGACCTCCTCCCCTTTTCGGAGGAAAGCAAACGCGTGTTGAACAACGCGGCCGATGAATCCGAGCGCCTGTCTCATAAACATATAGGGACAGAACACATACTCTTGGGTCTGCTTCGTGAAGATCAATCGATAGCGGCTGAGATTTTGAGAGAGCATGGCCTTCGCCCCGGAATGATACGCGAAGAATTGAGCCGCAGCGCCTCCGAGAAGCACATTCCGACTCGATCGAAGGATTCTTTAAGTTTAGTTGAGTTCTCGCGCGATTTGACGGAGGCGGCAGGCGACGGCGTTTTGGATCCGCTGATAGGACGCCAAACCGAGATCGAGCGGATGATCCAGATTCTCTGCAGAAGGACTAAAAACAATCCGGTGCTCATCGGCGAACCGGGAGTCGGCAAAACCGCGATAGTCGAAGGCCTGGCTCAAAGGATCGTGGACGGGCAAACGCCTCCCCAATTGTCGGACAAAAAAATTCTCGCTCTCGACATTTCTTTGATCGTCGCAGGGACGAAATATCGCGGCCAGTTTGAAGAGCGATTGAAGACGATCATGAAGGAACTGGTTGAAAACAGAAACCTGATTGTCTTCATAGACGAGCTCCACACCCTTGTCGGGGCAGGTTCGGCCGAAGGATCTTTGGACGCGGCCAATATTTTAAAACCCGCGTTGTCCCGAGGCGAGATTCAATGCATAGGGTCGACCACGCCTCATGAATATCGCAGGTCGATAGAAAAAGACCGGTCGCTGGAGCGCCGTTTTCAGGCGATAAAGGTGGCGCCGCCGACCGAGCAGGAAAGCATCAAGATTCTCAACGGGATAAAGGAAAAATACGAAACCTTCCACCAACTCCGATATACGCGCGAGGCTCTGGAGGCTTCCGTCTACCTGTCCAATCGTTATATTCCGGACCGTTTCCTTCCCGACAAGGCGATCGATCTTATTGATGAAGCGGGGGCCCGAGTAAAACTTCGGTCGGCGTCCATCCCCGAAGAAGTGGCCAACATCCAAAGGCGCATTCGTTTGATCGACGGACGAATCGAGAATGCCATTTCGGCTCAGGAATTCGAAAAAGCGGCGCGCTTCAGGCTTGAGGAAGAAATGGAGCAGGAAAACCTCCAGGTCATTCGCGAGCGCTGGAAGCTTAAAACGACGAATCCGCCCAAGGTGACCCGGGGAGACATTGAAGAAGTGGTCGCCAAATGGACCGGCATTCCGGTGTCTTCATTGCAGGAAGAGGAGATGTCCAAGCTCCTTCGAATGGAAGAAGAGCTTCACAAGCGCATTGTCAGCCAAAACCGGGCCATCGGCGCCTTGAGCAAAGCCATCCGAAGGACTCGCGCGGGCCTTAAATCGCCCAACAGGCCCGTGGGGTCCTTCCTGTTTCTCGGGCCGACAGGCGTCGGCAAAACCGAAATGGCTCGTTCGCTCGCCGCTTTCCTGTTCGGGAGCGAAAGCGCCATGATCCGGCTGGACATGTCGGAATACATGGAAAAGCATTCAGTTTCCAAACTGATCGGATCGCCGCCCGGGTACGTGGGGCATGAAGAAGGCGGTCAGCTGACCGAAAAAGTGAAACGCAGTCCTTACTGCGTCCTCCTGCTGGACGAAATCGAAAAAGCGCATCCCGATGTCTACAACATCCTGCTGCAGGTCTTCGAAGACGGCCGGCTGACCGATTCGCTCGGGAATGCCATTGATTTCAAAAATACCATCATCATCATGACCTCCAACATCGGCGCCCGTCATTTGGAGAAGCGCGGCCCCATGGGATTTCACAGCACTGCCGAAACCGAGGCCAAACGCACGGAAAAACTGATCCAAAGCGAAGTCAAGCGCATATTCAATCCCGAATTCCTCAACCGGCTGGACGAAATCATCCTATTCGAATCGCTGAACGACGAAGACCTTCAACAAATCGTGGATTTGCTCATCGGCTCGGTGAACGATGTGATGAAACAGAAGCTGATCTCCATCACGCTGCGTCCGGAGGCGAAAAAATGGATCGTGGACAAGACCTGCCATGACAGGTCTTACGGCGCCCGCCCTCTTCGGCGGGCAATTCAAAAATACATCGAAGATCCGCTTTCGGAGAGAATTATCCAGAACCGGATCAAACCCGATTCCATTCTGGATGTCTACCTTGAAAACGACGCTCTTTTCTACATTTGCCGCGGGGAGTCGGCCGAATCCGGCGTCAGACTTGCAAATTAGCGCTTGTATCTGCAATGAACAGCGTAATTGCGAATACGGGCGCTTGCCGTCTTTCCCATGATACAATACTCTTATTCCCGATACCTCAGGCCCCTCAGGATTGGAGCTATTCCCTAAAAATAATTGAACGCTTCGCCGCCGGCGGAGTCTATAGGCAGGGATTTTTTCGATTCCAATCGCCCCTGTGGTTATAGGAGCGCCCAAAATGCTGTGAATCGGCTTATTTGACATAAATCGCCCCAAGAAGACTCGTGCTGGATTTCGCAGTCGGTTTTCTCTAAGATAGAATCTCATTTTTTGAGACGCCAGTCGGACGGAGGAAGGATGGCTAAATCAGGGAAAATCGGAATCTGGATTTTGGGATTCCTTCTATCAGCTCCCGTGGCCCTCGCGCAGCAAGCCGCAAAGCCTACAATTGAACGGATCGAAATCCGGGGAAATCGCCGCTACAACGAAGAAACATGCCGTTTTTATATCCAATCCAGGGAAGGCGACGTTTACGATCCGGGCCGACTGGAATTTGACCTCCGTTCGCTTTACAAAGCCGGCTTTTTCGAAAACATAGAAGTCCATGAAAGAGAAGGAGATGCGGGAAAAATAATCACGTTCAGGCTGCAAGAAAAGCCTCTGATTCGCGCAATCGAATATTCGGGAAACAAATCTTTCTCCGAATCCAACATCCTTGACGAGTTCAAGGAAAAGAAAGTCGGGCTCACCGTCGACAGCCAATACGACCGCTCAAAAATAAGGGCCGCGGAACGCGCATTAAAAAACCTGATGATAGCAAACGGAAAGCCGCTGGGTTCCGTCCATACTGAAACCGAGCCTATTCCTCCCTCCAGCGTGCGAGTTCGATTTGTCATGGATGAGGGCGCCAAAGTCCGGATCGGGAAAATACGCTTTGTCGGGAATAAGCTTTTCAGTGAAAGAACCTTGAAGAAATCGCTGCAGCTCAACAAGGAACGCAACGTCTACACGATGTTCAAAGGCACCGACAAATATCACAAGGAAAAACTGGACTACGACCTGGAAGTAAACCTGAGATCCTTCTACACCGAACGCGGCCATATGCAGGTCCAGATCGGACAGCCCGTCACCCGCATATTCGAAGGGCCGCGCGGATTCATCCCCATGCTGCGAAAAACCCGCGAACAGTTTTATATCGAAATCCCGGTGGACGCCGGCGACCAATACCGGATCGGAAAACTGGAATTGAAAAACTGCGGCATGCTGGACTGCGACAAACTCGCGGCAGCCTTCGGGATGCGCGAGGGCGATATCGTCAATTATAAAAGGATTAAAGACACGCTCGAGAGCATTAAAAAGCTCTATGGGAATATGGGCTATATAAACTGGTCTTACATCCCCGCCCAGAGCGCGGATCCGAAATCCAAAACCATGAATTTCGAATATACTTTCGAGCCGGACAAGCAATTTTTCGTCAACCGCATCAATTTCGCCGGACACACCAAGACGCGCGACAAAGTGATTCGCCGCGAGTTCGATCTGGAAGAGGGGCGGATTTTCAGCAGCAACCTGCTGGAAAGATCCATCCTGCGGCTGAACCAGCTGGGCTATTTTGAGAACATCGAGGAGAAGGACTACGAGGTCAAGCCGAACGACAGAACCGGCCTTGTGGATGTCAACGTCAAAGTCAAAGAAAAGAGCCAGCGATCGATCGGTTTTACCGGTGGAGTCAGCGGCATTTCCGGAAGTTTTATCGGAGTCAACTATTCGGACAATAATTTTCTCGGCAGGGGAGAAAGCCTCGACGTCAGCCTCACTGGAGGCACGCGCACGACCGATTTCAACGTCGCATTCACCGAGCCTTATCTGCTGGACACGCGGTGGCTCATGGGGCTTCAAGTCTACAAGCAGCGTTTCCGGTACGACACCTACACGGTCTACGGACTGACCGAAGTTTCCACCGGCGAACCAACGGAATTGTTCACTCAGAACACTACCGGAACCACGCTGACGCTGAGTCGACGTTTGGGCCGAAGCTCCTGGTCCCTATCCGCCAGCTACACCTACCAGAAGATCGGGATAGAAAATATTGCGTCCGGATACGAGACGTTCGCCCTCGGCCAGTTCGTCGGATTCATTCCGTCCAACGACTACCAGGATACATTAAGCGGCATAAATCGCAGCGAAATCACGCCGATGATTCGGTATAACACGAACGCCTATTTTAATCCGACAAACGGGACCAGCCTCGACCTGTTTTTTGGGATCTCCGGCGGCGCTTTGGGCGGCGATTTCAGCATGATCCGGCCTTCGGTTGAGGTCCGCCACTTCTTCCCCGACAGGTGGTTGAGCCGCGGACGAAACGTTTTGGGATTCCACTTTGTCGGCCAATACATCCAGTCCTACAGCAAATCGAGCATCCCATTTTACGATCGGTTCTTTACAGGCGGCGAAAACTCCATCAGGGGCTTTGACATTCGCTCGATCAGCCCTCTGGCGATTTCTTCAACTCCGCAGTACGATTCGAACGGAAATCCCATTATCGATCTCAAAACGGGATTGCGCAAAGTCAACAAAAACATCATTTCAATCGGCGGCGACACTCTGGGAATATTTAATTTTGAATACCGCATCCCGATCGCCGGTCCTTTGTCCATGGCGGCGTTTTACGACATGGGTTTGTCTCATGTATCAAGGACGCAGTCTCTGGGCGATTTTGGGGCGAGCACGATGGACATTATCGGTTCCACCAATAACAAGCTCCGAAGCTCCACCGGAGTGGAGGTGCAGTTCGTCCTCCCCGTTATAAGCGCGCCGTTTCGACTGATTTTCGCCTACAATCCTCAGAGGCTGAACGACTCCATTCTGGTAGGAGAAAGCCGCATCAATCTGAAGGAGCCCCGGAAAGACATTAAATTCACCGTCGGACGCAGCTTTTAATTCCTCTTTGCCGGCGCCGGGAACTGTAGTAAATTTCGTAGTTTGAGGAATTGCGATAACATGCCTTTCGGGCAAATCGATTAATTCAAGCCGGGGGGATCCGGGCTGAATTTAAAGGAGAACAGAGTCAATGAGTCGATTAATAACATGCGTTCTTTTCGCCGCTTTATGGCTGCCGGCGACCGTCGTCGCCCAGACTTCAACGCAAGCCCCAGCGGCTCAACCTTTTGTAGCAGGCCCCGCCAAACTGGCCTGGATTGACCTCGACGCCGCCATCATCAACTGCGACCAGGGAAAGAAAGAATTCGAAGAGCTGCAGAAATTCATGGATGCCAAAAGAGGCGAAATGGACGCTCTGAAAAAAGAAGTGGACGGCCTGCAGAATCAGATCAACGTCCAGGGCGCCAAATTGACCGATGAAGCCCTGGATGAACTGCAGGAGCAGTTCGAGGTCAAAAACACTCATCTTCAGCGCTTCCAACAGGACGCTCAAAAAGAGCTCGACAGCCGGAAACAGCGCATCGGCAACAACATCGGCAAGAAGATGATGCCGATCATCAGCAAGGTTGCCAAAGAAAAGGGCCTTACCGCAGTTCTGATCGTCAACCCGAACCGTGATGCGTATATCGACACCTCGCTCCTTTTAACCGAGGAGGTTGTAAAAACATACAACCAGACCTATGCGGCGGCCGCAGCGCCCGCCAAAAAGCCGTAAAATGCCAGGATTCGCCCGGCCAATCCCCCCGTTTTTAAGAACCGGGGGATTGGCCGCACTTCTTTCCGAGGCGGAATGGAAGAAAGCTATTCGATCCGACAAATCGACGAAATATTAAAAATCCTGCCGCATCGCTACCCGTTTCTCCTGGTCGACCGCATTCTTGAAACCGACGGCTCGACCCGCATGGTCGGTCTTAAAAATGTCACGATTAACGAGCCGTATTTTCAGGGCCACTTTCCCGAGCACCCCGTTATGCCCGGAGTGCTGCTGGTCGAAGCTTTGGCGCAGGTGGGGGTTGTTCTTCTGTTTGGCCGCGACCAGAGCAGAGAATCGAAACTGGTCTACTTTTCGGGGATTGACAAGTGCCGCTTTCGACAGCCTGTTTTCCCCGGCGATCAGCTCAGAATAGAAGTGACGGTCCTGAAGCAACGCGAACGCTACTACAAGATGAAAGGTCAAGCCTTGGTCGATGGAAGCCTGGCAGTCGAAGCGGAATTGTCCTGCTCGGTCATTGATCGCAGCTGATCAGCCATTTTCCCTGTAAACAGAATGCCGATACACCCTACCGCAATCATAGACAGAACGGCTGAGATTTCAAGCGATGCCATTATCGGCCCTTATTGCATTATCGGGCCCCAGACCGTCATTGCGGACGGCTCCATCCTGGACTCCCACGTCAGCGTTCAACGATGGACTTCCATCGGCCGGAGGTGCCATTTCTACAGCCACTGCTCCGTCGGAACGGATCCGCAGGATCTCAAATACAAAGGAGAGCCGACTCGCCTTGAAATAGGCGACGATAATGTTTTCAGAGAATTTGCGACGCTCAATCGCGGCACTCAGGGAGGGCATGGAGTCACGGTTGTCGGGAGCAACAATTTTTTTATGTCCTACAGCCATGTAGCCCACGACTGCAGCGTAGGAAGCCACGTCATCATGGCTAATGCGGGCACTCTTGCAGGGCATGTCTCGGTGGGAGACCACGCAACGGTCGGCGCTTTTTCGGCCGTCCACCAGTTCTGCCGGGTGGGTCCGCACTCTTTTATCGGCGGATTTTCCGTCATCACGCGTGATGCGCTGCCGTATATTAAGACCGTGGGGGAACGGAACCAGGCTAAAATCTATGGCGTCAATACAATCGGTTTGCAGCGCAAAGGCTTCTCCGAGCAGACTATAAACGAATTAAAGCAGGTGTATCGGCTTCTCTTCCGCTCCAAAATGAACGCCGGCGATGCACTGGTCAAAGTCAAAGAACAGCAATGGACAGCCCCGGAAGTTTTCACGCTGATTGAATTCATTTCCAGTTCGGAGCGCGGCTTCATCCGGTAGTCATTCAATTCGAGATTCACATCGAACGTCATGACCGGCGAAAAAGAAAAGTTTGGATTGATAGCAGGGAATGGACAGTTCCCTTTCCGGGTGATCGAATCCGCGCGACAGCAGAATGTTGAAATGGTCGTCGCCGCGATCAAGGAGGAGACGTTCACGGAAATTGATCAATGCGGCTACCCTGTTCACTGGCTGGGTTTGGGAGAATTGGGGAAACTCATCCGGATTTTTAAACAAACCGGCGTTCAGAAAGCAATCATGGCGGGGCAGGTGAAGCATGTACAGATATTCGGATCCTCTATGCCGGATTTGACCATGATTCGCATGCTCGCCGGATTGAAGCGAAAAAACACGGATTCACTTATCGGAGGCGTCGCCCGCGTCCTGGAGGACTCCGGCATATCGGTCGTGGACTCCACGGCTTTTTTGAAGCCGCACCTGCTGGCAGAGGGAGTGGCGACTCGAAGAGGATTCAACGCTTCCGAACAGGCAAATGTGGACTATGGACGCCCGATTGCTTTTCGAATAGCATCCATGGACATTGGCCAGACAATTGTTGTAAGAGATCAAGCTGTTGTAGCCGTGGAAGCCATGGAGGGAACCGACAGCGTCATCCGGCGGGCCGGCAATCTGGCAAATAAAAAAGGCCTTACCGTCATAAAAGTCAGCAAACCGAAGCAGGATAGGCGCTTTGACATGCCGGTCATCGGGCTTGATACAATACGGGTCATGGCGGATTCCGGCGCAACAGCCCTTGCAGTCGATGCTCAGCGCACCATTGTGTTTGACAAAGAGGAGCTCGTGAAAGCGGCGGACGCCAATCACATTGCGGTCGTCGCCCTAAACCCCATTTGCGATTGACGATTGCGGATTGAAGGCCGGACATTAAATCGTTAAAGGCAAAATCGCGATCTGGAAAGGATTGGATTGCTGATGCGTAAAAACCGAGTCGTCGGCTCTCAATCGTCAATCTTAAATTGTCAATCTTAAATTATGTTAAGAGTTGGAGTCGTTGGAGTAGGCGCTTTAGGACAGCACCATGCCAGGGTTTATGCATCGATGCCCGATGTGTCTCTGGCGGGAGTCGTTGATATTCTCCCGGGCAGAGCGGAAGAAATCGCCGGGCCTCTGGGGACAATAGCCTATCATGACTGCACCGGCCTTTTCGGCAAAGTGGACGCCGTCAGCATCGCGACGCCGACCACGTTGCACGCCGAAATCGGCGTGCGCTTTTTAAAGCAGGGAGTTCACGTTTTAGTCGAAAAACCGGTCGCACATACGCTGGAGGACGCCGATCGCCTGATCGACGCCGCAAAGGAAAGCGGCTGCGTGTTGCAGGTCGGCCACCTCGAACGATTCAATCCGGCGTTGCGGCTTCTGCGTGAAATAGTCCGGAAACCGCGCTTTTTTGAGGCTCATCGCATGGGTTTGTTTTCCCCGCGAAGCCTGGATATCGACGTCATCCTCGACCTGATGATTCACGACCTGGACATCATTTGCCTTTTAGTCCCATCGCCTGTCGCCCATGTCAGCGCTGTCGGGCTGGCCATCCTGACAAACCGGATCGACATCGCCAATGCGCGAATCCAATTCGAGGACGGATGCGTCGCGAATGTAACGGCAAGCCGTGTATCGATGGAAAAAATTCGAAAGCTGCGATTATTTCAAAAACAGGAATACATCTCTCTCGACTACACGAGGCAGGACATCTCGATTTTCAGTCTTATTCAAAAACCCGGAGGCGGGGCCCCGGAAATTGTCAGCCGCAAGGCGTCTCCTGAAAAAAGGGAGCCTCTTTATGAGGAATTGCAGGCGTTCCTGAATGCCGCCAGGGGATTGCAGCCGGTCCAATGCCGCGGAGAAGAAGGAAGGAGAGCGCTCGCCCT
This sequence comes from uncultured Acidobacteriota bacterium, assembly GCA_964642735.1. Classification (GTDB taxonomy): domain Bacteria; phylum Acidobacteriota; class UBA6911; order UBA6911; family UBA6911; genus UBA6911. The sequence goes on from CAZXSV010000004.1 coordinate 77,674, forward strand.
GGCGCTGCAGATCCTTGAAAAGGCCGAAAGGGCCCAGGCTCTCGAAATTGACGGGGCTTAGCCCGGATTGTTCATGAAGGTTCGCAGCGAGGCGACGGGGGCGACGGGGGACGTCGTCGAGGAGCGCCGACGCAGCAGATGCCAGCCCGCTGCCGCGCCCCGCAGGGTTGCTGGCTCTCAGAATTGCAGCTATTTATGTCGGTTTTTCGCATGTTGAACCAACCTGAGAGTCGCAGCAAAATGCGCAGTTATTTTTGCGCAGGCCCCGCAACTCGCTTTTTGCACTGGCATCGACGCTACAAGCCGGAGCTAGCTGATGTTTGAATTTGCCATATCCCGCAATCAAAGGCGACGGCCCTCAAAAATTATCATCGGCTCCTGGGTCGCAAGCTGCCTGGTTCATGGACTGCTGATCATCGTGCTGATTGAGAATCCCCAACTGCTGCGCGGAGGAAGAATTCATGATTTCCGGGGGATTTATCTGCCATGGAAACTGTTCGAAAATTCCGAAGACGACATCGAAAACAACCGGATCGTAACATTCACAAAGCCGATGGAAATGCCTTCGGAGGCTACGCTGAAAAAATATCTGCGCGGACGGGATAAAAAGGGCGAGAACCCGCTGACGGTCAAAGTCCCCTGGAAGGGCGGCCCGGATATTTCTTTGAATAAACAAGCGGCGCCCAGGGCAAAGGTTCAGGAGCCTAAAACCCCTGAAGTCGCGACCGTAACCGATAAAACAGCTCCCAGTCCCCGCGAGCCCGTATCGGGCGGCCAGGAATCGGCGTCTAAAAATTCCGGCTTAACCGCCGGGGCGCAAACAAACGCCCAGGGGGATGAGGGGAAATTGACGACGGTGGTTCTGCCGCCGCCTTCTCCCGCCCGTCCCGAGATTGCAAAAAATGTCCCGCCGGCTGCGATGCCGAATTCCATCACGCCTTCAGCATCGCCAAACGGGAGAGAGTCCGTCAAAGTTTTTGGCAGCGAAAAAGAAGCCTTGTCCCGGGAAGGATCCGGCTTTTTCGAGACCGAGGGCTTTCCGCTGGGAGATTATGCAAACAAGATAATTGAACGCATCAAAGGAAAATGGTTCATCCCTTCCAATCTCAAGAATTCGCAGGGGCGCACGACCGTAATCTTCTATATAGATAAAAGCGGCCGATTCTCCGGAACCCGGATCGTCGCCGGTTCAGGCAACAATTCCCTTGATTTTGCCGCGTTGAACGCCATCATCCAGTCCGATCCGGCGGAACCCCTGCCTTCGGGATTCCCCGGCGACCGCATTGGAGCTAAATTTGTATTTTCCTATAACGAACCTTGATGCGGATCTTCAGCCGGCAGTTTTTCTGTGCCAAGGCTCCAGACTTTTTTCGTGATAAAGTATACGATTGAATCGTGAGGGGCTTTGAAGTGAATTCCATAGTCGCCGGCGCCTGGATGAAACGGTCGTGCCTGGCAGTCCTGATTCTGCTGTCTCTTCTGTCGGCCGACTGCGGGAAAAAAGCCAAAGTTAGAAAACCGACGCCGCCGGCGTCCTCCGAGAAAGCCGAACCTTCCAAACAGCCTCTTCCGCAATTCGAATCTGTGCCCAGGGCCAAACCCGATCCGGCCGAAGCGAAGGCCGTTGAACCGCCGAAGCCTTCCCCGGAATGGACGCCTCCAGCGCCTGGGTTCCCGGCCGGGCCGCCGATCAGGATAGGACTGGCTGTCGACGCCAAGGAAATCCGCATCTCCTTCCCCGGCGATTACCACGTTCTGGAAAAAAAACCGGAATCCGGCCGGCAATTGTTGCAGGGAGAAGTCCGGGTGCGTGTGGAGGAGGAATCGGAAGGGATTTCGCCGGTCTATCGCGTTCAAGTCGCATCCTTTAAAAAAGCGGCGATGGCGGAAGAACTGCAAAAGGAGCTCTCGGAATCGCTCGAAGTCCCGGTAAAAGTCTATGAAAACGTCGATGTCGGGGCTCTTCAGGTCAGAGTCGGCGAATTTGCAGAGCGCGATGAGGCGCAGGCTTTTCTCGAAAAGACCATTCGCCGGAAATTTCACGACGCTTTCATTGTAAAAGAATCCGCATCGATCGGTTCAGGGAAGACCACGCTGGCCCTTCGCGGCAAAAGCAGCTTTTTTCTAAGCCGGGCAGGTTTTATTTTCGCTCCCGGATCGGATGCCGGCAATCTTTCTCTCGACGGGAATCCCTACCGCGGCGTCCTCGACGTCAGTCTCAATCCCAAGGGACGCATCACGGTTGTCAACCAGCTTGGAACCGAAGAATATCTTCTTGGAGTCGTCCCAGCCGAATTGAATCCCGACCAATACCCCGAATTCAACGCTCTGGCGGCGCAGGCGATCGCCGCCAGGACTTATGCGCTCAAACATATGGGACGATTTCGTTCGGAAGGCTACGACCTGACGGCGGACACCCGAACGCAGGTTTACAAAGGAGCGGCGTTTGAGAAAGAGGCGACCAATCAGGCGGTGCGGCAGACCTATGGCATGGCTATCTACTATCAGGACAAGGTGATTGACGCCATGTACATGTCCACTTGCGGAGGCCGCACCGAAGATTTTTCCAATGTTTTCGACGCGGATCCGGTCCCTTATTTGAAAAGTGTGGCCTGTTCGGTGGAAAATGAACGAAGCGCGACAGTTCTTCAGGCCGGCGCCATGTTGGAACAAGCCTTCGTAGCCGACGACGGCAGCCTGGCCAATCGGAATCTGCAGCTCGCTGGAATTCTGGGAATCATCGGATCGGGCTCGGAATGGTCGCCGGAATTTCTTTCTGCTCCCGCAAGCAAGGAAGAGTGCGCTCTCTGGATTGAAAACGCCCTGAAATTCATCCGAAAAAATAAATCCGGGGCGCCTGTTCCCGAAAAAACTGATTTAAGCGCTCGATCCGGATTTTTTCAATTCGCCGCCGAATCTTTCTTCGGGACGAATGAGATCCAACGCAAAATTTCGGCTCAGGATGCAGCCTACTACATCGGCAACCTTGCGGACGGAGACAGCATCGCGGAAAAAGCTCGCTTTGCAGTGGCCTATCTGATGCAAAACGGCCTTTTGCGTCCTTCCCCTCACAATACGGTTCAGCCGAATGCGCCCATACGGCGGGGGGATGCGATTGCGCTTCTTTTGAATTGGATAGAATCCATTCAGCCGGACATCCTGCGCAAAGGCGTCTTTGTGAGCGCCGAAGAGAATCCTGCCGCCGCGATCACGGTTCAATGGGGCAGCCGAAAACAGCAATTCCCTCTCTCGAAAAAACTTTCACTATTCCGATTGGACGCCGGCCGAACGACCCCTGCAGGCGCCCTGAGAATCATTGGGAATGAGAAGCTGCGTTTTCACGTCGACCGGCGCGGGGCCATCGACTTGCTTGAAGTCGAACTGAATCCCACCGGCGCTTCCAGCGATCGCTACTCTCCCTCAGCCGTTTGGAGCGTTACGATGACACGAGCGGCATTATCGGAAAAATTGCGCCCGCTTGCCGTCGGCGTCGGGGAATTCAGAGATTTAAAGCCTTCACGCACGGGCAATTCAGGAAGAGCAATCCAAATGGAAATCACAGGCAGCCGTGGGTCCGCGATCGTGAACGGGTATAAAGTGCGAAGCGCTCTGGGCCTGAAAGACACTCTTTTCACGCTTTCGCGCGAACATAATCCTGATGGCAGCGTCGCCAGCGTCACTTTCCACGGACGGGGAAACGGCCATGGAGTCGGATTGTGCCAGGTCGGCGCCTACGGCATGGCCAAAGCCGGGCGCAGCTACGAAGACATTCTTAAAACCTACTATCAAGGCGTGGAAATCAAGAAAGCTTATTAACCCGCATTATTCATGAAGATTCTCCTCCGGGGAGTTGTTTTCAGCCCCATCGGCCTCCGGCAGCGCCTTTCCCCCATCGATTTCGTCAACCGACGTCAGATGGCGAATCTGCTTCAGTATAGCTGCGACCAGCGAAACCATCAAAGGGCCGAGCAGTATCCCGAGAGCGCCGAACGCAAAGGTGCCGCCGATTGCAGCCAGAGCGACAAGCATCGGATGTTGCTTTTCCCGCGCGCCCACCACGATCGGGCGCAGCACGTTGTCGGCGGATCCCACGACAAGAAAGCCCCAAAGAGCCAGAACCAGCGCCTTCCAGTAGGCGCCCATCATGAGAAATCCGATCGCCGCCGGCGCCCATACCAGAAGCGCGCCCAGGACCGGAACGATCGAAGCGATCCCTCCGAGCGCCCCCCACAGGATGGGCGAACGGACGCCGACGAACCAGAATCCGAGAATAAGAAGCGCTCCCTGCGCCAGAGCCACCACCAACATTCCGTTCACATTCGCCACAACCGAATCGCGAATCGTCTTGACAATGCCGTCGGCTGAATCAGGTTCAAGAGGACTCAACTCGGCCGCCCGGGCCACCCAATCTTTGCCATATTTCAAAAGAAAATACAGGAAGATGGCGACCAGGAATCCCGTTGTTACAAAATTTGTAACCTGGCCGACCGCGATGCCTACCTTGCTGAGAATGTAGGCGCTGACAGTCTTCATGCCATCCAGGAGTTCGGTCCGAATCGCCTCCTTGTCGATGGGAAGCCGCGTGGCCAGAGCATCGACGATTCTGTCGGCAGTGGCGGTGACAAGCCCCGTCCAACCTCCTTCCTCCAGAGAACGCTGACTGAGCGCGTCGTAAACAGCCGTCACTTCACGTGTGAGAGTGAAACCTGCAACAGTGAGGAATATTCCCAGCGCCGACACAGTCGCAAGCGTTGTAAGGAGCGTGGCCAATCCGGGCCGGCGGATTCGACGGCTGAGCCATTCTTTCGCAGGATTCACAATGATGGCGATTACTGACGCCAGGATAAAGGACGTCAGAAAGGGCCAGGCTATCTGCAGCAGGATGGGAAGCAGCGCCGCCAGAATTATAAAAAGAAAAATCAGGGATTTTCGTTGTTCTATCCATGCGGCAATTGCCATTTCGCCTCCCGGTTTAGCTCCGAGTATACACCAATAGGCTCTCGGCGGCACAGCGCGGGCAGGACAAACGCCGAGTTCCTGGTTTGAATAATTTGCGCGCTGGATTTAAACTGGAAATGCGAAGTTTTGGGAGCCTTTGGCGGTTTAGATTTCGAGCCCAATTTTCATTCCTATCCCGGATTTCCACCGGGAGCCGGGAACTGTCATTCATGGATCGCCAGAATTCACAACTGCTCGGAACCATCCTGCTGGCGGCATTGTTGCTGTTGATCGCCTGCATACGATACTTTTTCAGGCTTGGATGAACCTCGTGACCAATGAATATCCGTGCATTGTCATTCTGGGGCCGACTGCGTCGGGGAAAAGCCGTTTGGGCATGGAACTGGCTTTGCGTTTTCAGGGAGAGATCGTAAGCTGCGATGCATTTCAGGTATACCGGCATATGGATATCGGCACGGCAAAAGCGACGCCGGCTGAACAAAGGCTGATCCGTCACCATATGCTCGATTTGCGGAATCCCGGCGAAGATTTCGCGGCGGGCGACTATCATCGGATCGCCGGAGAAGCTCTCGGCGGAATTCGCAGCCGCGGGAATCTGCCGTTCATTGTCGGGGGCGCCGGGTTTTACCTCAAATCCTTGATTGAAGGCCTCTTTAAAGGTCCGGAAAGATCGGAAGAATTACGGGCAAGAATGCGGAAAATAATCAGCCGCAAGAGTTCCGAAACTCTGCATCGCGCCTTGCGGCGGGTCGATCCTCAAGCTGCGGACCGAATCGCCGAGGCCGACTCCGAACGGATCATCCGAGCCTATGAAGTCTATCTGGAAAGCGGAAAAACGATGTCCTGGTGGCAGCAGCAGCCCAGGGACGCTCTGAAAGGCTATCGGTGGCTGAAACTTGGGATCCACATTCCACGCCAGCGGCTCTATGAAAAAATCAACCGCCGGGTGGACGAAATGTTTCAGAACGGATTGACGGAAGAAGTGGATCGTCTGCTCAAGCTTTTCCCGAGAGATTCTCAGGCTTTCAAGGCCATCGGGTACCGGCAGACAGCGGAATATCTTGAAGGGAAGACCTCGCTGGCGCAGGCGATTGAAGCGACCCAAATGGAAAGCCGGCGATATGCAAAAAGACAGCTTACCTGGTTTGGCTCGGACCGGCAAATTCACTGGATCGACGGATGTCTTGATCTCGAGAAACTTATCCATGAAGCGGAAAAACGAATAAAGGATTTTTTAAAACAAGAAAGCGGGATGGAGCGCTGTTGAGGATTCGGGCCGACCGCCCCCTCGAATTTCTGCGCCCCGGCGGCCGGCTTTGTCCGAACAGCGCTCTCGGCTGACTGCAATGCACGAAGGGTTCCCTGCCGTCGGCATTGCTCTCCGAAAAAGGCTTTCGGGCTCCTGTCGACAGCGAAAGGTATGGCGGAACGTAACAACCCTTTTATTCTCAACACATAAAAAATGCGCCGACGGCTTCAATTTTTAAGCTGAAAATCCTGAAACGAAAAATCGCAAAATCTATAGCGCAAAAAGTGACGCCAAATGCACACTTGTCCAACAAAAACTTCAACAAAACTTTTCATGCGGATCCTGACGATTGATCCATTTATAATGAATTTATGGAATTCGAACCTGTAATTGGATTGGAAGTGCACGCCCAGCTGCTTACGCGGAGCAAATTATTCTGCGGCTGCAGCACGCGGTTCGGGGCGCCCCCGAACGCCAACACGTGTCCGGTATGCCTGGCATTGCCCGGAGCGCTCCCGGTTGTGAACAGGGAAGCGGTGGCGATGGCCGTCAAGGCGGCGATAGCCCTGGGCTGTCGCATAAACACGGTCTCCATCTTCGCAAGAAAAAACTACTTCTACCCCGATCTCCCGAAGGGCTATCAGATTTCGCAGTTCGACCGGCCTGTGGGAGAAAATGGGCGGGCGACCCTATTTTCCGGAGAGAGAGCCGACGGCGGAAAAATAGTGAACCGAAAGTTAAAAACATTCGGGATAACCCGGCTTCATATGGAAGATGACGCCGGGAAATCGATTCATGAGGGAATGCCGGATGCGGCGTCGAAATCTTACGTTAATTTCAACCGGACCGGCGTGCCCCTTGTCGAGATTGTCAGCGAGCCGGACTTTCGCAGCAGTCAGGAAGCCTACGACTACATGACGCACTTGCGCAAGACGCTGATCTACCTGGGCGTATGCGACGGCAATATGGAAGAAGGAAGTCTGCGCTGCGACGCCAACGTCTCGATCCGACCGAAAGGAAATGAAAAATTCGGCGTGAAGGTGGAGATCAAGAATCTCAACTCTTTCCGGTTTCTGCAGCGGGCTCTCGACTACGAAATCGAAAGGCAGATCCGCGCGCTGGAGCAGGGAAATCCGGTAGTGCAGGAAACCCGCCTGTGGAACGAATCTGAGGGGCGCACCTTTGCAATGCGCAGCAAGGAAGAAGCGCATGATTATCGCTATTTCCCTGAACCCGACCTGTTGCCTCTCGCATTGGATCCGGCTTGGATCGAACAGATAAAGGAAAGCCTCCCTGAATTGCCGGACGCAAAACTGAAACGCATGATCGATCAATACGGCCTTTCCGTCGACGATGCATTGCTCCTGACCTCGACGGCGTCCCTCGCCGACTATTTTGAAGAATGCGCCAGGGAATCCGGGAATGCGCGCCTTTCGGCCAACTGGGTGATGGGAGACCTTGCCTATGCTCTGAAAAATTGCGGCAAGGAGATCGAAAACAGCCCCATACCTCCAGGTCGGCTGGCGGCGCTGATCCGGATGGTGGATTCGGGCGAAATATCGGGGAAAATAGCCAAAACAGTTTTTGAGGAAATGTGCCGAACCGCCGAGAATCCTGAAGCTGTGATCAAGAGACTCGGACTGGCGCAGGTCAGCGATGAAGCGAGCCTGAACGTTCTGATCGATAAAATCATAGCCGCAAATCCAAAACAAGCGGCGGAATACCGATCCGGAAAAACCAAAGTGTTCGGCTTCTTTGTGGGCCAGGCGATGAAGGAGACCAAAGGCCAGGCCAATCCGAAGATGATCAACGACATACTGCAGACAAAGCTCGCCGGGGATTGAGGCAAGGCGCCGCGGAAGGCGCGAATGGATAGTTGGATGGGGGTTGCAGAATCCGCGGAATCCCCAAACCCCATGGCGATTTTCTTTTCGGGACTATGAGCAACTCCGAAAGCAGAAGAAAAGCGGCGGCCGCAAGACTGGACAGAATCCGCATCAAATCGACCGAGTTCTCGCTGAAAGAAGGCAATGAAATCCGGTTTGTAGCGGACGTTATGCTGGGGCGACTGGCCAAATGGCTTCGAATCGTCGGATATGACGTCCTGTACTCCAACAAATTCGCCGACGACGATTTGATCGCTATTTCGAACCGAGAAGAACGCATACTGCTCTCGCGGGACACAAGACTTCTGATCCGAAAAGCCGTCCGGAATTTCATATTTCTGCAGAGCGGCGACACTCGGGATCAGATCAAACAGGTGATCCAGGAAGTTCGGCAGACGGATTTTCCTTTTCTCCTGACGCGCTGTCTTTCGTGCAATGAAGCTTTGGCGGACGTCCCTCGGGAATCGGTCTGCGGCCGGGCGCCGCCTTTTATTTTCAAGACTCAGAGTCGTTTCAAAACCTGTCCCAAATGCGGAAAATTGTATTGGGCGGGAACGCACCGGGACGCCGTCGTCCGGACTCTGGCTGGCCTCTGCCGGCCTTGTCCGTAGCCGCCTTACGGCCCTCGAGGGACATCAGCGCAACCCCGGGCGCAAGGGACGACGACATTTCACTTTTGCAGCCTATTCGGCCTATTTCGCTTATAATGGCATCCGGGTCGCCCGGCCGGCCGGCGGCGACTCCTTCAGGGTCTACGGGAGGCAGATTCCACATGAAGTTCCATCGCTCAGCGGGGTTCTTATACATCGTTTTCGCCTGTGCAACCGCGACGGCGCAGGCTCCGGGTTCCAGCCCCGGCAATCCGGTTTCGAAAGGAACCACACTGGCCGGCATCGTCGAATGCGGAGAAGGATACACGTCGCACGAATTATACAATGTAAAGATTACTCTTGCCGAAGTGTTTCGAGGAGACGAAGCCTGGAAACGCATCAAAGATGCCGGCCGGACCAACAAGCCGGCGAGTCCCGGCTTTGATTACGCGCTCGCCCGCTTCAGATTCGAATACCACGCGCGCGGGATTCCGGGGACGTGCATCCATCCGCTGAGCGCCAGCCAATTCACAGCTTATTCTTCGGCCGGCGAAGATTACCCGAATCCCGCCGTCGTGGCGCCGAAACCGGAATTGCGTAAAAACCTCAAATCGGGCGATATTTTTGAAGGCTGGGTTGTATTCATGATTCCGCAACAGGACAAAGCGCCGCTCGTGTCCTATTCCGCAGACGCCGGCGGCGCGGTAATGCACGGCGGCGGCAAATGGTTCCGGCTGGAATGAAACTTCGGCAAGCCGCATCGCACTGAGCTTTTCCTAATTGGATATTTCACATTTTTATTGCTATTCCCCTATGTCGATTTTTTGTTTTCCACCTCTTTAAAAAGAGGAGTATATTAGCATCCATTAAGAAAGATACTATTTGAAAGGAAGCGCGCCATGCCTGACGACAAAAAGCAAGATGCGGCATCATCATGGGATTCCACGCAATATCATGAAGTCGTAAAGGGGGACACCCTTTCCAAAATCGCCGAAAAGTATTACGGCGATCCCAGCCTCTACCCGCAGATATTTGAAGCAAACAAGGATATCCTGAAGGACCCGAATCTGATTAAGATCGGCCAGAAGCTTCGCATTCCCTAGCTGAAATCCGAAACGGAATGGCAGTTATGATCGACAGGGCTATAGCAACCCGCTCGAACCAGGCTTTGAGAGGGAGAGCATCCAACAATTCCAATTTTATGAAAGAAGGGGAATATGTCCAAAAAACTGATGTTTTCGATCGTCGCATTTGTCTGTTGTCTATCGTTGATCGCCTGTTCCTCGGCGAAAGCCCCGGCGGAAGCCGCAATCAAAGCTGCCGATGAAGCGCTCACCGGGGTCCAGGCGGAAGCGTCCCTCTATGTGCCCGATCAACTTAAAGAGGTCCAGGACGCTCTTGCAGCAGCCAAGGAAAATGTGCAAAAAGGCGAATACGAACAGGCTCTAACGGGCGCAAAAGACCTTGCCGCCAAGGCAAAGGATCTGGCCTCCGCCGTAGCGGCTAAAAAGGATGAATTGACAAAAAGCTGGCAGGACATGAGCGGCGGCCTTCCCGGAATGGTGGACGCCATTCAGAGCAGAGTCAACATGCTCTCGAAATCCAGGAAACTGCCGGCGGGGCTCGATAAAGACAAATTCGAATCGGCGAAAACATCTTTGGCCTCGATAACGCAAAGCTGGACGGAAGCTTCGGATGCATTTAAAAACGGCAACCTCATGGACGCCGTCTCCAAAGCCAATACGGTAAAAGACGCCGCCGCTGCCATCATGAACGACCTTGGGATGAAGCCTCCCCAGGCGGCGAATTAGTTTCGAAAACGGGCGTTTTCCGAATCCGCTTTTACGGAGGACGCCTGCTCTTTGCATCCAAAACAGAAATTTCGAACGAACAAGGAGAAATCATGCTGCATTGGCTCGGGATTATTGTCATCGGTCTCATTGCAGGCGCAGTTGCAAAATTCATCATGCCGGGCAAAGATCCGGGAGGGATCCTGATCACCATCGTGCTGGGCGTTGCAGGAGCATTTCTGGCGACTTTTCTCGGCCGGCTCGTAGGGTGGTATAGCGAAGGCGAATCGGGCGGCTTCATTGCAGCCGTGATAGGGGCGATTATCCTGCTGGCAATATATCGCCTGATAAGAAAGAAAAAGCCGGCCGCATAATAATTTTCGGATCCAAGCATTTGAAATTCAGCCGCGGAAGCCATTTGCACGGGAAACACGAACTGAGGTTCTATTTTTATCTTTTTTTCTCTGTTTTCTGTGAATGTCTCTTCCGTGGTTGAAAAAGCAAAGAAGCCGCAAACAGCGCGCATCTGATAATGATGGGGTCGGAGTTTTTATGATCCAGCCGGCAAAGGCATCGATAGCGGCAAGGCTCATTCAACGCCTGAATCTGCGATTCCCGGCGCTTGTTCTCATTCTCGGCATTCTCACTCTGGTCAACCTGTTTATACCCGACCCTATCCCTTTCATCGACGAAATCGTGCTGGCGATTCTGGCTACATTATTCGGAATGTGGAAAAAACGAAGCGATCCGCAGTAAGCTTTTTCAATGCTGACCCAAACTCAAAAAGACCAAACGTTCGGATACATCCGGTCCCTGCAAAAAAACGGATTCACCTTCAGAGATGTCGTGCGATTCCTTGATCTGGACAGCGATGATCGCAGGAGTCTGCAGCATTTTCTGGATGAATTGGATTCCGAAGGAATCATCCGCCGCATCAAAAAGGGGCGATACGCCCTGCCGGCGAAAGAAAATCTCGTTTCGGGAGTTCTCAGCTGCCATCGGGACGGCTATGGCTTTCTGATCCCGGACGACCGGACCCTGTTCAAAGAAGACATATTCATTCCGGGAAGGAATATGGAGGAGGCGCTGCACGGAGACCGCGTTCTCGCAAGGGTTGAATGGAAAAAGCCACCGCAGAAACGACGTTTCGCAAGACGCCGGGCCCGAAAGGAGGAAAGGGAAGAAAGAATTGAGGGTTCGGTCGTCCGGGTATTGGAGAGAAAGCATTCCACGATTGTCGGCCAATTCCACGAGCACACCCGATTCCCTTATGTCGTCCCGCTGGATGCGCGGATGATTTATGACCTTCGCGTCCCTTATCAGTTCTGCAAAGGCGCCCGGGACGGCCAGATTGTCGTTGCGTCTATTGCCGCGCCCCCGGGAAGGAATCAGATTCCTCAGGGAAAAATAATCGAGATCCTGGGACGCCCGGAAGATCCGGGAATCGAGTATAAAATAGTCGAGCGCAAATTCGGGCTGCCGGTGCAGTTCAGTTTCGAAGCGCTTGCCGAAGCCGAAGCGCTTCCCGACCGCGTCCTTGCAAAGGATCGCGCGGATCGCGAAGATTTCCGCGACGAGATTGCCGTAACAATCGACGGCGAGACCGCTCGCGATTTCGACGACGCCGTCAGCCTTAAAAAACGGCCCTCCGGGGAATACTTGCTGGGCGTTCATATCGCCGATGTTTCCCATTACGTCCGCGAAGGAACGGCGATTGACGCCGACGCCTATGAGCGGGGCGTGTCCGTATACTTCCCCGATCGAGCCATCCCGATGCTTCCTCCAAAGCTTTCGAGCGGCATTTGCAGCCTCAATCCCGGCGTGGACAGGCTTGTGCTTTCGGCTCTTATGGAAATCGACGGCAAGGGAAAAGTCCGGCAATTCCGGCTCTCCCGCGGAGTGCTGCAGAGCCGCGGGAGAATGACCTATGATGAAGTCGCCAAAATACTGTCGAACCGGAACGTAGAGGAAAAAAACCGATACTCCGAACTGGCGCCCATGTTCGAACAAATGGAAGAGCTTTGCCTCATTCTCTCCAGAAAAAGGCATCGTCGCGGCGCCGTCGATATCGACTTGCCGGAAGCCGACATCCAATTCGACAAAAAGGGGAAAGTGATCCGCGTACTCCCCGCGGAACGCAACATCGCTCATCGGATCATCGAAGAATTTATGCTCCAGGCGAACGAATGCATTGCCGAACGCCTTTCCGCGTCAGGCGGCCCCGCCCTCTACCGCATCCATGAAGAGCCTGACCCGGCGAAAGTCGACGAATTTGCCGATTTCGCCGCGGCGCTCGGCTATAAGCTGGAAAAGCATGACGGATCGTATCGCCCGAAAGATTTCCAGATATTCATTGCGGGGATGGAAGGAAAGGCCGAAAGGAAATTTCTGGCTTATCGGATGCTTCGTTCCTTCATGCAGGCGCGATATTCGGAAACCAACGTCGGACATTTCGGTCTGGCCTCAACCGCGTACACCCATTTTACATCTCCTATCCGGCGCTATCCGGACCTTTTGGTTCACCGCCTGTTGAAGGAGTCGATGGCGAAACCTTCTCCAGAATGGCGGGAAAGCATTTCCAGACGCCTGCCGGAAATTGCGGCCCACACTTCTTCACGGGAGCGCAATGCGGACGAAGCCGAACGGGAAATAGAAAATCTGAAAAAAGTCCAGTTCATGAAGGACAAAGTCGGAGAGGAATTTGAAGGAATCGTTCTCTCCGTCGGACGCCAGGGTTTCTTTGTGGAACTGCTGGAGCACTATGTCGAGGGTTTTGCGCCTTTGACGACTCTGGTCGACGACTTTTACGTCTACGACGAAAAAACTCATTCGCTCGCCGGAAAACGGCGGCGGCGGCGCTTCCAGCCGGGATCGAGAGTGCGGGTTCGGCTCGACCGGGCCGACGCCGAAACCGCGCGGCTCAGCTTCTCTGTGGTTTGATCCGCTCCCGGCGGTTCCGGTTCTACCCCGCCACGCTTTTAAGCAAACCTTCGAGCAGAATGTTCTCCTGGCCGGGGAAGACGGTGCGCAAATCAATCAGGACCCTGTTCTCTTCCAGCCGGACAATGATCGGCGGATCCTGCGCCCGCAGCCGCGACTCAATGACGTTGGGCCGAAGCTGATTGCACTCGATTGCCACCAGGGTCGTGGAAAGACTGCAATCGGGACAGGAGCCGCCTCCGACGACCGACTCGCCCTGCACTCGCTGCACTTTCACGCCTTCAGGTAGTTTTGCGCGCAAACGCCGGATAAAATTACGAGCGCGCTTGACCAATTCCTCATTGCTGATGCTGATCATCCTGAGAACCGGTATTTCCGATGCGGCGCGAGAAAACCGATAGCTTTGAAGAGTCGCCTCAAGCGCCCCGTAAATCAGCTTGTCCACCCGGTAGGTGCGCATAAACGGATTCCGCTGAATCGCTTCAACCATTTTGCGGTCTCCCGCGATGACGCCCGCCTGCGGCCCGCCCAGCAGTTTGTCTCCGCTGAAAGAAACCAGATCCGCTCCGGCCGAAATGCTGGTCTGCACCATCGGCTCATCTTTGATTCCAAAAGGCGCAAGGTCCACCAGACAGCCGCTTCCGATGTCTTCGACCAGCGGGATATGGGATTCGTGCGCCAACGCAACGAGCTCCTCCAGGCCAGGCCTTTCCGTGAATCCCCGCATCCTGAAATTGCTCGGGTGGACTCTGAGCAGCAGGGCGGTGTTCGGCCTGATTGCGTCCCGATAGTCCTTCACGCGCGTTTTATTGGTCGTGCCCACTTCCCTTAAAATTGCACCGCTGCGGGCCATTATTTCCGGAATTCTGAAGGAGCCGCCGATTTCCACCAGTTCGCCGCGAGAAACAACGACTTCTCTTCCCGATGCCAACGTATTAAGGATGAGAAACACAGCCGCGGCATTGTTGTTTACAACTGCAGCCGCTTCACATCCCAGCACTTCCCGCAGAAGCGAGTCGAGAAGCTTGTCCCGGTGAGATCTTTTGCCCGCGGCTACATCATATTCCAAATTGGTGTAATGGACCGAATATGCCGATAAACTCTTCTGGGCCAGATCGGAAAGCGGCGCCCGGCCCAGATTGGTATGGAGAACGACTCCGGCTGCGTTGACAACCGTGCGCAGGTTGGGGAGCAGATGCTTTTGGATATTTTCGGTCAGAACATGCTCCAGGCGTTCAAGGCTGATGTCGATTTCAGGCTCCTGAATTCCGGACAGAATCGCATCGCGAACTCCCTGCAACATATTCTGAATTTCACCGACAACGAACTCGTGGCTTGTACAGTGGATCCAGGAAACGACCTTTTCGCGCAGCAGCAGCTGGTCGACCTTCGGAATTCGTCGCAAAATGTTCTGTGAATTGGACATGTTCATCCGGGCATTTCACCACAGCGCCGGCAGGCTGTCAATTGGGAATGAGTCTGCAGACGGAATCAACAATGCGATTCCAGCTTGCGGATTTTTATACAAGGCAGGCATCCAGTGTATGACGAAGATTTGAACAACTTCGATGAATGGCTTCGACGACTCAAGGTTGAATATCACGTCTTTTTCAACGGCAACCGCAAAAAACCGCCCGATGACCTGAAAATTCGGCTGGAAAGATTGATCAACCGATTGTCTGAATGCTCAGACATGTCTCCTGTTCAACGCTTCAGGTTCAATACGCTCATCACCCGGTTTTATGTTTATCGAGACCTTTGGCGGAGGACAATGCAAAGCAGGGAGATGAGCGAAGAAGTGAAAGCGGATCCAGCTTCCAAAGCAGAAGCCGTTCCTAAGACTGCAAAACTGCCGGTTCAGGCGGTTCGGATCACGATATCCGATCCCCGCGCCGAGTCGCAGAAAATCGAGCAGCTATATGAGGCGCTCCTTCGCATCAAAGGAACGGAGACAAAGGAGTCGCCCCTCTCCTATCAACAGTTTGCAAAATACATCGCAGACCAGACGCGTAACATCCGAGAAAGGCATAATTGCTCTGCTGTCGCTTTCACGATTGCGCTGGAAGAGGATGCTGTACGATTTACTGCGGTGGCAGAAAATCCTTAAACGGTTTCCTCATGCTGAGGCTCGAGTCGCACTACGTGTTCCGCTTGCGGACCGCGGGGTCCCAACTTGACGTCAAACTCAACCTGCTCGCCTTCTCGAAGCGTCCTGTACCCTTTTTCCATGATAGAGCTGTAATGGACAAAAACATCCGCTCCGGCAGGCTGTGAAATAAAACCGTATCCCTTTGTATTGTTAAACCACTTCACTGTACCCATTATTTTACTCATAAACTGTCCCCTCGAAATGCCCATACCGCCTCGTTCGTTGCAAGGATCGCGAAAATCCCCCAACGCGCGAAGCTCCCTCTTTCTGATTTTAAAACTAACCCTAGAAAACTTGATGTCGAGCCTAGTCGACTCTCTTCTCTCTTGTCAAGAAGATATTGCCGACATATGCCGTTTCCCTGATACGCACGAATACTTGATTTTGATTCATTTTTAAGGATATTTTAAGACTATATTCCCCTATAAAATTAGTAGTTCCATTGTTTTTGTAGCAAAAATCACATGGGTTGAAGGTTGCTGCTGATTTCCGGCGACGCAATGCGTATACTCTATTTTTTTGATCAAACAACCTGGAGGCGCAATGATTCCCATTCGTCGTGCTCTTATTAGCGTATCCGATAAAACCGGATTGGCGGAGTTCTCATATTTGCTCCACAATTTGGGTGTGGAACTGCTTTCCACCGGGGGGACGGCAAGTTTTCTGCGTGAGCGTCAGATTCCGGTAAAGGATGTCTCCGAACACACCGGATTCCCTGAAATATTGGATGGCAGGGTCAAAACCTTGCATCCAAGAATTCATGGCGGTTTGTTGGCTCTGAGAGAAAAAGCGGCTCATCGACAACAGATGCAGGAGCACAACATACAACCGATTGACATGGTCGTGGTCAACCTCTACCCGTTCCGCGAAACAGCTGCGCGGGAAGGAGCCGCCTACCCGGAAGTCATAGAGCAAATCGACATTGGCGGACCAAGCATGATCCGTTCGGCGGCGAAAAATCATTCCGGCGTCGCCGTCGTCACCGACCCTCACGATTATGGATGGATTGCCGAAGAGCTGAGGGAGCGCAAGGGATCGTTAAGCGACACGACCCGTTTTATTCTCGCCCAGAAGGCATTTGCAGCGACGGCTTCCTACGACAACGCAATCGCGGTCTACCTTGCAGAAAGAGTCTGGTCTCCGGAAGGCGCTCAAAAGGTTCAGAAAACCCTCCCGGCTATGGAAGGGCTTGCATTGGAGAAGGCGCAAGACCTCCGCTATGGAGAAAACCCTCACCAGCGGGCGGCCCTGTATCGCAAAGTCTCCGAAACTCCCGTCGGTGTGGCCGGCGCGGAAGTTCTTCACGGAAAAGAGCTTAGCTATAATAATCTGTTGGATTCCGACGGCGCCTGGGGCCTGATTCTCGAATTCGACAGGCCGGCGGCCGCTGTGATCAAGCATACCAACCCATGCGGCGTGGCCCAATCCGACTCTGTT
Source organism: uncultured Acidobacteriota bacterium (assembly GCA_964642735.1). Lineage (GTDB taxonomy): Bacteria > Acidobacteriota > UBA6911 > UBA6911 > UBA6911 > UBA6911. Next base: position 94,674 of record CAZXSV010000004.1, read on the forward strand.
GTGAACGCCTACATCCTCGCACGGGACAGCGATCCGGTGTCCGCATTCGGTTCGGTTGTCGCTTTCAACAGGCCTGTCGATGTGGCCACTGCCGCTGAGATCAACAAAACCTTTGTGGAAGTGGTGTTGGCGCCGGACTTTTCGGCGGATGCGCTTGGAATTTTGGGTCAGAAGAAAAATATTCGTCTGCTCCGGGTGAAATCGAATGCTCCAGCCGCTCTCCAGCACCGCCAAATAGACGGAGGATTCCTGGTGCAGGACAAAGACTCTTATCACCTGCGTCCGGAGGATCTCAAAGTCGTGACTAAACGGACGCCTTCAGGAGAGGAAATGGAGGCGCTCCTGTTCGGCTGGAAAGTCGTCAAACATGTAAAATCGAACGCAATCGTATTTGCGAACACGACGCGCATGCTTGGAATCGGGGCAGGGCAAACGAGCAGGGTGGACGCGGTCAAATGGGGCGCAATGAAAGCGACGCTCCCGTTGCAGGGCGCAGCCATGGCCTCGGACGCGTATTTTCCGTTTGCGGATGGATTATTAACAGCTGTCCGGTACGGGATCCGGGCCGTCATTCAGCCCGGAGGCTCCATGCGCGATTCCGAGGTCGTCGACGCAGCCGATCAACATGATATCGCCATGGTCTTTACAGGCATCCGCCACTTCAAACATTGATTCCGGTTCTTGCCGCATTTCAGGTGTTCTTTTGCCGATCAATCGACGCCATGTTCAGGAAAATGTAGAGGCGCTGAAGCTTGCCGCCGAAGAATCCATGCAGCTCTTCATGGAAGCGGTCCGGGCGCTTGCAAGCGCGATCGACCAGAAGGATTTCTATACGCGCGGACATTCCGAGAGAGTCACCCGTTTCTCGGTGGAAATCGCCCGGATTATGGAACTGCCGGAAGAAGAGGTCAAGAAAATCACCATCGGAGCGCTCATTCACGATATCGGGAAACTGGCCATTGACGACAGCATTTTGAAGAAACCGGCAATCCTGACTGAAGAAGAATACGAAATCATGAAAACCCATACCACCCGGGGTTATGAAATGTTGAAGCACATCCCTCAGTTGAAAGATATTATGCCGGGGCTGCAGTCGCACCATGAACAGCTCGACGGGAAGGGGTATCCTGAAGGGCTCCGGGGGGATGAAATCCCGTTGATCGCGCGAATCATCATGGTCGCCGATTGTTTTGACGCCATGACAACGGCCCGGCCTTACCAGAAACCGGCGCCGATCGATTATGTTCTGAAAGTAATTTCTTCGTCGGCGGGAACAAAATACGATCAGCGGGTGGTGGAAGCGCTTGTCCAAGGCGTTCAAACCGGACGGATCGTTCCCAGCTCCAAAACCTAACCCGGATTATTCAGAGGGTTTCATCGAAAATCATCGGTCCATCCGCAAATCATCGCTTGGCATGCATTGCGGAGGACGCAGGTGCGCAACGGCTGCATCGGGAAAACCATGAATCCGACACCTCCAAAAATGGCTGCGGCTGTTCCATCTCCGGCGCCTTCCCTGAAGTCGAGATGGCTTGCGTTCTATCATAAATACGAAAAGTATTCCGAAATCGCCGTCTTTTGCCTCGGCTTTCTCTGGGACGCTTTGACGTTGACCCGCATCGACAACATGCTCGACAACGTCATCCTCCTTTTTTACCTTCTTATCATCGCGGCTATGATTATCCTGACGATTCGCGGGCAACTCGGCGCAGCGTTTCCGAAAATCATCCGGAAGGTGGAAAAGCATCTCCTGTGGGCTATGCAGTTTTGTTTTGGAGGCCTCTTTTCAAGCTATGTCGTTTTTTATTTTAAAAGCGCCTCCTGGACAAAAACCCTGTTCTTTTTTCTCGTCCTTGTCAGCCTGTTCATAGGCAACGAATTCCTCCATAATCGCCTGAAGAACCAGGCGCTGCTCGCCGTGCTTTTCACTTTCTGCCTTTTTTCATTCCTGGCTTTCTTTCTCCCGGTTGTCATGCAAGCTGTCGGCGGCGGGATCTTCGGAATGGCCGGAATTCTTACCCTCATCTTGAGTTTTGCTGTTTTTGGAATTGCCTTTCAAGCCAATCGCGTGCAGTGGCGGCGCAATATGTTCCGAATAAGCCCATGGATCTGCTCTGTCTGGCTCGCGATCAACGGCTTATACTTTTTCAGCCTTATTCCGCCCGTTCCTTTGGCGTTAAAAGCCGGCCGTCCCTATCACCATGTAGCCCGAACGCCCTCGGGATATGAAGTGCAATATGTCGAGCCGCCGTTTTACCGGTTCTGGAGAAAATGGGACGACCCGTTCTATTTCTCAAAAGGCGAAAAAGTGTATTGTTACACAGCCATTTTTGCACCCAAGAAAGTGCGGACGCCGATTCGACACGTTTGGAGCTATCGGGCGCCCAACGGATGGGTGCAGACAGACAGGATCAGCTTCTCCATCGCGGGAGGACGCGAGGGGGGTTATCGAGGCTATTCCTTCAAAAGCGGCGTTAAACCCGGCAAGTGGCGGGTGGGAGTCGAGACTGAACAAGGACAGATGCTCGGGGTTGTTGAATTCAGCGTGCTCCCCAGTCCGGAACCTCATCCGCCGCTGGTAAAACAATTGTTGGAATAGTAGAGGGCCCCCGTTTTCAGTTCCCCGATCAAAGTTGCAGGGTTTAAACTGGGAACCGCAGGCGATTGAATGAACTATTTCAATTACTTCACGGAAATCGAAAACCATTTCGTCCAGAAGCGCGGCAAGCATCTCCTTCTATCTCCGATGGACTGGAACTTGATAGCCGTCTGGCGCGAAGCGGGAATCCCGCTGCAGGTAGCCTTGCGCGGCATCGAAATCGCCATGGACGGCTTCTTCGCCCGTCGGCAACGCGGCGCAGCCAAGGTCAACACCCTCTGCTATTGCCATGATTCCGTCATGGCCGAATTCGCCCGCTACCAGGAATCGAGGGTCGGAGCGTCCTCGGATCCGAAGCCTGATGAAGCTTCCGCGAAGGATGAATCCGCAAGAGAAGAAGCTCTGCAGTTTTTGTCGGAGAGAATTCATGAAATAAATGCGCTCGTCGAGGAACGGCGTTTTAGCGAAAGCGTCCTTGAAAGCATTCACCGCGCCCAAAGCAGGCTGGAAGAAATCTTCCGTAACACGGAGACCGGCGCCGGAGTGGACCTGGAAGCCCTCGAACGGGACCTGGGAATTGCGGAAGCAATCCTAATCGAAGGATTGCATTCGGCGGTCCCGGCGGAACAGGCGGCCCGATGGGAACAGGAAGCCAAAACGGAGCTCAAGATCTACAAGAAGCGGCTGCCCAGCGAGACCTTCGAGCAAATTCATCACAATTATTTGAAGGGCCAAATCCGCCGGCATTTCAACATCGGTGAATGGAGCGTTATCCATCTTTAGGATCAAGGTTATGCCAGTCGAGCCCCTCCAGGAGTTTGAAATTACGGTCGACCGGCTGGTTTATGGCGGCGAGGGTCTGAGCCGGCGCGGAGGGAAAGTTGTATTCGTTCCCTTCTCTGTTCCCGGAGATCGTCTTTGGGTCCGGCCGGTTGAAAACAAAAAAAATTACACGCGCGTCGAAACAGTCCGCATTCTGGAACCGGGCCCGGGGCGAATCCTGCCCGTCTGCCCCCATTTCATGAGATGCGGCGGGTGTCATTGGCAGCAGCTGGATTATGCGCGACAGGTTGCGGCGAAGCGGCAAATCCTTGAAGAAATATTCTATCACCGCTTCCCCCAAATCCGGGATTGGCCGATCGCCATGCAAGCCTGTCCGCAGCCTTTCGGATACCGGTCCCGAGCAAGAGTGCAGATTCGAAAATCCGATGACGGAACTTCGCTGGGATTCTATCGCGGCGGCTCTCATGCCGTCGAGGATGTGGAAAACTGCCCTTTGCTTCGCCCTTCGCTCAACAAAGCCTTGAGCGAGCTGCGGAATTTAAAGCGCGAAACAAACGTCTGCCCGGTTAAACAGGAAATGGACATTGTCTGCTCTGAAGAAGACGGTCGTTGGGCGGCGGCGAAAGTCGGATCCGACAATCCACGGGAGGCTATTCTGCAAAGGAAGGTCGGGGACTTCGTCTATGCTCTGACGGCGTCCGCATTCTTTCAGGCGAACGATTTCATGGTTTCGAAGCTTGTTTCCCTTGTCTGCACTCTCTCCGAAGGCGCGGGACGCGATTCCGCGATCGATCTTTTCGCGGGCGTCGGGTTGTTCACCTTGCCCCTCGCCAGGCAATTCAAGGAGGTCATTGCAATAGAGGGCGCCGAAACGGCGCGCCGGCGCTGCTCCCTGAACCTATCCGACGCCGGGTTTCGTAACGTTCGAGTCATCCATTCGGACGTTCTTCAAGGGATGAACTCGGCGGACTCGCTCCCAAGCCCGGATCTTGTTCTGCTCGATCCTCCGCGGACAGGCGCGGGGATTGAAGTCATGAACCGGATCTGTAAATCGGCGCCCAAAACCATCCTCTATGTCTCCTGCGATCCTCAGACGCTTTCCCGGGATATCGCCCAAATTGCGCCATTCTACAGGATCGATTTCATCGAAGGCTTGGACATGTTTCCCCAGACCTACCATTTCGAAACCGTCGTGCGTTTGAAAAGACTGTAAGCAATTTTGCGTGAAACAGCTTGCAGCGTGAGGTTTTGGAAATAATTCAGATCATCGATGAAATAAAAATGCTTTTCGCGAGACATTGTTTCCATGAAGCAATGGCTGGCGGAACTTCTCCGATCGCAATCCAACCGGCCGGCGGCGGCCATCGCCATAATATTTTCTGCAGGGATCGGGCTGTCGCAAACCTTCCGGGATTATGTTTTCTGCGGTTTTGCATTGGCGGGCTTTGTCCTGCTCATGGCCGCTTTCCTTGCGCTGCGCCGAAGGCGCCGTACCGCCGCTTTTATCCTCGGCAACGCCGCGATTTTTTTGGCGGGCCTGATGACGGCTCTGGCTCATCGCGATGGGATTCCGGACAACCACATCCGACGCCTCATTTCCCGCTTCGAATTTGCTCTGGATGAGCCTGCATTATTTGATGGCTGCGTCGTCGGAGACGTCGAGAGGCGCAGCAATGATACAGGCGCGACTGTCGAGCTGCGCGGAATTCATAAAAAAAACCGGTGGATGGCCTGCAAAGGCAAAGGCTTGCTCCGAATAGCCGGAATCGATGCCGATGCCGATCCGCCGCAAGCGGCAAACCTGTCGCAGGGCGACAGGGTGCGGGGTTGGGCTGTCTGGCGACGCCCCGGGAATTTCCAGAATCCCGGATCGGCCGACAGAGCCGGACTGCTCGCGCGCCGAGGCGTATTTCTGACCGGCCGGGCGAAATCCCCGCGTCTGCTGGAAATTGTCCCGGGGGATTGCTCCAATTTCGCGACTGCAGCATCCAGCGGCGTTCGCAACCTGGCAAGGAGGAGTTTTCAATCGATGGATCGGGAAGGGGCCGGCCAGTCGGCGGCGGTGCTGGCCAGCCTGGTTATCGGAGATTATTCGGGTCTCGACAATTCGACGCGGGAGCTCTTTCAAAATGCCGGGGCGTTCCACGTCCTGGTCGTCTCCGGTCTGCACATCGCGTGGATCGCAGGGGTTCTGTTGTTCTTGTTCCGACTGGTTTGCCTCCCCGAACGAATCCGCTATCTGCTCGCAACCCTGGCTATACTTTTCTATGCCGCCGTCGTCGGTTATCAGGCAAGCGTCGCCCGCTGCCTATGGATGTTCATCTTATATCTAACCGGCCGCATGCTGATCCGGCGCGCCGACCCGGCGAACCTTCTGTTCGCATCGGCGCTGATCCTCCTTGCCGTCCAGCCCGACTGGCTCCTGGAAATCGGATTCCAGCTTTCGTTTCTGTCCGTCATGGCTATCGCGCTGACTGCAGCCCCGGCGGTCGAAAAATATTTGCGGCCCTTAACGGACCCGTTGCGCCATTGCGGCCGCGCAAACCGGCTTTTTCCGGAACCCGGACTGTGGCCGAAGGCGGGGCGCGGTCTGCGCGTGCGGTGCGAAATGCTCGTGGAAGGGGCGGCCGACGCGTCGTTTCCGGCCGCAACCGGTCCGCTTCTCGGCGCTCTGCGCATCATCGCCTGGGCGGTCGACGCTTCAGGCGCCATGCTCATCGCCTCCCTTTCCGTTCAGATCTGGATTGAACCCCTGCTGGCCTGCTATTTCAACCGTTTGAGCTGGATCGCGCCCGTGGCTAACCTCGCCATGGTCCCCTTCTCCTCTCTCGTTCTGTCGGCCGGCATTATTTCTTCTCTTGCAGCCGGCATACCCTATATTGGAATGAACCTTTTAGAGCTTGCCGGGCGACTGGCTTCCCTTCTTCTCGCCTGTGCAGACTGGATCACAAAAATCGACGGCGCCTGGCAGCGGTGCGCCACCCCCAGCGTCCTTTGCGTTGAAGCAGGCATTCTGGCCGTGTTCCTGTGGTCCTTCTTCCGATGGCGGAAACTCTGGATTCCATTCATTTATGTTTTCGCTCTTCTGGCTTTTCTAGCCTTGGGATGGAATCCGGCAGAGACCTGGAGAAAGGCCTTTTCATCAGGCGGGCGCCCTATCTTAAAAATTGTGTTTCTCGATGTGGGCGAAGGCGATTCAGCCGTTTTGTCTTTCCCGAACGGGCAACATTGGATTATTGACGCCGGAGGATTGCGGCAGCCTCCATCCGGAGTAGAAAATTCAAGCGCATTCGACATCGGCGAAGCAGTGGTCAGCCGCTATCTATGGAATGAATGGGTCCCAAGACTCGACCGCGCGGTCCTATCGCATTCCGACATCGATCATGCAGGCGGGATGCCCGCTTTGATAAACAACTTTCCTGTCGCACGCCTCGATTTTCCTCGGAGCAGTGACGATGCGATCCTGAGGGCCATTTTGGGCGCCGCTTTCAAAAAAAATCTGAGCCTCCACACTCCCCAATCCGGAATGGAGGAGAAGATCGGTGAAGCGACGGTCCGCGTTCTCAATCCGCCGGCCGGCGCCGCTTTGGCCGGCGCGAACGACCATTCAGTCGTATTGCATATTTCCTATAAATATTTCTCTGCCCTTTTCACCGGGGATCTGGAAAAAGCGGGGGAAGCCGCACTTCTGAACTGTTCCCTCCCCATGAAGTCTTTCCTGCTGAAAGTCTCCCATCATGGAAGCCGGTCGTCGACTTCGGATTCATTCTTGGACAGGTTCCAGCCGCGCTGGGCGGTGATCTCCTGCGGCCGCAACAATCCATTCGGCCACCCCTCGCGCGAGGTCCTTGAACGCCTGTTGAAGCGGGGCGCACAACCGCTTCTGACTCTCGACCAGGGGGCCATCGTTTTTGAAACCGACGGCTTTTTTTATACGGTCCGAAGCCATGCCGGCGGAGAGATTCAGCGGCCGTCGCCAATCGGCTTGCAGCCTCCAATCGCCGGGGAATAGAATAATTCAATTTTAAATCCAACAAGACGAAGCTAGACCGGCTTTTGCAGCATGATCGCGCGCATATATTGGGCCCGTTCAAACGCAGCCGGGTCCGCGCAGTTTTTCTGGCTCATGCTCCCCTGCAACTGGCGCACGGACTGATAATCGTGTTCCACAAGCCACTCGCACATCTCCTTTTCGATTTCCCGGATGACTTTGAGTCCTTTGGCAAGAAGAACGGAGCAGAGCATGGCGACATCGGCGCCCGCCATCATCATTTTCAATGCGTCCTGGGCGCTATGAATGCCGCTGGTTGCCGCCAGGTCCGCCTTGACGCGGCCGTAAAGTATCGCCAGCCAGCGCATCGGAAGCCTCAGGTCTTGCGGAGTGCTGAGATTGATATTGGCCTGAACCTCCAGATTCGCAAGGTTGATATCCGGCTGGTAAAAACGATTGAACAATACCAGGGCATCTGCGCCTGCGGCGTCCAGCCGTTTGGCCATGTTGGCCATATTGCTGAAATAAGGGCTTAGCTTTATAGCCACCGGTACGCCGACCGCCGATTTGACGGCTTTCACAATGTCAATATAGGCTTGCTCGACTTCCGGAGACGTCCGATCCATTTCTGTCGGAATCGAATACACATTGAGCTCGATGGCGTCCGCGCCGGCTTGTTGAATCTTGCGGGCGTAATCGATCCAGCCCCCGATTGCGACGCCGTTCAAACTGGCGATTACGGGAATGCGGACGGCTTCCTTCGCCTTCCGGATCTGATTGAGATATTCTTCAGGGCCGGTGATGAACTCGGATGGTTTTGGGAAAAAGGTCAGAGATTCCGGAAAACTGTCCGTGGCATAAGCGAGGTGATTTTGTATAGCCTCCAGTTCGTTTTCCACCTGTTCCTGAAAAAGGGAATGCATCACGACGGCGGAGGCGCCGGCATCCTCCATGCGCTTGATGTTATCCGTTTCGTCAGACAATGGAGAAGCGGAGGGCACCAGAGGGGTGCGGAGGTTCATTCCCAGGTATCTCGTGGTCAAATCCATATTTAGCTCTCCCCAAAAAAGTCCGGATGCGCCGGATATGGCGCGCTCTGAGATTAAGGTTCAGGCGGCGTTTCTCGACCGAAGTCCGGACTTCGGTCGAGAGACGCCGCCTGGGCTTCACAATTCAATTTCCGCTGTAATAACGCCCTTCTCAGCAGAATAATGCCGCTGAAAACCCAGCTTATCGCATACTCCCAGCATGTTTTGGTTTTCAGGCAGGATGTCGCCGTATAGGCGCTTCAATCTCTCCTCGCGGCCTATATCCACAAGGCGTTTCAACATTTCCATCCCGATCCCCCGTCGATGCCATTTGTCGCTCACCAGGAGTGCGAATTCTCCGTCCCGGAGGCCGGGGACTTTGATCAATCGTCCTACCGCAAGAATTTCCTGCTCTCCTGTTATAGGATCCTTTTGAACGGCCACGAGGCCAATCTCGCGCGAGTAATCGATAAAACAAATGCGCGTCAGCTGCTCATGGGCGACGCGCTGGGTTAAGCGCATGGCGTGGAAGTACCGAAAATAAACGCTCCGTTCCGACAGCGTCTCGTGAAACTTCACCATCAAGGGTTCATCTTCGGGCCGAATCGGCCGGAAAATGAGCTTGGTTCCGTCCTCCATCGTCCATTGGCCGATGTATTGAGAGGGATAAGGCCGGATGGCAAGCTTGGGAAGAGACTCCGGCGAGACATCCTCCGGGTGCACGATCATGCGGGCGTCCAGAGCTGCAATTTTCTGCGGGGAAACCAGCAAGGGATTGATGTCGATTTCTTTGATCCAGCGCTGCTCCGTTACGAGAAGGCTGAAAAAGACCAATATTTTCTCAAGCGCGACTAGATCGACAGCTGTGCGGCTCGCCTTGAGAGCCGCATAAATCCGGGTTTGCTCCATTAGCCGCCGAGCCAGCGTCATGTTGAGAGGAGGAAGCGCCAGCGCCCGGTCGCGGTAGAATTCAACCAGTCGTCCGCCGGCGCCAAAAAGCAAAACAGGCCCGATTTGAGGATCGAGACTGCTGCCGACGATAATTTCATAGCCGTCGGACTTGATCATCGGCTGCACCGTTACGCCCAGAAAATGCTCCGGACCAAAGGACTCCCGTATGAACTGCCTCATTTTTCTGTAAGCAATCCGCACGGCGACCGCACTGGGAACATTCAGCTGCACTCCGCCGGCTTCGGATTTATGGGCCAGGGTGTTCGAGAGAACTTTCAGCACGACAGGATAGCCGATTTCTTCGGCCGCGCGGACCGCTTCCGATTCTTCATAAGCAACCCGAACATCGACCACAGGAATGCCGTAGGCTTTTAAAATCCTCTTGGATTCAAATTCATTGAGAAGAGTGCGGCCGGCCTTGCGGGCCATTCGGATTGTTTCCTCCGCCATTCCCCGATTCCGCAATTGATCCAGCGACTCGGGCAGAATCGGCGTTTCATACAGGCCGCGCAAATTATAGGTGTATCGCCACATATAATTGAAAGCCCGCACCGCCGTATCGGGATATTGGAATGTCGGAATGTTGTTGCGGTTCAGGATGCTTTCTCCCGCCGCGACATCGGCGCCGCCCATCCAACTGGCCAGGATTGGCTTGCCGTCAAGCCTTGCCATGGGCTTGAGTTTTTCGGCAGTCCCGGTAGGATCCGTATTCGCTTGCGGCGTAAGCACCACCAGAACCCCATCGGCATTGGGATCCTTGGCGGCTATTTCAACGGCGCTGACGAAGCGCTGAGGGGAAGCGTCTCCGAGGATGTCAATCGGATTGTTGCGGCTCCAGTGTGGAGGCAGCAGTTCATCCAGCTTTTCCATCGATTCCTTCGACAAATCCGCCAGTTCGCCTCCGCTGCTGATCAGCGCATCGGTCGCCAGCACCCCTACTCCGCCCGCATTGGTCACGATCGCGAGACGCGGGCCTTTCGGCCGGGGCTGTTTGGACAAGACCTCCGCCATGTCGAAGAGGTCTGAGATATTTTTGACACGCAGCACGCCGCCGCGCCGGAAGGTCGCATCCAACACTTCATCCGATCCAGTCATCGTTCCGGTATGCGAAGCCGCCGCACGCACTGCAGCTTCGGTCCGGCCGGCTTTGATGACGATGATGGGCTTGCTGAGCGCGACTTCCCGCGCCGCGGACAGGAAAGACCTGGCGTCGCCGATGGACTCCATATAAATCACGATGCTGCGCGTCTTGGGATCGTCCCCCAGATAGTCGATGAGATCCCCCCACCCTACATCCGCCATCGACCCGACGGAAATGAAGCAGCTGAATCCAACCATTTCCCGCAGGCTCCAATCGAGGACTGCGGTGCATAGAGCGCCGCTCTGGCTGATGAACCCCACGTTGCCGGGACGGGCCATCCCGACCGCAAAAGTGGCATTCAATCCAGTCGGGGGACACATCACGCCCAGACAGTTGGGGCCGATAAAGCGCAGCGGACCTCCTTTTGCGTTTTTCAGGATCTCTTCTTCGAGTTTCAATCCCTCCGGTCCGCATTCCTTGAATCCTGTGGAAACGATAATAGCGCCCTTGACTCCGGCGGCGGCGCATTCGGCGACAAGGCCGGGAACAGTTTCGGGCGGCGTGGTCAAAACAGCCAGATCGATTTGCTCCGGAACAGCGGCAACGCTTGGATACGCCTGAATTCCCAGAACGCTGGCGCGCTCCGGATTTACCGGAAAAACAGTCCCGCCAAAAGGGTTGGAAACAAGGTTCCAGAGAACCGTCCGTCCCATGCTTCCGGCGCTCTCCGTTGCCCCGATGACGGCGACGGTCCGCGGAGAGAAAAACACATTCAGGGGCGAACTCTTGCGCCTGAGTATATTATTGGCTAAATCGACCGGCGGCGGCGTTGGCTGCGCAGTTCCGGATCTGGCGTTTATGTCTTGGACCATCCTCAACCTCAAGTCGGCTGATCGATCGCCTGGGATGACAATATTGTCTGCTTTCCTCGGAATTCTACCAGCTGCGGCCTGTTTCATCCAGCATGGCAAAGATTATCGATAAAACAAGCCCGCCGCCCAATTTTCCTGTTGATTGCCAATTGTATTAAAAAAGGCTTTCTTTTGGAAATAGCGGAAAGCTCATTTTTCCGCCGGACTTGCATAATCGCAAGACAAAAGCATATTATTTTGAGACATAGGCAGGAGAACCGACATCCAATAAATCGGGCCTTTTTAATTTTCAAACAGGCAAAAGGGTATCGATTATGCCAATAAAAAAAATCTTCTGTTCCGCTTTCGCTCTTGCCCTGTTTTCGACCTTGGCGCCATCAACCGGAGCGCAGGACCTACTGCCGGTGGAAAGCCCGACGGGTTTCGAAATTACTGTGCCCGCCGGAACAGTCATCCCCATCGTTCTGACCGCCTACCTGAACAGTCGCAGCAGCCAGGCTGGAGACGTATTTTACGCCGACACGACATACCCTGTTTGGATACAACAAAAGCTGGCGATCCCCAAAGGATCGACCATCCGTGGAACCGTCGTCGAAGTCGTTCGCCCGGGGAGAATCAAAGGAAAAGCTAAAATGGCCATCCGCTTCGACGACATTCTGCTTCCCAACGGCGTGAAACGCGATTTAACCGCCTCCTTTCGCGGAATGCACGGCGGCGGGGACGAAAGTTTCGACAAAAAATCTGAATCCGTTTCCGCCTCCGCTTCCAAAGGGGACGACGTACGCACGGTCGTCGAAGACGCTTCTATCGGCGCGGGGCTCGGAGGCGTGGGCGGAGTGATCTCGGGAAGCACGAAGGCTATCGGCATCGGCGCCGGCGCCGGCGCCGCCGTCGGGATCGCCAGCGTTCTGCTGGGCCGCGGAAAAGAGCTTGTCCTTAGCCCCGGAACGCAGTTCGATCTGGAATTGCTGAGGCCGATGACATTCACATTCAGCGAACTGGAATTTTCCGAATCCCAACTGGCTAACGCTCGACAGCAAATCCAGGCCATTCCGGTCCAGCGAAACGATCCCGGTTCGAATCGAGGCCGGAATTTCCCAAGAATAGGCATCCCCTATTAACCCGCATTATTCATGAAGGTTCGTAGCGAGGACGCGGGGCGGTCATGGATACAAGGCGCGCGACCGAGGGCCCCGCAGTATGTATGCCCGGATCCGACTCCGCAGTAGAAGCTTCAAGAATAATGCGGGTTAAGCCTTGGGGAATATAAGTTCCGAGGAATCAGCGCCAGCCGGCGTCCCGGTCTTCCTTTGTGTTTGTCAAACCAAAGGATTTTTTGAAGAAGATATCGGTCCCAGAGTTCGGAAGCCAGTAAATGCGGGCCTGATTTTGCATCGCCCGATGCTAAAGAATGCCGCATACTTGAAATTACAGGTTGATTATAGCCGCCACCTCGGTAAAAATAGCGGCCATGGATGCTGCTATAATAGGTCGAATCGCTCAGGAAACCGCAATACCGGAAAACTCTGTCGCAGCCGTTGTTTCCCTTTTCGAAAAAGGATCGACGGGTCCGTTCATCGTCCATTACCGCAAAGAAGCCACTGGCGGCCTGGACGAGGCTAAAATCCGCCTGATACAGGAACGAACGGCGCACTACCGCGAGGTATGGGATCAGCGTGCGGCGCTGATAAGGCTCCTGTCCGAGCAGGGCAAACTTACGGATGAACTCAAGAGCAGAATCGAAAGCTGCGTCACAAAAGCCGAGCTCGACGATTTGCATCACCAGTTCCGGCCGAGAAGAAAAACCCGCGCCGCAGAGGCTGCCGAAAAGGGTTTGGAGCCCCTGGCCGAGTATTTTTGGAACCAGGAGTCCGACGCCTGGAGCGTAGAAGAGCACATCAATGTCTTTATCGACCCCTCCAAAGGAGTCTCCACACCGGAGCAGGCTCTTCAGGGCGTGGTGGACATTATTGCGGAATGGATTTGGGCCAATTTCGAATGCCGGAAAAAACTCCGGGAAATGCTGTGGAATGAAGGATTCGTCATATCTACAGTCGTGCCTGCCAAAGTAGGCCAGAAAACAAAATACAACATGTATTATGAACGACGCGAATCCGTCACCACAATTCCCTCCCACCGCGTCCTGGCCATCCGGAGGGGCTGCAAGGAAGGCATCCTGATATCATCCATTGAAGGCGACGCGGCCAAATCGATGGAATTTCTCCTGTCCGCGGTTGTCAAAGACAGGGAGTCTATTTTTGCGCCTGTGCTGGAAGCCGCCGTCCGCGAAAGCTATAACCGCATCCTTCGACCATTGATAGAAACAGAAGTCCGGACCCAGCTGAAAGACCGGGCGGACCGGGAAGCCATCAAAGTTTTTCAGGAGAATTTGGCCAACCTGCTGTTGTCTCCCCCGGCCGGCTCTATCATTGCTATGGGCGTCGACTGGGGCAAAGGAGATGAGTGCAGCGTCGCCGTTGTAAACGAAAGCGGAGCTTTCCTGGAAGGAGCGCGGATAAGATTCACCCCCGCACCCAAGCCACCGCAAAAAAACACAAAAAGTCCGAGATCGGAAAAGCCCGGCCAATCGCCTGCTCCTCCTGATGCTGAAATTCCGGCCCAGAATGAAAATCCCACCGAGACAGTATTAAATTCCTCCCCGGCCGAATCGAATGAATCCGCTGAACAAGCTTGCCCGATAACGGTCGAAGATCCCGGCGAAAGCACAGCCCCGGCGCCGGAGCAAACTCCGGTTGCAGAGGAGCCTCCTGCAACCGCCGGTTTTGTCGAGACGAGCACGCCGGATCAGCGCCAGGCTGAAATCGACCTTCCTGAAGAAAAGCCGGCCGCAGACGAAACGCCGGAATCGTCCACGGCGATGGAATGCGCCGTTATTGCGGAACCGACGACGACCGCACCCCTCATCCTAGAAAGCGAGCCGGAAAAGCCGCAAGAATCCGCAGACAGCGCGGCAGCTCCGGCGAACGAGTTCGAAGAAGCGCGCAAGACTCTGCTGGGTCTGATCGAAAAATACAATGTTCAGGCGATTTCCATCGGGACAGGCAACGGCGCGAGGGAGCTGGAAACTGCTTTGAGACGAATCCTGGCCGAGGCAAAACTCGACGCCATGATTTTTGCCGCCGTCAATGACGCCGGAATCGCTATTTATTCGTCCTCCCGCATCGCGCGGGATGAATTCCCCGACTGGAGCGCATCGGCCCGTTGCGCCGTGAGTCTGGCGAGGCGTTTGCAGGATCCTCTCGCAGAGCTTGTCAAAATCGATCCGAAACTGATCGGAGTCGGCCAGTACCAGCATGATGTGGATCAGAAGGAATTGCACAGGGGGCTGCTGCAGACTGTTCAATATTGCGTGAACAAGGTCGGCGTGAATGTCAACACCGCGGGCGATTCGTTGCTTCGTTACGTTTCGGGCCTGAATGAAAAGCTCGCGCGCAGAATTCTTGCCTATCGGAACGCGCAAGGCCCATTCCGGTCCCGCGAGTCCATGCCATCCGCGATCGGAATGGACGCCGCCACTTATCAGCAGTCTGCTGCATTCTTGAGAATTGTCGGCGGCGAAAATCCGCTCGATCGCACCGCCGTCCATCCCGAGTCCTATCCGATTGTGGAAAAAATGGCGGCGGCTCTCGGCGTCGAAATCGCCGCATTGATTGAGAACAAAGATTTGATTTCCTCGCTGAAGCTTGAGGATTTCGCCACCGAAGCCGCGGGCCTTCCGACTTTGAATCACATTAGAGAAGAGCTGCTCCGGCCCGGACGAGATCCGAGAAAAACATTCAAGGCCCCCAAGTTCAGGGCCGATGTAAAAGAAATGTCCGATTTGAAGCCCGGGATGGCGTTGGAAGGAACCGTCACAAACGTCACGAATTTCGGGGCCTTTATCGACATCGGCGTGCGTCAGGACGGGCTTGTGCACCTCAGTCAGATGTCCAATCGCTTTATTCGGGATCCGCGAGAAGCGGTTAAAGTGGGCGATGTCGTTCAGGTAAAAGTCATCTCGGTTGAAGCGGAAACCAAGAGAATCGGCTTGTCGATGAAAGCTTTGATGCTTTCGGCGCCAAAGCGCAGGAAGAAACAGCAACGGCGCATCCCGCGGCCTCAGGCGCAGTCCGCTCATTTCGAAAACGCGCCGGAGACGGCCGCCGGCCCGGAAGGAGACAAAGCGGCCACGACGACGGGAAAGACCGTTCCCGAGGAGCGCGCCAGAAATCCCAGAAGCCACGACGACCCGCCGCGTTTCCGGAAACGAGGAGCCCGAAGATTCGAAAAACCTGAAGAAACGCGCCCAAAGAAAGAAGAAGATCCCAAAACCCCCGAGCCCACACTCCAGGAGAAAATTGCAATCCTGCAGTCCAAGTTCCGAAGGATCAATTAAGCATTTGAGATTTGTGCGAGCTGCAGGGCCCCGGGCAGGCCATGAAGCGGCAAGAGGAATAGAAGAGCGATCCGGATCCGGACGGCTCGCATCGGTCGAAGGATTCAACCCGGCTTTTCAAAACCGGGCCTTTGGGAAAAATCATCTGCGCCGGCGCCGGCATTTCCAACGGCGAATCCGCAGTTTTATTTTATTAAAAACTCCGTGGAGCAGGCTTCCATGCACGAGCAACAGTATTTCGAAACGCTCTGTAATACCGGGGATGGCGTGTTTATCGTCAACCGCGACAAACACATCGTTCGCTGGAACAAAGGCGCCGAGAGGATTCTAAAATATTCCGAGTCCGAAGTGTTGAACCAGGAATGTTTTCAGGTTGTCGACGGCAGAACTTCGCCGCAAACGCATCACTGCAATGCGGATTGCTCCATCTACAGCGGAGCAGTATCGGGCGCATGTCAGAAAAACGTGGATCTGCTGACCCGGACCAAAGACGGCAAGCCGGTTTGGCTCAATATCAGCTATATAGCTTCTCCCGATCCGGATTCCCCGTTTCTAGCCCACATCCTTCGCGACGTTACGCGTGAAAAAAATGCTGATTTCATCTTGAACCAACTCCTGGAAGACTGGGGCGCCCTGAAGCCGACGCAAAAAGAAATTGGAAAAACAATTGAACAAGGCGTTCCAGCCGAAAAGGATTCCCCTCCGAAAAAACAGGCCGCCCTGTTGTCCAAACGGGAAATCGAAGTTTTAACCATGCTGGCAGAGGGGCTGTCGACCAAAATTCTGGCTCAAAGGCTTCATATAAGCCACTTCACCGCAAGGAACCACATTCAGAACATTCTGGTTAAACTCGGTCTGCACAGCAAAGCGCAAGCAGTATCCTACGCGTTTAAAAACGGAATCTTGTAACGGGTTTTCCATTGGACATGCAACCGACAACATCACTGGATTTGCTGTCAGACCTTTCCATAATTCCTTTCAAGCAGCCGGAAGTCTCCAGAACGCCCGTCGAGCATCTGATGGAATTCCTCCTGACCGGGACGATTGCGCCGAACGCGCCCGACCGGATCGAGGATCTCGCCAGGCAGATTTCAAACTTCGACACGCGAAATATCCGAATGGCAATCCTTGGAGGGGGGACGGGACTGTCCACTGTATTGGGCGGCAACTCCCAAAGATTGGATTGGCCCGATCATCCGAACATTGGCTTGAAACAGGAGTTCCCGCTTCTGCAGGCAATCATTTGCGCCACAGACGACGGCGGATCGACTGGAAAGCTTCTGCAACTGCTTCCCTTGATCGGGATTGGCGATATCAGAAAGATACTGATTTCTTCGATGCTCCCCCGGAATCTGGAAAAGATTTACAAGCTCGACGAACCACAAGCCCGCACGCTTGTCCGGCTGATCCATAAAATGATGCTTTTTCGCTTCCCGGAACAAGCTTCCGGCTTTGACATTATCCGGAATCCGTTGCTGGCGGCGCCTCCGGAACTGGCGTCGTCATGCCCACGCGCGCTCGCCAGGGCTTTGTGCAAGCTTGGCGCCTATGTCGCGCCGGGCGGCGCCGGACCCGTTATCCCGGCCGCCGGCAACTCTCTCGGGAATATACTGTTGACTTCCGCAATTTTCATGGCCGCCGCCGGACGAACGAGCCGTGCGCCGAGGCTGCGTGAAATTCAGGCCGGGATCGACTGCGTCGCAGGTTTGATCGGCGCCCCAAGCAGACAAATTCATCCGGCGACCTCTACCCCCGGCCAAATTAAGATACGCTATGCCAATGGAGTCGAGGTTTACGGACAGAGCAAAGCAGCTCTGGCGCCGCGCCATTGTCCGGTTGAATGCATCAGCGTCGAATACGTCGCCGCCCCCCTGGTCAGCTCCGCAATTCTGAAAGCGATTGAAAAAGCCGACTTGATTGTCTACGCCCCGGGAAGCCTTTACACCAGCATCATTCCCATCCTGCAGCTGGAGCCGATTGCTGCCGCCATCCGCGCAAATGACCGGGCGCTGAAAATACTCGGCGCAAACGTTTGGATTCAGGAGGGGGAAACGGATATATCGCTGAAAAACGAGGGGCGCGGATTTCTGGTTTCCGATCTGATTGAAGCCTGCGACCGCAATGTCCCGGGAGGAGTGGACGGCTTGTTTCATGTGGCGTTGAGCGCAAATCTTGAACAGGTGCCCATCGACATTCTGCGAAACTACGCCCTCGAGGGGAAAAGCCCGATCCATGTAGATAAATCCCAGGTAGAGGCCATGGGGATCCAGCCCGTCGAGGCTACCCTGCTCTCCTCCGAAGATGAAAAAAAAGTGCGGGTGATTCACCACGACGCCAGACGCTTCTCTTTAGCCATCCGCGCTCTTCTTTTTGCGGACAAAGTCCTTCGGCGGGAGGAAGGGTATGGGCTAAGACGCTCCCGAACTCAAAAAGCGTTCAAGCCTGACCCCAGCCGCCGCTTGCCTGAAAAACCGCATCGGAGCCCGCTGCTGTGCAACTACATTCATTCAGTCAAGGAAGCTTTGCAAGATAAGTGCTTTCAACCGCGAAACTTGCGGGATGTCATGATCGAAATAGCATGGGGCAACCGCGACATTCATCCCAGTCACTTTAAATTTTTCAAAGGAGGAGTCGTCGTCCCGGCGGATAAATGGGATCGCAGCACTGAATGGGATAATGTTCTGGGATACTTCGATCCCAAGGATCAGTTTTTAAAATTGCATGAAAGACTTTTGACCAAACCCTCCAGGCTCAAAGAGGATATACTGGTAGCCTTGGGAGAATCGATTCTTGGACGATACATCCAATCGCGTCGATGGATCGAGCAGCAAGGCGCCCGCTGCTACGAAATTGTTCTTCTGCCCGCCTCCAAACAAGACAGCCTTCTTTCCAGCGACCAGATTCGCAGTTTTCTTAAATTGGCCAGAATGACGCCCGATCCGGTCGACGGCAGGATTTACCGAATTACCGTCAACAATGATGAAGGATTCCTGCCGCCAGGGCTTTTGTTTGGGCTTACCTATGCCTGGTATCTGAGCGGATCCGGACTCACGATGGAATATGAAATGAACCTGCTCCGATGGCCTATAAAAAGCCTCATCCCTTTGCACGCGAAGGATCGCATAAGGAAAAACGCACTGGTCGCTTTTTTTCGCAAAGATATATTTCGACACGGCCCCGATTAAAAGAAGGTTTTGATGGAATTGCGATTAGCTTACGGTCCGGGTCCTGACGATGCTTTTATGTTCTTCGGACTGGCGAAAGACAAAACGCCGACCGGAAGATTTCATTTTGTCCACATCATCCGGGATATCGAAACTCTCAACCGCAAAGCGTTGCAGGGAGAATACGATGCAACCGCCATCTCATTCCATGCCTATGCCTACGTCGCGGATAAATACACTCTGCTTCACTCCGGCGCCGGCTTGAAAGACAGATCCGGCCCTATAATCGCATCTCACCAGGCTTTGCGCCCACAGGATTTGTCGGGAAAAAAAATAGCGATACCGGGCATTATGACTTCCGCGCACCTGGCGCTAAAACTGTTTTGCCATGATTTCGAAGCCGTCGTGATTCCCTTCGACCAAATTATAAATGTGGTCGAACGCGGCGCAATCGATGCAGGCCTTCTAACACGTGAAAACCAAGTTATTTACCGCCAGCGCCCCCTGCATAAAATCATGGATCTGGGAGAACGCTGGCATCAGCTGACCGGCTTTCCGCTCCCGCTCAGAGGCATTGCCGTCCGCAAAGAGCTTGGAGTGGAAACCATCAGAGAAATATCCGGGATTTTAAGAGAAAGCATTTATTACGCATTCAATCACAGGGAAGCAGCTTTGGATTATGCAATGCAGTGCGCACGAAAAATCGACCTCAAGACCACGGACTCTTTCATTGCATCGTGCATGAATGAACAGACTCTCGACTGCGGACCTGAAGGCCGCCGGGCAATTCAGATTTTCCTCGACAAAGCCTTTGAAGCCAGACTGACACCCTTGAAAATCCAGGCTGAATTTATAGAATAAAAGTCAGAGGCCTTTAATCCGGCGATGTTAAACTCTGTTTGACTGGCAACGCCGGAGAACTTATATTTTTTCAGTAATTTTCTTAGGAGGCTATCCCCAGTGCCCATTTACGAGTACCAGTGCACTAAATGCGGAGAAGTATTCGAAGCTTTTCAGAAAATAACAGACGAGCCGTTGTCTCAATGCAAGTTTTGTAAGGCCAAGGTTGAAAAATTGATCAGTCATTCAACTTTTCAGCTTAAGGGCAGCGGCTGGTATTTAACCGATTACGCCCGCAAAAATTCGAGCGGTTCGGGAGAAAAGCCAAAGGCGGGCGAATCGTCGAGCAAGCCTGCGGAAACAAAAACATCAACTGAATCAACGGCTTCAGCGAAAAGCGAAAGCAAGACATGATTCCTGGGCGCGCCGGACGGTTTTCAAATCCTCAACGCAGCTTGGTTTACCAGGCGCTTGACGAGGCCGAGGAACGCATCGCCGGGTACTATTGCATTCCTCCATTCCGATGGGAAAAACTCCGCTACGATCTCTTGACCCAGCAAGACCATGGGTGGGAGCCTTTACCGGCGCCCATCCTGGCCCGAGTGCGGCGCCTGCAGAGAATAAAATCAAACAAGTCTTTTGATTTTTATAGGATAGAGTTGCATGACGAAAGCATTCTTGCTGTAGCCGAACGTGAAGATTTGCTGAATGAAAGCCGTCTTTATCCCTTTTTTGTCTATATCCTGACGCACGAAATGGTTCATATGGTCCGGCTTAGCACAATTCTGGACAATAGTCCGGACGCCCATCCGCTTTCTGAAGAAACGGAGGAGGAAAGAGTTCAGGGGATATCCAGGAGGATACTGGAGGGATCGTCGGGTTGCCAGCAGGTGTTAGACCGGTTCTGCTTTAATCTTCCTCGGTTTCCGGATGCATGACCACAGAAGCGATTTCGAGAGTCCGGGAAAGATCCTCTTCTCCCTCGCAGACTGAAAAACCCAAGTCCATTCTGGCATTGGGGTGGTCTTCAATTCTCCAGCTATGGAAGGCTTCCCGGAGGCAGCGCACTCTTTTGGGAAGATCTTCAGAGGAAGTTGCCGGCATCATCACGATGAGTTCCCTGTCCCGGTAAAATAGAACCGATTCCTTCCCTTCAAGTGTGTTCTGGATCCTCCGCTTGATCTCGCAAATCGATTCCTTGTCCAGCGGGGTGCGGCGTCCGAATGCATCCTGGTTCTCGAAGCTGAGCAATGCGACTGAATAGGCTTCCGGCTTTTCTTCATCCTCCAGATCCGGATGCAGATAAGGGAGGCGGACAGGTTCATCGCCGCCGAGATGGAGCAGTTTCAAGTGCGCAATCAGGCTGCAAAGAATCTTCAATACGCGGATGTGGTTCTCGTGGAAGTAGGTTGGCAAAGAATGAGTCAGAATCAGATAGCCCGCGGAACGGCTGTGCAGCTGGATTGGCAGGCATAAAACCGACCTGACGACGCTTGGAAAATCCACATCATTGAAGCGCGGCTCCTTGTAAACATCGTCGATCCTCACGCATTCGCCGTCCACATCCGACATTTTCGCCAATTCATCTTCAAATTCCTTGTTTGCAAGCATGCTGCCGTTGGAGTGTATCCTGAGGAATCGCCGTTCCTCGTCGATTCCCTCCAGGCAAAGCACTTCTCCTTTTTCCGGAAACAGGAGGCTGCAGTATTCCGCACCGAAATCCTGCAGGATGCAATCAACGATCTGGGAACAGATTTCCTGGAAGTCCTTCTTCTCTTTAATGCTCTCAACGATGCGATAAAATCCCGACAGGGATCCTATATTCTGTTCCAGAAGCTTGTTGACTTCGGACACGGCATTGCGATAGCCATTGATGACCCGGTGATAGAGATTCCTTTCATCGTCCAGGACTTCCCCTTCGAACGGTTCGTCCTCCGCAGCCATGCTTTTAATTTCATTGAAGTTTCTGGCGTCGTTAACCAGGATTGCTTCAATCTGGTTGCGAATTCTTTGCTCAAGCTCCATGAGTAACCTCGATTCACATCAGGAGGAGACCTGGAAAAATCGTTTGATGCCTTCGCGTTCGCGAGAGGCGAATACCTTCAATTGTTCGTAATCCGCATCCGATATTTCAAGCTTGGACATAAGCTTAGGCAGTTCTTCCATCGCGCTCAAGCCGTCGTCTCCATCATAGCCGATCTTAAGATCCTTCGCCAGCAAGTCCGCCAGCATCACCGCGCTGATCAATGGCGATTTCAGCGCAGACATATCATGGTGCCTGCGGATTACATACGACAATTCCGTCGGGAGCCCCCATTGTTTTGCCAGCATTTCTCCGATTTCCGCGTGATCCGTCCCATAGTTTTCAAACTCGAAAAAAGAAATGCCCGGATCCGTTTCGGTTTTTGGCGACTCAAATACGGGCGCATAATGTCCCGGATATTTTTTGAAAAAAATCATTTTGCCGAGATCGTGCAGCAGGCCGCACAAGAAAGCAAATTCTCCTTCCTTTTCCTTTCGGCTGCGACCAGCCCAAATTTCTCTGACCACTACGGCGACGCCGCAGGAATGAGTCCAAAGTTTATTGATTTGAGCCGCTTCGGATTTCGCACCCTTGGTGAATGTGTCAAAAATATTAATGCCTATTGCCAGGCTGGTCACGATATTCATTCCAAGAAGCGCTATGGCATGGGAAATCGTTTTAACTCTGGTCCTGAACGAGTAAAAAGCCGAATTCGCCAGCCGAAGGATCCGGGCGGCCAGGGCTGGATCGTGCATGATTAGTTCTTCGAGCTCCCTTGCGGAACTGCTGTCAGCGTCAAGAGTCTGGATGATTTTGATCAGCACCAATGGGATGCTTGGTATTTCAAAATCCTTGTTAATTGCTGCAGACACAGCGGGTTTAGGCCCGCCCATAGAGAGGTCGATCGAAATCGAAGACGAATTGCCGCCGGGTAAGTTGCTCATTTTGACATGCCTTCTCCGCAGTCCTGCCTATTAACATTTCGGGCTAATCCCCTCAAATCTTTACAATTTACGATTGACGGCAGTCTGTTTTGACCTGCAGGGCCATTGCCGAGGTCGAAGGAGCCGGCGGCGCTTTTTTTGAAATCGCTTCGCATTCGTGTTCGCAATTACGACGACGCAAAGACGAACACGAGCGCTTAGGGCCTGTCAATGAATAACGTTTACACTTTGGCGCGAGCGCCGGGCGGACAGATGCAAGGCGCCGCGCCCCTGCGGGCTTGCGGCCCGCAGGCTCGCCGGCTTTGTTGCTCGCTCCTTGCATGCACGCCAGCATGCTCGTCGCTCGCGCCTGGCCAGCGAGTCCCGGGGCCAGCAGCAAAGTGCAAACGTTATTCATTGACAGGCCCTTAGCCGTGAAAAGTCATGTCCGCATCCTCAGCCAAAATGCGCGCAGGCCGATAGATCCGCGCCCTATAATCCTGGCCAAGAACGCCAGGGAGGCTGTATCATCAACCCTGAGCTTGATAAGATTGAAAGCCGGAACGGAGGATGAAGTCGATATGGCAGGACGAAAACAGCCCCAGGATTCAGTCGCCGAGCACAGGGCGAAGTCCAATCTTGTCGCCGCAGTCGCGGTGATCACCTTGTCGGATTCCCGGTCTCCTGACACGGACAAATCGGGAGATCTGATTCAGAGCCTCCTTGAGCAGAATGGGCACACGGCGCCGGTGCGCAAAATCATCCCGGACAGCAGGAAAATTTTGAGAGCAACGTTGAAAGAATTGCTGCTTGAAAAGAAAATCAATGCGATCATCACAACCGGAGGCACGGGGCTGGCGCCGAGAGACGTTACCATAGAGGCGGTCAGGAGCATGCTTGACAAAGAGCTTCCTGGTTTCAACTCGCTTTTTATGCTCCTCAGCTATTCCCAGGTAAAAAGCGCAGCGATGCTGTCGCGTGCTCTGGCTGGAACAATCAAGGGAAAGATTCTCTTCTGCCTCCCCGGCAGCCCCAAAGCCTGCAAATTGGCCGTCGAATCGCTCATTCTCCCCGAGTTGGGCCATATGTTGATGCTGACAGGGTCTAAATGAATATTTGCCGAAGCGCCGTCAGCCTGTTCATCTTCGATCTTGACGGCACGTTGATCGATTCGAAAGCCGATATAGCGCGCGGGATCAACCTTGCGCTGGCGCGCATGGATTTGCCGGCTCTGTCTGTTTCCAGAGTCGCCGATTTTACCGGCGACGGCTTGCAGAAATTGGCCGAGCGCACGCTGTTGGAAACTTCCGGCCGAGGGCCGGAACCGGATCGAATCCAACAGCTCATCGCATTTTTCGGCGAAGAATACGAACGACATCTGCTGGATCAAACCCGCCTCTTCCCTTTCGTGAGGGAAGCGCTGGATGCTATAGACTGGGCGAAAATAGCGGTGGTGAGCAACAAGCCGGAAAGATACTGCAGGCTTATTCTTGAAGGCCTGGGCATTGCATCCAAATTCCGGGCCGTCCTTGGCGGAGACAGCGTGGATGCGCGCAAGCCCGATCCCGCCGGCGTTCTCAAGGCAGTTGAAATTTGCAAAGCGGCGGTTTCGAAAAGCATGATGGTGGGAGACAGCCCGGTGGACATTGCCGCAGGCAAAGCGGCCGGGACATTCACCTGCGGAGTTTTCGGGGGATTCCGCCCGGATGAGCAGCTGCGGTCCGCCGGTTGCGATCTGCTCGTTTACAACCTGCTCGAACTCGCCGACAGGATTACATGCGATGCGTGACGAATGGACGCTTGCGGTCCATGGCGGATTGCAGATCGTCCCCGCCGGCGGCTATTGAATTTTTCGCGGCATTTGCAGCGCAATTGCCATGAACGCGCAGACAAAATCCGGAGGCGTTTTTCAGAGCCGACGAATTCAGTGAAAATGGATTTATCTTTTTCAATCGCTTTCTTGCCTGAAGCCGCGGCCGCGGCCGAAGCTTTCTTCCTGATCGACAGATTGCCCGACCATCGTCCGTTCGCTTCTCGAGCGTGCAAAGGCGACGTCATGGAAAAGCTTTGCAGTCCCAAGATCCTGCGCCCGACCGCTGCGCTGAAACAAAAGCATTCCTGTGGAACGCAAGGATAAGAGCTGGTACACTCGCGCTACTTAGGCAATGGCGGTCGAGGGTTGTAATATTTCCAATCGCGAGGCAAACTCATGGCTGACATTGAAGGGAGCAACGGACAAAGAGCGGAATTTAAAGCTGTCGGTCGACCCAATACGCCCGGCAGGCTGTCCTACGTCATAGCCACCGGCAGAGCCAAATTCGGGACCGACGCGGTCCTGCCTGACATGCTGCACGCCAAATTCCTCAGAAGCCCTCATGGCCGCGCCAAAATTAAAAGCATGAATATCAGCAAGGCGGCGGCGCTGCCGGGCGTCATCGATATTGTCGCCTGGGACGATCCTGAAGTTTTAGCCATAAACAAAGGCCTGACCAATCCGGAAGTTCGGACTATGGCCGGAATCCATGGGCCTCTGATCCCCAACGAAGCGGAAACGGAAGACGAAGAGATCGGCGCAGTCGTTGTCGCCGTGGCGCCTGAAATTTGTGAAGAAGCGCTTCGATTGATCCTGGTGGAGTGGGAAGCGCTGCCGAGCCTCGTGGACGCTCAGGACGGACTGAAATCCGGAGCGCCGGTCATCAAGCACGATCCCAAAAGCCTGGCGTCGGATTACTCCCAAGGCGACGTAGAGGCGGGGTTCAAAGAAGCCGATCATATTATCGAATTCGACTGGAGCCACTCCCGCACCGCATCCCACGTGCCGAATCCGAACGGGAGCGTCTCCTGGTGGGCGCAGGATCCATGGGGAGTCGAGGGTCCAACCCTGTATATCGAAGGCGTCTCTCCGACATGGGGCGCATTTCAATTGCGTCCGATGTACAACATCAGCTTTGACAAACTCCGCCGCCTCACCCTGTTCCAGGGAGGCAAATACTGCGATTGGATCGTCCGCCGCTCCCAGCTCGTCACGCCGCTGCTGTCCCGCAGAACAGGAAAGCCTGTTCGATGCGTCAACGACAGACAAAACGACTATTACCCCGCCAATCCGCAGCGATATTCCCACGCCAGGATCGGCTTCAAGAAGGATGGAACGATTACGGCGGTTCAGGAAACAACCATCGCGGATGAAGGAGCGCCGGAAGACGCTGCGGCGTCCATGGGAGGATTTGAAGCCAGGTTCAGCCCTTTCAACACAACCCGATGCGTCAACCAGAAGAGCCATTACCAGGGAGTATTCACTAATTCAGGCCGCAACACTCTCAGTCAGACCTCTCCTTTCAACTGGGATTCCATGACAATAGCGGAACAGATCATCGCCGAAAAACTCGGCATGGACCCGGCAGACGTCGCCCTCCGAAACGTCCATGGCCCGGCGTCTCAAACCGATCCCGGAGTCCCGCCCGGTCTGAAGATGTGCATCGAAAAAGGCAAGAAGGCCATCGATTGGGAGTGGCATCCGGCGGGCGCCCGAAAGCTCCCCGACGGCAGAATGCACGGCTTGAGTTTCCGATACGCCATGTCGCCACGACATGCCCAGCAACCGTACACCGCGACCGTGACAATCCAGGGAGACAACAAGGTGTATGTGCCGCTCAAAGGCCCGTGGTGCGGCGTCTACTCTGCAGACGCGTGCGCCCTGGTCGTCGCCGAGGAATTGGGCGCAAGAGTGGAGGATGTGATCCTCCTCTACGATGAAAAAGCCATCTTCACCCCGGTTGGAGGAGGAAGCGACGGCTCCACCGCATCCGCGTGGGTGATGAAAGAAGCCGCCGTGGCTTGCAGGAAATTGCTACTGGAGCTGGCCGCCCCGAAATTCAAAGCCAAACCCGAGGACCTCGATACAAAAGACACGAGGGTTTATCTGAAGTCAGATCCCAGCCAATCCTTTCCGTTCGGAAAATTCATTGCCGAAGAAGGATTCGGCGATCACGATCTGGACATCACCGCAACCTTCTTCGGCAGGCCGCCGGTCACCACCTGGAGTCGGGGAGGGCATGTCCTTGATGTGATGAACGCGAGCTTCTGCGAAGTCGCGGTTGATCCGGAGACCGGCGGAGTCGAAGTGACCAGATATGTCGTGGTCTGCGATCCGGGCAAGGTGCTCCGAATGACGTCGTTCGAAGGCCAGCTGCATCAGGCGATGTTCTTCAGCCAGGGAGGGCTGTCGGAAGAGTTTATTTACGACAAGTCGACAGGCGTAAAACTCAGCACAAACATGTTCGAATATAAAAAGCCCACAATCCTCGATTTCGGGCCGATCGAAACGTACGCTGTTGAAACCCGAGGCGGAAACGCCTGCTATGGCGCATCGGGCATCAGCCACTGCATGGCGGCGCCGCTGCTTCCTGTCTGCGCCGTGGCCAACGCCATCGGGAAATGGATCGCTCCGCCAGTCACGCCCGATAAAGTGTTGCAGGCGCTGGGCAAATGCTAGCATCCCGTCCCTGAAGTTCGCCGTAAATATCGGCGAGCGATCGGCGGCGCCGGCAAAGAAAATGGAATGGGAGAACCGGACATGAAAAGCGGATATGCAGGGAAAATCCTCAGAGTGAATCTGACCGATAAAACGACGCTCGTCATTCCCACGGAAAAATATGAGGAATACAGCGGCGGGCATGGAATGGGTTCCGCTATTTTCTTCGACCTGGCGGGCAAGCAACTCCCGTTTGAAGCGTTCGACCCCCGGAATCTCATCATCATGATGGCCCACCCGTTTGCCGGCACTTTCACGCCGGGCTCGGGACGGTGCGAAGTGCAGGGACTGGGCCCTATGCTTTATCCTGTCGAATGGTTCGCCCACAGCAACTTCGGCGGGCGGTTCACGGCCCAGCTGAAATTCGCCGGCTGGGACGGAATTGTCGTCGAGGGGGCGGCCGACAAACCTGTCTGGATCAACGTCATTAACGATAAAGTCAAAATTGAAAGTGCGGACGGGATCTGGGGGATGGACACCTGGGAAGCTCAGGAAGAGATTTCCCGGCGCGTCATGCCCAACCTGAGAAAAGGCGAGTGGGCGCAGGTTGACGACGGCTTTACAACCCAGGTCCCGGCCGTAGTCTGCTGCGGGCTGGCGGGAGAAAACAAAAGCCGCCTGGGCGCGCTGCTCCACGGCCCCGGTTCTCAGGCGGCGCTGGGCGGGTTTGGCGGCGTCTTCGGCTCGAAAAATCTCAAGGCGATCAGCGTCATCGGGACAGGAAGCGCTCCTGTCGCCAATCCCCAGGCATTGATGGAAGCGCGGATCTGGTTCCGGCAGTTTTTGTGGAATGCCGACGATCCGCTGAGAAAGGACATGACGGGCGGATTCTTCTTTTGGATCAACGGCTCTCCCGCAGGCGCCAATGTGACGAACAATCCTTACTTCAGCGGAAGCCCCGCCCAGATCATTCCGGCGCGCGCGGCAGCCTGCGCTTCCTGCCCCAGAGGTTGCCGTCAACGCCTGTCCAGCGGGGACAGCAACGAATCGGTCTGCGCAGGGGCCGCAGCCGTGCGGCTCGAAAATGCCAGCTTGAAAATGACCCGCCAAGGCAACGACCTGATGCAGAAGTATGGCCTCGGCCACTGGCAATTCATGCCGATGCAGGGTTATGTCCAGGACCTATACAAGCGAGGATTGCTTGGCAAAGGGAAGCAGATCGAATGCGATCTGCCGATGGACAAATTCGGGACCATGGGATTTCTGGATATGTTCATGCGTCAGATATGCCTGCGCGAAGGAATCGGCAAGGATTTAACCGAAGGGCTCGCCAGAGCCGCGAAGAAATGGGAAACCTACGATCGCGATTTGGCCAGCGGCGCGTTGAATCTGGGCTACTGGGGCGCCGCAATGCATTATGATCCCCGAACGGAAGCGGAGTGGGGATTCGGCTCTCTTATGGGCGAGAGGGATCTGATGCTCCACAATATCGCCAATTACCCTCTCCATTGGACGCCGGAGGCCTTCCGGATGGCCGGCAAGGAACCTCACCTGACGGCCGAGCAGGCGGTTCAGATGACGGCCGACGCGATGATTCCCTACCAAGGGGACCCTTTCATGCTTGACTACAGCGACGGGCCCACCGGCATTTACTCGGAACATAAAGTGAAACAGGTGGCCTGGGTAAAGCACTATGAAAAATTCTGGATCGGGTCCAACGGTTTTTGCGGCTGGCTGTGGCCCATGTTTTTTACCAACAATTCCGCCGACTACAGGGGCCCGACGCCTCTGGCCGAACCGAAGTTCTACAACGCCGTCACCGGCAAAAACATCACATTCGCCGACGGCATGGAGATCGGACGCAAAATCTTCACTCTGGACCGGGCAATCTGGACGATACAGGGAAGACACCGGGACATGGAAGTCTTTCCGGATTATGTCTACGAACAGAGCGCCAGGGGAGATCTGCTGCCGATGTTCGACGACAGGACCCGGAAATGGTCCTATGCGGATGGAGCAGGCCGGAAACTGGATCGTAGAAGGTTCGAGGAGTGGAAGACCGGTTTCTACAAGTTCGAGGGCTTTAACACGGCCAACGGATGGCCGACAAGAAAGACTCTTGAGGACCTGGGCTTGAGGAAAGCCGCCGATGTCCTGCAGAGCAAAGGCAAGCTGGGCTAGCGTCCCGTTTCTGCAGTTCGTTACATATCTCGCCGGCGGGCCTCCTGACAATCGATCAGGGGGGAGAATTCGCTCAAGGCTGCCGCCTGGAAACCGGGCAAGAAACGATCCCGCTGCGGCAAGCGTTTGAGCCTGAAAAAGAATCGAAAAAGCTCGCTTGCCCGCAAGTTGAAAGCGAGCGTAAAAATCTGAAGCAATCGTTGGCCTCATGCACGAACAGAGCATTGTTGATTCTCTTTTGACCCTGGCGCTTCAAAACGCCGAGAAGGCCGGCGCGCGCAGAATTGTCCGCATCGACCTCGTCGTCGGCGATTACACCGGGGTTGTGGAGGACGCCGTAGACTTTTATTTCAGCTTTCTCAGCAAAGACACGATCGCCGGCGGCGCTAAAATCAACTTCAAGCGCGTCCCAGCGCAATTGCGATGCCGGGACTGCGATCTTCTCTTTCCCATTAGGAAGCGCGATTATCAATGCCCGAAATGTGAAGGGAGGCGCGTGGAAGTTGTCGGCGGACGCGAACTCTATATCGAAAATATGGAGGTGGAATAAATGGGCGCCAGGACCTTATCGGTGAAAGAAAACATCCTCGGAGCCAATGCTGAAGCAGCGGAAACAAACCGGAAATTGCTCAGGAGCCGCGACGTCCGGATGATGAATTTCATGTCCGCGTCCGGGTCCGGCAAAACCAGCGTGATCCTCCGGACCATCGAAAGGTTGAGGGATAAATACGAAATCGCGGCGATCGAAGGTTCTGTCGCTTCTTCCATAGACGCCGAAAAAATCATTCGGCGGAACATCCCGGCCGTTCAGATAAATTCCGAAGGGGGATGCCACCTAAACGCCCGCAGAGTCCGGGAAGCGCTGGACGAATTGGACCTGGACCGGATCGATCTGATCCTGCTTGAAAATGTGGGCAATCTTGCCTGCACCGCCGATTTCGACCTGGGGGCGGACAAGAATGTCGTTATCCTGAGCGTTCCGGAGGGGGACGACAAGCCCCGCAAATACCCGGCCATGTTTATTGAAGCGGATGCGGTTCTGGTCAACAAAATGGACGTCCTGCCGTATTTTGATTTTGACTTGGACGTCTTCACCGGGACGGTCCATGCTTTGAATCCGGAGGCCAGGATTTTCCAAATTTCCGCCAAGACAGGCGAAGGGATGGAGGGATGGATCTTTTGGATTGAAGAGACGATAAAAGCGCGGGAGTTTCACCCGCAACAGCATCCGATATAAAATAAACCGCATTGGAGGAAGGGCGCTATGGCCGACAAAATCTACAAGGAGCTGTCCGACAAGTTGGGCGTTTGGGAATCCGAGCGTTTCCTGAAAATACTGGCCGAAATGATGGCTCCCGAGGAAGCCAGGATTTGCATGGAATTATTCGAGCCGGCAACTTGCAAGGAACTGGCTTCAAGGCTGGCCATTGACGAAAAACAATTGTCCAAAAGCCTGGATGTTTTGGTGGACAAAGGAATGCTGACCAGGGGATCGACCCAGTATGCCTTTCACACAAGTCTGCTGGCGTTTCATCATGAATGCGTCGCCGACACGGCGCCTCACACCGGGCCCTACGCCCTCTCTCAAAAAGCCAAAGAGCTATGGGCCGACTTTTTTTACAACGAATGGTCCTACCGCTTTCTGAAACATACGGAAGAATTCATCAAGATGACCGGACGCAGCCTGCCGATCTGGCCGGCCATCGGCGCCCTCGAACGAAGCCCGGATATCAAACCGGAGGATGTTCTTCCGGAGGAAAATTGGAAGCTGCGGATTCAAAATGCCAAAAGCAGAATCCTGGCGCCGTGCGGATGCCGCGTTTCATGGGGGCATCAATGCAAGCAGCCGCTGATGACCTGCTTCGCCTGTTTTGACCGGCCGAGGGGCGAGTACTATTTCAATCAGCCCGGCCGGCTGCTGAAGGAAGTGTCGCTGGAAGAGTCCCTGGAAATCGTCAGGCAGGCCGAGGAGGCCGGTTTGGTGCATTGGGGAGACTGCTATTGCTGCGATTGCTGCTGCGAGAATCTATTCCCGGTCACCCGGGACAAGCGTTGGGACCTGATGACGCCAAACCGATTCCTTGCGGTCGTGGACGAAGAAAAATGCACAGGCTGCGGGATATGCGTCGACCGATGCTATTTCGAGGCGATCGAAATGAAGCCGGGCGGCAATCCGAAGGAACTGAAATCCTGCGTCGATCCCGAGAAGTGCAAAGGCTGCGGCCTCTGCATCGTCACCTGCGAGCCGAACGCCTTAAGCTATAAAATTGTCCGGCCGCCGGAATATCTGAAACCCAAACCGCCCGAGGGACAATCGGAACAGCCGGTGCATTTCATACCCAATTGGGGCCATTATTCGCTCAAATAAGCGGCCGGGCGAACGCGGCTTGATTTCCTCCCGCCGCGTTCGCCCCGGCCTTTCCTTTCGCAGGAGCGCGGAAACGCCTGCGTCATCTCCAGGCGTCGATCGAGACGCCCCTGCCGGCCATGAAATCGGTTATAAACCAGACGCTCGCGGTTTTTCCTCCCACGACGATCGTCCGGATTTTTTTCGGATCGGGCAGGTGCCTGATCAAGGTATCGCTTGAAACCTTCTGCCAGCTTGCATAGGGTTCCAGACCCTGCTTGCCGAGGGGACCCTGCATGCCGGAAGCAATGGAATTAGCCCAGTAGGTTCCCGCGGTCGTTGCCGCGTTCTTCGACAGCCACTCAGACAGCGCCTCTTTGGTTTGATAGCCCTGGGTGTTTTTAAGCTGATACGCGACCGACGGGTCCATGATAAGAGTCGCCGATCCCATCGCCGCCAGGACCCTCGCAAAGTCGCGCATCAGGAACTGCGGGGGGTAATGTTCCACAACCGATCCCGAACAGTTGACGAAGTTCCAACCCGACAATAGCGTGAGGACGCTGTCTTTTGGCTTGTTCCCCATCAGAACATGGAAAGGCTTCCAGCCTTCCGGGAGTTCTTCCTCCGCTTCCGCGATGGTCACGTTGTTGTAACGCAGTGGATTGCTGAGCGATGAAAAGCCGGTCACACCCTCTTGATAGCCTTGGATGATCCTGTGTATCAGGTTCATGGACCGGCCGATGATGGAATTGGCTTCAGCGGTGGGACCCAATGCTCCAATGCCCGAGTTCATCTCAATCTCTTTGCGTATCGGGCCGTTGACCAGCACCATGTTCGCGTTGGATGTCGTCGAGTCCATAAAAGGAACCTGGCTGGCCAGCGCCAGGATCACAGGCAAATAGGACGGCCTGGCCCCTGCCATCACGGCGATGATGGCGACCTTTTCCACCGTGCAGGGACGGATCTGTCCAAAGACTCCGGAGTCTTTTTTTATCAACTCGTTCGGCTTATGGCTCGTGCCTTTCAGCATCGCCGCCACTCTTTCTTCAGTAGGAAGTATGATCGGATTATAGTCGGTCCAGCCCTTGTCCTTAAACAGGCGCTGCAGATTGTCTTCCGTGTCCGGGGGCAGGAATCTGGGTTCGGGCGCCGCCTCGGGAGGCGTCCCGGTTCTTTTTTCTTCAACCGTCAGAGGCTTCGTCAGACAGTCTG
Organism: uncultured Acidobacteriota bacterium; assembly: GCA_964642735.1. Taxonomy (GTDB): domain Bacteria; phylum Acidobacteriota; class UBA6911; order UBA6911; family UBA6911; genus UBA6911. The sequence continues at coordinate 127,536 of CAZXSV010000004.1, forward strand.
CGATCGCCTGCATCACCGGCTTGCCGCTAACCTTATCCTTGCCCTGGAGATAGGTTTTCAGCGCTTCTTTCTTAAGGCCCGTAAACGGATACGGCACTCCGACCCAACGGAGAGGCATGCCTGTGTTGTATTTGAAATAGGCGTTCGTCCCATAGGAGACCACATTTTCGTTCGCAAGCGGCGCGGTGGGAATGCCATATTGTTTTTCCAATGTTTGGGAAAAGCGGCTCACGGCCGCGAGGCACCCCCATCAGCCGGCGACGCCGATAATGACCCCATTGGCCTTGTTGGCGGCTATCTCCTTCCACAATCCCGGGTCGTCTGCGGCGTAATTGCCGCTTTTGAGCCTGAATACGACCTTCACTTTGGGCATATTCCCGGCAAACCAGTTTTGCATTTCTTCGAGCACAGGGGTGCGGCCCATTCCTTCATAGTTTGTGTCGACCAGGTAAATGGTTTTCCCTTCCAGGGAGTCGAGCCGGGGCGCCAGCGCCACCCGGTCGGCGAGTTTGTCCGAGACGGCCGGATTCAGAACCGTAATGAACTTGTCCCCGGAAGCGCCGGAGTCCCGTTGGGCTCGCACCGGCGCTATGCCTGAAAAAATCAGAGCCGCAAACGCCAGCAGTCGCCCGGCAAACAGCAGTTTCGCTTTCATCACCGCCTCCTCATCAAGCGGCCTCTGGGGCCGCGATACGATGCCAAAACAGCCGGAAAGATGCGGGCTATTGTAGCGGGAACAATCGCATTTGAGCAATGTTTATGAAACGGACACGGCGCAATAGGCCACGACAGATCGCGGACCCCCTGTCGATCGACGCGCGGGATTCCGATCGCGCGTCTTTCAATGCGTTTGGCGGTGCATTATGATGTCGCTGACGCCGGCGCCTCCGGCAGCCGATTATTCGCGTGAAAATAGAAACCGGGACAAGGAGTATCGATGAGTTTGCCATCCCCTTTCAGCGCACCTTCTTCCGCAGGCGGGAAAATCCGGATCCGCAAAGCCGTTCAATCGGACGGCCCGGCGATTCTTAAACTGATCCGGGCCCTGGCCGACTATGAAAAGCTGCTCCCGCCGGATGAAGCGGCGCAACAGCGCCTGCTTGCCGACGCTTTTGCGGACCGTCCGCGCTTCGAAACGATTCTGGCTGAAGCGGATGAAGAGAAATCCGCCGGATCGGCGCCTGTCGCCGTCGGTTATGCCATCATCCTCGAAACATATTCTTCATTTCTGGCGCAGCCCACTCTCTACCTTGAGGACATCTTTGTGCTGGAGGCGTATCGGAAGAAGGGCGTTGGCTTCGCCCTTTTCCGGCGCTGCGCAGAGGAGGCGCATCAGCGCGGCTGCGGGCGCATGGAGTGGACGGTTTTGGATTGGAATAAGCCGTCGATTAAGTTCTATGAACGGCTGGGGGCCCGGCATATTGCGGAATGGCTTCCTTATCGCCTGTCCGCGGATCAAATTCAGGCTTTGGCGACAGCGCAGAAGTAGTTTTATTTGCAGCCTCGGGCGGATTGCGAGGAAAAGCGACAGGGAAAGCTCGGGGATGGATTCTTCCCGCGTTCTCCGCCCTGAGGCCTTTTTAGCGCGTTTGCGTTTAAAACACGGAATTTCATGTCCAAGGGAGGTTGGGATGGCTCTGGATCCTCAAGTTCGTTCTGTTCTCGATAAAATAGCCGAAATGGGCGGCCCTTCCATCAACGAGCTTTCGGTCGAGGAAGTTCGACGGTCTTCCTCCGCCCTGGCCGCATTGCAGGGCGCGGGACCGCAGGTCGCCATTGTTGAAGACCGCGCATTGCCCGGACCCGGCGGCGACATCCGGATCCGTATCTACACGCCAGAGGGCAGGGCGCCTTTTCCCGTGCTGATTTATTTTCATGGCGGCGGCTGGGTGATCGGCGACATTGAATCGTCCGATCCTCTATGCCGGAACCTGGCCAACGCCGCCGGCTGCATCGTCGTCTCGGTCGACTACCGGCTCGCACCGGAGCATCCATTCCCCGCTGCGGCCGACGACGCTTTCCAGGCGGTTTTATGGATTGCGGCCCACGCCTCCAGTTTCGGCGGCGACGCTTCGCGCATCGCGGTGTGCGGCGACAGCGCCGGGGGCAACCTTGCGGCCGTCGTCTCGCTGATGGCGCGCGACCGGGGAAAGCCTGCGCTGAAGTTTCAGCTGCTTATCTATCCGGTCGTCGATGCGGCGGGCGACACGCCGTCGTATCGAGAAAACGCCGACGGCTATTTCCTGACCAGGGACGCCATGAAATGGTTCTGGAATCACTATGCGCCTGGAGAGGCCGACCGCAGCCATCCCTACGCTTCTCCGCTGCGCGCCGGCAGTTTTGCGGGATTGCCGCCGGCGCTCGTGATCACCGCCGAGTTCGACCCGCTGCGCGACGAGGGAGAGCGCTACGCCGGACGCATGCGCGATGCGGGCGTTTCGGTGCAGCTGCTGCGGTATGACGGCATGATCCACGGCTTCTTCACCATGGGCGCCGCGATCGACCAGGCTCAATCCGCGATGAGGCAAGCGGCCGCAGCCTTGCGCGCGGCTTTCTCTTCCGGGAGACTGTCCGAGAAGTAGGCTGCGCCTCCTCGTGAACGCCGCATGGACGGATGCGAGACGGCGCGACGGGAGCGATCCGGGCCTGTGGGCGCGCATCGCCAACGAAGCAATCTCCATGCGCCGCCGGAAATCCTGGTGCATGGAGATTGCGATAATTCGACGCGTAAAACGCCGTCGTCGATCGACTACTTGGACGCCGCAGCCTGATCGAGAATCCCCGCCGCCTCCGGCATTCGGCGCCGCCGACTTCGGAAACGGACGAACAGGCCGTAGAAGAGGAACGCCGCCGCGACGCCGACGGCAATCGAGGCGCTGTAAGGAAGCCTGAATCCCTCCGGCGCGAACAGGATATAGGTGGTGGTGACGGCAGTCATGAACATCGCGGGAATCAATGTAATCCAATAGATCTTATTTTCACCGGCGAGATACACGGTAATCGCCCACAACACGACAGAGGCGAGCGTCTGGTTCGACCAGGCGAAATAGCGCCATATGACGCTGAAATCGATCCTTGTCAGAAGGAATCCCGCAATAAAAAGAGGGATGCTTATGACCAGCCGGTTTCTAATCGTCGCTTGCTTGAAGTCCAAAAAATCGGCCACGATAAGCCTGGCGCCGCGAAAAGCCGTGTCTCCGGAGGTGATCGGCGCCGCAACAACGCCGAGCAAGGCAAGCGCGCCTCCGATTTTTCCCAGCAAGGAATTGGATATTTGATTGACGAGGACGGCCGCGTTCCCCTGGTTGGCCGCCATCATCTCATTCAGTTCCCGGACGCCGCCGAAGAAACTCATGCTGACGGCCGCCCACACCATCGCCACTATCCCTTCGGTTATCATTGCTCCGTAAAAGACGCGCCGGGCGTATTTCTCGCTGGTAATGCAGCGGGCCATCAGAGGGGATTGGGTGGAATGGAATCCGGAGATGGCTCCGCAGGCGATCGTAATAAACATCATCGGGAAGAACGGGAATCGGCTGGGATTGTTGTGCAGGTTCTTCAGCGTCGAAAAGTTCAGCTCGGGAAGCGAATGCCCGCTGAAAAACATCGCCGCCATGAGGCCGAACGCCATAAAAAAGAGGGCAAAGCCGAAAACAGGATAAACCTTTCCTATCAATTTATCGATGGGCAGCATCGTCGCCAGCGCATAATAGATGAAAACAACCCACACCCAAAAAGTCATGGTTGCGAAACCGGGGGTGATGCTTTCCAGTATTTGCGCAGGCCCCATAATAAAGACGGCGCCGACGAGCACCATCAAAATGACGGTATAGCCCCGCATAAACTGCTTCACTCCTTTGCCGAGGTAAATCCCCACGATTTCAGTGATGCTCAATCCATTATGTTTGATTGAAAGCATCCCGGAAAAATAATCATGGACGGCGCCGGCGAATATGGATCCGAGGACAATCCATAAAAAGGCGGCCGGCCCCCACATGGCCCCTGCAACGGCGCCGAAAATCGGCCCCAATCCCGCAATGTTCAAAAACTGAATGAGGAAAACCCGCCACCAGGGCAGCGGCACGTAATCCACGCCGTCCGCCATCCTGGAGGCAGGCGTAAGTCGCGCCGGATCCGAACCGGCGATCCGCTCTATAAAACGGGCGTAGAAGACGTAGCCCAGGATCAGGGCGGCGATGCAAGCAATAAAAGTAATCATAATTTTAGGTCCTTAACAGCTGATAATCGCATCAACAACCCGTCTACTATGAAATAAAAATCTCTCAAGGAAAAGGGGAAATAGCGGCAAAGCCCATTCCCGTCTATGGCGCCGGCGGTTCCCGGGAAACAGCGAATGAGCGGTTTCACAGATTCAGCCGGCGCGTCGGCGCCCATGAACAAGTTCAGTTCTTACAATTGTCTATGCCTTCAACAGTCCCCGCATTTGCCGGTGAACTAGCGCTCGTGTTACAGTCTAGAGGATGGCCTCGAAAGTCAGCGCCGGATTGATCATGTACCGCCATAAAAATGGCGCGCTGCAGGTGTTTCTCGCTCATCCGGGCGGCCCGCTTTTTGCGCGCAAAGATCTTGGGTGCTGGTCGATCCCCAAAGGGGAGCCTCCCGAAGGCGAAACCCTTATGGATGCGGCTATGCGCGAGTTTGAGGAAGAGACCGGGATGAAACCTCAAGGCCCCTATATAGGCGTCGGATCGATCCGGCAAAAGGGAGGCAAAATGGTTCATGCCTGGGCTTTTGAAGGCGATTGCGACGATTCTCGACCGATCCGCAGCAACTTGTTCGAAATGGAGTGGCCTCCCCGGTCGGGATGCATGCAAGGCTTCCCTGAAGTCGATCGGGCGCAGTTTTTTCCCCTTGCCGAGGCGAAACGCAAGATCAAGGACTCCCAATGGCCGCTGGTCGAACGCCTGGCGGCGATCCTGGAAGAAGCCGCAAAGAACGCAGGATAAAATGAAAGTTCTGCTTGTTTCCGGAAATCGAGAGGAATCCGAAATGCGGGTGGCGGCTTTGGGTTTAGCCTGCGTCGCCGCCTCCGCCCAAAACGCGGGGCATGACGTCCGGATTCTGGACCTGATATCGGAAAAAAGCCCTGAAAAGGCCGTCTCTCAAACGGTTGGCGACTTTCAGCCTGATGCGATCGGCGTCTCGGTCAGAAACATAGACGACCAGAACATGGCCGCCCCCCGATTCCTGCTCGACCAGGCGCGCGAAGCCGCAGCCTGGTGCCGGACGTGCAGCAAAGCCCCCATCATACTTGGCGGCGCGGGCTTCAGCGTCCTTCCGCAGGCCATCCTCAATTACATGGACGCAGATGTGGGCGTCCAGGGAGAAGGGGAGGCGGTTTTCCCCGAATTGCTCCGCCGCCTGGAGTCCGGGGCGCGCCCCGATGAATTGCCCGGAGTCTGCTGCAAAAATAAAAAATTCTCCGGAAAGCGATCTTTCATAAAGGATCTGAATGCGCTGCCCCTGCCCGATCCTTCCTTCTTGATCCGGTCGCTTGCCGGCGCCAATGACGCACCTGTTCCGTTGCAGACCAGACGAGGCTGTCCGCTTTCCTGCAGCTATTGTTCGACTCCTATAATTGAGGGGAAAACGGTGCGTTGGCGAGACCAGGACAAGGTCGTATCCTGGATCGCCCGCTGGGTCGCTGAGGGATTTCGCAGATTTTATTTCGTGGACAACACGTTCAATCTTCCTCCTTCCTACGCGATGAGCCTGTGCTCAAAAATAATTGCGGAGAAGCTGGATATTTCCTGGAGATGCATCCTTTACCCCGCAGCGCTCGAAGAAAGGCTGATCGAAAAGATGGCAAAAGCCGGATGCCGCGAAGCCAGCATCGGATTCGAGAGCGGAGCGGCGACCATTCTTCACGGCATGCGCAAACGTTATTCTCCTGGAGAGGTGCGGCGCGCCTGCGGCCTTCTGCGCCGCTATGGAATCCGCAGCATGGGCTTTCTGTTGCTTGGCGGCCCGGATGAAACCGAAGAGACGGTGAAACAAAGCCTGGAATTCGCCGAAGATCTCGACATGGATGCGCTCAAAATCAGCATCGGCGTCCGGATTTATCCTGAAACCGAACTGGCCCGCCGGGCAAAAGAAGAAGCCTTGATATCCACAGACGCGGATCTGCTTTTCCCCCGTTTTTACCTGGCACCAGGCCTTGAAAATTGGATATACGACGCTGCAGAGAGAAGCCTTGCACTCCATCGCAACTGGACTCTTTAATCCGTTGGGTCGTCGCCCGAAAATGTGCGGCGGAATTAAAAAAGCATTCCGCCGTTGATCCGGGGGCCGGGATTCGCCCCAAACCCCGAATTCCCTGTCGGCGGCATGCCAAATCCAAGAGTCGTTGGAGCAGGGATCGGAATTATATCAGAGCCGCCGCCGCTTCCGAATCCACCCGCATTGCCCTTTATTCATTTTTGATCTCCGCCAGGACTTGCTCCGGGGTCCACTCTTTGCCTTTATAGAGACGCACGAGCCTGCCCTCGGGCCCGATCAAGGCCGTCGACAGCGTATGGACGATCTGCCCGGACTCCTTCCAATGGCTAAGCCCGAAATAGCCTGTAACGTTTTTTATTTCTTCCGGAGATCCGGTCGCGAATTCCCAGGCCTGAAAATCGACCGGATGCATGTATCGCGCGCCATAGCTGCGCAACACCGCAGGCGTGTCGAATTCGGGATCGAAGCTGACGGTAAGAAGATGCGGTTTGGGAACGGAGGCGGGCAGCGACTGCAGCCTGCGGTAGACGTCGGCAAATTTGGCGCTTGTGCGCGGACAGAAGTCCGGAATCGGGCATCGGGTGTAGATGAAGGTGAGCAAAAGCGGCCTGCCTTTATATTGGCCGAGGTGGATGCGCTTGCCGTCCTGGTTCAAGAGCGGAAAATCCGGGATTTCCTCGCCCGGCTTGGGGTCGACGGCGGCAACGATAGCGCCGGTCGACGCTTCCTGACTGGATAGGCGCACCCCCTCGATCCACGATCTTTCTCCGGCGACGACCAGCGTCGCTTCGACGGCCTGCCCCGGAGCGAGCGCCTGCAGCGCCCATTCATCTTTGACGCGAAAAGGCATGGTCATCGCTTCCATGTATCCTTTGATCTCTTCATGGGCGATCATCGCTTCCTTGTGGAGTTGATCCACCGAAACCACCTTGCCCTTCAGGTCGAACCGGCGTTCCGGCTCGCGCCGGCAAGCCGGCGTCAGCAGGAATGTCCCGGCGGCCAAAACCAGCAGCGCTCGATTCATAAGCCTCCTTTTCAGTCGAAAGCGGATGCAGACGATAACTGCTTTCGAAGGACGCGAATTTAATAAAGGAATTTTGCAATACTTCGCCGCAAAGAAGCAAAGTCGTCTATTCAGCCTCCTCCGCTCGTTTCCCGGAAGCCACGGGGCGGGCGGCCTCGCCGGTGAGGACGGTGGCGACGACCGACAATCCCGGGCGGAGCGGCCGCTGGGAGTCTTCTCCTCTGTCGATGACGATTTTTACAGGAACGCGTTGCACGACTTTGACAAAATTTCCGGTTGCATTTTCGGGAGGGAGCAGGCTGAATCTCGCCCCGGTGGCGGCGGCGATGCTGTCGATGTGTCCTTCGTATTTTCGCCCTCCGTATGCGTCCACGGACACAATCGCCTTTTGCCCGGGGCGCATGTCTTTAAGCTGGTTCTCCTTGAAATTCGCCGTTATCCAGACATTATGGAGAGGAACAAGCGCCATCAACGACTGCCCCGGCTGAATATATTGGCCCAGTTCCACCTTCCTTTGGCTGACGATCCCGTCGATCGGCGCCCGAACCTCTGTGTATTCCATGTTCAATTGCGCTTGCGCAAGAGCCGCTTCCGCCAATTTCACCCGGGCCATCGCCGTTTCCAGGTTGGAACGGCTTATCGACATTTGTTGCGGCGCCGTTTGAGTGGCTTGCAAGCCGGCTTGCGCTTCTTTGATTCTCGCATCGGCCTGCGCCACCCGAGCCTGACCGGCTTCAATCGCCCTGGAAATTTCATCCACTCCGGCCAGCGCAGAGTCCCTCGAAGCTTTTGCAGCGTCGGTTGCGGCCACGCCCGCATCATACTGCTGCCTGGAAATTTCATCTTTGCTTATCAACATCTTAAAACGTTCCAGATCCCGCATTGCTTTGATATAGTTGGCTTCGGTTTCACGCACGCGCGCCCTCATGGATTCAAGCCTGGCCTTTGCCGTCTCGACTTCTTTCAAAGCCGCGATTCTGGCGCCTTCGGCCTGTTCAATTCCCGCGCCAGCCAGATTGCGCTGGCTGCTTGTGGTCGTGGAGGTCATAGGCACTTGAAACCGAGCCGCCTCGGCGGCCGACCGAACCGCAGCCAGATCGGCCTTGGCTCTCTCCAGAGCGACTCGGTAATCTTTCGAGTCAATCTGCAAAATCACTTCTCCAGCTTTGACCGGCTGATTGTCTTTCACGCGGATCGACGCCACGTATCCTGCGACTTTTGCGGCGATCGGATTGATATGCCCGTCTATCTGGGCGTTGTCCGTGGTCTCCCGATGAGCCAGATAGCGTTCGTAAACGACATATCCCGCAACGCACAGAAATATTGGAATGAGCGCATAAATCCATCGAGGCCGGCGATTCAACCGTTTTCCCTTGTCTTCTCCGGCCGGCGATTCGGCGTCTGTTTTCTGTCGCATTGTTTCTTGATTCATTGTCTTCCCTTCAGGAACCTTTGATGCGAAAAATCGGAATCGCCAATAGCCCGGCGCCGATCATAGCTACGGGCTCTTTCAATTCAAAGGCGTGTTTTGGAAAGCCTGAAAATAATCAGCCGGATATTTTGCCATAACGGCTCTTCGCAATCAAATCAGGCCGGAACGAAGCGCTCGAGACCGGCTTTTCAGTTTTGTTGGCGTTTGCGAGGCAGCGTCACCACTTCCAGCCAGAAATGCTCGATGGCTTGAACCACATCAGTAAAAAGTCTGGGGTCCGCAGGTTTTCTAATGCAGCAATTGGCCTTCAACCTATACGCACTGGAAATGTCCTGTTCGGCGTCGGAAGCGGTCATGACAAGCACGGGAATCGAGCGCAAATCCTTGTGCGACTTCAATTCCGACAACACTTCTCTCCCGTCCTTGCGAGGCAGGTTCAGATCCAGAAGGATTAAATCGGGCCTGGGGGCTTCGGCATAGCCGTTCTGCCTTCGGAGGAACGCCATCGCTTCCACTCCGTCTTCCACATGATGCAACCGACTGGAAGACTTGTTTTTGGCAAAAGCATCCGCCATCAGCTTCGTATCGCTCGGGCTGTCTTCTATGAGCAGGATTTCGATAGGCCGTGCGAATATTTCCATCGTTTGTCAACCGGGAAGCCCGGTCCGAGGATCAGGATGCGCGGTGCTCGTCGCAGCGCAGACAATGTCGCGCAACATATCCCGATGCTCTTGCAGTCTCCTTTAGTGAAAATACCGCTAAAAACCGAATAACTCAAGCGGCAGAAAAGACTTTCACCCGGCGCCGCCCGGATGAAGGCGAAAAGCGAAAAAGGACTGGCCCATCGGGCGTTTATGGAGTAAAGAATAAGAACCTTTTGCGAGGCAAATCAGCGGCATGAAAAGAGGATGAATCAATGCACCGTCGGATAAAGCAGTTATTGGAAGAAGGCGAAACGCTGGCTCTTGCCACAATCGTCTCAAAGTTCGGCTCAACTCCGAGAGACCTTGCGGCCAAAATGGCGGCGACTTCCTCAGGTGAAACTTTGGGAACTGTCGGAGGAGGCTGCGGCGAAGCGGAAGTTCTCCGTAAGGCCATTCAAGTGATCCGTTCGCGGAAACCGGCAATGGTTAAAGTCGAACTGATGGACGATATCGAATCGGACAGCCCTGCTGTATGCGGCGGCGTCATGAATGTTTTCATCGATCCCTGGTGGGACGACGAAAAATCGGTCTGCAATAAAATAGCAGACGAGCTGATCCGGGCGGAAAGCGATGGAGCGGCCGCCGTGATGGCGACAATTCTGCAAACGGAAAACCTGAAAGACTCTGCGCCCGGGGATAAATGCCTCGTGCGTGAAAATGCGGTCAGGGCAGGAAATATTCGCAACAAGCAGCTGCTTGAAGCCGTTTTAAAAGAGGCGGAGATTCGACTCAATCGGGAAGAAAGCAAGCAGCAGACTCTCGTCTTTGAAGACGACGGCAAGGCGGAAGTATTTTTCGAGGCGATCCCCGCAATTCGCAAAGCGGTCATTGTCGGGGCGGGACATTTGGCAATTCCGCTGGTTCAATACGCCAAAACACTGGGATTCCATGTGACCGTGCTTGACGACCGTGTCTTGTACGCCAACCGAAACCGTTTCCCGGAAGCCGACGACGTACGGGCAGGAAACATGGCTGAAACTTTGCGGGGGCTCGAAATAACTCCCCACACTTACATTGTGCTGATCACCCGAGGCCATCAGTTTGACGAACCTTGCCTTCGCGAAGTCATTCACAGCAAGGCGAAGTATATCGGCATGATAGGGAGCAAACGACGGATTAAGGCCTGTTTCATAAGATTCCGGGATGAGGAGGGAATCCCTGAAGAGCTTTTAAAGCGCGTCCACGCTCCGATAGGCCTGGACATCGGCGCGGAATCCCCGGAAGAGATCGCTCTTTCCATTGTTTCCGAAATGGTTAAAGTGCGGCGGGGCGGAACAGCGCAGTCTCTTTCACTTAACCGGTAAATCCAATCGTCCGGGAGAGCCATGGCGAACAACGACAACAGACGCAACGTGGTCCTGTGCGGTTTTATGGCCACGGGCAAATCGTCTGTCGGCAGACAATTGGCGGAATTGCTGGAATGCGAGTTTCTTGATATGGACGCTATTATCGAAGCGGAAGCCGGCATGCCCATACCCCGGATTTTTTCAACGCAGGGCGAGCCGGCCTTTCGAGCTTTGGAATGCCGGCTCGTCGAGCGATTGTCTCAACGGAATGGATGCGTCATTGCAACCGGAGGCGGAACCGTCGTCAATCTGCAAAACCTGGAGCGTCTCAGGAGCAACGGCATTGTGGTCGCTCTAACGGCGGATCCCCAGACTATTCTCCGGCGAGCGGGGTCCGGGGGAAGCCGGCCAATGCTCGGCGAAGGAGATCGCATGCAGCGAATTCTCGACCTGATGCAACAGCGCTCCTCAGCCTATGCGATGGCAGACATGGCCGTGGACACTTCAGCGCACACCATCCGGGAAGTCGCCGAAATCATAATCCGGCGCCTTCAAAAAGACTGCTGCATCAACAGATAAAACATGGATCACAGTCGGCGTCAGACCGTAGCAATCTCGGGATTGGATTTCGCCCTATCCCGAAGGATGCCGACCAGGGATTGCAGCGCGCACAGATAACTGCGCCATCCGAGACCGCAGATCGATCCGATGGCAACAGCGGAAATGACCGATTGACGCCGGAATTCTTCGCGAGCGAAAATATTGGTCAAGTGCACTTCAACAGCCGGCAGGCCGACAGCAGCCAAGGCGTCTCGAAGGGCGTAAGAGTAGTGGCCGTATGCGCCCGGATTGATGACGATGCCATCGGCCCAGCCGCCTGCGTCCTGAATGGCGTCAATGAGCGCTCCTTCGCTGTTGGACTGAAAAATCCGAAGTTCGACGCCATCCTCTTCCGCTACGCGCCTCATACGCTCGTTTATCGCGTCCAGCCCTGCAGTTCCGTATATATGCGGCTCCCTTTTGCCAAGCAGGTTCAAATTCGGGCCATGAATGAGCAGTATTTTTATCATATCCGCCTTTTGCCGGTTCCCAGCATGGATCGTCAGGACTGGAAACGGACAGCTAAAAATTCATTTTTATGTGCACCTTCCCGGCCTGTCCCGTGCTGGCATGCCGGAGAGCTTCTCCAACAGATTCAAAAGAGTAAACTTGGGTAACCACGGATGCGGGGCTCAAATCCCCCTTCGCCACCAGATCAATAGTGCGCTGGAAATCGGCGGGATGATCGTAGATCATCGACGTCAGGACGTTGATTCCTTCCCGCACAAGACGCATCGGGCTGAAACTGGCGAGCGAAGAAGACAGCCCGAGCAACACCACACGGGCGCCTCTCGGCGCGGCATTCAACGCCAACTCCACCGTGGCCGAAGCGCCGGCGCATTCGAACACGGCGGCCACATTTTCTCTGCGCCAGATGTCTGCGACGTTATCGCGCTCTCCGACCGTCTCGGCGCCCAGTCTGCGAGCCATCTCGAGTTTAGATTCCAGCCTATCCTGCGCAATCGCCCTCACTCCCGACGCGGCGGCGGCATGAATCAAAAGCAAGCCGACGACGCCGCACCCGAGGACGGCTATCGTTTCGCCCGAGTGAACTCCCGATCGAGCCAGGCCTTGCATGGACACCGCAAGAGGCTCGATGGTCGCCGCGTCCGGCTCTGAGATGGAATCGGGCAGAGGCCAGACGAATTCCGCCGGGGCCAATACGAATTCCGACAGGCACCCGGGAACGTTCACTCCCATGCTCTTTTTTTCCGGGCACACTGCGCCTCGGCCCGAGAGACACAGCCGGCAAGCGCCGCAAGGATAATTAGGCTCCACTATCACACGCTGCCCGATGAAAAACGTTTCGACTCCCTCTCCGACCGCCGAGACCTTTCCCGTCACTTCATGCCCGAGAACAAACGGGTATGGAACCCTGCGATGGCCGAGATAAAAAGAAACGTCCGTCCCGCAAATGCCGATGAGATCCGGCCGAATCAACACTTCGCCCGGCGACGGAAATAGTTCGGGAATCTCGTCAATTACAACATTTTCAGGCCTAAGAAGCAAAGCCGCTTTCATGCACGAAACCTCCGGGTTAACGGGTCATTTTACCCTATTCCTGCCAATTATGGGGAGATTGAGGCCATTTACGCAAAAATCGACTGGAATAGCCGGCGCCTTTATTCTCGGAACGAACAAAAAATTCGGCGCTGCTTGACGAAGCATGTTAATATTCCACCGGCAGCAGGAACCAGGACTAAAAACAGTTTGGAGGAATGGACAAAATGGCCTTTAAGATCACCGAAGAATGCATCAATTGTGGCGCTTGCCAACCGGAATGCCCGAATGAAGCGGTCTATGCCAGCGGTGAAGATTACGAGTACAACGGGAAAACATTCCCGGCGCTCTCGGCGGATTTTTCTTACATCGTTCCCGAGAAATGCACGGAATGCGTGGGATTCAACGATGAGCCGATGTGCGTTTCGGTCTGCCCTACCGACGCATGCGTCAAGGACCCCGATCATGCAGAATCGCCGGCGGATTTATTGAAAAAAGTAAAAGCTCTGCATCCTGACAAGGAATTTTAGGTTTCCCCCGAAAACATAAAAGAAGCTCGCAGCGCCATGCGCCGGCCGCCTGTCCTGCGAGCTTTTTTTGTATAGAAATCCCCACCCGGTTTTTTCCTCCCCGATCCCGCGTCAGATTGCGGAAACTGTCTGCAGACCGGCTTGTTCAATCCAAAAACCGAAAAACCAGCCGCTCCGGAAGCCGCTGTTCTTTGAATCGGGCCGATTCCTCCCACCGGCGATTTCAGTCACCTTTTTTCAGCGTCTGCCGATAGATATTGATACATGCCGCGTTTTGAACGCGGGCAGTCGTCATCGTTTGGTTTTCTGGTCTTTTTGAGTGCAGATCGAAGCCCTATCTTGATTTATGAAGCGCGGGATATGGCTCAGGATCGCAAGAGTCGAAACTGAGAGGCGCTATGAGCACATGCAGTTTCAAGAAGCTTGTTCAACTGCTGGACAAACAGCTGGATCTGGACGAAAAGCTGGAAGTTTTGGCGCATTTGGAATCCTGCGCCATATGCCGCGACGCCATTTATCAAATATCGCATGATCGCGACGAAGGTTTTTTCATTCACAAACCCTATAAAATCAACATCGATAAGATTGATAAAAACGTCGCTTAGTGCATTTTATGTGCGGATCGCGATCTGAACCCGCCGCGCGCCTTTTTGTGACGCTCTTGCCTCAGCCGTTCGTCTGGATTGTCTGCAGCAAAACTGTTTGTTCGGAACCGTGAATTTTCATTCAAAGCAATAGCGCATAAAACTCAAGATACACAAAACCGGTCCGGATGCCGGCGCGGCCGGCGGATGAAGCCCTGTTCTCCGGCCGCGCCTTCGAGCTTTACCGTGGAAAATCCACCAGCATAAATACAAGCAGGATAATCAGATAGTGGACGACGACGAGATGGTCGATTCTTCCCGCAACGTCGGCGTCGCTTATTTTTCGTGCGATCTTGCGCCAGCGAAAATGATTCCAGGCAACGCCGGCCAGTGCAATAAGCCCGGAGAGCAGTTTGTAGGCGGGCATTCCGGGAATGCGTACTGCGAGCATCCAGATGCCATAGGCGAACACCACGAAAGCCAGGAAGTTGCAGGTCAGGATTATATAACGGCGCCGCATAGGTTTCTCCTCTAGCATTTGCCCGGGTCGCACAGACGTAAACCTTCCATAAGCTTTTCCAAGGCGAGGAGCGTCGCGCCGGGGATGCAAAGGGGCGGGACTCCCAGGATGCACAATAAGCTCGAAGCGGCGCCTGCAACCACCATAGCCCTGCAAAGGCAATCCAGGTTAAAGCCTACGGTTATCGATAAAAGATAATCCAATTGGACTTTCATAAATTCAGGTTGCCCATTCTGCCGTGGGAAGACAATCCGCCCTTCACGGACAACCGGATTCCCGCGGAATGAAGATGTTTCGTATTCTTTGGCTTTGCGCTCAAAGACTTCGGCCGCTTTGGCATACACCGCCCGAATTCCTCCTAGCTTTTTGATCGCCTTCTTGCCTTCAATGTAAAAATTCCGGTCCATCATCAACCGCGCTGTCAATTCGTCCTCGGGCATGTCCACGTCATGTTTGCGCCAGAAGTCCACGGCGGATTTCGCGGCGCGAGCAGGATCCAGACGGTGGAAATCATCTTCATCCAATCTTTTGTCGAATTCTCTATTAAGACCCGTGCTCTCCATATGAGCGTCAAAAACCCTGATAAATCCGGCGTAACGCCGAAAGTGTTCCGCTTTGAATCCGAATTGAGCGCCGTCTGCAGTCACCCGGACAAACTCCCCTGCAAGGGCGTTGAAAATCAGGTCCTGGCGGTCCGAAACATCATTTTCTCCTGCGCCCTTACCATGGGCAAGCAGAGGCAGAGCAGGAACGGCCAGAGCGGCCGCGCTGCAAAACGTCCGTCGCGTGGTTCTTTCCATATAGGCTCCTTAATAAATGGCTGGGGATAGTTCATGCAGGCGGAGAAGCTCCCCAGGCAGGCTTCTTCGCCCTTGCCAATTCGTTATTGCCAATAAACACGGTCAAGCGTGCGATATTGGATCGCCTCGGAAACGTGGCGAGCCTGAATTTTTTCGCTTCCTTCCAGATCAGCTATCGTGCGCGACACGCGCAAAATCCTGTCATAGGCCCTGGCCGACAGTCCGATCCGCGTGATGGCGTTTTCCATCTGCTTTTGGGATTCGCCATCGAGGCGGCAAAAGCGGCGGAGCGTGCGGGGCGTCATCTGCGCGTTGCAGTAGATGCCGAACGCCTCCAGCCTTTTGTTTTGTATGCGGCGCGCGGCCAGAATGCGATCTCTTATGGCGGCGGATTCCTCGGGCTTCTCGTCCTGAACCAGCTCTTTGTATTGAACCGCCGGGACCTGGATATGGAGATCGATGCGATCGAGCAGCGGGCCGGACACTCTGGCCAGGTATCTTTGTATCAATGGAGGCGTGCAGGTGCATTCGTGAAGCGCGTCTCCATAATATCCGCACTGGCATAGATGCGTTGCCCTTTTGCAGTCTGAAAATAAAAGGTTCAAAACCTAAATCAGATAAGTATCCTAATAAAATCAATACTTTAGGAGACCACATAAGGAAGAGAAGACTTGACCTTAGATTGCTTCAGCGAGAGGTTGCAGAAAAACTCGGTGTCGATGAGACAACCGTCTACCATTGGGAGAGGCAACGAACCCAACCCGAAATACGGTTCATTGCCAGAATCATAGAATTCTTGGGATATGATCCGATTCCGAAGCCGGAGTCATTTCCGGAGAAGCTGAAAGCCTACCGATTGAAGATGGCGCTATCGCAAAGAAAATTGGCAGCGCAGCTCGGGATTGATCCTGGAACGCTGGGGGGATGGGAAAAGACCAGACATCTGCCAAACCCAAGCTCCCTTAAATTAATTAGTAGAATTCTTAATGGAACTGCTAAGACAAAAGATTAGGTCGCCGTTGCTGCTGCCTTGCGCTGAAGAGATCAATAGGTCGACACTGTCGATGCCAGGTTGTGTTGTATGACAGTCACCGCCATGATGTCAAAAATCGCTCCCGTGTCAATGTATTTCATATCTGCAAGCTCATCGTATCGTCCGCGCTCGGCGTAAGCAGTCTGGATCTGGCCGTTGACCTGGATTTGGAATGGCCCCTCCAAATACGCGTGGTCTTCTTTGTGCGCCTTGACAGTCGCCTGAATGGACGGATCCTGAGTCTTTTCTTCCGTTACTTCCTTGATATACAAAGCTTCTTCGTCGGTGATGTCAAACTTTGCCCGTATCTCCAAGATCATGTCCTGCACGGAAACCTTCTTCGGTGGCGGGCCAGCACCCTTTGTCCCTCTGCCGGATCTGATTTTCAAGGTGCCAGGGCTGGTTATTGTTCCCTGATACTGCACCGCTGCCTTTACAACAGATGTCTGCCGAATCTGCTTCATGAGCTCTGAAATGCTACCTTGCTTTATCAGCTGGGGGCCGACATATTCCGCAAAAACAGCAAACTCTCTAATTTCTGGCGAGTACGTGAAGAAACATGTGAGGAAATGATAGCTTTTTACGAAGCGGGCAAGAAGATAGACGAATTCCTTTCGTTGTTCAAAATCAGGCATCCTTTCCTGGAAACGATTTCGTAATCCGTTCACAACATACTGCGCTTGAGCGTCATTGCCCTGCGCGATGAGCTTTATAAAGCTTTTGGCATCCTCCTGGGTAAACACACCCGCCGCCATAATTTCAGCATAGAGCTTTGGACATTGCTTCTCATCCGGATCTCCGGGCGGAAATGGAGTGCCCTTGCGATACTTCGCAAAAGCTTTGAGAATAGCCTGCGCATTGTTTGTGAAGTCCACGACAACCACATCGCGTTTACCTTCATGGCAGCGATTTAGACGCGAAACGGTCTGGACAGCATTTCGGTCAACAACAGGCTTGTCTAAAAACATGCCGGCAAGTAGCGGTTGATCGAAACCGGTCTGGAACTTGTTGGCCACGATCATAAGACGATAATCGTCCCCCTCAAAGCGGTCCTCTATCAATTCACCGGGTTTCAGTCCGTTCACGGCGTGCTCGCTTATCGCCTCGTTCGTTGTCGGATGCACAAAGTCAGAGAAAGCGTAGAGCGCCTTATAATCCGCGCCGCGCTCTTTCAGCTTCTCTTTGATTATTTCGAAATATCTCAAACCGGCCACACGGGAACTGGTAACGATCATAGCTTTTGCCCGGCCAGCTATGAGCGGTTTGACATTCTCTTCGAAGATGCGGAGCATTACCTCGGCTTTGTACTGGATAAGTCCATCATCCTGAAAGGCTACGTTCTTGAGGGCCTTTGCAACCACCCCTTTGGGGTAAAGCTTCTCCTCCTCGGGCTTCGGTACAACCTTGCAGTGCAGGTTGTACAGAGTTTTATATGAGATAATGCTCGCCGCCACGTCTACTATATAGCCTTCCGCGATAGCTTCTGCTTCGCTGTACGTGTCAAAGGATTCACCGAAAAGAGTGACTGTGGCTGGAGCGGGGGTGGCCGTGAATGCAACAAAGAGCTGGTTTTGGTCGTGCTCCCGAATTATTTTCGCGATCTCTTCCTGCTCGTCTTGTTCCGCTTCGGAGGCATCTTCCGCATCCGGATCTTCGGGGTCACGGAACGGAACTCGGATGGCAACTCCCATCTTGCCTTCCTGCGAACGGTGAGCTTCATCAATTAGAAAGGCAACCCGCAGTTTCTTTAACGCGGGATCATGCTCAATCTTATCCAGAATCCAAGCGAACTTCTGTTGAGTGGTCACGACAATGGAAGTGCGCTTGGAAAGGAAGATCGGGAGGTCTTCAGCCTTCTTGGCCAATCCGACGACATTTCTCAAGTGCGCAAAATTCTCAATCTCATCCTTGATGTTGGTGTCCAGCGTCTTGCGATCCGTAAGGATAAATACCATATCAACAAGTTTGTCGTTCGTGCCGGGCTTGAACAAGCTGTGCAGGCGATCCGCAAGCCAGCATATGGAAAGAGTCTTGCCACTTCCTGCAGAGTGGTTAATGAGGTATTTCCGCCCGATATCCCCTGTCTTCGCGAAATGTTCGAGCGCATCACCAGCGATCCGCCGGACCATGCGGCTCTGGTGGTAGCGAGGAAATAGTGTAAGAGCAGGCCGTTCGGGGCGGTCTTCTTCTGCCGGACGGTGAGGAACTCGGACGAGAAAGAATGAGAGTGCCTCTAATAGACGATCCTTCGAAAGCACCTCACGGTAGAGGAACTCAACCGGGTACTCATCTTTCGTTATTGGTTCGTTCGTGAGCCCTGTATTGTGCCAACGGAAGTTTTCCTCACGACGCGGGTCGGTTGTAGCCATAACATCGCAGGTATCTGCGGCGAGGTACAGAAACGGATGCTGGAATATTTTTTTTGAATGGTCGCGTGTCGCAAACTGGGTTACGGCAGCGTGCACCGTCTGGTTCTGCTCATGTTTGACTTCAAAAGCCACAATGGGCAGGCCATTGAGGAAGAAGACAAAATCTATTTCCTGGTTTGTCTCGCCAAAGTAGAAATGCGGTCTGAAAGTTATGCGGTTCTTTTCGTAAAGGTTAGCAGCCACGCTCTCGCTGGAGCGCGGCTTAGGGTAGTAGAGATGAAATTCCAACCCGCGTACCTTAAGATGCCCGCGGATTATCATCCAAAGCGGAGTGTGTTTCAGTTCGGCCCGTAAAGCTCGGAAAATCTCATCCCTTGCATCCGTGCCATAGTCGGCAGCGAGTTTATTTGTCGCCTCAGCTTGGGTGTCCTGCAAAAAAGCCCAGAGTTGATCCTCGGCAATGAAATTCTCGGTATCAGTTATCTCGCCCTGCTCAAGCACGCCATACTTGTGCTCGTTAACTAAAAAGTTTGCGATATGCTCTTGAAACTTGAGTTCGGGTGGTTTCTTTTTAGGCATAGGCTTTTTTCTGGGTTAATTCTGGCTGTGCAATTCTCCTTTTGCCTGTGACACATTCGTGAATTAGCGATTTACGGTATGCAGTCAGGGTATCTATTTGGGATTGGATGCTGTCGGCGACGTCCTGCGCTTCATGAACCTTCTCATCCAGATAGGTAGCGATCTCGCGCTGTTCTTCAATCGGGGGACATGGGACGAATATCCGGCAATATCGCGTTGAGTTGAGATTAGATTGTTGTACGGAAGGTATTGCCAGTTTCCTTGCGAATGACAGGAAACCGTTACTGTTAACAAGGTAGTTCAAGAAGTAGGGATCGGCACGATGGTTCGTTCGCAATCGTACGAGGTACGAGGCAAACGTGACAGCATCCGATTTACTACGGCGAAACACTGCAGCTTTCGCGACTTGATCTGGACTATTGGTGCGGTTATAAAGCAAATCACCCGTTTCTAGTACGAGGCCGTCGGCGACATTATCAACGAAATCGAGATCTCGGAACTCAATCTCGCCGCGCTGAATGTGCCCCATTTTTAGAACAGGGTGTCTTCCCTCGGACTCGGTACTCTGTGAAATGCCGTAGTCCACACGCGAGACAATTCGTTTGATTCTATATACGTCCCAATGCGTTGGAATCTCTGTAATCCAGTCTTCATTCACATGCTTCATCGGTGCGCCGCGATGTATACCTTTCGTGACGGCTTCTTCAATCAAACTTCCCCGAACAGCATCAAGCGCCTCAATTTGCTTCCTTTTGACCGCAATCGTGGCATCAATTGCCGTACAACTCGCATCCAGATATGCAGCAATGCGCTCCTGCTCTTCATAGGGTGGAAATGGTATGCGAAGGAATCTTATTCTGTCGACTGCTAAACCTGGTTGGGCAGCTGCATTGGAATATTGGTTAAGGTTCATCACACGCAGCAACTCTCCTAACCACAACGTGTCATATTTTATTATTGCTGATACAACTACGGCGTGCTCTGATGCCCAGAATTTTCCCTTAGCATAATTAATGTTCCCGCATAATGCGCCCTGTCTCCCGATTAATGGATAGTATCCCTCATGATTATATGAATCCGTGTATCCCCTTAAACCGTTACCTCCAAAAACTGGGTATTCGCCAGTAGGAGAGATGTCATCTGACGTTATGCCATCGCCGCTCCTAAGGTCAGCGATATCTTTTAAGCGCATCACTTTCCAATGGGAAGGGATTTCTCCTAACCAATACACGCCGGAGTTTTTTTTGTCTGTGTAAGTATCCATTATTCTTTGGCTAGACCCTCTAACATCTTTTCAGCCTGATTTTCCAGTTCCCAAAACTCTTCGAGTAGCTGATTTGCCGGTGTAGGCGGCTGATATTGATAGAAATATTTATTCGGCAATATTTCGTAACCCAATTGAGGACTATCTTTCCAACGGATGATCGGCTTTGCAATCTCCCGTTTCAAGAATTCATCAATATCCTCGCCATAAGGAATATATTCGTCATCCTCGATATAATGCCGGTGCGTCCATTCAATGGACAGTATTTCGGGCTTGTCGGCCATTAGCTCCTTGAACATCTTGGAAACATTATCTTTGGGACTGAGAGTCAGCTTCTCGACCTCCTCGCCATTATCCGTCTTTAGGCGAATAAGAAAAGTCAGGTCGCTTTCATAAAATTCCTGTTCCTTTTTCAGGTTCGCAGCAGAGAATGTCTTATCATATGGTTCCGTAACTATTGCCGGTTTTTCAGTTTTGTCGTGCTGCCAGAAAACAACCCTCACCTTGTGAAATGCAAAATCCTTTACCTTTCCGTTATTTTGAAAAATCTTCACGTCGGGATCGGAGTAGCCGGGGTTCCAGCCCTCGCGGTAGCGCTCCTCAATCCATTGGCGGTGAGCATCTGTCATACGGTTTCGCTTGTTGCCAAAAGATTTTGGCTCTTTCTCAAACTGCTTCCTTGCGTCAATAATCATGACCTTGCCACGATGCTTAGAGGGTTTCTCGTTTCGTAGCAACCAAATATATGTAAAGATGCCGGTGTTATAGAAAAGCTGATCCGGTTGCATGACGATAGCGTCCAGCCAATCGTTTTCAATTATCCACCGGCGGATTTCACTCTCACCTTGACCACAATCCCCGTTTGAAAGCGGCGAGCCATTGAATATGATGGCAATCCGGCCTCCCCCTTTTTCCGGGTCCTTCATTTTCGCAAGCATAGTTTGAAGAAATAGCAACGCGCCGTCATTCACGCGGGGCATCCCCGCCTGGTAGCGCGTTTTCTCCAATTTCCGCGCCTCCTTCTCATACCCGTCTTTCCCGCCCCAAGTGACGCCGAAAGGCGGATTGCTCAACATAAAATCAAAGTGGTTTTTTGATTCAGGAAGCTGGTCGCCCGGCTCCTTGCTATGAGGCTCGTGGGGAATAAGGGAGTTACCTAGAAAGACCTTGGCTTGCTGGTCATTCTTGATGAGGAGGTCTGATTGGCAGATAGCGTAGTTCGTGGGAGATAGTTCCTGGCCGTGGACGGTGAGATATTTTTCCACTCTCGCCCTTTCGCTTTCATTGGCTGCACGGTCAAGAAGATGTTCC
>CAZXSV010000005.1:0-16624 GCA_964642735.1 uncultured Acidobacteriota bacterium
CTGGCTTTGTTGCTCGCTCCTTGCATGCACGCCAGCATGCTCGTCGCTCGCGCCTAGCCAGCGAGTCTGGGGGCCAGCAGCAAAGTGCAAACGTTATTCATTGACAGGCCCTTAACCCGGATTATTCATTCCTGCCCTTGCCGCCGCATATCCGGCATTCGGGGTCCCGCGGAATCTTAAATTCACGGAAGCTCATGTCATAACCGGAAAAAAAGAGCAGCCGGCCGGTCAAAAGCCCGTCCATGCCGGCAATGATTTTTATTGTTTCAATCGCCTGTATGCTGGCAATGACTCCCGGAACCGGGCCCAGGATGCCCGGCGGAGGCAATTCCGGGCGGTCGTGGGGAAAGACGCACTCCAGGCAGGGAGTTTTCCCCGGAATAAATGTGCTGGCCATGCCGTCGAGTTGATGCACTCCGCCGTAAATGTAGGGAATCCCCTTTTGAATTGAAGCGGCGTTCAAAACTCTCCTCGACTTCATGTTATCCATGGCATCCACAATCACCGAACAGTCCCCGATCAGATCCAGGCAGTTCTCCTCGTTGATTTCCGCATGAATCGCTTCAATCGAGCAGTTCGGGTTCAGGCTTTTCAGCTTCCGCACACACGAATCCGATTTCCACTCGCCGATGTCGTCGCTCCAGTGGATAATCTGGCGATTCAGGTTGCTGGAATCGACCCTGTCCTTGTCGACCAATTTCAGATGTCCCACCCCGGCGGCCGTCAGATAATAGGACGAGATCGAGCCCAGGCCTCCGATGCCGCCGATGAACACCTTTGCTTGTTTGATTTTCTTCTGCCCCGCTTCCCCGATCTCGGGGATAATGATTTGCCGGTTGTAACGAAGCATTTCTTTTTGGTTAAGCTCCATTTCGATTTCCTCGTGCCTGGATGATGATCGCAGCCCGCGGACGCCTGACAGCATTCTTCAGGACGGCGCCTGTCGGCTGCGGAGTTCCCTCTGTTAAAAAGAACAATTCGAGCGAAATCGAATTGCGCGAGCCTCTCCTGAAGACCAGGCATGGATTGTAACTCGAATGCGCCTGAAAAGAATGCAAAAGCAGAGGCAACGCATTGACAATTCAAGTTCATGGCCGGCGGAGTTTCTTCGGTTTCTCTTGTAGCGGCAGCTTTTAATAGGCTAATCTAAGTTTTTGTCTTAATTCCCGGGAAGGATTGACGGAAGCCATGGTTGAAAGCGCGATTAAGATCCACTACGACGCCGGCCTGATTACCCAAGACGATCTGTATCTTTTCAATGAAGGATCTCATTTCCATCTTTACGAAAAGCTGGGCGCTCATCCCTCGACCGTGAATGGCGAACAAGGGGCCCATTTCTCCGTATGGGCGCCCAATGCCGAACGCGTGTCCATAATCGGCGATTTCAACAATTGGAATGGAGAATCTCATCCTCTGCGTTCAAAAGGCGAGTCGGGCATATGGGAGGGGTTTCTCGTCGGCATCGGGACCGGGACTCATTACAAATACCATATAGCGACCAAATACCTTGGGTACGTGGTGGACAAGGCCGATCCTTTTGCGCTCTACGCCCAGATGCCGCCGGAGACGGCCTCGGTTGTATGGGATTTGGAATATTCCTGGGGAGATCAGAAGTGGATGGGGGAGAGACGAGCCCGGAATTCATTCCGTTCGCCCATGTCCATTTATGAAGTGCACCTCGGATCCTGGAAACGGGCCCCGAATGAAAATTGCCGTTCCCTGACCTACCGCGAGCTTGCGCATAGCTTGGCGCAGTACATACTGGAAACCGGTTTTACCCATGTGGAGCTGATGCCGATCATGGAGCATCCTTTCTACGGCTCCTGGGGCTACCAGGTGACCGGCTTTTTTGCGCCCACCAGCAGATACGGCTCTCCGCAGGATTTTATGTATCTTGTGGACTGCCTGCACCAGCATGGGATTGGCGTCATACTGGATTGGGTGCCGTCCCATTTTCCCAATGACGAACATGGCCTCACTTTCTTTGACGGCACTCACCTTTACGAGCACGCGGATCCCAGAAAAGGGCTGCACCCCGACTGGAACACTTCCATTTTTAATTACGGCCGGAATGAAGTGCGCAGTTTTCTTGTCAGCAGCGGCCTGTTCTGGCTGGATAAATATCACATCGACGGACTGCGCGTGGACGCGGTGGCTTCCATGCTTTACCTGAACTATTCGCGAAAAGAGGGGGAGTGGATTCCCAACCATTTCGGCGGGAATGAAAATCTTGAAGCAGTCGATTTCATCCGCCGCTTCAACCAGGAAGCTTACAAATTTCATCCGGACATCCAGACCATTGCGGAAGAATCCACCGCGTGGCCGATGGCGACCAAGCCGCCTTATGTGGGGGGGCTGGGATTCGGCTTCAAATGGGATATGGGATGGATGCACGACACTTTGAAATACATGAGCCACGACCCGATCCACCGCAAATTTCACCACAACGAAATCACATTCCGATCGCTCTACACTTTTTCAGAAAACTTCATCATGCCCCTTTCCCATGACGAGGTCGTGCACGGAAAGGGCTCGCTGCTCGGGAAAATGCCCGGGGACGACTGGCAGAAGTTCGCAAACCTTCGCCTTCTCCTCGGCTATATGTACGCCCAGCCCGGCAAAAAAATGCTTTTTATGGGAGGAGAAATCGGGCAATGGCGCGAGTGGGATCACACCAGCAGCCTGGATTGGCACCTGCTGGAATTCGAACGGCACCGCGGCGTCCGCAAATGGGTGGAAGATATCAATCGCATGTATCGGGATGAGCCGGCGCTGCACCTGGACGCCGAATCCGAAGGATTCGAATGGATTGACGGCAGCGATGCGGACAACAGCATCATTTCGTTTCTGCGAAAAGGAGCGAAACCCGACGAGACGATCCTGGCGGTCTGCAATTTCACGCCGGTTTCTCGAAAAAGCTACCGCGTGGGCGTCCCGGCCGGCGGCTACTGGAAAGAGATTTTAAACAGCGACGGGAAAGAATACTTCGGCAGCGGAACAGGGAATGCGGGCGGAGTCATGGCGGAAGCGACTCCGAAACATGGCCGCGACTTCTCGCTGAACCTGGTTCTCCCGCCGCTCGGCGTCGTCTTCCTGAGACAGGGGTGAAAGCAAGGTGGACAACTGCATTTGCATTCATGCTCATTTCTATCAGCCGCCGCGTGAAAACGCCTGGCTGGAGTCTATTGAATACCAGGAATCGGCCTACCCCTACCACGACTGGAACGAGCGCATCACGGCGGAGTGCTACCAGCCAAACGCCGTATCCCGAATATTGGATGAAAAAAACCGCATTGCGCAAATCGTCAACAACTATTCCAGGATAAGTTTCAACTTCGGCCCCACGCTTCTTTCCTGGCTGCAACGGGCGGATCCGGAAACCTATCAGTCCATCCTCGAGGCGGACAGTGAAAGCCAGAAGCGCTTCTCCGGACACGGATCGGCGATCGCTCAAGGGTATAATCATGCGATTTTGCCGCTCTGCAACGAGCGCGACAAAATCACTCAAATATCCTGGGGAATCCGGGATTTCGAACATCGCTTCGGGCGGAAGCCCGAAAGCATGTGGCTTCCCGAAACTGCTGCAGATTTGGAAACTCTTGATTTAATGGCTCAAAAGGGGCTGAAATTCGCCATCCTGGCGCCAAGTCAAGCCAAACGGGTGCGCAAGAAGGGAGAACGCGATTGGCGCGATGTGATCGACCAGGACATCGATCCGAGCATGGCCTATGAAATCCTGCTCCCGACAGGGCGCAAAATGGCGCTCTTTTTCTACGACGGCCCCATTTCCCGGGCTGTCGGATTTGAAAAACTGCTCAGCGACGGAGGCGCCTTCGCCCATCGTCTTTTGGGCGCATTTTCGGTCGAGCGCAAATGGCCTCAGCTTGTTCACATCGCCACGGACGGCGAGACTTACGGCCACCACCATCGGTTCGGGGAAATGGCCCTGGCTTATGCGCTGAATTTCATAGAAAATGGGATGCACGCCCGTCTCACGAATTATGGGGAATACCTCGAAAAGCACCCGCCCGTCCACAGGGTTGAAATATGGGAAAACAGCGCCTGGAGTTGCATCCATGGAGTCGGCCGGTGGCGCGAAAACTGCGGCTGCCATAGCGGCATGCACCCGGAATGGAACCAGCGTTGGCGCGCCCCGCTGCGCAAGGCTCTGGACTGGCTGAGGGACAGTTTGGAGAATCCGTTTGACGACGCGGCTGCGGAACTGGTCCACGATCCCTGGGCCGCCCGCAACGACTACATCGACGTTGTTCTTGACCGTTCGATCGGATCGGTGAACAGGTTCATCGCCAGGCACTCGACGCATCCGTTGGACGAAGAAGAGCGCACAAAACTTCTTAAGCTGATGGAGCTTCAACGGCACGCAATGCTGATGTACACAAGCTGCGGCTGGTTTTTTGACGAAATTTCCGGAATCGAAACCATCCAGATCCTGCAGTACGCCGGGCGCGCAATTCAATTGGGCGAAGAGCTTTTCGGGAAAGACAGCATCGAAGAGAGTTTTCTCGAAATCCTGCAAGACGCTCCGAGCAACATTCCTGAATACGAAAATGGACGCAACATCTACAACCAGTTCGTCAAATCGGCCATGGTCGACAGGCGGAAAGTCGTCGGCCATTACGCCGTCCACTCGCTATTCCAGGATTACCCGGAAGAATCCGAAATCTACTCTTATCTCGTCGATCGCGAGTTTACTCAAATTTTGACCGGCGGAAAATCCAAGCTGGTCGCCGGACGATGCAAAATCACTTCAAAAATAACGTGGGAATCCGAAACGCTGGAATACGCCGTCTTGCACACGGGCGACCACAAAATCACCGGCGGAGTGCGCCCACTTGGACCCGGACGGGACGATCAGCCGACAATCGACGCTATCGCCGACGCCTTCACAAAAGACGATTTGCCCGGAGTCTATTGGCTCATTGACGAGTGTTTCGGCAAATCGCTCTTCTCGCTGAAGTCTCTTTTTAGAGATGAACAACGCAGAGTTTTGAATGAATTGTTGAAAACCACCAATGCGGACCTGGAAAAATTGAACGAGCAGGCTTTCGAACGCACCGCACCGCTCATGCGATTTTTGATGGATCTGAATCTGCCCCTCCCTCCTCTCTTCCGGAATGTCGCCACCGCAGCCATCAATTTCCGGATGCGAAACGCTTTCAAGTCCAAAGAATTGGATACGGACAAGATTCTAGACTGCCTCGACAGCGCTAAATTCTGGGACGTGGATTTGGATGCGGAGGGGTCGGCATACGCATTTCGGCAAACAATCGAAAACCTGGCGCACGAACTGCACAGCCGTCCGCAGGACACGATTTCACTCGATCGGCTGAACAGTGCGGTCCGGCTGGCTCGGCAGCTCCCATTCACGGTAAGTTTCTATCGCGTCCAGAATCTCTATTATGCCCTGCTGAAAACCAGCTATCCTGAAATGAAGCGGGCGGCTGAATCCGGAGAAGCGCAGGCGAAGGCGTGGGCGGAAGGATTCAGGGAACTCGGATCCATGCTGATGATCAAAGTCGATTAACCATCCCGCATGAATCCGGCGCAGCATTATAACGGCTTCCCCTGTCGGGCCGCCATCGACTTCCGAAGGTTCGGATTGTTTACTGCGGATCCACATCTTTTCCGAAGAGCCTGTCGTAGTTGAGCCTGTCGTTGACGATCAATGCGACGCCTACCAGCGCGGCAATCGCTCCGCCGCCCAAGAACGGATAAAACGCCGTGGGTTGACGCTGCCCTAATAGAAACCCGAAAATACAGAGTCCGATACCCACTGCAAGCGCGACCATTCCGCTGCGGTACGGCATACGGGGCTTCTTGGGATCTTCCAAGGACAAACCCTCCAGCGGAACGCCCTTTTCGATGGCCTTTTCCATAATCCGCATTTTGGCTTTTTTCGTAAAATGCTCGACGATTATGGCGACAATCGGAATGGCGAGGCTCAGCACAATTGCGCTGAGGGGAACTAAAATGCCTAAATCGAAATCCATGGAAACCTCCTTTTGCTTTTTTCGGTTTATTTTGCCGTCGGCGACTGCCGGCGCATCGCCCGGCGTCATCCCCGTCACCTGCTTCGACCCGCAGACTTTCAGAAAGGTTGCAATTATTTTTATCGCAACCTTTCTGAGCGCCGGCGGTTCTAACGAAACGGAATTGCGTTTGAAGGGCTGATAAAAAGGGGCATGAACCATTGACCATTGAAGAGCGCGAGCAGACGGAACGCTACCTGCCCTTAAACGCGGAGCGGGCGGAACTCTTTGTCAACGACTGGGAGGGATTCGTGCTTTCGTGCCTGCGCCGGATGCGCATCGACGATGAAGAGGACGTTCTGTCCCAGATCTTCCTTCGGGCGCTCGACGCCCTGCCGGATTTTCGCGGCGACAGCAGGGTATCCACCTGGCTATACAGAATCGCCTGGCGCGAAGGCTTGCGCCATATTCGAAAGCGGAAAACGTATAAAGGGAAAGAGGCGCCGATCCTCGATGCGGACGATCGACCGGATCCGGGGGAAAGCGTCCTGGAAGTGCTGGAAAGATGGGAGACAGCCGAGCGCGTACGAAAAGCTTTGGCAAAACTGCCGGTAAAGGACCGGGAAATGCTTGCATTGAGATATTTGGAAGAGCTGAAAACCGGCGAAATAGCCGAGCGGCTTGGGGCGCCGGTCGGAACGGTCAAAGCGAACATTCACCGCGCCCTGGCAAGACTGAAAGCGCTGCTGGAGAAAAGCGATGACAGACAGACTGCAGATTAAGGATCACCTTCGCAATGAAGCTCTATATCAGTCCGGGGCGGAATCCTCGCTCGGCGTGGAATGGAAACAGCGACTGATTCGCCGGCTCATGTTCAACCGGCAGCTCGCGGCCGCCCTGCGGGAAAGACAAAGCCTTTTCAAACCTTTCGTCTGGATGAGCATACCTCTTCTGAGCGTGTTTTTCTCTTTGGCCTCCTATTTAGGCTACATCCATCCGGAACGCTGGCATGAAGATATGGCCCCGGCTCTGAGCGCCGTCGCGACCTCCGTCAACCCGATGGAGGTCCTCCTGCTTGTCGCCATCGTCAACGGGCTTGCATTCTTATGGCATAAACGCCTGTTTGCGCTCTGACCGGCACGGCAAGTCCGCGCGACTTTGATGTTCCGCTCGAGTTTGGTCTCTGCAATCGAGTGAAAGTCGTTTCCCTTTCCCGAACCCTGCGCGATCGCTTTCAATGCGGCATGCGGGCCAGATCAGGCGTCTGAAGAGCGTGGTCTGGAACGGAAATCTCGGTGGCATTTCTCCGTCTACCATTTTGTATGGGCTTGAGGCGCGCGTTGCGCAAGGCCTCGCTCGCAGGCTTGCCCGCAACGGGATGCACAAACAAGTCAGGCGCTTTGTACGCATTCTCGAAAAGGGATTCGGAAGCTGATTCAAAACCGAAAAGCCATAAGTCCGAAAATAAACTCTTGGGGATAATTATTGAACGTGTTCAATAACGATCCGGTCCGGATGCGAATCCGTTCACAGAACTCTCCATTGAAAACAGGAAGACAGTCGCGGCATCGGGGGATTGTCGCGACTGTTCCGGTCCGGAATGCTGCCTGCGGCGACGGCTAGGGCTCGGAAGGCAGTTTGGGAACGACGACGGGTTTGCCGGTTAAATTCACGCTCAGGGTGTGAATCCAGCGATATCTCCCGTTGACCAGCCGGAAGAGGTGGGAATCCGGCATGCCCGTACTGTCGCCGAAACGGCAAAAGACGTTGACGGCGCCCATTTCTTCATCCACCACATAAGTCCTGTTGACTATAAACATATTCCCCAGAGGCGCAGGGATCTGGCATGTGTCTTTGGGTTCATTTTTGGCGTTGGTGTAAGCCCCCCCCTCCAGCCGGGCGCAAGGCGTGCCCCACGGCGGCCGGATGCCTTTATCCATAAACACAAAATCAAAATACTGGTTGCCGGCGTCGATCAAAGCCTGGCGAGTGACGCGATCGTCGACAGGCAGCAGAGACCAATCGTCCGCCGAGGAATATTTCAGGTAATCCTTCGCATTGAACAGCCAGTCGCCCTCATCGGTGACCAGACTGTCGATTTCGGCGACCTTTCCATCCTTGACCGTCAGGCGCGTTCCGATCACATACGGATGGCCGCCTTCGGCGACAATCACTTCGGTGAATGTTTTGCATCGCCCGGTATCGTAGATGCTGCCATGAAAGGCTATCGGCAAAGCGGTATTCCAGAGTCCCTTCCCCTTCGCGATTTCACTCATGTTTTCAAAAAACTTCGCCTTGGGATCCAAAGACATCCTGGACGGGTTCCCTGTCTTTTGAGCCTCGATATAGCTGTCTGCAGCCGCTTGCAGCATCGCCCGCGTGCATGCGTTTTGCGCATGGATAAACGTGGCGCTGCACAGCAAAATCGCTATGCTGAATAGCGCTCGAACCATAAGACCTCCTTCAGAAATGGATCCTGAAATGGAAATGTGAACGAAAGCATTTTTGCGCAACTTGCCGTGAAACGCAACCCGAGACTGACGCCGGACCGGCTAAGGCCGCATGCTTTTTGAAGCGCGCTCCAAAAGCAAAAAATAAGCAGCATGTTGGTCCCATTGCGGATCTGCAGCCAAAGAATGGCGATGCGCGCAATTCTCTCGCGATTTTCGTGAACTCCGGAATCCGAGCAACCCGCCCCCCCCCCGGCCGCCTCGGACGACAACGGCTTTGAGGCGCTTGGAGCCCATGACCGCGCCGAGGCCGTTTCCCCCGGCGGCGGCGATCAAATCGCTTGCCAGACTTGCCAGAATCGAGCCGCCCGCGCCGATTTCACCGGCCGGCCCGATACAGCAAACAACGGCCTTGCGCAACGTGGAAGCGGCCAGAGCCCCGGTGGTTTCGCAAACCGATTCCCTGGAAACATGCCCTGCCGGGCGGAGTTCGGCGGCGGCGTCATGAAATCCGTAAACCTTGTCGAATCCCATATTCCTCAAAGCCGCCACAAGACGCCCGGGAGTCGCGATTCCGGGCGCCAAACCGAAATCTTCCGAAATCGTATCACAGACTGTCGGAACGTCCTGGACAAATGCCGTCCGGGCCCGCAAGTTTTAAGAATGCCGGCGGGAATTCTCGGGCGCCTTTTCCCGCAAGCACTTTTTTATACCACGCCTGAAGCGTCGGCTGTCTTGGAGTCGAATTAGCGCCATTTTCAGGTTTCAAAGTCTGTTCCGCAGCTCCTTATTTATAGCAATCATCTTGAATCTGATTTTTTCACGGCATCGGCGTCCGATCTATAATGCGGGGCGGCGAAAATTCCGATGTGGAAAACGTGATCGCTGCGTTTAATTGCCCTAATTGCGGGGCGGCGGTTTCGCCGGACAGCCTCGCCTGCGCTTATTGTCGCTCCGCTATTGCGGTCCGGATATGCCCGTCCTGCTACGGACCGGTCGCTATCGGGATGAAGCACTGCCCTTCCTGCGGCGCCGAAACAGTCGGTCCGCCCGCCGGTTCAGCCGGAGCATTGGAATGCCCCCGCTGCGAATCCGGGCTGTCGCGGTTGACCGTAGCCGGCTGCTCCCTGCACGAATGCCTGAATTGCGGCGGTTTATGGCTCGACAAAAAAACCTTCCAGGATATCTGCAGCCGGCAGGAAGACCGGGAAACAGTCCTTGGATTTCCTTCCGCAAGCGAAGCGCCTCCGTCGAGTCCTCAAGACAAACCCCAGCGGACCTATATCCCGTGCCCGGAATGCAAAAAGCTGATGAATATAAAGAGTTTTTCCGGTTGTTCCGGAGTTGTGATGGATTGGTGCCGCGAGCACGGATTCTGGCTGGACAGGGGCGAGCTCCAGAAAATCATCTTTTTCCTTAGAAGCGGCGGACGTCGCAAGGTTCGAGAGCGGGAAATGGAGGATCTTAAGGATCAGCAAGCCCGTCTTCGGATGCTGCGGATCGAGTCGTTGCAGGAAAAGCCCTTCGATTCCAGTCTGAGAATTTCGCTTGATAGCAATGAATGCGCCGGCGATCGTTTAACACGATTTTTGTCCAGAATATTTTCTCTTTGAGATCGGAAAATGTAAAATTTGGATGACTTCCAAGCCCTTGCCTCTAAGATTTTTACGGCAGACGCCGATAATAAACCTGGCTTAAATCAGTAGGAATCAGTCAGAACCTGCAAGCCACGTTTGCAGGGAATCCCGTTCCACCTCACATCAAGGAGGCTCCTTTGTTTAAGAGTAACAATCAGCAGGGCTTTACCCTTATAGAAGTTATTGTAGCCATTGCTGTTGTGGCAATTCTCGCCGGCATTATCACGCCAAGCGTCGTCAAACACCTCGATGATTCCAAGCATTCCCGGGCGCAAAACGACTGCCTGGTCATCGGTTCGGCGCTTGGAAGCTTCTATAAGGACCTCGGACGCTGGCCGAACATGAACGCCTCCGGAGCTGTAGGAGTCACACTTCTGGTAAGCCAGGGGAACACGCCGGCGGTCGCCTCCGGCGTAAGCACATGGAATTCAGCTACAGCATTGACCAGCGTCGACCTTTTGTCCAATCATCTTTCGGCAAACAGTCCGAAAACCCAAACCGCCAACAAGTACCCGGCATCGGGATCCGAGTTTGTCTGGCGCGGCCCGTATCAGACCGACTTCCCCCCGGACCCCTGGGGCAACCGTTACGCTGTAAACATCGGCAATATGCTGGTCTCAACCGCAACCACAAGCAACGCGGTATGGGTGCTTTCAGCCGGCAGAGACGGCATCATTCAGACTCCATGGAATCCGGCTGCGCCTGCGACAGGCGGAACTCTTGCCGCCAGCGGAGACGATATCGTTTATCGGCTTAAATAAGCGGCAGGTCATGCGTTCGGAGCATCCCTGAGTTTGCTGGATTCAAATGGCTAGGCATGGCAGAGACAAACACCAAAACAGCCGCCCCGAAAGGACTGCTCGGGGAACAGCTTTTAGCCGCGGGGGTTGTGACCCGGCCGCAGCTCGCGATCGCCCTGCAGCAACAGAAAAGAACCGGAGAGCTCCTGGGCGAGATTCTGCGCAAGCTGGGATTTTTGTCCTCCGACGGATTGTCCCTCGCTCTGGCCCGGCAGTTCGGCGCCGAGCACATTGACCTGGATCGACTCGAAGCCAATCCTGAATGCGCTTCGATGGTTCCGGAAACTATGGCGCGCGAGCGGCATGTCGTGCCGGTGCGCCTGGAGAACGGCGTCCTGACGGTCGCGATGGCGAACATTTATGACGTTGCGACCATATCTGAAATCGAGAGCCGCAACCAAGTCTCGGTCCATGCCGTATCCTGTTCCGTGGATTCCATGCAGAGGGCCATCGTCCGGCTCCACGAAAAAGCCGGCTCGATGGCGCTGCTGATCGACGAATGCATCCAGCAGGCGGCCTCCCGCGTCAGCAAGCCGTCCGAAGCGGCAGAGGACGCCCAGGATGCGCCGATCGTCAGGCTCGTAGAGCTTATGCTTTTGCGCTGCATCCGTGAGGAGGCGACGGATCTGCATATTGAGCCCGAACAGCAGCTCGTTCGCACCCGGCTTCGAGTGGATGGAATTTTGCAGTTGGGCAATGCGCTGCCTCGCTCTATCCTGCCGGCAGTCGTCGCCCGATTGAAAATTTTGTCCGGCGCCAACATCGCCGAATCGCGCCAGCCTCAGGATGGACGCATCAGTTATGTCCTGGACAAGCGCACAGTCGACATCCGCGCCTCGTTTTTCCCGACCCTGTTCGGGGAAAATGTGGTCTTGAGATTCCTGGACCGATCCAGGCTTATCGTCGGACTGGAACAGCTCGGTTTGTCAGAAGCCAGCCTGCGCGACCTGGAATTCTCACTGTCCAGGCCCCACGGCATGATCCTGGTGACAGGTCCAACCGGATCCGGCAAGACGACCACGCTGTATTCCGCGCTGAATTACATGAACTCGCTGGAAAAAAATATCATGACCATCGAGGATCCGGTCGAGTATGAAATCCCCCTGATACGCCAAGCTCAAGTCAATACTAAAGCCGGACTTACCTTCGCCGCCGCTCTGCGCGCATTCCTGCGTCAGGATCCGGACGTGATACTGGTGGGAGAAATACGCGACAGCGAAACGGCGGAGTTGAGCGTCCAGGCGGCTCTGACCGGCCATATGCTTCTTTCGACACTGCATACCAACAATGCAGCCGGCGCAATCCCCCGATTGACCGAGATGGGCCAGTCGCCGCACACCCTCGCTTCCTCGCTGATATTAGTGGTCGCTCAGCGCCTTTTCCGGTTGATCTGCCCTGCCTGCAAGGCGCCCTGCACTCCCGACCCGCTGGCGCTCCAACGCCTGGGATTGCCGGCCGCTTCAGAGCATCCCTATTATCAAGGCCGCGGCTGTCCGAAATGCAATCACAGCGGTTACAGGGGACGCGCCGGCTTGTACGAAATACTGAAGATCACTCCGGAAATCCAGGATTTGATCGCCGGGAGGGCTTCGCATCAGGAAATTGCAAAAGAGGCGCGCCGCCAGGGCATGAAAACCTTGACAGAAAATGCCGCGGATAAAGTCCTGGCCGGCGTCGCCAGCGTGGAAGAATCGGTCCGAGTCAGCTACGAGGGATTCTGAAATGCCTGTGTTCCAGTATTCTGCACGCAGCGAATCGGGTGCAAACAGCTCAGGCGTCACTTTCGCTCCCAACGAAGAAATTCTCTATCAGATTTTGCGAAAGCAGGGGCTCTTTCTGCTGAACAGCCGGGAGCGAATCAGCAATTCGCTTCGTCCCGGCCGGTTGCGCCTCAATCCCAAACAAGCGCTGGCTTTCACGATACACGTCTCCACCTGCCAGGATGCCGGCATCCCCCTTTTGCAGACGCTTCAATCTCTGGCTCGCGATTCTTCGGGCGTCCGATTCCACTCGATGATCGACGGCTTGATTGCGGCCATATCCCGCGGATCCGCATTTTCGGAAGCCCTAGCCCAATACCCGCGCATTTTTGACAGACATTACGTCCAGATGGTTGCAACGGGCGAAGCTTCCGGCCAACTGGACGCACGGATGGCAGAGCTGGTAAAACACCTGGAATGGCAGCAGGAAATCCGCGCCCAGGTCAAACAGAGCAGCACGTATCCGCTCGCAGTCGTCGGATTGCTTCTCATGGTCGTCGCCATCCTGATGACCTATACATTGCCCAAATTCATCAGACTGCTGGCGCAATTCAACGCGGACCTGCCGGCGCCCACCAGGATCGTCATCGCCGCTTCAGGATTGTTTTCAAACTACTGGTATTTGCTGCCGTTGGTTCCCGCAGTTTTTTACATTATTTTCAAAGCAGCGAAACGCACGGTCCAAGGCAGGATGACGCTGGACCGGATGAAGCTGAAAATTCCCGTTTTCGGCGAACTGCAGAGAAAAATCGCTCTGTCCCGTTTTGCGCACCACTTCAGCATCCTTCATGCCGCCGGCATCGATACGCCTGCTGCCTTAAAGATCGTTGAAGGGCTCGTCGGCAACCTGGCGATCGCCGACGCGGTCCGGTACGTGCGCCAGGGAGTGGAATCGGGCAGGTCTCTGGCGGAACTAGTGGCTCAAAAGAATGACTTCCCCCACTTTGTGGTGCAGATGCTGGCGGCCGGGGAAGAGAGCGGCAGCCTTGAGGCGACTTTAAAAAAAGTTTCCCAATACTACGACCGTGAGATCCCGGCCGCGATCAAACGGGCGTTTTCCATCATCGAGCCGTTGATACTGATCGCGATGGGCGCCCTGGTCGCTTTCATCGCCCTTTCAGTTTTGCTGCCGATATACGAGTTCGGCACTTCTATAAACAGGTGACACACGGCGTTATGCAATTGCGAAGAAACGATTTCTCAAGATCGAAAGGGTTCACGCTGATCGAGGTGATCGTCGTCATCGCGATTCTTGCAATTGTCGCCGGCGCGATGGCCCCTCTGGCGGGCCGGGCGATCGACAGTTCTCGCCAGGATCTGACGCTTCGACGCCAGCAGTTGATTTACAGGGCGATTTTAGGCGACCCCTCGTCGCCTGGCTCAGGATTTCTGAGCGATGTAGGAAGGCTTCCGTCCAGCCTTGTGGAACTGGCGACCATGGGAACTTTACCGGCGTATTCCATTCAAGCATGCGGGGTCGGGATGGGATGGCGGGGCCCTTACCTGCTTGAAGGAGTCGACTCCGCAGGGCGCCCGCTCGATGGCTGGGGAACGCCCATGGACTTGGTCAACGGACAGATCCGCAGCGCGGGGCCGGATCACAGCATGAGCTCGTCGTCGGACAACCTCCTTTACCCGCCGAATCCGATTGCGACAAACAACATAAACGGGAGCATTGCCTTTACCGTCATGGCTCTGGACAGCAGTTCAGGCCAATCGGTTTTTGTGCCCGCCGCAGGACAGGCGACCGTCTGTTTCGCTCAAAATGGACAAATGCAGTCTTACTTGCTCACTTCTGCGACGGGCGTTTATGTCTGTCCTGCTTCGGGTCTGAGCTTGCCTCAAGGCATTCATGCCGTCACGGCGACGGGCGACCCCGATGGCGCCGGACCGCAGCCTGCCCGGACTGGGACAGTTACGGTCTATTGCCCGGGCGGCGGGACCGTTCACCAGGTGATGGCGCTGAGATGATAAAAATGAAGCGGCCATGGTTTCATTTTCGCGAGGAGCGGCGATCAAAGCCTTTTCTGTTATTGGAAATAGGCCTGGTACATGCGCGCCTGCATGCGATCGACGCAAGCCGCAACCCGATCCGCATCCGAATGGTCCGGCAGGAAGCCATTCTGCCGGGCGACGCATCCGCGCCGATTGAAGCAGCCCGAAAAGCGTTGGATGGGGACTCCGACATCCGGGACCTGGCCGTGGCGATAAACTCGCCCCTGATTCGCCACCACACCGTCGCCATCCCCCCGATGAACGCCCAGGAACGCGAAAAAATCGTGCGGATGGAAATGAAACGGTTCGTTGCTCAAGGAGAGCAAAGCGGGGTGGTTTCCTGTTGGCCTGCCGGCAGGAGTAAAGAGAACGGGCTCAACAAGGAATATGTGCTCTGCGCGGATATGCCCCGCGCCCTATCGGAAGCGCTGATTTTCTCGGCCAGGGAGAAGAAATACAACCTGATCGGGCTCACCTCGCACCCGCAACTGTCTTCCCACCTGCTAAAAGAATGCCGGCTAGCCGGAGTCGCCCATACGGCCCTTGTGGAAGTCAACGACCACGAGGGAAGCATCACGCTGTTTCGCTCGAATATCTGGAATATGGAACGTCCTTTCCTCATCGGCGGGGATGCGCCGAAGGCTCCGGACGATGAAAAACTGAAGCTCGAAGTCGGCAGAGCCCTGCAATACTTCAAACAGCAGGTTCGCAATGAAAATATCAGCCGGATCTTCCTTTATGGAACGACCTGCAAGGGAGAGCAGATCCGCTCGCTCCTGGAAACCGAGTTCCGGATTCCTGTTTCGCTTATCCCATTGGATGAAAAGAGGTTTGAGACAAACGAACCGGGGCGATTATTCAGCATTTCCCACGTGGCGTCTCTGCACTCGCGCTTCGAATCCTATATTGATTTCCTTCCGCAGGACTTGCGAAGGAAGCAGCAGATCAGATCCCGGACCATCGCCGTCGCCGCCTCGGCGGCCGCTCTCTATGCGATGCTGGGCGGCGTATCCTATCTGTACCGGCAGGAAGCGTCCAAGATCGAAATAACAGAGAAAACCGGCGGGCAGCTTCCCCTCGTCCCGTCGACGTCTCCCGAGGAAATGCGGCAAATCCGCAAAAGCCGCGCTTTTGCCCTTGCTGCGGAGCAAAATGCGGAGTGGATGCGCGTTAGGCATCGCGCCTTGTCCGGATTCGCCCGCGAACTGGCTGCTGCGATGCCTGCGGAAATGCGCATCACCGCAATGGAGGCGACCGAAAAAGAAAACACGTGGCTTGTCAGAGTCGCGGCCGAAATCGCAAGTCCGAACGGGTCGCGTTCCCGGGAAATCCTCCTGCAATTTCAGGAACGGATGAAAAAAAAATCCGGTCTGAATCGACTGATCTGGGGCGAAGCTCAGCTGGCCGATTCCCGGGAACTTCCGACAACATCGGTACAGATCTCCAAACCGCTCAATTTATTGACTTTCTCCTTTGAAGGAGCCGTTGCGCTCCATCGCAAAATGGGATCGAAATCCTCCGGAAACATCGGCGGCGGGATTTGAGCGCCGGCCCGCGCTTTACGCCAATCTAAAGTCCGGTCCGGATAAGTCGATATATCCAGCAAACGCCATAGTTTTAAGGCGGTTTTGTGCAAAAGGGCCGGATAAAGGCTTCGCCCTTGTACACCGGCGGTGCGGAAATGAAACGATCCTGGCAGTTCGGACTGTTGGCAATGGCATTCACGGGGGTTTCCACGTACAACGTTTTATTCTTTAAAGAATACCAATCCCCTCGACCGGCGGCCGAACAAGTAGAGGCCCTTTCCGTTGCGGCGACGGCGGACGGGCCGGAAGGGTCAGGACCGGAAGATTTCGGCGGACAGATTCCCATCTCCCGGGAAGAATTGGAGCAGATGGCGCTGCAGGAGTTTGCGCCGCAGGAAGAACCGGTCCCTGAATCGCTTCCCTGGCCAAGTCGGGATCCCTTTTCCGCTTATCCGCAATCGGCGCC
>CAZXSV010000005.1:16724-105541 GCA_964642735.1 uncultured Acidobacteriota bacterium
CGCAATCGGCGCCAAAAAAAACTGATTTTCCGATAAAAGAAAGCCCGACATCTGCAGATTTGCAGGCGCCGCAGTGCCTTTTCTCCGGAACTCTGATCGATCAGGAGCGCAGATTGGCCTTGATCGACGGGCGCCCTTTGTCCGTCGGCGCTCGAGTCGGATCCTGGCAGCTCGCCCATATTGAATCCGACCACATCATCCTGCAGTCGGGGGACAAAATGCGGCGCATTGAACTGGCGAATGCGGGACGTCAGGCCGCACCGAAAGAGCCACTATGAACTCATTCTGGAAAAAGAAAAGCTGCCGTTGGACATGCCTGATGCTGATATTCGGGGGCGGCCCACTTTTCTTTTTCTTTGTCGGCATCAGCCCCGCAGCCTATCACATTTCGGATTTCAAGGAACGCGTTCACGCGCGAGCCGCCGGGGCGTCGAGAATCCCCGGGCTTCAAGCGGCAGTTTCCAGGCAAGAGTCGGAGAGGCTCGATTCCATGCGGGAAGCTTTTCTCATTCGCTTTAAAAAAATCGACGGCGGAGAATCGCTGCTCCATTTCAGCGGAACACTGGCGGACGCGCTGGCAATGCGAGCTCGATCCTGCGGCCTGAAGGTGACGAAGGTGGACTTGCAGAACCCTTGGATCCAAGGCAGCTACGCTCCGGAAAACGACCGGGCTCTGGATGCCCTGAACGACCTGCCGGCGGCTCGTTGGGGCGACCTGTGCGATCCCTTGGATCTGCCGATCCTGCGGCTGCCGTCCATTGAAATTCAAATGACCGTAGCCTGCGAATATTCCAAAGTGTTTTCTTTTATCGAATCCCTTCCCGAATTTCCTGCGCAGGTCAGCCTGACAGGATTGGCTTCCGTAAACGACTTGGGCGAAAGAGGATTTCGCCTGAAAATACGGGGTTATTATTTGGGCGGCGACGCCGGCCATACTCCTCGAGAGGAAAAAACAAACTGACATGTCAGCCGCAATCCCGTTGCATCCATCCCGGCGTTTCGGGCTTTTAACCGCTTTGGCTTTCTTCATTCTTCCGGTCTTCGGCGTTTCGCAAAGCCGTTCGTCCGAGGAGCCCGGGCGGGGAAAGGCCCTGCTCGCTCTCAACATCAAGGACGCCTCTCTGCGTGAAGTGCTGCTGATGATGACCCAGGGCAGCTCCTACAGCCTCATCATGGAGCCGGGAATCGACGCGGTCCTCCCTGCGTTGAACATGAACAAAGTGACCCTGGAAGAAGCTCTGCAGTCGCTGCTGCCCGGCCTGGGGCTGGAATATCGGCTGGAAGGGAATCTGCTCCGGGTCTCGAAACCGAAGATGCAAACTCGTATTTTCTATGTGAATTACATCGCGGCGTCGAGAAGCGGCAAGCGGGACATGCGGATGTCCTCGCGATCGGAAGCCGGATCCTCCGGCAATCAAGGTTCCCCGGGCGGCTCCTCCGGAGGAGGGCAATCCGGCGGAGGGGGAAGCTCTTCCGAAAACGAAAGCACAGTCATCACCGCCAACAATTCGGAAGTCTGGGCGGATCTTCGGCTCGGGCTGGAAAACATCCTGTTCGAAGCAGGCGGGCCGGGCGATCCCGCCCTCCGAACCGAAACCGGCCCCGTCGCTACTACGAGCCGCGACGCTGCGGGCCGCAGGCTCCTGATAAACCCGCAGGCCGGCCTCATCATGATTCACGCGGAAAAAGCGGCCATTGAAGAAGCCGCCAGCTATATAGAAGCCGTCGAAGGATCGATACAGCGACAGGTGCTGATTGAGGCGCGAGTCCTGGAAGTCACGCTTTCGAAGAATTATCAGCTCGGCGTCGACTGGACCGCCATCCTCAATCCGAGCGCCGGCGCATCCGGGGTGCTGAGCCTTTCGACCGGATCGGTCTTGAACCAGAGCGTAAATGCATCGATGGGGCGCGTCCAGTACTCCATCAGCAACGGCAAAGTCGCCGCCGTGGTCGACGCGCTGTCGCGGCAGGGGCAATTGCGCGTATTGTCCAGCCCGCACGTGTCCGCGATGAACAATCAGAAAGCCGTGATAAGAGTCGTCCGCGAGGAGGTTTTCTTTACCCAGAGCTCCACCTCCTCGCAAAGCGTCGGGCCCACCGTAATCGTCCAGGACATCCAAAATCAGATCGTTCCCATCGGCGTCGTGCTGGACATCATCCCGCAGATATCGCCGAATGGAGAAATAACCTTAAGCATCAATCCCAGCATCAGCGAGCTCGTCGAAGTGCGCACTTTTTCTGCCGACAACGGCGCCTCCGTCTCCACCCAGCCGGTGATCGACCGTCGAGACCTGGACACGGTGGCCAGAGTCCACAGCGGCGAGACCGTGCTGATAGCCGGAATCATGCGCGAAAGAAAATCCGAAGACCTGAGGGGCGTGCCCTGGCTGATGAATCTGCCGCTGATCGGCAACGCTTTCCGCCGCACGGAACAGTCCTCCGAGCGCACGGAGCTCGTTATCTTCATCACACCGACGCTGCTTTCAGGGAAGCCGTTTGAAGACCTCAGCGAAGAAGAAAGACAACGGATCCAACAGCTGGAAAAGCCTTTCAAACTCGGAACGGCCGAGCCCTTCACAGAAGGGATCAAAGGCGAATTCGGCGTCCAATAGCTTTCGCTCCGCCCGGTTTTTCCCGCTTGTAATAATTCCAATAGGCAGGTATAAATGGCGTCAATCATAGGGAAAATGCGCTATGGACGCCGTGACGCTTTCGCGAATTCAATTCGCCATCACCGTGATGTTCCATTATCTGTTTCCGCCTCTGGCCATCGGGATGGGAATCTTCCTGGTCTTCCTGGAAGGCCGCTACCTGAAAACAAAAGATCCGCAGTTTGAAGCGGCGACAAAATTCTGGACGAAAATCTTTGCGCTGAATTTTGCGATTGGAGTGGCTTCCGGGATTGTCATGGAATTCCAGTTCGGGACGAACTGGTCGGCCTACTCCAGGTATGTGGGGGATGTATTCGGGTCGGCGCTGGCGGCAGAAGGCATTTTCGCTTTTTTCCTTGAATCGGGATTTCTTGCCCTGCTTGTTTTCGGTTGGGACAAGGTGTCGCCTCGCGTACACTTCTTCTCCACCATCATGGTCGCGCTTGGCTCCATTTTTTCGGCAGTCTGGATCGTAGTGGCTCTGTCCTGGCAGCAAACCCCGGCGGGATTTGTCATTCGAGACGTTTCAACCCCCGCCGGCGTCGTCCAGAGAGCCGAACTGACCGATTTCTGGGAAGTGGTTTTCAATCCCTCGGCCATGGACAGGCTTGTTCACGTACTGATCGGGGCTTTCATTGCGGGCGCTTTTTTCATCATGAGCGTTTCCGCCTATTATCTCCTTCAAAAGCGGCACGTGGACTTTGCGCGCAAATCATTTTCCACGGCCCTGGTTATTGCGGTCGTCTCTTCCGTCGCCGTCCTGCTATCGGGAGATTCTCAAGCCCGGATAGTGGCCCGCCATCAACCCGCCAAGCTCGCAGCCATGGAAGGCATCTACAAGACGACCGGGGAAGGCGCTCCCATGCAGATTATCGGGGCGCCGGACGACGCCTCCAAAACCGTCCGCTTCAATGTCGAAATTCCCGGGCTGCTGAGTTTTTTAGTCCACCGGGATTTCGACAAGCCGGTGCCCGGCCTGGATCAGTTCGAACCCGACATACCGCCGGTCGCAATCCCTTTTTATTCTTTTCACATTATGGTCGGGCTGGGAACCTATTTTCTCGTTCTGACTCTTTTCGCGCTTTGGCTGCATCTGAAGAAAAAGCTTTTCGAAAAGAGGTGGCTCCTCTGGATTTTTGTTTTCTCGGTCGTCGGGCCTTTCATCGCCAATGAGCTTGGATGGGTGGCCGCCGAAGTCGGAAGGCAGCCCTGGATCGTCTACAATCTGATGAGAACCCGCGACGCAGTCTCGCCGAACATCTCCGCCGCCCAGGTGGCCGGGTCCCTGACGATGTTCGGCGTCATTTACGCCTTGCTGTTCGCGGTCTGGATTTTCCTGCTCAACGACAAGATTCAAAAAGGTCCGCAACCGGTTTCGGCGCCGAAGAAAACGTCGCTGAGGCAGGTTCTGGATGTCGCCTCCCAATATCCCGGGCATCAGGACTCTATGACGGACGCAAAGGATGTGAAGTAGGAATTCGGGCGGCGTCAAAGCCGGCTTTTTAAATTCTCGCCCCCGATGGACTTTAATGAACTGTTTCAGGAGCAAGCGGTGGATCTGAACCTGCTGTGGTTTATTCTGCTGGGCATTCTTCTTGCCGGATACGCCATCCTGGATGGTTTTGATCTGGGAGTCGGGATTATTCACCTCATCGGCCGGACCAACGAGCAACGCCGGATGATGATCAACTCCATCGGCCCCTTGTGGGACGGCAACGAAGTCTGGCTGGTCACTTTCGGCGGCGCCATGTTTGCGGCGTTTCCCAACGCCTATGCCACGGTTTTTTCAGGCTTCTACACGGCATTCATGGCTCTGCTGTTCGCGCTCATTTTCCGGGCGGTTTCGATTGAATTTCGCGGCAAACGCGAATCGAGGGCCTGGAAAAGCTTCTGGGACTGGTCCTTCTCCGGCGCAAGCGCTCTCGCGACATTCCTGTTCGGCGTAGCGGCCGGAAACGCACTGACCGGAATTGCGGTCAATGCGCAAGGGTCCTTCGAGGGTTCGTTTTTCGATCTGGTCCGGCCTTTCCCGATCCTCGTCGGTCTTTTGACGGTAGCGCTGGCCGCCATGCACGGCGCGATCTACCTCTACTTAAAAACCGAAGGGGAGATGCAGAAGCTGGTTTACCCGTGGATGTGGCGGACTTTCGGATTCAGCCTGATCTTTTATATGCTGACGACCGTTTTCCTTCTTTCCACAACGCCCCAGGCGGTCCAGAATTTCCATGATCACCGCTGGGCCTGGATTGTCGTCGTGCTGTCCGTCTTCGCTTTTGCGAACGTTCCGCGCGCAATTTTCCTGGGGCGGCCCTTTTACGCCTTTCTTTCCTCCACGGCGACGATTCTGTCGCTTGTATTTCTGTTCAGCTTCACTCTGTTTCCAAACCTGGTCGTTTCAAGCCTTTCGCCGGCGAACAACGTCACGATATACAACGCGGCCTCTTCGTCGAAGACTCTGGGCATCATGGCCGTCATCGCCTTGATCGGCATGCCGTTCGTGCTCGCCTACACCGCCGCGATTTACTGGGCGTTCCGGGGCAAAGTCAAAATTACTGAACACAGCTATTGACCGGCTATCCCGGGCTTTTGAGCTTTTTACCCCTGAACGGGAGGAAGAGCTTCCCGGCGGGTCATGGGAGCGGCAGGCGGGTCCGGGGGCGCTTTGACATTGAAGACCAGCGACAGGAGGATGATGAAGCATCCCGCGACCACGTACATCTGCCGGTAGCCCGACATATCGGATATCCACCCGAACACAGGCGATCCCAATCCCATGCCGATGTCGTAGAGAGAAAGATAGAGGCCCAGAGCAAGCCCCTTGTTCTCGCGCCCCAGAAAATCAATCACATATGTGCTGAGAGCCGGAAACATAAAGCCCTGCCCCAACCCGGCGACAAAACCGCACGCCACAAATTCCCAGTAAGAATGGACGCTTGCGATCCAGAAAAGGTCGAGGCCGATCAGAATCGCGGTCGGCAGCACCATGCGCTTGCGCCCGTACCGGTCGGAAAGGTCGCCGAGCGTCAGCCGGGTCAGGATTGCGGCGATGGAAAATGCGGCGAAAAACGGGCCGATGCGCGTAAATCCGGCGCTGGCGCCGAACAGAACGATAAAATTAAGAACCGTCCCGCGGGCGGCCCCATGGGCGACAGGCATGGCGGCGACGATCAACAGAATGACGATCGGGGGCGCCGAATAGAGCCCGGTGCGCCTTAGGCCGGATTGAATCCTGCCAATCGACGCTTCTTTGATTGGGACAATGCAGATAAACGCCGCCGCAAGCGCCAGGAGAGCCGCGGTGAAAACGGCGCTGAATCCGTAGCGGCGCAGGATTTCCTCCGCGATCGCCGGGCCGATGGCGCCCGGCACGATTCCCGCCGCGCCGATGATCCCAAGCGATTGGGCCATGCGGTCCGGGGGGGACATTTCGGAACAGATCGCCAGAATGGCCGTGGTGGCGATGCCCCATCCGATCCCGTTCAACACTCGAAGAAGGACGGTAAAAAGGCCGGCGCTCTCAACCAGGTAAAATCCGGGGATCGCCGCAATCATGATCAGGATGCCCGCCATCGTCGCCTTCCGGCCGCCTCGCCGGTCCAGGACGCGGCCGAAAAGCGGGCGGATCATGATCGAGGCCACGCTGTGAATGCCCATGATGAGGCCGAC
This sequence comes from uncultured Acidobacteriota bacterium, assembly GCA_964642735.1. Taxonomy (GTDB): domain Bacteria; phylum Acidobacteriota; class UBA6911; order UBA6911; family UBA6911; genus UBA6911. Next base: position 23,042 of record CAZXSV010000005.1, read on the forward strand.
CCGGCTTTTCGAAGGATGAAATTGATCGAGAAAAAGAGGGAGAAAATAGAACATCGCAGCGCTTAAAAAAACGAAGAAATAGGACAAGGAAGCCAGGATGAAATTCTTGCCGAACAGAGACTTTTTCTCTTCCATCTTCAACATCCGATAAAGCAAAAACAAAAAGGATAAATCATCGGGACGGGAATAAAAACCACTATCTGGACACGGTGCTCCCGGCGTGGTTCAATAGCATCCTGTCATGGATCCGACAAAGCGTTTCTCCGACAGGGTTGAGAACTACATCCAATTCCGGCCGCGCTATCCGCAGAAGGTCGTCGCCGCGCTGCGGGAGGATTGCGCGCTGACGCCCGATTCGACTGTCGCGGATATCGGCTCGGGAACCGGTTTTCTTTCCGAACTGTTCCTGCAAAATGGAAACGAAGTGTTTGCCGTCGAACCCAACCGCGAAATGCGGGAGGCTGGCAGGCGCCTGCTGGGAAAATATCCCGGATTCCAAAGCGTGGATGGCAGGGCGGAGGCTACAGCCCTGCCCGAGCGCAGCGTTGATCTTGTCGCAGCCGGCCAGTCCTTTCACTGGTTCGATCTCGAGAAGGCCCGCAAAGAATTCGTCCGCATTCTCAAAGCTCCCGGCTGGATGATGATCGTGTGGAATGAGCGCGACTCCCAATCGACAGCGTTCATGAAGGAATATGAACAAGTATTGAACCGGCATGTAACCGACCGAAGTCGAACGGCCCATAAAAAGGTGTACGAAACAGCCCTGGACGATTTCTTCGGGACAAACGGATTCACGAGCAGGACGTTCGGCATTCTGCAGCAGCTCGACTATGAAGGGTTGAAAGGCCGGCTTCTTTCCTCCTCCTACTCCCCGGCGCCGGGGCGCCCCAATCATGAACCGATGCTCGCCGCGCTTTTCAAAATTTTCCAGGCGCACCAAGTCGACGGGAGAGTGACGCTGCATTACACGACCCGGATGTACTATGGCCGACTGAGCATTTAGCCCGGACCATTCATGAAGCTTCTGTTGCGCGGCGGCGAGCCGGGGCTTCAGCGACCTATTCCACCAGCGACAAAACCTGGGGATGACGCCGCTGATAGCGAAGGATGCAGTCAAATCCCGCATCCCGGATGAAATTTATTGCCTGGTCCAGGCAAAGGCCTACGTCCTCCGGCGCGTGCGCATCGGAGCCGAGCGTCAGGCGTTGGCCGCCCATTTCCCGATACCAGCGCAAGATCTGCGGATCCGGCATCAGATTGTTCGCCGGACGGCGCAGGCCGCCGGAATTGACGTCGAGGGCGATCCCGCGATCGATGCAGTTCTGAAGCGCCGCCCGTATGAGTTCTTCGTAGCGCTTCGGATCGTAGCCCCCCCAGATCGGCTTCCCATTCCTCACCGGCACGTCAAAATGGCCCAGGATGTCGAATTGAGGATTCCGGGTCATCTTTTCCAGCTCGAGGAAATAGGGCCGAAGGATTGCATCCGCGCCCAGGCGCTCCAGGAGCTTAATGTCGAACATGGAATCCTCGCCGACATAATGCAGGGAGCCGATGACATAATCATACGGATAACGATCCAGCAGTTTCCGGATTTCCTCCGGGAAACAATGAGGCTCACCGATCTCCACTCCGGCTCGCAGGATAAGCCGTCCTTCGAAGCGTTTGCGGACGCGCTCGATTTCCTCCCACCAGGCTTCCGGCCGGTAGAAGACCGGCTGTTCCTTCGGGTGCAGATCGTAATGCTCGGTCAACCCGATCTCAGGGACGCCCTTCTGAACGGCGCTCTCGCACAAGGTCCGCACGCTCGATTTCGAATCGGAAGAAAAATTGGAATGCAGGTGGTAGTCGAGAGGGATGGCAGGGATCATCGGGAGATTAAAGCATGAAACGAAAAGCCGGCGCTGGAAATATTTCAACCCGCATCACGAATTAATAATTGGATGACCGTCGACACATACGGCAAACGGCTTCCTGCCGGGAATCAAGATGCCATCAACAACCCGGACGAAATCCTGCCGGCGGCTTCGGTTCGGGAAGGCTAAAAATGGCTATTCAAAAAATCAAACGGCAGGAAAGCGGCGGCAAACGAGGGTAATTCTGCTTCCTGATTCTGCTAAGTTGTTGCAAACAAAAGGCTGGCGGAGAGGGAGGGATTCGAACCCTCGGTAAGGTTACCCCTACACACGCTTTCCAAGCGTGCTCCTTCAACCGCTCGGACACCTCTCCGCAAACTCAAAAGCTTTCAGATTGTATGTCGCAAAAGCCGGATCCGCAAGCCCTGTTCTCAGCCCGGAGGCATTTCTTGCTGCGCTTTTTGGTGCTCCACAATCTTCGCCAGGATCTTATCCAGGTCGTATGTATTGCTGTACCCGATCAGCTTTTTAATTTTCGCGATGTCCGGGACCCGTCGCTCCATGTCCTCGAAGCCTTCCTCGTAGGCTTCTCCGTAGGGTATGTGATGGATAGGCGAAGCGCTATGCGCGACGGACCGGATCCGCGCGGCGAGATCGTTCATGGATATTTCACCGTCGCCGCCGATATTGAATATCTCCCCCACCGCCCGCGGCTCGTCGATGAGGCCGATGATTCCACGCACCACATCCTCGACATAGGTGAAATTTCGGGTCTGGCGCCCGTCGCCATAGACAGTGATAGGCTCATTGCTCAGCGCCTGGTTGACGAAGCGCGGAATCACCATGCCGTATTGCCCGGTCTGCCTCGGCCCGACAGTGTTAAAAAAGCGCGCGATGACGACCGGGAGCTGCTTGGTGCGGTGATAGGCAAGCGCGAGGAATTCGTCCATCGCCTTCGTCGCCGCATAACTCCACCGTGCGATCGTAATCGGGCCATAGATGCGAACATCTTCCTCGTTCAGCGGCACCCGGGAATTCCGCCCGTAAATTTCCGAACTGGAAGCGATAAAGGTTTTTTTCCGGAATTTGTCGGCCAGTTCGAGCAGGATCTCGGTTCCGGCGATATTCGTGTGAATCGATTTCAGAGGCTCGTCGATGATCAGCTTGACCCCAACGGCGGCCGCCAGATGCGCAACGACGTCGCAGATGCCGATCAGCTCGAGCATGACGTCGCGGTTCAGGATGGTGTCGTTGACGAAATGAAACAACGGATTCCCCATCAGCGGACTGACGTTGGACAGGCGCCCCGTCGAAAGATCGTCGACGACATACACCTCATCGCCCCGAGCCAGATACGCTTCAGACAGATAGGACCCGATGAATCCCGCTCCCCCGGTAATCAGTACCCTCAATCGGCCGCCCTCCATGTGAAACATGAATCTATTATGCCGGGCGGGCTGCCGTCAATCAGGAACCGCCGGTGGACGGTCGCGTCTCCGAACGGCCGCCGCATTTCAGGCTGCGCTCCTTCGGGCCTGCCCATGAGATCGGTGTGAATCCAAAACCAGACTTGGTCTATAATGATTCGCTTACGGATATGGAGGCTATGAAAGAACAGCCAAACTCCGCTTCAAAACAAAAGGCCGAATCCCGAAGCCGCCGCTATATTCTCGGCGGCATCCTATTCCTTGTCCTTTCGCTGGCCGCCACCCAGATTCTTCTGAACAAGACTTCGGTCGGAAGCCCCAAATTCATCCGCATGACCTTTCTGCTTTACTCCGCCACCGTAGTCGTCGTCCTGGCGCTGCTTATTCTGGCCACAGTCCTCGGCCGAAACCTGATCCGCCTTTACTTCGAAAAAAAAAGCGGCCAGGTGGGAAGCGGTTTCAAAACCAAAATGGTCATCACGTTCATCGCCCTGTCGCTTATGCCTGCGGTGCTGCTTTTTGTGATGGCCTACGGTCTGATCAGTGCGTCCATTGAACAATGGTTCCAGTCGCCCCTGGCCCAGATCATGGATAATAGCAGGACTCTGGCCCGGCAATATTATTCCGAGGCGGAGCAGCGGTCGAAATATTTCGCTTCTTTTATCGCGGGATACATCCAGGCGAAAAAACTGGCGCCGGATGTGAGGTTGAAGCTGCAAGAGTTTTGCTACCAGTACGATCTGGAAAATATCCGCGCGTTTGACGCCAGGGGCGATCTGGTCGCCGACGCCGGGAAGAAAACCTTGCCGGGCAACCTTTCGTCCGGCGTGAGAGAACAGCACCGGAAGGAGGTCCACCGCCTGATCCGACAGGCGATTTCCGGGCAGCCGGCATTCTCCATCGCGCGCGTCGATCCCACCAACGCCCTGCTCGACATCATCTGGTGCGCAGCTCCCATTCGAAACGCTCACGGCGAGATCGTCGGCGCCGTTCTCACCGAAAACCTTTATCCGCAAAGCGCAAGATTCCGGGCGAATTCCGTCGTGGAAGCCTATGGAAAATACGAGCAGCTGAAAGCGGAGAAAACGGCTCTGCGGATTAATTCTTTGCTCATTCTGGTCCTGCTGACGCTATTGATCGTTTTTGCATTCTCCTGGTTCGCCCTCTATCTGGCCAAAAGGATCACAGTTCCGATCGAAGCGCTTGCCCAAGGCGCCGCCGCCGTGGCGGCGGGAAATCTCGAATACCGCGTCCATTGTCAGGCGATCGATGAACTCGGCAGCCTGGTCGCTTCTTTCAACCGGATGACAAACGATCTGCAGGAAAACGAAAAAAGGATCGAGGCGGCCAAACAAAGCCTGGTTCAAACCAATAAAGAGCTGGACGACCGGCGCCGCTACATTGAAACGGTGCTGCAGACGATCGCCGCCGGCGTTGTTTCGCTCGACAGCGATTACTGCATCCGCACGATGAACGCGGCGGCCATCCAGATGCTGCAGGCTCAGGACTCTCCCGCCAGCGGAAAACTCGAGGACGTGGTCCAGGCGCCGGCTTGTGAAATCATCCGCGGCTTGCTGAACAAGTCCGCGGTGCTGGGCACGGTCGTGAGAAACATCGAACTGACCTTCCAGGGAAAAAACATACAGCTGGCCGCCACCGCTACCCCGCTCGAAGACAGCGCAGGCAAACGCAAGGGTTGGGTCGTGGTTCTTGACGATATGACCGAACTGCTCCGGATGGAAAAAATGTCGGCATGGCAAGAAGTGGCAAGGCGCATGGCGCACGAAATCAAGAACCCGTTGACCCCAATACAGCTCTCGGCCGAACGCATCCTGCGCCGCTACCGACAGATTGTCGCCTCCGAGGCCGGCGGCGCCGAGGCGTCGAAGGCCGAATGGATGAAATACGACCGCCTCCTGAATGAATGCGTCAAAACCATTATTCAGGAAGCCGGCGCCCTTAAAAATCTGGTGGATGAATTCTCGCGCTTCGCCCGCCTTCCCCAGGCGCGTCTCGAGGATGCGGACCTGCACGAGATAATAGAAAATGTTTTGAAATTATATGAAGGCCGCATTCTTGGCGTCATTGTGCGCAAGGATTTCGACCCGAGGATCCCCGCTCTTAAGCTGGATCCGGAGCAGATGAAGCGGGTCCTGATCAACCTGTTCGACAATGCGCTGGAAGCTATGGCCGAAAACTCAAAGAACAAGACGCTGTTTATCCGGACTTCCCTGAACGTTCACCGGCAAATGGCGAGCCTGGAAATCGGCGACACCGGCCGGGGATTCCCTGACGAGTACCAGGACAGCGTGTTTCTTCCCTATTTTTCAATCCGGAAGGGCGGGACCGGACTTGGGCTGGCGATTGTGCGCCAGATTGTTTCCGACCATCACGGCAAGGTTCGCGCAGAGCCCAATTCGCCGGCGGGCGCCAGAATTATTATCGATTTGCCGCTTGGCGCCGGCATGAATCCGGATAACAATGAATCCCTATGACTCGCACAACCATGCTGATCGTCGATGATGAAAAGGGCGTGCAAACTTCGCTCCAGGGCGTTCTCGAAGATGCGGGTTTCCATTCGTTGGCTGTCTCCAGCGGCGAAGAAGCCTTGGAAATCCTTCAGAAGGAAAAATTGCCCGTCGTCCTGCTGGACATATGGCTGCCGGGAATCGACGGCCTGGAAGCGCTCGCCAAAATACGCCAGATATCTCCCGACACCATGGTCGTCATAATATCGGGGCACGGCTCCATTGAAACAGCCGTGCGGGCCACCAAACTGGGCGCCTTCGATTTTGTCGAAAAGCCGCTTTCACTTGAAAAGACGCTGCTGGTCGTCAAGAACGCCCTCCACCAGCGCCAATTGGAAGAACAGAACCGCCTTCTCAGGGAACAGGTCGAACGCAAGTACATTATGATCGGCGATTCTGTGCCTATGCAGGCTTTGCGGCAGCAGATTGCCTTTGCCGCGCCTACAAACGGGAGGGTCCTGATCTACGGGGAAAACGGCACCGGGAAAGAACTGGTGGCGCACTTGCTTCACCTCAACAGCGCCCGCCGCGACGAAGCTTTCATAGAAATGAACTGCGCCGCCATCCCTGAAGAGCTGATTGAAAGCGAGCTGTTCGGGCATGTCAAAGGATCGTTTACCGGCGCCTCGGAAGACAAGGAGGGAAAATTCGCCCAGGCCGACGGCGGGACGCTGTTTCTGGACGAAGTGGGCGACATGAGTTCAAAAACGCAGGCCAAAGTGCTTCGCGTCCTCCAGGAACAGCGCTTCACTCCTGTCGGCGGCAGCGCTTCCGTAAAAGTGGACGTTCGGGTCATCGCCTCCACCAATAAGAATCTGGAGAGAGAAATCGAGCTGGGAAATTTCCGGGAGGACCTGTACTACCGGCTCAATGTCATTCCCTTTCAGCTGCCTCCGCTGAGGGAGCGTCGCGAGGACATCCCTGCGCTCACCCTTTACTTTCTGGAAGATTTCGCCAGCCAATACGGAAAGAAGGCGCCGACTTTGACGCGAAAAGCCGTAGAGATCCTGGAGAATTATCCATGGCCGGGCAATGTGCGGGAATTGCGCAACATCATGGAGCGCCTCGTCATCATGACTCCCCAGCAACGCATCGACGTATTTGATTTGCCTGAAACGCTTTTGCAGAAAACTCTGCCGATCGCTCGCGAAAATGAAACGGAGGAATCGCTGCAGGGCGCGCGAGAAAAATTCGAGCGGGAGTTCATTCTGCAGAAGCTTATGGAATTTAAAGGGAACGTGAGCCGGGCGGCCCAGGCCCTTCAGATTGAGAGAAGCAACCTGTACCGAAAAATGAAACAGCTGGGGATTCCCTATTCCGGAAGAGAAAACGGAGAAGCCGGAGAAGAACGCTGAAATTTTCGTTGGACGATTGCAATCCCATGCGGCGGTGAAATCGTACATTGGACGCCTCGCCGCCGCCCGCGCGGTTCAATCGGCGTTTTTGAAGGAGCATGAAATCTGCCTCAAGGCTTCATATGCGGCGATTCCCACCGAAGTGGCGAGGTTGAGGCTTCGCACTTTCGAAACTCGCATCGGTATCTTCAACGTGTGTTCCCAGTTTTCGCGCAGAAAATCCTCCGGCAGTCCGGAAGACTCCGGCCCAAAGACAAGGCAGTCCCCGGGCCGGTAAAGGACATCGGTATAGAGACGGTCGGCTCGGGCGCTGAAGTAGAAAAGTCTTGAGTTGCAGAGCTTTGCCTTCAAATCCTCCAAATGCTCGTTGCGGCGAATATCCACATAAGGCCAGTAGTCCAATCCGGCCCTCCGGACCGAACGGTCGTCGATGCGAAACCCGAGATCGCCGACCAGGTGCAGAGGCAGGCCGTTCGCCGCGCAAAGTCTGGCGACATTGCCGGCGTTGGGATGAATCTCCGGCTTGAACAGCGCGATGTGGATCAGATTGGAGCAGGCGCTCATCCGGACTCCCTAAGGACTCGCGTTCGCAATGACGAACGCAAGAGCTAAGCTGATGCAAATCCCGGGCGACTCCTATATTTTAGCATGCGGCAAAAATAGGAGCGCCACCCTATTTCCGGCGCAAACAGGGCGGCGTCGCTATTTTTGATGGTTGAATTCCATTCAATTTCCGCCGGAAATACATTACTCTGGATGCGGATTTCTCAAAAAGGTGCAGCCGCAATGCAGGTTTCCCGTGAACTCAGGCAAAAAATGGCGATGCTGATCGGGGACTTGATCTGTCGATGCATCCAGGACGCACGAATGATCCCCTACATATTGAATCAGGAAGAGGTTATCAACCTTCTGGTCGACGACCCTTCGCGCTTCCAGGAACTGGTGCAGCAGGAACATTTCGCCAAGACGGAGTATTCGAAAAAGGATTTGACGCTCAAGCTGGACGCTCTGGAAGAGATGGGGAAATTCGAAGCTCTGGATGCGGTTCAAAGCCCTTCCTGGACCGGTCTGGAATCCGATCTGGGGCCGATCCTGGATCTGACCAATCAACTGACCCGCACCTTCGCCGTGTATATAGGCAACGCGTCCACGCTGTTCGACAAAAGCTTCGAGGAGTTCATGGGCAAATTCCGTCAATCGCTGCGACAGACGGGGATGACCATCAAAGCCGTCGACTTCAGCATCGAGGATGTGGCGATCCTGCAAGAGCGGGCGGAAGCCTATCTTTCGAAAGGAGAGTTCCTCCAGGCGTTCACCTTCGACCGCCTGCTTTCCTCACAGGTTATGATCAAGCAGGTGGTCAATATTCCGATATCGGGATTCGTATTGCGGGAGAATCTAATCCGGCGTGCGTTGAAAGATGCGAATTTGTCCGCTGCGTTGATTCATTTCATCCTCCGCGCAACCTATATAAGCCAGGGAGCGTGGGGAGACCTGTTTCCGATTCTTGCGAGCCTCGTGCATAAGGAGCCTGATTTGTGTCCATCCCGGCAGCTGATCGATTTTATTGAGCGGGATGTCGTGTTTTCCTGCAACCTCTTGTGCAAATCGTATGCAGATCTCAGCCAATGGCCTTCCGACCAGAGGAGGTCGGCCATCGCAAGCGGCATCGAGAGACAAGCTACTGCTGTTTCACCAGATCGGTAATGTTCAGATCCGTCATTTCCAGGGATGGTTTGACTCCCATCCGGGAGCACGCCCCGTCATAGATCTGCTTCACCGCCTTCTTGGCCTGTTGAAGCTCGAGAAGCCGTTCCTTCACCTTTGCCAGCTCCGCGCTGATCTCTTTGTCCAGCTGCTCCAGCTCCTCTTTGGCCATTTGTCGCGTCATTTCATATTTTTGTTTCTGCTGATCGGTCAGCATTCTTCCTCCTCATTTCAGATTAAAGACTATTTCCGCTTTGCTTTTGCTCGCTACATGAACGCCATTAAGGGATGCGGGCTTATAGCGCCATTTCATTACGGCTTTCACGGCTTCATCGTGGAAAATGGCGGGGCCGCTGACTGGCGAAGCTTTGATTACTTTTCCCGTATTGTCGATATGAGCCTCCACAACGACGGTTCCCGATGCACGGGTGCGCAAGGCTATTGCAGGATAAACCGCTTTGGCTCTTGAAACAGGCTCTGCGGGGAGCAGATTCTTCGGCGCAGATCCGTTGGAAATAGGCTTGAGCTCGAGCTCCGGCGATTCCTTCATGGGTGCAAGAAGAGCAGACTGAGGCTGCGCAACGCTTCTTTCAATAATGCTGGGCGGCGCGCTTTCGCGTTCCTCGATTTCGATCGATATCGGAGAAACCAGGGCAGGCGCCGGGGCGGCCGCGATTGCATCGGCCGGAGCGTCGACAGGCGCCGCAACGTCTGGCTTCACGAAATCGCTGGCGGCAGCCGCTTTGGATAAGCCTTCTCCTGCAGCGTCTTTCGAAGCCTTCTCTTCTGGGGCCGGCTTTTCGGCCGCCCGGCCGCGTTTGGCCGCCGGCCTGACTTCCTGATTGGCTGTTGAATCGACAATCCGATCCGCCGGCGCCGACGCAGTTCTTGCGCTTTCAGCGGCGACGAGAGGAGACGCGGCCGCCGGAAGACTTGTTTCTTCGGGCGACGCTCCCCTCCGGGACGACAGGAAGTATGCAACGGATCCCATCAGGACCAGCGCACAAGCCAGAGCCAGCGCTTGGATCGGAAACCGGCCCTTGGCGACGGTTGACGCGCCCGGGATTGGAATCGCCGCCGGCGCGGCGGCCGCATGCGCCCGCGGCTGCGCGCCGCGGATCGTTTCAGGCGGCGCTTGCAGAGCCGGACTTTCTTTTACGCTTAGGTTTGTATTTTGCGCATCCGGAAATTCGGAAAACGGATCTTCCGGACGGAGCTTCGGATTTTCCTGCTGCGAGTCGGATTCGCTGATGACCTGCTTCAAAAGGTCGGAGACAATGGAATCCAGCTCTTTCGACTGCTTTTCCAAACCGTCTCCCGGCTGCGAATGAGCCATCTCGCTGTTGAGGAAATTCAGAACAGTTCTTTCATAATTTTCGTCCTGATTCTCCAGCGCCTTGCTTTGCAATTCATTTCCGCTCATAGCCGCCTCTCCTGTAGGCGATCTTCTGGTCAAAGATCCCGTTGCCGCCCCTGATAGATATAGATCGGCGGCAAGGCGGCAGAACTTCAATGCTTAGAGATGTTTTTGGAATAATTTATTGTGTTTTCTGGTCGGGATCGCCCAACTGTTTGACATTCAAGATCCGGGCGACGGACGAAGAAAAGGCGTGGAGGGGCGGCCGATACCGCGCCGGGAAAACTTCGCCAAAATATGCCGATGGGCACAGGATCGGAGCGATGACAGGTGCGGAAACCAGCCGGTGGAGGCGCCGAGCGGACTTGAACCGCTGCATCGAGGTTTTGCAGACCTCTCCCTTAGCCACTTGGGTACGGCGCCCTGCAGATGACTAAGCTTATTATTATATGCGATAAGACGAAATCGCGCAAGAGCCGCCCGCAAAGATTCAATTGCTGCTTTGCCGTTCTCCCATTCGTGAGATACATTTGCCACAAATGCGCCTTGGACGTCTTTCGCGCTTCAATAAATAGAAAGCCGCCGATTCAGCCGGTTGCGACGCTGGGAAGCAACCGGCGGCCCCCCCCGGCGTCTCCCAAAAAATAAAACAAAATAGTATGTTTAATCTATTTTAATTACATATTTGTAATCCTACGGCAGCGGCACGCTCCGGCATCAGGCTGAACCCGGCGCCGCTGCGCAGAGTCTCGCATTTTTTCCGGCGATCGGGATCGACAGCTTCAACCAGACTGCGCTGCGGCAAAAGCAGAAAGCCGGTCCTTTCCGTGTTCTCGGCGCCTCTTCCCGGGTTCCGCCTCGTGAACGCATCCTTTCCATTGCGCCCAATCCAATCGAAAGATCCGGCGCTCAGGCCGGCGAGCGTCCAACGACAGGCGAAGGGAAATCGCGGCGCCTTTGTCGCGGCCAGTAAGCGAAGGATTACCTAATTATGTAGGATATGCAGAATATTACTACAATATTGTAATAATAATATAGTTGATAAAACATGTCATCTTCATCTCTAACGATAGACCTGAAATTATTTATGCTTTTTTATTCCACGAAGCAGCTTTCAGGCATGTTCTTTGCAAGGGAGATTTTGTCACGAAGGTATGATTTGAAAAATGAAAACACCTGGAGGAAAGCTGCGATGATTTTCAAGAGGTTGGCTGTTGGCAGTCTATGTTTGATGACGATGCTAGTTCTGGCCGGTTCCGCTGTCGCGCAGGAAGAGAAGACATTCAATGCCGGCGTTTCGATAAGCTATGCAAACAAATACATCTGGCGGGGACAGAATATAAATGACACCAGCGTGATCCAGCCCAATGTGTCGGGGAGCGCTTATGGATTCACCGGATCCGTCTGGGGAAATATCGATGCAACCGGCAAATCCCAGACCGCGCCGAACAACGCGGGAGACTTCAGCGAAATAGACTATACGCTGGATTATTCCGCCAAAGCCCCCGTGGCCCCGAAACTGGGATATTCCCTGGGCATTATCCATTATCTTTTTCCAAACACCTCCTTGAAGTCGACGACGGAGATTTATGGAGCTTTAAGCCTGGCGGTCCCCCTTTCTCCGAAAATCGCATGGTACCGGGACGTGAACGCGGTGGATGGAAGCTACCTGCAGCTGACCGCGGGACACACGTTCGAAAAAATCGGGAAATGGGCCGAGGATTATTACGTCGGGTTGAGTCTGACGGGAAGCCTTGGGTGGGCCGGTTCCGGGTATAACAAAGGCTATTTCGGCGTTGAAAAGACCAAATTCAATGATTTTACCTTCAGCGCCGGAGTCCCGATCACGCTGAAATCCTTCAGCGTCACTCCGAGTTTCAACACATCCACGATGCTCGACGGGCAGATCGGCGACGCCGCCTTCCAGCGAAGCAACTTCTGGTTCGGACTGGGATTTTCAAAGAGCTTTTAATCCTATCTGCGGATCTTTAATCCTTGAGGAAAAACATGCGAAAGATAAAGTGCTTCATCCCTGCCCTATGCAGCGGCGCCGCCCTGGCCGCCTTTGCTGTCGTTGCCACAGCCGCCGATAGCGGGACATCGGTTGAGGCGGCAAAACAAGAGCTCCAATTGAACCTCAATATCGTCTGGACCTGCGTGGCCGCATTCCTCGTCTTTTTTATGCAGGCCGGATTCGCGCTTGTGGAGACCGGATTTACGCGCGCCAAAAACGCGGTGAACATACTGATGAAAAACCTGATGGATTTTTCCATCGGCAGCCTCGTCTTCTTCCTTGTGGGATTCGGATTGATGTTCGGCGTCACCAACGGATTTTGGGGCACAACGATGTTCGGACTCAAAGGAATCGAATCCAACGGAGGCTGGGAATGGACGTTTCTGATCTTCCAGACAGTTTTTGCCGCCACAGCCGCGACGATTGTTTCAGGCGCCATGGCCGAACGCACCAAATTCATCTCTTACCTGATTTACAGCGCGGTGATTTCACTTGTGATCTACCCCATTTTCGGATCCTGGGTCTGGGGCAACCTGCTGCTGACGGACAATAAGAGCTGGCTCGCGGTTCTCGGCTTTCATGATTTTGCGGGATCGACGGTCGTTCATTCGATCGGCGGCTGGCTGGCGCTTTCCGGAGCGGTTATGCTGGGGCCCCGTTATGGGAAATATGCCGGTAATGGAAAACCCAATGCGATACTTGGCCACAGTATGCCGCTGGCGACGCTGGGCGTTTTTATTCTTTGGTTCGGCTGGTTCGGATTCAATCCGGGCAGCACTACCGCAGTAAATGGCCTGATCGGCTATATTGCCGTCACCACAAACCTGGCGGCTGCTGCGGGCGCCCTTTTCGCGCTGATCGCCTCCTGGCTGGTCATTAAAAAGCCTGATATATCCATGACCCTGAACGGAGCGCTGGCGGGGCTGGTAGCAATCACCTGTCCCTGCGACGGCGTCTCGCCTATCGGCGCCATTGTTATCGGCGCCGTCGCAGGGGTGCTGGTCGTGCTCAGCGTGTTGTTCATCGATTATGTTTTGAAAGTGGACGACCCGGTTGGCGCCGTCAGCGTTCATGCGGTCAATGGATTCTGGGGGACGCTGTCCTTTGGCTTGTTTTCAACCAGCAGCGGCCTGTTTTATGGTTTTGGATTCAAACAATTGGGCATCCAACTGCTGGGCGCATTCAGCGCTTTCGTTTGGGCGTTTGGTTTGGGACTTATCCTGTTTTGGATTTTAAAGAAAACGGTAGGGTTGCGCGTGAGCATGCAGGAAGAGCTCAAAGGTTTGGACATTGAAGAGCATGGCAACGAAGCCTACGCAGGATTTCAGGTTTTCATGACCGAATAGCATTCATTTGGGAGGAGACAGGACAATGAAGCTGATCGTGGCATATATCCAGCCGCACAAGCTGAACGATGTTAAACGCACTCTTTATCAGGCGGAAATCTTCAAGATGTCGGTGACCAACTCTTTAGGCTGCGGACAACAAAAAGGCTACCACGAATCCTTTCGCGGCGTGGACATGGAAGTGAATTTATTGAAGAAATTAAGGCTCGAAATCGCCGTGAACGACGATTTTGTGGAGCCGACTGTCCGGGCGATCATTGAGGGCGCGAAAACGGGACAAATCGGCGACGGCAAAATATTCATCCTGGATTTGCCCGAATGCATCCGGATCAGGACGGAAGAAAGGGGTACGGCAGCCATCGGATAGTCCAGAACGTTTGACTGGCCTGCTTGAGCCGATTGATTGCAAAAAAGGAATAGGCGGCACGCGTTCGCTTTCCCTCCGGGGCCGGCGCTTCAACGGCTGCGGAGGGAAATGCTCCAGAGTCGCGTCCCGGCGCCCGTTTATTGTATGATAGGGGCATGAAAAAGCGGCTCCATCGAAGGCTATGGCAATGAACGGGTGCAGAGACGCGATGCCGCCACAAACCTCCCGGGACAATGCGGTTTCGTCAAAGTTCGGGATCGCGTTCTGGATGGATCAGGCGGCTGGGGAATGCGATCGCGGGGCTCGGGATTTAACGCCGGATGCGGTTCACAAAACCCGGGTTGCATTGCGACGATGCCGCTCCATCGCCTCAGGGCTCCGGACGTTCGATCCCTGTCGCGGCTGGAAACAGATGGGCAAAGAAGGGGCGCGCCTGTTTAAAAAACTGGGAGAGCTTCGGGACGTTCAAGTGATGGCGGCGCTCCTCAAAATCCCGGATGCGCCCCGCGGCGCCGCCTCCCCGGCCCTGCTCCAGCATCTTGCCGGCCGCGAAATTGAGTTGCGGAAAGCCGCGGTCGCCGCCCTCGGCAAATTCAACAGAAAGAAATGGGCGGCCTGGGCTTCGTCTTTATCCGCGCGGGCGGCCTGCATCCCGCTGGACAGAGAAGCGTTCCTGAATCTGGCCCTTGAACGATGGGAAAAAGCGTTCCGGCTGCATCGGCAGGCCCTGCGCAACCGAAGCCACATCAGTTGCCACCGCCTGAGGATCGGTTTAAAGAAATTCCGCTACACGCTGGAGAATTTTTTGCCTGATCTCTACCAGGAGTGGGGCGCCAGCCTTCGGGATCTTCAGAATCTTCTCGGCGAAATGCACGACATGCACGTCCTGCTTCAAACAGCCCGCAAAACCGGAGCAATCCGCAACAGGAAATCGGAAATTATCTGGCGCTCCTGGATAGAAAAGGAAATTCATCAAAGAAGAAACCTTTACCGGCAAAAAATGACAGGCAGGAATTCTCTTTGGCGCCTTTGGCGCGCCGGACTTCCTCCGGAAAAAACATTGAATCGCCGGCCTCCGGTCTCTCAATTATGACTTCAGCCGCAAGCCGCGCGCCGATGCCGGCCACCAGGCTGCATTTTTCAAATCCGCCCGCCTTGGCGAAAGTTTGCATGTTTTCCGGGCTCGCCCCGGGATCCATAAAACAGCCGAAGACGACATCTTCATGGATTTTGCGGCAGGTTACGGCGCCCAATTTATTTTCGAATCGCATCATGAGCCGCTTGCCGGTTTTCATCGTGGCGGCGACAGCCGCATCGTTGCGCAGATCTTCGCTGCCTAGAAAAAAACCGATCGCCGCCAATCCGCCGGTCGCTCCGCCGCACATCCATCCCATGCCTCCGAATCCGGAAAAGGGGGACAAGGCTTTGACGATCAGCATGCTGTCCAGGCCGAATTCCTCCATGAACCCGGATTATTCATGAAGCTTCCGACGGCGATTGCGCCACAAAATCGTTCCTTGACTTGATTGCGCTCCGAGGCGAAGAATTACCTTGAGCGCCGGGGAGGAGATTTTCTGTTTCTCCGTTTGCGCCACAGCAGTTGGCGCCGGTTTTCCAAAAATGCCATGGGGACGCAAAAATCCGAGAACGATCCTGTTGCGGAGGAGCTGAAAGCATCCTCTCTTTACGCACGAAGCCTGATTGAGGCCAGCCTGGATCCGCTTGTCACGATAAGCCCTCAGGGAAAGATCACGGACGTCAACAAAGCCACGGAGCAGGCGACCGGCGTCTCTCGGGAGCAGCTGATCGGAAGCGATTTCTGCGATTATTTCACCGATGCCCAAAAAGCCAGGCAGGGATACCAAACCGTTCTTGAGCTGGGTAAGATCAAAAACTATCCGCTGACGATTCGGCATGTTTCGGGACATACGACCGATGTGCTCTACAACGCCGCGGTTTACCGGAACGAGGAAGGAAAAGTGCAGGGCGTCTTCGCCGCCGCCCGCGACCTCTCGGAGCGCCAGGAGGCTGAAAAGCGGCAACATGTCACGAATACGCTGGCGGAGCTTTTTGCCCGGAAAAATTCGCGCAAGGAGTATCTGGATTCGGCCGTGGAAGTCGTCCGCGACTGGAGCGGATGCCGTTGCGTCGGCATCCGCATTGTGGACGACGCCGGGTTCATTCCCTACGAATCCAGCGTGGGTTTCGATCCCGACTTCCTGCAGATGGAAAGCCGTCTGTCTTTAAAAAGCGACAATTGCTTTTGCATTCGGGCCATCAAGAACGAACCGGACGAGCACGATCAATTGCTCATGACGCCCGGCGGATCCTTCTGCTGCAGCGACGCGCCGGCGTTCGCTCGTGCGCTGCCCCCTGCCAATCAGTCCCGCTACCGCGGCGCCTGCATTCTGAAAGGCTTTCAATCGCTGGCGATTGTTCCGATCCGGTATCGGGAGCAACTGCTGGGCGTCATTCATCTCGCGGATGAGAGCCGCGAAAGGACGTCTCCCGCCAAAGTGGAGTTTATCGAGTCCCTGGCCCTGCTGATCGGCGAAGCCATTCAGAGGTTCAACGCCGAAGCGGAGCTGGCGAAATACCGGGAGCACCTCGAGGAGCTGGTCCGGCAAAGGACCAGGAAATTCCGGCAGGCTGCGGAAGAACTGGTGCGCTCGAACCAGGACCTGGAGCAGTTTGCGTATGTGGCGTCGCACGACCTGCAGGAGCCTCTCCGCGCTGTCGCGGGTTTTGTGGGATTGCTCCGCCATGAGTACCGGGATCGGCTCGACGGCGAAGCGCTGGAGTATATCGACATGGCTTCCGACGGCGCACAACGGATGCAGACCTTGATTGACGACCTTCTGATCTATTCGCGAGTGGGCGTCAAAGGCAAATCATTTAAAGCCGTCGACGCCAACGAAGCCCTGCGTGAAGCTGCGGCCAATCTTCAGCGGGCGATCGAAGAAAGCGGCGCGTCGGTCGCCAGCGACCCCCTTCCCTTTGTCCACGCAGACTCCACTCAGCTGGTCCAGCTTTTGCAGAACCTGATCAGCAATGCGATTAAATTCCGCGGCCAGAGGCCGCCGGAAATTCATGTCAGCGCCGTGCAGACCGCAGGCGACGCTTCACGGTTAAATTCGAAGCAGGGGGCGGCCTGGCTGTTCGCCGTTCGCGACAACGGCATTGGAATTGAATCCCAATATTTTGAGCGGATTTTTCTCATTTTCCAAAGGCTGCATCCGCGCACGAAATACCCGGGGACCGGGATCGGCCTGGCTATCTGCAAGCGGATTGTCGAACGGCATGGCGGGCGAATCTGGGTCGAATCCCGTCCGGGAGAAGGTTCGAAGTTTTATTTTACCATTCCCGACAAGAAAGGATAGCGCATTGAGTTCGCTTATTCGTCCGATCGAGATTCTCCTGGTTGAAGACAGTCCCAGCGACATGAAACTGACGCTCGCGGTGCTCGAAAAGGCGAAAGCGTCCAATCGCGTCCGCCATGTCGAAGACGGCGTCGACGCCATGAATTTTCTGCGGCGCGCCGGCGAGTATGCCGATGCGCCACGGCCGGACATGATTCTCCTGGATTTAAATCTTCCACGCAAGGACGGCCGGGAGGTCCTGGCCGAGCTGAAAGCCGACCCGGATCTGGCCGCGATCCCGGTTATCGTGCTGACGACCTCCAAAGCGGAACAGGACGTTCTGCGCTCCTACGAACTGCACGCCAACTGCTATATTACAAAACCGGTCGAATTCAACAGTTTCCTCGACATCATCCGCTCCATCGAGAAATTCTGGCTTTCGGTTGCAAGCCTTCCCGGCCGTGCGCCCATCGCGAAGGACTCCCTATGACCGGGCCTTGCGTGAAAGTATTGCTGATCGAAGACAGCCCTTCGGATGCAAAACTCATCCGGAACAGTCTGCTCCGCCACAGTCCGGAGATGTTTGAAGTCGCGTTGGCGGACCGGCTGGACGAAGGCATCGCCCGCCTGTGCAAAGAGCCGTTTCATGTAGTGCTGCTGGACCTCGGGCTTCCCGACAGCACCGGGATTGAAACGCTGGCCCGCCTCTCTTCCGCAATCCCGCAAGTGCCGATCGTCGTTTTGACCGGGGCCGACGACCGTGCGACATCTCTCGAGGCCATAAGGCGCGGAGGGCAGGATTACCTCGTCAAGGGCCGCGCCGACGGAGCTTTGGTGGCGAACGCCGTCCGCTATGCCATTGAACGTAAAAACGCCGAAATGGAGCTGAAGTCGCTCAACGAAGACCTGGAACGGCGCGTCGCCGAACGCACGGCCATTGCAGAAGGCCGCGCGGAGCAGCTGCGGCAGCTTGCAGCCGAACTGACTTTAGCGGAACAACGGGAGCGCATGCGGCTGGCCATGATCCTGCACGACGGGCTTCAACAGACTCTCGTCGCCGCAAAGATCAACGCGCTGCTCATCGGGCGCGGAGGCGTCAATCCTCGTGAAGATGCGGAAAAGGTTGCGGAACTTATCGACGAAGCGATTGAAACTTCGCGCTCCCTCACATCCGAATTGAGCCCGCCGATGCTGCACCGGGGGGGCCTGCTGCCTTCCCTGAAATGGCTTGCCCGTTGGTTCGCCGACAGGCATGGGCTTGAGGTGCAGCTCGACGCCAGGGATGATTTGGGGGCGACGCCGGAGGAAATCGTCATCCTGCTCTTTCAATCGATACGGGAGCTCTTGTTCAATGTCGTAAAACATGCGGGCGTCAAAACGGCCCGGGTGGAACTGTCCCGGGAAAAAACCAGCATCTGCGTCTCGATCAGCGACAAGGGGACAGGGTTCAATCCCAGCCGACTCCGTATCGAAGGAGTCCAATCCGGGGGATTCGGGCTTTTCACCATCAGCGAGCGCCTCGGTTTTCTGGGGGGGAAGATGGAGATAGAGAGCGCCCCAGGCCAAGGCAGCCGATTCAAGCTCGTCATCCCGAGGTCCCCGGGATTGAAAGAACGGGCCTTTCAAGAAAAAGAGCCGAAAATTTGAGTCGAAGAGCTGTGTATTAGAGATGGAAGTCCCCAGCCGCCTCGGGCTGGTAGGTAATTTCTTCAATTCGCAGACGTCGGACTCCGGACGGAACCTTCCACTCCACGGTGTCGCCGGCGCGGTAGCCGATGAGCGCAGTGCCGATGGGGGCGAGAATTGAAATTTTGCCCCTCTCAAAATCCGCTTCCCCGGGATATACCAGCCGGATCGCCATTTCTTTTTCGGAATCCAAATCCTTCACGCGCATCTGCGTATTCATCGTCACAACATCGGCCGGGATTTTATCCGAAGCGATTGTAGCCGCCCGGTCCAATTCCTCCTCCAGGTGCGCCAGGTATTCCCTGTCCTTTTGATTCCAATATCGCGTTCCTTCCAGCAGTTTCCGGAGCCGTTTCATGTCTTCATCCGTGATATGAATTTTCCGCTTCGCCATAACAGCCTCCCTTTTAATTAAGTTCGCTCAGTTCAGTAAAAACAGCAATCGGGGAGATGCTGGAATCGGGAGTCGGAGCAGCTCAAAGGGGCTCATCCAATGGATGGGAATCTATGATCCAAAAGATGGACAAAAAACAGAAAAGACGGATAATTGGATGCAGAGCTTTCAGCGATCGCAGGTATTTTTTCTCGCGTTTGGAGTTTTTGAGAAACGCCCATGAACAGGAAGAAGAATCGCCGGATCATTCGACCCGCCCCGGCGGGGCGCTCGTCTCAAGCCGTCATCCTCGCCGAACGTTTGAAAGAGCTTCATTGCCTTTACTCCATCTCGAAAATATTTGACAGAAAAGACCTGGCTCTTGAAGGCGTCTTCCGCCAGACCGTCCGGGTGGTTCCGACCGCATGGCAATATCCCGAAGTCGCCGGCGCCCAGGCGACAATCGAGGGGAAATGCTTTCGGACCCGGAAGTTTCAGGAGAGCGAGTGGATGCAGGAGTGTCCGATCATCGTCAAGGGGACGCCGATCGGCGTCATTTCGGTAAGCTACTCCGAAAAACGACCGGAACGGGATGAAGGGCCTTTTCTGAAAGAAGAAAGGAATCTGCTCAACATCATTGCCCAAAGGCTGGGAGACGTCATCGAACGCAAGCAGGCGGAACAAAAACTGTTGCGCTACCAGGAGGAGCTCCGGTCTCTGGCGACGGAACTTGCCCTCAGCGAAGAGCGGGAGCGTCGCAGAATCGCACAGGCTCTGCACGACCGGATAGGGCAGGTGCTCGCCTTGATCAATATCAAAGTCGGAGCGCTGCTGGAGTCGGCTTCCTCGACGGATCTGGGAAAAGCCCTGAAAGAAGTGCGGGATCTTGTTTCGGAATCCATTGCACAAACCCGATCTCTGACCTTTGATCTGAGCCCGCCGATTCTGTACGAACTCGGGTTCGAAGCGGCGCTGGATTGGCTCGCCGAGAGAATCCAGCAGCAATACGGCGTGGAAGTCGAGATTGTCTGCCGGAAAAAAGAAATTCCTCTGAGTTCCGAATGGCGCGCGACCCTGTTTTCGGCCATCCGGGAGCTTCTTGTCAATGTCGGCAAGCATGCAAAATCGCCGACTGCCCGTGTGCTGCTGTTGAAAAAAGAAGGTAAAATTGTCGCGTCGGTCGAAGATGCGGGAATCGGGATGGATCCGGCGGCCCGGATGAGAGGGAAACCGGGCGCCGACGGGTTCGGCCTTTTCAGCATCCGGGAGCGATTGGAATTCATGGGGGGCCGTGTCGAAATCTCTTCAAAACAAGGCCGCGGAACTCGCGTGACTCTCCACGCGCCTGTCGAAAAATTGAAAAAAATCCCTCGACGGAGGTGACGATTGACCATCCGGATTTTAATTGCCGACGATCACAAAATTGTGTGCGACGGATTGAAGGCCATGCTGGCGGCGCAGCCGGAAATGGAAATCGTCGCTCAGGCCGCGAACGGAAGAGAGGCGGTAAGGCTAGCGCAAAAACAAAAACCGGACATGGTCATCATGGATATCGCAATGCCGGATCTGAACGGCCTCGAAGCGGTCCGGCAGATTCTCTCAAACGATCCCCGGATCAAAGTCATTGCGCTGTCCATGCACGCCGACCGGCGCTATGTCACCGGGATGCTCTCCGCCGGAGCGTCGGGCTATATACTCAAGCACTGCGCCTTCGAAGAGCTCGTGCAGGCTATTCACGTCGTCCTTTCCAACCAGGTTTACCTTAGCCCGGCAATAGCGGGAATAGTCGTCGAAGAACTGGCTCGATCGAAACAATCCCGCTCGCGGAAAGCTCGCGCCGGCGTTCAGTCGCTCAGCTCGAGAGAAAGGGAAGTGCTCCAGCTGATCTCCGAAGGGCACAGCGGCCGCGATATCGCGCAAAGACTCCACTTAAGCGTGAAAACTGTCGAGACGCACCGCCGGCAAATGATGGACAAACTTGGAATCCACAGCGTCGCCGATCTCACCAAATTCGCAATCCGTGAAGGTCTGACTTCCCTGGACAAATGAACCCTGCTGCAATGGACGTCTGATTAAAATCGTCAATCCAGACAGGTCCAATCCTTTGGATGATCGCTTTTCATCCGGATGATGAGCAGGTTTCGGCTATTCTCACATTCAAATCGAGTCGATCCCCGATTGCTATTTCCCTTTGGCGAAGCGAGAATCCCACTGTCGTTCACTTCTTCAGGAGAAGAATGATGCCGCCCGATGCCTTTGGAGATTTAAGCCATGGGAGCACTGTTCTTGCGAAGCTGGACGAACTCATCTCTCACGACTGTCTCGACGAACACCAGGTCGGCCTGGCGCGAATTTTAAGGTTCAGACAAAACCAGGGCCTTCTACACAGGACGCTCGAATGCGCGACGAAAATCGAAAAATCCTCGGACATCCTCATTGCCGAGACTCTCAACGTCCTGGTGGCGCAAGATCTGCCGGTTGCCATCCGGGCTCTTGCGGCAGGAGCTCTTGGCCACCTGATCTGCCGACGTCCGGCAAAAACGGATTCGGATTTCGACCTGGACAAAGTGATTGAATCCATGGCTCACGTGCTTTCCAAGTCAAAATCCATCGTCCTTAAAAAAGCCCTGTTCAAAGCCATCGGACTGATGCACGAAAAAAAGCCCATTAAAAGAAGCAGTTTGTTCAAACCGGATTAACCCGGATTATTCATGAACGTTCGCAGCGAGGCGGCGGGGGCGGGCATGGATACAAGGCGCGCGACTGAAGGGCGACGATGGCGCACTCGACAGTGCGTCGAGAAATCCTGCGAACGCAACGCATCAGGCATGCCCGGATCCGCCGCCGCATCCGAAGCTTCATGAATAACCCGGGTTAAGGCGCCTTGTCACAGCAGTTCCCTGCTTGCGTTCTCTGGATCGTCCGGATCAAACCGGATAAGCGCCAGTTCAGGGCCGTCATGCGCCGCCGATAGCGCAACGGTTCTGCCCATCCGTTCCTTCCAGGCCCCCGTTATGCGGGCGGATTCGTGGATGTGTCCATGCAGAGTCAGCAAAGGCTGTCGGGACTCTATAAAGCGGCGAATGGCGATGCTCCCCACGTGAACGTCGAGATCCACGTAATTGAATTTCTTGCCGTCCAGCGCAGCCCGGTCCAGACCGGTCTTGTAGGGAGGCGCATGAAAAAGGAAGATGGCGCCGGAGAGGTCGCTGTCGCTCGCGAGCTGATTGAGGTCCTGTTGAATGGTCTGGTGCTTCAATGTTCCCTTTGCCACCGCGACCGACAAACGGCCGTCTTCGGGCGCAATGCAGAGCGGATCCAAATATCTGGAAACATCGTATCGCTCCCAGTCTTTCAGCATGAAAGGGGTGGGCGGCACGAAAGCATAGCCGTAGACGGAGCGGCCTCCCCAGGACACGCATTTATTGTGCATGTAATTCCAAAAGCCCAGACGCGCATACTCTTCCACTTCCCTTTCACGGACCCGGCCGTCGTCATTGCCGAGAATCAGGAATATTTCCGGACAATCCGAATCCATGTTTTTTTTCAATCTTGCGAATCCGGGAGCGAATACTTCCCTTAAAAAGTCGTCAAATCCGCTGCCCCCCGCCATGGCGCCGAGACCGGACGGAAAAAGATCTCCGCCCAGGAAAAGGGCTCGTGGAAGATCCCGCTCAATGGCCTGAAACAACTTCCGGTAGCGATCCTCATTCCCATGAAGGTCGGCTGCAAAAAAACATCTTTTCATAGGCTAATAATACCGCTCCCGGCTTTCAGTCGGAAAAGATATCCGGCGCTCCGTCGCGGAAAAATTCAGGATTTTGAATTTCGTTTTCCAAGAGGGATCAGGAGTGCGGGATCGGTCGTCGAGGTCATTCTTACCGCGTAGCTTGTCTGGTTTTTGATATCCTGGTCGGTGACGAGATGAACGCTGAGCAAACCGTCCGTCCTATAGCCGGTTTTTACATAATTGAGGTAGCTCAGGCACAAACTCCAGCCGTCCAGCCACGTCATCAGGTCTTTTTCCTGAGACTCCGTTCCGTCAAAATGGATCAGCAGGTCGATGTCGCTCTGGGGGCCTGCGGTCGCGTCCTTGGTGCTTCCGAACAGATAGATCGCCTTGACTCCAAATCGCAAGGGATCGATGAATTCCGCAATGCTCTCCACGCTTTGAAGCCTCCATCGCCAATGGAGATTTGCGCTCGAATCGACTGCCGGCGCATCAGACTGCTCGGACGGCGCCTGGGCCGGTTCCGTCGGCGGCGAAGCAAGCACGGCCAAAGCTTCGTCGAGGTCGCCGTTCATCAGAATTTCCAGGGCCATCCCGGGCGCCGTATTGGCCACGTCGATGACGCGCACCGCATCCGAGAGGTATGCAAAATCAGGCAGAAGATCGGGGAGCCAGTTTCTTGATTTTCTGAAAAAAGACTCATTGAAAACGGTCCCCCAGTCGCCGGGATACAACGGCAAATAGCGAATGGAAGCCTCGACGAGATCCTGGAAGAAATGAGTGCCGAAAGACAGCTCCGGGACGTAATCCTTATGCTTTTGCGCGATCTCGATAAGCATTGCGGTGTTGTTGATGTCCGAATAGGACACGCTGACCCCGAGCCGGATGTCCCCCCGGCTCCCCCACCGCCCCGGGCCCATGAGAATGAACTGACGCTTCGGCAACAGCTGGTTCAAAGCGGCCACAGCCCTGCCGACGGCGATCAAATCGGCGCGGCTGGGCAATTCCGCATATTTCTGGGGATCGACGTAAACAATGTAGGAAATGCCGGAGATGGCGCCGTTGGTGACAAAGCGCTTTGCGGAGAAAAGAATTCGCTCTTTCGGCAAATCCCTCGGAATGGCAGGCGGCTGGGCTTTGGCGCCATAGCTTTGGTAGCGGCACTGCAGGATATAAAGATCCGTTCCGTCGTGGGCAAATTCCAAATCGACGGGGGCGCGGAATTCGGACTGCAGGGCTTTCAGCATTGCGGACGCCTGCTCGATGAATCGGGTCTGAGCGAAGAGCCCCTCGAAAGTGACAATCAATGGATCTTTGCTGTTATTGATTCCAAAGCCCCATGGCTGCATGAGCCGGTCGTCCTGCAGGATGGAAACGAGGTTCCGGATCATGGGATACTGGTCGGCGGATTCGTTCAGCAGATCGCTGATTTCAACCGTCTCGAATAAACCCGATTCCAGATTGATCACATCCATTTTTTTCGGGGAATAGCGAACTTTCTCTTCAACCGTGACGTTGACCCGGAGCGACGGCTGGCCCGGCGATATGAGAATGGGGTAATCGTCCATAACCCGATCGACCGCCCGGGTCCCAAGTCCCGGCACCATGCGCAGGAGTCCGTCTTCGCGCCGGATCCTGCGCGACCACTGAAAAGAGTTCTGGCTGAAAGCGACTCCCGCGAAGGCGGGCATGAAGTAGCGGCCGATTCTGGACCCCACCACCTCCTGGATCATGATTCCCATCTCTTCATGAAAATCGATCAGCCCCCGTTCGATCCGATATCCGATCGGGTCCGGGCCGAATGTAGAGGCATACACTTCGGCGATCGCATCCATGAGCGCCGTCATGCGTTCCCGCTTGCTTCCCTGGTTCGCGATAAAAAGGCTTTTATACTTGCCGGCGAAGGAAGTCCCCTTGCGGTCCTCGAGCAAACTCGAACTACGGACAATCAGCGGAACCTCCCGAAAATCCTCCAGTGCGACGGACAAGC
Organism: uncultured Acidobacteriota bacterium; assembly: GCA_964642735.1. GTDB lineage: Bacteria > Acidobacteriota > UBA6911 > UBA6911 > UBA6911 > UBA6911. Next base: position 48,134 of record CAZXSV010000005.1, read on the forward strand.
CGTTAATTATCTCGGGAGGGAACGATGATCCCTTGAACACCTGCACAATAGACGGGTATTCCTGCCGGACTTGGCCAATGTCTTTGTACTTGTGCTCGCTCATCTCCTCGAGATCGTTGTAGTTGACGAAATGGAGAAGGCCGTCCGATGTGAGACGCCATGTTTTCGGAGTTTTGATGTTTTTAAGAAGCTCGTTGTCGCCGGCGTGTTTTTTCAGGATTTGTGAAGCGACGAACAGGCCCGCGCTTTTGCCGCCGAGTCTCCCGTGGCTTTCCGCAGGATAAATCGTCTGATCGAGAAGATCGTGAAAATCGTTGACGCTGATGAATTTTTTGGCCACCTGCACAAACTGAGAATCATCGCTTAAAAGGCGCTGGATGAGAGAAACCCGGAACGAACGCTCCCGGGGCGATGAAAGCTCCACGCCGTGAGGAATGAGGTGGCGGTAGCGCTCGATTGCGCCGGCAATCTCGACAAGCGAAGAGTTGGGATTCTCCAAAACCTTGACCAGAAAACCCGAACGCTCCTCTTTGATCCATTTTTGAATAAACGCGAGGATTTCGTGCTCTTTGAGATGCTCTCCCGCGAGCTTGAAAATATCTTCGCTGGCAGAGAGCAGATCCTGAGTCGTGCTGACGCGCAAAGGCCGGTTGTCGTCTTTTTCCACGCCCGATTCGCCGTTTTCAAAGGTTGGATTCAACCGTTCAAGAATGCGATTCGCTTTTTTGTATCCGGCCCACGTGAGGTGGTTCAGCATTTTTCTGGAAATGCGTGTGAGCAGCTTGGGATCGGTCCTTCTCAGAAGATCGAGGATGACAGCCCATTCTTCATGCGGCTCCCCCTTCAGCTTCTGGCTTTCGAAAACAGATTTAAGGTTGGCGTGCAGGATCCTGTGCTTGAGTCGATCCGCTATCGTATCGATCAGTTTTCGTTCTTCTTTGAGAAAGGGCCCCTCGTCCGCCGCGGGACGATCTTCCGTATAGCAAACGCTGATGCGTCCCACCACTTCGTCCTGAACCAGAATATCCGCGTGCTGGGCCCACGGAGAATCCCTGAATCCGTCCGTTTGGGAGACGAAGTCGTGATAGGCGATCCTGGCCTGGCAGGAATCGGAGAACTGCCATCCCGCCGGAAGAATGGATACGGTTTTTTGAAAAACCTCTTCCAGGGAAAGGTTGGGATTGCTGACGATCTCCTCGACCCGGTAGAGGCAATTGAGTTCCTTCGCGCGCTCTTTCAGATCAACGATAAGTTTGTTGACGGATTTGCTTCTCATCGCGCTCCTCCGGGGTCCGAATGGCAGGGGGCGGGATTTTCCCCGCCCCCCGTTGATTGTCCACAGGGAAAAAGCGGTCTCGAGGCGCTTGAGGATCAAAAAATCAGCACCATCCCCGATCCTTGCATGCACGCGCGACACGATTGACGGCGACAACGTAGGCGGCGTCTCTCATCGGAAGCTTCTGGTTCCGAGAAACCTCCAGGACGGCCTGAAATGCAGAGGTCATTTTGGAATCCAGTTTGTCGAAAACCTCTTTTTCATCCCAGTAATAATTCATGTTGCCCTGCACCTGTTCAAAATAGCTGCAGGTCACGCCCCCGGCGTTGCAGAGAATGTCCGGGACGAGGAAAGTCCCCCGCTTTTCAAGGATGGCGTCCGCTTCGGGAGTCGTCGGTCCGTTGGCGCCTTCCGCGATGAGTTTAACCCTGGAATTGATCTTGTGCACGGTTTCCGTCGTGATCTGATTCTCAACGGCTGCGGGAATCAGGATGTCGACATTCTGCTCCAGCCATGCTTCACCGGGTAGAATCTCATACCCCAGCTCCTGCGCTTTGACCCTGTTGATGGTGCCGAAAGGATCGCTGATCGACTGCAGCTCGTCGAACAAAATGCCGGATTTTTTTCTGCAGCAAAATGTTTTGTTGTCCGACGGATCCCAACTGGACACGCATACCACTTTCCCGCCGATCTTATGGTAGAGCTCGACGGCGTATTGGGCGACATTGCCGAAGCCTTGGATGCTCGCCGTCGTATTCTCCGGCTTTATGTTCAATTCCTTGAGGGCTTCCCGGACCGTGAGGACAACCATGTACCCGGTCGCCTCTTTGCGCCCCTTCGAGCCCCCGATGCCGATCGGCTTCCCGGTGATGAACCCGGGATATCTGCCGCCGTGGATTTTTTCATATTCATCCAGCATCCACAGCATGTCTTGCGGATTTGTCATGACATCCGGCGCCGGCACGTCGAGGTATGGGCCGACGTCTCTGGCGATCTGACGGACCCATCCGCGGCAAAGCTGCTCGATCTCCCGTACGCTGAGGTTGTGAGGGTCGCAGATGATTCCCCCTTTGCTCCCCCCCAGCGGGATGTCCACAACGGAGCATTTCCAGGTCATCCACATGGCAAGCGCTCGTATGGTGTCGATGGTTTCAAGCGGATGAAATCTTATTCCCCCCTTGCACGGCCCCCGTGCGTCATTGTGTTGGACCCTGAACCCGCGAAAAATCTGGATGCCCCCGTGGTCCATCCGGACGGGAATGCTGAAATGATATTCTCTTATCGGATTGCGCAGCAAATTCCGCGTCGGCCCGTCAAGACCCAACAGGCTGGCGATCCTGTCAAATTGTTCCTGAGCGGTTTCGAAAGGATTGTATTTTTTCGCTGGGACTGCGCTTTTTGCGGCAGGCGCCGTTATGGATTTTTTTGTGCTTGTTGTCATTGTTATGCCCTTCATCAATGAAGTCTACGGATTGTCTCCTATGCCTGTTTCCCGCAAACGGGATTGCCTGAAAAAGCCAAAAGCAGGCTGAAGCTTCAAAACAAGATGCTGTAAAACGACCGGTCCATCCTTTTTGATCGGACTATATTAATGTAAGGAGATCCGATAGCGGCAAGAAAATTTCATTTTTTGTCTGTTGAATCGGGAAGACCGGGAGCGGAAGCGGATCGTCCGCCGCCGAAGAGATCGAAACGGCATTGCAACATTCCTTGCCGGACGGACATAATGGACCCTGAATTCAGCAAAAGTTTGCGGGGGTTTGAATCGCATGCATGCCCGATTGAAAAGCGCTTCGCGCATCCTCATTACCGGAGTCACCTCGATTCATGGCTGGCCGATCTATCGGAAGCTTCAGTCCATCGTTTCTCCCGATCGGCTTTTCGGCGTCCGCCCTCCCAACGCAAACTTTCCAAACGACCGCAACGTCGAATCCATTTGCATGACCGACGAAGCAGAGCTTGCACGCCTCAGGGAACGCTTTCAACCGACTCATGTCCTTCATGCCGCAGGAGTCTGCGACCTGGATGTTTGTGAAGCCAGGCCTCGATACGCTCACAATATAAATGTAAAAGGGACGCGGAGCATTGCGACGGTCTTTTCCGCATCCTGCCATATCATGTATTTGAGCGCCGATCTGGTTTTTTCCGGCGAAAAGGCGCCGCCGCGCGGATACGCGGAAACCGACAGACCGGATCCCGTCAGCATCGTGGGCAAAACCTATGCGCTCGCGGAAGATGAAATCGCAAACTCTCCGCGCTATTCCATCGTGCGGATCGGCCTGCCCATGGGCGACTCCCTACAGGGCAAAAAAGGCGCGATCGATTTTATCGAGGGCCGGCTTAAAAGAGGCCTTCCGACATCGTTGTTTCATGATGAATACAGAAGCTGCATCGGCTGCGAGGACCTTGCCGATGCAGCGGTCGCGCTGCTCTCGATGGAAGCGGAAGGCCTGTTCCATGTCGGCGGCCCCCGCCCCGTAAGTCTGTATGAAATCGGCGAACGAATTTTGAAGCGCGGCAATTACAGGAGGGAAGCGCTCAGAAAATGGTCCCGCAGAGACGACGTCCACGGACCGCCGAGAATAGGGAACGTTCATCTGAATTCGACAAAAGCGGAACTCCTGCTTGGACGGCCGTTCAAACCCTGGGAATATTAGTGTCCATCGGTGAGTGGAGTCCATTAAGGGAAAAGCGGCGAAGGCGGATCAGAGCGCCCGCGTCAGCGCGACGCAACGGCGCCCAAGGACTCGGAACCCATGCCTGCGGTTGATCCGGCGGCGAACCTTGGGAAATTGGGCTGCCTGCCGACGCGGCATAGAGTTTCGACAATCCTCTCCATTCGGCCCCAATCGCTCCAGAGAATCCCTTCCATGGGCATCACGGCGACCTGATTCGCCGCCTGCGCCACAAGGTCGGCCGAGAAATTCCTCGCAGGCATATCCTCATAAATCGCGTTGAGCACAGAACTTTCCTCCGGCGTGCCGATTGCAGCCCTGAGCCTTTCAAAACCATTCAGGATTTCAGGAAAACTCTCGTGCCCGAGCTTCCATAACGCGCGCGCTTTGACTGCAATGATCATCGTGTTCCACAAACCGCCGGACGCCTTGATCAAAGCGGCGTCGGCGCGGGAAGGCTTTTCCACAAACAGGCGCACGGCGCGCGCCACGCAATCCGCGGACTCCCACAGCCCGGATCCGGGCAGTATCCACCCGTAGTCCTGATCGGCGCTTTCAGCCGGCGCTCCGACGAGTATCATCCGGTCGCGCAGTTCTTCGGCCGCCTGAATGGCATTGGCCGCCATTTCGATAAAGGGCTTTTCCGGATAAATAAAATGATCCGACGGATAAATAATCACCGTCGCTTCAGGATCGCGGGCATACACATGAGCCAGGGGAAGAAAAATCCCGGCGAAGGTATCGCAGTTTTTCGGTTGGACAATGATGGTCCCTTGAGGGCGATCCGCCAATTGAGATTCGGCTTCATGCTGATGAGCCCTGGAAACCACCGTCAGTTGATGGTCTCTCGGCCCCAAGGCGTCGGCGCGAGCTATGGTATGTTGGAGCATGGATCGGGTGCCCACGAAACAACAGTATTGCTTCGGCACCGGCCGGCCCATCCACCGATGAATGTCCGCTCGGATCCGCTCTCCGTTTCCTCCCGCCAGGATGATCGACCAAAGCCTGCTCCGCGAAAATCCCGTTTTTCCCGCACTGATGAACCGATTTCCGGTAAAGTCGCCAGCGTCGCAGAATAAGATGTCCTTCTTTCTTTCCATCATTCCCTCCAGTGGGGGAAAGAATCATTAGACAATCACTTTTGCGAACTCCTTATCTGGATGAATGGCAACAATATTATGAAAACCATGCCCGGAACGGAAAGAATAGATAAAAAGCACAGTCGATTATTTCACAAGCTCTATACAGGTATTCTAAACCTACTCCGTTTATTCTTTCAAGAAATATAAGACATGGATCCGAATAAATCCCTTTGAGGAAACAACCTGCGCGACTGGCGTCGAAGAAGCGGGCAGCGGCGCCCGAGACGGTTCGCTTTGGAAAGCATTCAAGCCGCAAACCGCAATAAAGAGCGGCGGCAATGGCCGGGCAACTGGTTTTTCGCAGTTTTAATAACGGAAGAAGTTGCAGAAACCGAAAAAATCCGACTCGCGGGATTCGCCTTTTCGCTTTTGCGATACAACGTCGGCTAAAAGAAGATTCGTCGGGCTCAAATCATTTCCATCGGAATTTGAGCCCGATGAGAACTGACAACGCGACTATTCAAAAACGATTTTAATGTTTTTGCCTTTGAACTGAAGCTGTTTGATGGCGTCGCGCCCCTGGGAGTCCTTCCCGGTCACCATGGAGTTGTACTGGTATTTCTTCTCCGACTGCTCGATTTTGCCCTGGATTTTAATATCCGTCCTTGTCCCGACAGGGCTGAATATAACGCTGGTCTCTTGACCTTCGGCTTCCCATTTCACGTCATACTGGCCGGCTTTGAGCTCGGTCCCGCCTGCAAAAAGCGTGCGCGTCGCAGCGAATCTTGCAGACCCGGATTCTGAGGCAATAATCACGGAAGCCAAAAGCATGAAAAGTACGCCCAACACAATCATTTTCTTGCTGTTCAACATGTTTCTCTCCCTATTTAATATCAGTTTTCACTTTCAATTTAGTGCATGAAGTTACTGTTCAGCGACTGTCCCTGCTCATTTCGGGAAGGTCATACATTGGAAGGGGGACTCCGTAGACCAAGGCAGGATTGCTTGTTCTAAATATCAGTCTTTTTTAGGCTTCCGATGATCCTCTGAATGACTTAACTCGATTGTTTCCGGATCATCCGGCCTTGTGCATCTGCTTCATTCGACATCCACTCATCAACTGCAATTCACTTCAAATTATAATACGTTAATCGCGAGTTTATGTTTCGCTAAACATTCCTGCGGTTTCAACCCTGCAACTTGCCTCGGAGGCGCTTTTGCTCGGCGCCTGAAAGCCCCGGATCCGCAGCCTGGCATTCAGAAGCCGGCAGGTCGCTATCCATCGACAAGGCTGCCGCCAGGGCATCTTCATAATCCGCTCGACTGCGGGGCCAGGACATCGCGTCTATTCCGATGCGGTCGCCGCCATCCTGACCCGGCGCTATTAGCCGTTGACACTTGACTCCCCGGCGATTAGGTTTTATTAAAAGAATGCAATAAACCGCTGGTCAATGCCGAATCTGGAGGCGTGACATGAAAACCGGAAGAAATGCAAATCGCCGGCTTTTATCCGCATTGCTTTCCCGGCCGAGCGATGCCTCGCATATTTTCTCACTCCTTTCAAAAACCGCGGCCTTTTGCGCCCTGGCGATTGCATCCCTCGCAGGCTTGATTTTTCTGCAGGGAGTTTTTGCGATGGCATTGCCGCAGACGCCGGCGTCGGGAAAGGAAAATCAAAAACTTTCAGGCCTGGTCGGCTCTCTGAATCAAGGGGATGCCTACGACAGGCACCGGTCGATCATAGCTTTGGGCGCGTCTGGAGATAAAGCGGCAGTGGAACCTCTGATCCGGGCCCTTGACGACGAAGACTATTTTGTTCGCAGTTTTGCCGCCCGGGCGCTGAGCGCCCTAAGCGATCCGAGAGCAGTCGAGCCCATCATCAAAGCCCTCGAAGACGAACACCCGCTGGTGCAAAATTCCGCCGCGCAGGCTTTGGGAAGTCTGAAAGACCCCAAAGCCGTCGATCCTCTGATTCAAGCCCTGAGCGGCGGCAATTTTTTGGTACGGCGTTCGGCGGCCATGGCCTTGGGAGAGATTCGGGACGCAAGAGCCGTCGATCCCCTGATCGATGCATTAAGCGACGGCGATACTTTCATCGGGAGCGGTGCAGCAATAGCTCTTATTAAAATTGGCGAACCCGCTCTTCCCAAGCTTGTCGCCGGACTGAGCGATTGGACGGCAGGGCCAAAAATTATCGAAATATTGAATGATCTGAGGTGGCAGCCCGCCTCCGATTATGAAACAGTCTGGTTTGACGTCGCCAGGAGGAGCGGGCAATCCCTGTCCGACAACTGGGAGACCGTCAAAAAAGTCCTCTGGAAAGATGCAAACGGCGAAAACCTCAAAAAAGCCCAATCGGCCGTTTTTGCTTTAGTCGGCATCGGGCGGGAGGATGTTGCCGACGGACTTGCCGCGATCCTGGAAAAAAAAGGCGACGTCGAAACAGCCATTGCATTTACAAATTGCGGCAACGCTTCTCTTGCCGAGTCGGGACGGAAATGGCTGCGCGATCATGGCGCCGAAAATAAGAGCCGAAACGCTCCTCCCGTCATTCGATGGGGTGAAATGAATTAGGACGTCGCCGACACAAGATGCGCTTCCGCCGGTTTTAGGAAACCAATTCTGCAAGAAAATGGGGCAGATCTGATTGCCACTCGAGGAGCTGCCCATTTCTCCGCTCAATTTCATTTTCGGCCCATAGGGTTCTTCGATCTGGTTGCGCCCTATGGAGGCGACCCTCCGGAATTCGGATCCGCGACTGCGGCGACAGGCCGCAATGCGACAATTAACATGCGATCCCGGCCTTGATTTGTTTTAATCTCGACTCTGGAAGAGTTTTCCAGCATGGGCGCCAGGTCATACAGCGTTCTCAGGAGCTTATCGGCGCCTTCCCCGGAGGGGCTGCGGGGCAATTCAATACTGGCGCCCAATTGGGCATGCTGGGTCAAAAGGTTTTGGACGCTTTGAAGCTGCGCCAGCTCCTTTTCAGAAATCCTGCCCGTCCGGTCAAGATTGAACGAATATCGGGAGGGGACATGCACAAGCTTCAAGCTGCCGGACTTGAGTTTCATTTGACGTTCCAAAAGGTCGGAGAGGAGCGTCCCGGCATCCTCGCTCAACGGATCGACTGCAAGATACTCCATGCGAAAATACATGAGCGATTGGTTCAGGCCGAGTTCGGCGCTGGCACATAGAATCGTTATGGACTGAGGCACAGGAACGAGTCGGAGGTTTCTCTCTATTGCGTCGCGCAAGCCGACGGTTATTTCGGAAATGTTCGCGCTAAGTTCGGCCGAGGAGTGTGGCGCCAAACTAAGCATTCCGCGGATCTTTTGTCCCTCCCCGATGTCGCTGAGGCTTTGCACAAGGTCCAATCGGGTCTGCTTCCCGGTGCGGTCGGCGAGCCTTTCCTCGAAATGCCGGATGTCCGACGCTGTGAAGAAAGAGTTCGTGGCAACCTGTATTTTTACAGCTATCTCATCTTCGTCTATGTCCGACAAGCAATTGATAATGGCCGAGCGGCCCGGCAATTCGAACATTTTTTCCAGGTCGGAAATAGCCTGGCGGGCGCGGAATTCCATCGCCAGCTGATTGAAGGCTATTTGAAGGGGAATGACCAAGGCAAGCAGGAACACGCATGCGACCACCAGCCTGGAACGCACGCTGCCGGTTCTTCCCGCAAGGGTTTTGAGCTTCAATCGTTCGAAAATCAACTTGACGAAAGGCTGGTTCAACTCGCGCCGTTTCCAATCATGGATGCCGTTCAATCCGGCGACTTCGGGCATCCCCACGATGGCGTAGATCAAAGATGCGCCCAGGATGGCGGCAAAAAAGTTTGCGGTGAAAAACACCGCGCCCCCGCGGAACATTTCAATGCCCGAGCTGTTCCCAATGCCGAATCCCATAACGGCAAGCGGCGGCAGCAACGTCACGGCGAGCACCGCTCCCGGCAGAAAATGCAGCATCCCTCTTCTCGAAAACAGCATGACCGCGCCGGCCATGCCGGCAAAAAAAGCCACAAGAAAATCAAGTATGGTAGGCCTTGTCCGGGAGGCGATCTCAGCGGTCAACGCGCTGAATGGCAGCAGTCCGCTGCACAGGGCGGCTATCGCGGCCGTCATGGCGGCCGCCGAGGCGATTTTCAAAAGGAGTTTCAAAAAAAGATACATGTCGCCGACGGCCAGGGCCATGCCGGCGGCGATGACCGGCCATGCGATGGGAACAATCAAGGCTGCTGCGATGACGACGGCGCTCTGATTGACCACGAGTCCAAGCGCCGTCAGCGCCGAGGCGAAAAATACTTGCACCCAAAAAAGCGGCTGTGCGAAGAAAGACGCTTTGATGGCTTCAATGTAGCGCCACTGGCGATCCTCCCGGCGGATCCCGAAGAGCCGTGACATGGAGTCTGAAAAAGAAAAATGGGCTCCCGCCTGTTCCGCAGCCGCATCTTCGGACGGAGGCAATGCACTCTCGATTCCGGAAGCCTCATCCGCAGTCTCTGAAGCAGCCGGATCGATTTTCGGCCCTTCCACGCAGGCCGGGACCCTATCCCCAAGGGGCGCGCCCGACTTTGATCGTTTTTCGCGGGCCAGCCTCCGTTCTGCGACAATAACGCCGCCGGTCATGAAGATATTGGTTAGGACGATCACTGCAAATGCGTATACGGGCAGGATCTCCGCTCCGGCAATTCCGTATTGAGCCGGGAGAAAGGCCATCACGGCGGTGGCGAGGCCCCGCGGCAACATGGACATGACGCATCTCATCTCTCCGGCTGTAAATCGGCACTTCCGTCGGATGCTTTGAACGCCAATCCAGCGGCCGGCCAGCAACAGAATTACGATCCCGACGCTCGAAACCGCTATTTCAAGGGTTATGCTCCGGAAATCCAGAATCAAGCCCAGATAAACAAAAAAGAAGGTGCGAATCAGGAACGAAAGCTCCTCTGTGATATTTTTCATGAACTCGTGCAGCACAAATTGCTCTGCACGAACGTCTATGCCAAAGAAAAACCGCACCCGCGCACTGACGCGGCCGGCGATAACGTGCATGTTTTCGAGCAGAATCCCAAACAGGAGAACCGCAATCGCGGCGCTTCCGCCCAGTTCTTCCACCGAGAAATAGAGGAGGAAGACGAATCCCAGGGTGAGCATATACGCAAGGGGCTCTTTCCCCATCCAGCCAATCAGGCGGGACCATAGGGCGCCCGCCACCGAAGCAATGATAAAAGCTACGGCGAAGGACTTGAAAAATCTGGAAAGCATTTCGATGGCGCCCTGCCCGCCCGCAGCCTGGAAATCCAGGATAAGCACCACGGTGACGATCAGCAGCACGTCTCCCAGGGCCGACTCCAGTTTGAGAATAGCCTGCGTCTCCTTGCGGACGCTCAAACCGGACAGTAGGGGCAGGATAATAGCCGGGCTGCTGGCGCTGAAGATTGCCGCGATCAACAGCGAAGGAACCAGGGGCATCCGCAGCGCAAAAAACGCAAACGCAGATATAAATGCTGCAGAAAAAATGAAAACCAGGACAGCCAGAAGTGCGGCCTTCGGCGCCTGTTTGATGACGCTTTCTAAATCGAGCTCCAGGCCTCCCTGAAAGAGAATAATCAGCAGCGCCATGGTTCCGAAAAAGGGAGCGATTTCAATAAGGGAAGCCGAAGCGATCCATCCGGTGGCCGGACCCAGGGCAATGCCGATGGAAATCAGCAGGAGAACGCTGGGTATTTTGGTTGCGCGAAAAAACAGGTTCGCAAAAAAACCTATCAGTATCACGCCTCCGATAACCGCGAATGCAATCGGCACCGTCATGGGGCCTGTCTCCCGAGCTGAAGCGTCTGTTGAAGCAACACACTATCGCAATCCCCGGGTTTCAGGCAATCTATTCCGCATCCATCCGGGGAAACCTTCTCGCGGAACAGCCGCTTCTTCGGAGTCCTCGAAAAGACATTCGACGAGCCCCGCATCGAAAGTCCCGATTTCAATCACGGCGCAGCCGTCCCGATGCGCCGGAGCATGGATGCTTCAGGAAAAGCAGGGCGCCGTCACATAAAACGCGCCTTTGTTTTCGACGACAAACACGCGGCGGTTGCCTGCGCAGGGATCGTCGAACCTGGCCTTTGGTCATGAGAAATTAATTTTATCGGATTGGAAACCGGCCGATAGATTATGATATTCATTGAACGGGCGACTGGCTGTTTTGTTTTTGCCATTATGGAGATTTTAGCGTGAAATCCACTGAGAAAAACCTGCCAAAGGGTTACATGGGCAGGATTTTGACCGTCAACCTTACCGAGCATGCATTTTCCCAGTCCCGCCTGGACCCTGAACTATGCAGCCTTTTTTTCGGAGGCCGGGGGCTTGGCGCCGCCCTTCTTGTCAGGCATTTTATTTCCCTGGAGCAGGAAGGAAAATACGAAAATGCTTTCAAGGAAGTCGATCCGCTCTCCGAGGATAACGCTCTGATTTTCACGACTTCCCCGACGACCGGCACCGGCATGCCCGCCTCGGGAAGGTTTCACGTCAATTTCAAATCGCCTCTGACGGAAGGCATCGGCAGCGCCAATTCCGGGGGGAAGTGGGCTGTAGCTCTGAAAAATGCCGGGTATGACGTTCTGCTGATTTCGGGAAAATCGGCGGCGCCTGTTTTCTTGACCATTTCTCCCGAAAAAGTCGAGTTCGTGAACGCCGGGCCTTTATTAAATTTGAATGTGGAGGAGATAACCGATCTTCTGGTCCGGGAATCGCCCAAAGGCGCCCGAATCATGACGATTGGCGAAGCGGGCCGCAAACAATCTCCGATGGCGGCCATTATGAACGACCGCGGCCGCGCCATGGGAAGGGGCGGGGGAGGCGCCGTTTTCGGTTCAAAAAACCTCCTGGCTGTCGTGGTGAATCCAAACCCGTCCCGCAGCATCGAGGCCGCCGATCCGGACGGGCTTCGCTTGAATAACGAGAGCGGCGCCGGCTATAAGGCCAGGTTGAAACTGGAGGTCGGCAAGATGACCCGGAAAGAACAAGCCTATGGAATTTTTTCATCCATGGGCACGCTGGGCATTCTGGGGATGGTCTACAACTACAACGAACTCGCTCATAACAACATGCGCAACACGCAGCACCGGATGGAAGACATCGAGAAGATCAGCGGCGAAGCCTTGCGCAATCATCATAAATCGGCGCCTCCCGGACAGAGCCGCATCGAGTCCAGAAAAAGCGCCTGCTTCAATTGCCCGATCGCATGCACGAGAATCACCCGAATCCTGGATGGAAAAGGAAATCCGATGGACCAGGGCGAAGGTCCGGAATTCGAGACTGTCGCTCTTCTCGGAGCAAACCTGTCGATCTACGATTTGGTTGTCATCACACAGGCCAATTTCTGGGCCAATCGCTACGGCCTCGACACGATGTCTCTCGGCGGAACCCTTGCGGCATTTTTCGAGCTGTACGAGCTTGTAAAGAATAAGAAGGAGAAAAAGACGCCGAAGGAAGAATCCTTCCTGGAAGAGGTCGCTCCGTTCGTCCGGCAATATGGGGAACCTCAATTCGGCCGCAAGGAAATTCTGATCCCATTGATCCATTGGATAGGCCGGTCCGAAGGCGTCGGGAAATTGCTGGCTCAAGGCTCCTACCGGTTCTGCCGGCGCTATGGCCACGAAGAGTTGTCCATGAGCGTTAAGAAGATGGAGTTGCCGACCTACGACGCCCGCGCGGCCTTTCTTCAGGGGCTCTGCTATGAGATGAACAACCGAGGGGGCTGTCATCTCGAAAACGGGTTCACCGCCGTTCGGGACTATTGCGCCGGTTACGCCGAGTGGCCGGGAGACCGCATTGAGGGAACGGCGATTATCGCAAAAAATGCGGCGCAAACCAATACGGCAGTGGACATCATCGGATCCTGCGCTTTTGCTGCGTTGTCTTTAAGCCTCGATGAATTCGCTTTGCTCGTCAATGCGGCGACCGGATTGAACTGCAACGCGGGAACGTTGGAACGTATTGCATGGCGGACCCTCACACTGGAAAGGATGTTCAACCTGTTTGCAGGATTGAGCGAAAAAGACGACTGGCTGCCTGATCGTTTCTACACTGAAGTCCTGGAAATTGAGGGCCGCCGCCTGATATGCGACCGTGACGCCTTCCGTCAAATGCACCAGGAATATTACCAGGCCATGGGCTGGGATAAGAATGGACATCCAAAAGAAGAGACTCTCAAGAAGCTCGAGCTGTCCTCCATCCTGGGGGACAGGAACCCTGCGTTTACTGCATCCGCCGTATGATGGCCAAAAAACAATCATGGCAGGCTTCCTAATCTCCATTAATGGCAAACAGCATCAGGGATAAAAAAATGGCCGATGAAAGAAATTTAACGGCAGTTTATCAAGACTTTCGCAGGGTTGGAGACGCCCTTCGCCGTGTAAACGGGAACAATACGAACAGCGGCAATTTATCTGTCAGAGATCCCGAAGACCCGGACCGATTCTATACGACCGCGTCCGGCTCGCAAATTGGCGGCCTGATCCCCCGGGACGTCGTCCCTGTCCGCTTCTCCGAGGTGAGTTGGGGCGACGGCAGAGCGACGACGGAATCCAATATTCACCGCAGAGTATTGAGCATCCCCGGAGTGAAAGCCTGCATCCATTGCCATCACGTTATTTCCACTGTGATGTCTTTCGATGGCCGCGAAAGCCAAATTTTCCTCCGATACACGGGCGAGGATCCGCTGGGAAATCAGGAATTCCTGTTTCAGCCGGTCGACATCCACGGCGCCTGCACACTGGGAGGCGTGAAAACAGGAACCTACAAACAGCCGGTGGGATCGATCGAAATGGAAACCAGAATCCCCAAGTACCTGGCGGAAGGACCGATAACTCTGGTCCGAGGACATGGGCCTTTCACTCGAGGGACCTCGCTGGAAGACTGCCTGCGTCATTTGAGCGTTTTCGAGAGCAGCGCCGTCCTGGCGCTCAGCCTGGCCCGCCGCGGGGTCGGACTGGAAGCCATTCAAACCAAGTTAATGAACCGCGGTCCGGAATCCATTTTTCCCCCGTATCCGCACAATAAAACCGAGGCTCTATTGGACGGAAGAAAAGTCAATGATCAATCCACCGTCGGCGAATTCGCCCATTGGCTGGCCTATATATACGATATGATGATCGGCGCGTTCAGGACCGGCTCCATGAGCCGAAAGGTCACGGCGGACGAAATGATCTTCTGCCCGAATTCGGCGGTCCCGGAGGGAATGGATTTCGACCTTGTCCGGACATCCACAAGAATGAACGCCGACGATGACTTTGAGATCATGCTCCACAAGTTGATCTACACTCACACGAACTTCACCACCTGCATCATGGCTGCCAATCCCCTGGCTGCCGCCGAAGGGATGGCGATCCTTGCTGAAAACATCGGCATGGATTCTTTGATCGGCGAAGCGCGCAACATCCCCTACGCGCGTGAAAACCATCTCGTCGTCGCGCCCATTGATGCGGAAGCGATCTACCTGAATCCCCGGTTGGGGCTGGTGGATAGCGCCCAATTGAGCAATCGGTCTCCCGAAAATCCGATTCTCAATATGCTGCGATGGCATAAGGGGTGTTGCGTGGTCGGAGGATTCGGCGTGATCGCAACCGGAGACACGACCCTGGAGCAGGCGGCCCATAATGTCGCATCGGCGGAGAGAATAGGGAAGTTCAGGACGGAAGTGTACATCAATGAAAAATTGCTGGGCGGCCCGCCGCTGAAGTCTTTCGACCCGAAGACAATTTAGCAGCCATGTTTGACTCATCAGAACGGCAGATAAAGCGCTCGGGGAAACCCGGCGATGGAAATCTTTGCCAATACAAGGACCTCTCCTGCGTCCGCTGCTGTCTTCCCCACATAGGCGGCGATTCCTGCCGGGAATATCCCGCCGGGGAGAGCGTTCCCGCATCTCCCGATAAAAATCCGGCAGGATACCTCGGCCCGCGCGGCTTACGGATGAAGTTCAAGAATTTCCACTCTCCAAAGGATCCCAAATTTGAAGCCTCCCGATATGAAGACGCCTTCTCGGACGTCGGGAAAGAAGAGATGGAAAGGCGTTTCTCGGAAAGAAGGAAGCTGTTTTTAGCCATTTACGACCGGACGCGGCCAAGAGAATCCTTGCTTCAGTATAGGAATGCCGCGCAAAGGCATGAAGGGTACAGGTATCGGCCGGCGGCGAGCTCGGGGCCCGTCTCCCTGTTTCTCGGAGGATCGGTCCCGGCAGCGCCTTTTCAAAAAGGCGAACTGCCGGAATGTCACTTGTTGGGATTTGTGGACGGGCGGAACAAAGTCGGCTGCCTCGCCCATCCTTTGGCGGAGTCGTCTCAAGGCTTCGACGGGCGCGACCACGCCGGATTCTTCCAAAATACAGGCTGCTGCGAAAACGTCGGCTGCGAAGCGAGCCACGAATTCAAGTTTTTAAGCGCATCCGCATTGAAGTTCTTCGACAAAGCCGTCGACGGGATGTCCTGGTATCAGTACAGCAGACACGCCACGTCCGTGCTCGTGCATTATTTGAGAAGCTATGACCATCTGCTGCAGCGGCTTGATGAAAAAGCTCTTCTCGACGGGTGGACTTTGCAGCGGCTTGTGAAGTTCACCAATGCTTTCTATGACGAATGGCCGCTGCGAGAGCCGGACCGGCCAGCCCTCTCAGTCCCGGACGGCGATTCAAAGCGGATGAACTCCCTGAAGATTCTTTCGGCGGACATCCCGCCTGCCGAAAGAATCCTGTACATCGCTCTGGACGCCTATTTCCCGCAGGGTCCTTTTGCAGCGCCATTGCAGCAAGCCAGAGATTTCATCGAGAGGCGTTTGAAAGCTCTCGACAACGACGAGAGACGGCCTCACATCGCTCGACAGCATGAAGCCGGCGATGAAGCGATGGGCTTGGAAAAGTGACGGTAGGTTTTATGCCGATCCGCCCCGAAGTGCTCCGATGCCGCGATGATATCGTTGTTGGTTTCGACCATGACGGAACAATCCGCTTCGAGGTAGCCGAGTTTCTTCGCGCGTTCGAGGGTTTCCACATAGAATAGGACGTCCAAACCCTTTCGGCGGTATTCCGGCAGCACACCCAGCATGAAGAGTTTAATGCGGTTGATTTCCCTCAGACCTCGCAGCATACGCACGAGGCCGAAAGGGAAAAGCCTTCCATTGGCCCTTTTTATCGCCTGGTTGACATCGGGAACCGACAAAACATAACCCACCGGCCGGCCATGATGTTCAGCGATTATTACCAGTTCCGGCTTCACGATCCTTCGGAGCGAGGCGGCGTTAAAGAGGAATTGTTTTTCCGTTATGGGAAGATGCCCCCAGTTGTCTTTCCACGCGGCATTGAAAATCTCGAGCATTTTCAAGGCGTCTTCGTTGAATCCAGCCTTGTCCATTCGCGGAGGGCGGAACGTTATCCCTTCTTTGTTGGCCAAAACGCGGTCCCGGATCTTATAGAGCGCGCCGGAAATTTTCCTGTCGCGCGGGAAACGGTATCCATACCAATCCACACGTTTGGTGAAACCGTAGTCCAGGAAGAGCCGTTCATAATACGGCGGATTATAGACGCAATCGAGAGCCGGCATTTCATCGAATCTGTCGACCAGGAGCCCCGAAGCGTCGTACATCAGGAAATTCAGCGGCCCATAGATCTCCCCCATGCCCTGAGCGGCAAGCCATGATTCTGCGGCGCCAAAAAGCATCCTTGACGCTTCCGTATCGTCGATGCACTCGAAGAATCCAACGCAGCCGCGTTTTTCGCGGTGAAATTCGTTATGCCGGGCATCGTAATGAGCGATGATCCGGCCGACCGGCCGACTTCCCCGATAAGCCATGAACGCCTGCATAAACCCCGAATCGCGATAAGGGCCTTCGAGGATGTAACGCACCTGATCGCCTATCAGGGGGGGCGTCCAGTTCGGATAATCACGATAGACGCTCCATGCAAATTTGACGAATCTCCGGATGTTTCTTTTTGTCGGTTCAATCGCCGCAATCTCAATCTCGCTCATAACCCGTTCCTTTTATCTGCAATTTCAGTCGCAATGATACACGATCGGTCAAACTCGAAACCCGCGATATTCGGATCAAGCGAGCGTTGCCGCGACCATCGGCGTCCAAATAGACTCTTCCGGTTTTGCGGAAGCCGCATTTACTCCCATATGGCGCGCAGAATTCAGGTATAATGGCAAATTTTATTGCATCATTCATTTAGGATGAGCGGAAGAAATAATAATTGGAGGAGCCTTCAAGGGACGCGCCCGCGACGCCGACGATCGCGAGCCTGAAAGCCGAACTCGACAGGTTTCAGGCTTATCCCGATCGTTCCTGAGCCAATTTACAAGACAGCGAGGCATGTCTCCGCGTATGTTTGGGCGCATTCAAGCGTTCGCAATAGTTGAAACCACGATTTCCCGGATAGCCGCCAAGTTGCCTGTAGAAATTCAGAAGCTGCGTAAATCTGTGCCGTAACAGCCAACCGCCCTTCGACAATCAGCCAAACATCCGGCGTTCTCGGGTTTAAAAGGAAAAGCAATCGATGAAAGCACTGTCGCCATCCATCCGCGATCACGAACCCATAGCAATCATTGGGATCGGCTGCCGTTTTCCGGGAGGAGTTGGCTGCCCCAGGTCCTTCTGGCGTCTGCTGTGCGAAGGCGGCGACGGGATAACAGAGGTGCCGGAGGATCGATGGGACTGGAAGGCTTTCTACGACACGGACCGCGACAAGTCCGGCAGGATTTATACCCGACACGGGGGATTTCTTGAAAACATCGACCGGTTTGAACCGCAGTTTTTCGGCATATCGCCGCGGGAAGCCGCTTATATGGATCCCCAGCAGAGGCTTCTCCTTGAAACGACGTGGGCGGCGATCGAGGACGGCGGCTATGCTCCCGGCAAATTGACAGGCAGAAAGGTCGGGGTTTTTGTCGGCCTTTTCATGCACGACTACGAGAACATCCATTCCGGCTCAAACGAGCGCAAACTTTTTGGCCTCCATTCCGCCACCGGGATGTCCACAACCATTGCGGCCAACCGCATTTCCTATGTCTTTGATTTCAAAGGGCCGAGTTTGATTGTGGACACCGCTTGCTCTTCATCGCTTGTCGCGGTTCATCTTGCCTGCAGGAGCCTCCTGGAAAGCGAATCGGAAATGGCGATTGCGGGCGGCGTCAATGTCCTGATCCGGCCGGAAATGAACATGGTTCTCTGTAAGGGTTCGTTTCTATCTCCGGATGGGCGTTGCAAAGCGTTCGATGCAAGAGCGGACGGCTATGTCCGGTCCGAGGGCGCGGCGATCGTTTTTCTCAAACGCCTCTCCGACGCTCTCGCCGCAGGCGACGACATCTACGCTCTCATCCGCGGCACCGCAGTGAACCAGGACGGCCATAGCGAAGGACTTACGGTTCCCAACCCGGACGCCCAGATCGACGCCATCCGCGACGCTCTGGGGAGCGCAGGCATAGAACCGGCCGATGTTTGCTATATGGAAGCCCACGGCACCGGGACTGCGGTCGGCGATCCCCTCGAGGCTCGGGCTCTCGGAACCGTATTTGGAGGCAGCCGTCCCGCCGGCCGCCCCCTGGTTGTCGGTTCGGTAAAAACGAATATTGGCCACACCGAGTCTGCAGCCGGCGTCGCCGGACTCATCAAAACCGCGCTCATGCTGCAAAACAGGCGAATCCCCCCGAATCTGCATTTTGAGATTCCCAACCCGAACATCGCATTTGACGAATGGAAACTCAGGGTCCCGACAAAATTGGAGCCCTGGCCGGGCGGCGAAGATGGGAAAGCGCAATGCGCTGGGGTCAATTCGTTCGGCTTCGGCGGCACCAACGCCCATGCCATCCTCGAACGTTTCGAACCTTCATCCGACAGACCGGCCATTGCAACGGCCGCCTCCCGGCCGACAGTCCATGCCCGCACATCTGCGGTCCCCATTTCGGCGCATTCTCCCGAAGCGCTCAAAGCGAAAGCTAAGTCGTTGCAAGCCTACTTGTCATCGGAGGCCGCCGCCGGGATTTCCCACGAGGATGTCGGACGCACGACTTCCTTGCACCGTGGACATCACGCCTGTCGTTTGTCCGTCGCGTCGCAATCCATCACGGATCTTGTCGACGGTTTAAGCGCATTCCTTCGCGAAGAGCAGCGCCCCGGCATGGCTGCCGGGAGATGCGACGGCGCTCCCCCCTCGAAACTCGCTTTCATATTCTCCGGCATGGGCCAGCAGTGGCCGGGCATGGGGCGTCGACTCTATGAATCGGAACCGGTTTTCAGGGAAGCCCTGGATGAATGCGCCGCGATCCTGGGAAAGTTTACGGACGAATGGTCCCTCCTGAATGAAATTTTCGCGGAAGCATCAAAATCCCGTTTCGACGAAACACAGATCGCACAGCCTGCGATAGTGGCCATCGGAATAGCCCTCGCCGCCCTCTGGCGTTCCTGGGGGATTCACCCTGACGCGGTCATGGGGCACAGCGTGGGAGAAATCGCCGCGTGTCACGCCGCAGGCGTCCTGAATCTTGAAGACACGCTGCGCCTGGCCTTCTATCGCAGCCTATTCCAACATCGGCTGACGGGGAAAGGCGCCATGCTGGCAGTCGGGCTGCCGCTTCGGGAAGCCGAAGCTCTGCTCCACGGCTATGCGAAATCCGTTTCGATAGCCGCCATTAACGGTCCATCGAATACTACCTTGTCCGGTGAAACCGCAGCCCTTCAAACAATCGCTTCCCGGTGCGAGAAGGATCGGATTTTCGCCCGCTTTCTAAGCGTGACCGTGCCCTTCCACAGTGCATTCATGGATTCCATCCTGGAGGAAAGCGCTCAGTCCCTCGAGGGCATCGAGCCCCATCCCTCCCACACGGCGCTGATTTCCACCGTAACCGGCGAGCCCATCGATTGGAAGAAAATCACCGTCTCCTACTGGCTCCGCAACATGCGGCAGCCGGTGCTTTTTTCCGCCGCGTTCAACACGCTTCTGCATTCGGGCTATGATCTTTTTATCGAGATCAGCGCTCATCCTGTTCTGGC
Organism: uncultured Acidobacteriota bacterium; assembly: GCA_964642735.1. Lineage (GTDB taxonomy): Bacteria > Acidobacteriota > UBA6911 > UBA6911 > UBA6911 > UBA6911. The sequence goes on from CAZXSV010000005.1 coordinate 68,199, forward strand.
GACGCCGATGCGGGATTGCATCGCCGGCTTCGCCGGAAAAAAGCACTCGCTTGCCACGCTCCGTCGCGGCGAACCGGACGATATTGCGGCCTACGGTTCGCTGGGGCAGCTGTATGCGGCAGGATATCCTGTCGACTGGCAACGGGCATTCGAGGGACGCGGAAAGCTTGTCAGGCTGCCTGCTTACCTCTGGGAGGGAACGCGTTACTGGACCGAATCTGAAGAGTCGATGCAGACGAGACGCGGGGAGCGCGCTCCCGGAAACGCCGGCATGATCGGAAAAAAGGCGCACCCGCTGCTCGGAGGACTGCTCAATGCGGCGCGCATGACATGGAATGCGGATATTAATCTCAGCGAGTTCTCCTACCTGCGCGACCATGCAGTTCAGGGAAGCGTCGTCTACCCGGCGGCGGCGTTTCTTGAGACAGCGCTGGCGGCATCGGAAGAGTTTTACGGCGACGGGTCCTATTCGGTTCGTGAACTGGAAATCAAAGCGCCTCTTGTCCTGACAGAAGAAGAAACAACCGTGCAAACGGCCGTCGATCCCGATGGCGCATTTTCCATATATGCCAAAGCTCCCGGCAATCCGGGAAACTGGGTGCTCCATGCACAGGGCGCCCTGGTCCGGGCTCACGCCAGGAATGAACCGCAACCCCTGGACATCGCAGCCCTGCAAGTCCTTTGCAATGCCACGGTTACGGCGGAAGCTCACTATCGTTCCTTCCGCCTTCGGGGCATCGATTACGGTTTTTGTTTTCGCGCCGTCGAAAGCGTTTTTAGAAAAGATAATGAAGCCCTCGGCCGCATCCGGATGCCGGACGGCATGCAAGACAATCTCGATCGCTATCGGCTCCACCCCGTGATCCTCGACGCCGGTTTTCAAGTGACAGGCGCCATCGAATCCAGGGGCGCCTACCTGCCGGTGGGCGTCGACGCCCTCAGGCTTTATCGAAAACCTGACGCCGCCCTCTGGTGTCACGCACGGCTGACCGATCGAAGCGAAAGCCGCATCCGAGGAGATGTTGTCTTTTATGCGGACGACGGCCTGCCGGTCGCCGAAGTTCGCGGCCTCACCTGTCGTGTTGTCCACGACGAGCAGGGATTCCGGCCCGATTCGATCAGCGGGATGCTTTATACACGCCAATGGCTGCCGGACAGCCGGCGAGGCGCCTTGCCCGCCGCCGATTCTATGCCATCTCCTCGCAAGATCGCCGACCGGATGAAAGAGGAAACGGCGGCGGCTGCCGATCGATTGGACCGGCCCAGGTATTACAAAGAAGTCGCTCCTGAGATCAACAGGCTGTGCTCCCTATACATACTGCAGGCGATCGCGAATTGCGGCGGCAGGTCGCTATCGCTCGACGGTTATGCAAACAGCATCGGCGTTGCCGCCGGACATCGCCGGCTGCTCCGGCGTCTGCTGGATATTCTTGTTGAAGACGGGCTCGCGACAAAAGAGGGAAACGACTGGAGGATTGCAGCCGGAAAAGACGGAAGGGAGGCCGATGAAATCTGGCGCCGTCTTGTTCGGGCTTTTCCCGGCTATCATGCCGAACTGACCCTGTTGGGACGCTGCGGGGCGCGGTTGCAGGAGGTGTTGCGCGGCGAAACCGATCCGCTATCGCTCATTTTCTCTCAGAATTCCGCAGCAGCGGAGCACCTCTACCAGACTTCGCCCACTTTCCGCATGTATAACAACCTCATGCAGCAGGCAACCGTAAACATCCTCGACTCCTTGCCGGAGGACCGAACCCTTCGCGTGCTGGAAATCGGCGCCGGAACCGGCGCCATGTCCTCTCATCTTCTGCCGCTTCTGCCTGCTCTTCGCACCCGGTATGTCTTCACCGACATCTCGGCGGCGTTCACAGTCGGAGCCGAGCAAAAATTCTCCGGCTTCCCTTTTGTCGAGTGCCGCACACTGGACATTGAAAAGAACCCGCTCGATCAGGGATTCGAGGCGCATTCCTATGACCTGATCGTTGCGGCGGACGTCCTTCACGCAACTTCGATTCTCGCCGATACTCTTGCCAACGTCCGCACGCTCCTCGCATCCGGCGGGATGCTCGCGTTGCTGGAGGCGACCAGCCCTCCGCGCTGGTTCGACCTCACTTTCGGCATGCTGAAGGGATGGTGGCTGTTTTGCGACTCGCACCTGCGGCCAAATCATCCGCTTCTTGGACAAAAACAGTGGCTTGATTTGTTGTCCGCCGCCGGTTTCTCCGAGCCTGTCTGCATTCCCGGCCGGGAAGGGGATTTTGAACCGCTTCACAGCGTTATCCTCGCCCGGGGGCCGGCGGTCGAGACCGACTCAAAGGCTTCCGAAATGGATAGGGCCGGGATGAATACCGAACCGGCATCCGAATCTTCCGGCCCGTGGATCATTCTCTCCGGCGGCGCCCGGCTATCCGAAAGGATTGCGGATCTGCTGCAAACGCATGGGATAAAGCCGTTCATCGTCTCGAATGGAGCAACCTTTTCCGTAAACAAGGATGGAAGCGCCGCCATGAATCCGGACCGTCCGGAAGATGTCGCCGCCATGCTCGAAACGCTCTGCCCCGAAGCGGCCGCTCCTCCTTCGATCATCAACCTGTGGGGTGCGCAGCCCCTGTCGGGCCCGATGACTGCCGCCTCCCTGAACCTGTTCATGAACGCATCCTGCCGGCGGACGCTTCATCTCGCCCAGGCGATCTCCGCGCGTTCATGGAATGGTCTGCCGCGAATGTGGCTGGTCGCCGCGGGATCGCAAACTGCCGCAGGCCACGGGGATCTGGCGCTGGCGTCGGCGCCTCTCTGGGGATTCGGTCGAGTGATGACATCCGAACTCGCGGGCATGGAAACGCGGATGGTGGATCTTGATCCTGAACCCTCTGAACAAAATCTCGAGGCGCTCCTCTCGGAATTTCTCGCGCCGGACGCCGAGGACGAAATCGCTTTGCGCGGCGGACGGCGCTTCATCCTTCGCCTTGCACGCTACAATGGCGCAGCGATCCATAACGCCCCGTCGCAACCGTATATTCTGAAACACTCCAAGGGATTCGATGGCTTTGAGTTCGCGGAAACGATGCGCCGAAAACCCGATCCGGGCGAAGTCGAGATCGAGGTGCGCGCGGCCGGAGTCAACTTCAAGGATGTCGCCAAAATCTCGGGCCTGCTGAACGAGGCGGCCCTTGAACGAAGCGGACTTCCTCCTCATCTCGGCATGGAATGCGCGGGAGTTTTAACCGCTGTCGGGAAAAAGGTCCGGGGCTTCTCCGAAGGGGATGAAGTCATGGGGATTGTCCTCAATTGTTTTGCAAGCCATGTAACTTCAGCATCCCATGTATTGGTCCGCAAGCCTTCGTCGATGAGCTTCGAAGAAGCGGCCACCGTCCCGCTCGTTTTCCTCACCGCCTGGCATGCGCTCCACCAGCTGGGCCGTGTGCGTAAAGGAGACCGCGTTCTCATCCATTCGGCGGCAGGCGGCGTCGGCCTCGCGGCGATTCAGATCGCCCATGCCGCCGGGGCGGAAGTGATCGCAACCGCCGGTTCTCCGGAAAAAAGAGACTATCTCGAAAAATACGGGATTCCCTGCGTCGCCGATTCGCGATCGCTATCGTTCGCTTCCGAAATCGAAAAGACCGTCGGGCAGGAGGGCGTTGACATTGTCCTCAATACCCTGCCGCCGTCCACTATTCCGTTGAGCGCATCTCTGCTGAAGCCGCACACGGGCCGCCTCATCGATATCAGCAATGTCTACGAACGCAAGCTCAGCATCCCTTCGCTGGAAAAGGGCATCTCGTTTCACTCATTCACTCTTGAGCGGATGATCTTGCAAAATCCCGTTCATGTCCGATCGATGCTCGAGCGGATCGTGCGTGGATTCCAGTCCGGCGCTTTGAGCCCGCTGCCGCACCGCGTGTTCCCGATGGCGGAGATTTCCGGCGCCTTCCGCGCGGTGCGCAAAGGAGCGACTGTCGGGAAAGTGGTCCTTTCGACGCATTCTCCCGGCCTTGTATTGCAGCCGGACCTGGCAGCCATCTCCGCCAGTCCCGCCGCAACCTACCTCATCACCGGAGGGCTTGGCGGGTTCGGGCTGGAGGCCGCCCGCTGGCTGGGCAGCTGCGGCGCCAGGCATCTGGTTTTGTGCGGACGAAGCGGCGCATCGTCGCCCCGGGCCCAAAAAGAGGTCGCCTCCCTGAGGAATGCAGGATTGCAGGTTGTTGTCGAACAAGTCGACATCTCGGATGAAGCGCAAGTCGCGGCGATGCTTGACCGCATCCGCGCCTCCATGCCCCCTCTGCGAGGAGTCCTTCACGGCGCCATGGTATTGGACGACGTCTCCATCCTGAACATGAGAGACGAGCAACTCGAAAAGGCGCTTGCGCCCAAAGCGCTCGGAGCATGGAACCTTCACCGACTGACGATGGGAAGCAAACTCGATTTCTTCATCTGTTTCTCGTCGTTTTCAGCTATGGTGGGCAATTCCGATCAGGCGAATTATGTCGCCGCCAATTTTTTTCTCGATTCCCTGGTCCATTACAGGGCGGCGCGGGGACTGCCTGCGCTTTCGGTCAACTGGGGCCCTCTGAGCGATGCGGGCTATGTGGCGCAACACAGCGAAATCAGGGAGCTTTTTTATCGCCAGGGGATCGGTGAATTGACCCTTGTTCAGGCGTGGAAGACCATTGCCGCCGCATTAAACCGGAAAATAATCCAGATCGGCGTCGCTCCGGCGGACTGGCGGAAATTCAGCAAGTACTCGCCGGCTGTCGGGCGCTCCCCTGTCTTTTCGCTTCTCGTGAAGGATAAAAAAAGCGAAAAGCAAGAGGCTCTCCATTCCCTGCTTTCAATCGACTCGGCATCCTCGCCTGAAGAACAACTGCAAAGGATAGAAGAATCCGTGTCCCGCGAAGCAGCCCGAATCATGGGCCTCCCTCCCGGTCAGCTCGGCTGGGACCAATCCCTGGATCAGCTCGGGTTCGATTCTCTGATGGCTGTTGAACTGGTTGTCGCCATCGAATCTTTAACCGACATCGCTTTGCCAAAGATGATGCTCCTTCAGCCCGGCCTGACGGTTGCGGAACTCGCCAAAGCCATTGTCAAACAGTGGACTGCAAGGAAACAGAAAAGCGCCGAAAACATCCCCAAACACGCCGGCGGCGAAAAAAAGCATGAATTCTCGCGGACGACTCTTTCGCAAAAGCCCGACGCCGATGTAGGCGCCGCCCCGCCGGCGGATGTGAACGCTATGAGCGATGAAGAAGTGGATTCCCTTCTCTACTCGCTGCTCTCGGAAAAGAAAAAGGCTCGATGACTGAGAATTCCGACGACTTCAATCGTTTAACTTCTGAAGAAAAGCGCCAGCTGCTCAAGCAGCTGCTCCGGAGCAGAAGCGCCTCCGGTGAATCCCTCGATTGGGAACGATCCGGGGTATTTGTCTTTCCTGCGGAATACCTTGCTCTTCGGGAGAGATACGCAAAAACCGAGAAGATCCTGCCCGGCTCGATCTACTTCCAGGCGTCCGAGGGCGTCAACAGCAGCCTGACCGTAATCGAGGGGAAGGAATACATCAACTTTGCCAGCTACAACTATCTCGGCATGTCCGGAGATCCAGAGGTCAGTCGCGCCGCAAAGGAGGCTATCGACCGCTATGGCACATCGGTTTCCGCCTCGCGCCTCGCCTCCGGCGAACGCCCGTTGCACCGAGATCTGGAGAAGGCGATTGCCGGGCTTCTTGGAACGGAAGACTGCATTGTCTTTGTGGGAGGTTTTGGCACGAATGAATCGGCGGTCGGCCACATCTGCCGTCCCGGCGACATCATCCTTTACGATTCGCTGATACATGCAAGCATACAAACCGGATGCGCCCTTTCCGGAGCGAAGGCCCGCCCTTTTCCTCATAACAACTGGCAGGCTCTGGACAGAATTCTCGCCGAAGAACGTTCCCGCTGCAATCAGGCGCTTGTCGTCATCGAGGGCGTTTACAGCATGGACGGCGACATTCCTGATCTGCCCGCTTTCATAGAGGTCAAGAAGCGCCATCAGGCGCTTCTCATGATCGATGAAGCTCATTCCATCGGCGTCCTTGGAGAACGCGGCGCCGGCATCGGCGAGCATTACGCCGTCGATCGTCAAGACATCGACCTCTGGATGGGCACGCTGAGCAAGGCGTTCGCCAGCTGCGGCGGCTATATTGCAGGCGGCGGGGCGTTCATCGAATTCCTGCGGTTCACGACTCCGGGATTTGTCTACAGCGTCGGCATGTCGCCGCCTAACGCGGCGGCCGCGCTGGCTTCGTTGGAAATTCTCAAACGCGAACCGGAACGGGTTCGAACGCTGCAGAGCAGAGCCCGGCTTTTCCTCGATCTGGCCCGTCAGCGAGGCTTCAACACCGGCGCCAGCAGGAATTCCCCCATCGTCCCGGTTGTTTTGGGCCAGACGAATCCCTGCATAAATCTTTATCATGAACTTAAGAACGAGGGCGTCTATGCGCTGCCCATCATTTACCCGACAGTTCCTGAAAACGCGTCCCGTCTCCGCTTTTTCATCAGCTGCGCCCACACCGAAGAACAAATTCGTTTTACAATCGACGCCATCGCCCGTCATTATCCTCACAGTCAACGCCATGCCGGGCCCGACGGGCCGGAATAGCCGCTGAGGGCCTTGCATGCATTCTCTTTGCTGAGGAATCGACCCATGTCAAAAACGGCTCTCATTACCGGCGGTTCATCGGGGTTGGGATTCGAACTGGCGAAACTCCTTGCGGAACAGGGATATGTTCCGGTCATCCTCGCAAGAAGCCCGGAGAAAATCGAAAAAGCTGCAGCAGCGCTTCGCATTGGCGGACGGGAAGCAATGGGGTTTCCCTGCGATGTCACCGATGCAAATCGCCTCCAGGAAGCATGCGGCGAAGTACGCCAACGCTTCGGATCGCTCGAATTCCTGGCCGTCAATGCCGGAGCGGCCACGATCAGGCTCCTTGAAGATTATACGGACGCCGACAGCCTTAAGCGCGATCTCGAAACCAATCTCTGGGGAGCCATCCTCACCGCACGAACGTTCCTTCCGCTTTTGAAGCCGGGAGCGAAGGTGCTTTTCATATCCTCCGGATTCGGTTTGATGGGGCCGGCCGGCTGTTCGGTCTATGCGGCTTCCAAAGCGGGCGTGATCAATTTCGCCGAATCGCTGCGCCGCGAACTCCTGGGGCGCCGCATCACGGTGCACGTCGCCTGCCCCGGCGATATGGAAACGCCTCAGCTTTTCGAGGAGCGGCGCTCGATGCCTGAGTGGATGAAACGGCCGGCGCCCCGCGGCAGGATGTCTCCCCGCGTTGCGGCGCAGAAAATTCTGAAAAAATGCCGCAGGCGCCGCTTCCTCATCCTGATCAACCGTGAAATACTTGCGCTCGTCCTGCTCGCCAAACTTGCGCCGCGACGGTTCCGCGACGCTATGATAGACAGGATATTCCCGCTGCCGCCCGCGAAAGGGAATGAACCGGACAAATAGGCAGGGCCCTTACGCACAGCGCCGGCACGAACCTTTTGATGGCCGCCGGGCCAGGAAGCCCGGGCCCAGCGCGGCTTCGCGGCTTCAATGACGGACCTCCGGCCCGGCCGCTCCACGCTTTTCCGATCCTATCCTTCGTGGTATTCCATTTCGGTATTGACTGCCCAGATGTTGGCCTTATCGGTTCTTCCGGCCACGAGGTTGTCCACTGCCGTCATGGCGGTCAGCATCGAGTGGTCCTGGTTGTTATACCTGTGCATGCCGTTGCGCCCGATCAGGAACAGATTCGGAAATTGATCGACAAAATCCCTTATTTCTCCGAACCGGTCGTAGGCGCCAAAGTACGCCGGGTACGTTTTGGGCATTCGGACAGCTGTCCCGTCGAGAACGTCCTCCGGGTCGATCATGCCGATCGCGGCCAATTCGGTCTTGGCCAAATGGATCATATCCGCGTCGGAAAGGCTCCAAAGCGAGTCTCCCTCATTGCAGAAGTATTCAAGCCCGAGCCACGCAGTCGACGGATCGGCGACCAAATACGGACTCCAGTTGTTGAAGATTTGAAGACGCCCCAGCTTGACGTCCGGCTCCTGGATGTAAATCCAATTGTCGCGAATCGGCTGATCTTCATGCCCGGCTCTACCGCCTATTTTTAGTTTTTTCAGCAGCAGTCCCACCGCGATGAAATCGCGGTAAACGAGTCCAGCAGCCGCCTCCCGCACGGCGGCCGGCGTCGGGACGTCCAGGGCGCCGATCAACTCGCTGACCGGCATCGTGGAAAATGCATAGTCCGCGCTGTGGGTGGTTGATTCACCGTTCTCGGCGTTGACCGCGTCCACAGCGCCGATGCGCCCCTCTTTGACGCTCAGTTTCACCGCCCGCTGATTCATAAGAATCGTTCCGCCGCGACGGACTATTTCCTCGGCGACAGCCTCCCACATTTGCCCCGGGCCGAACTTCGGATAAAGAAACCGGTCGATGAGCGAGGTTTCGACGGATTTCTGGCCGAGGTCTCCGTTGTTGCGGACCACAAGGCTTCGCAGAAAATGGCGGATCGATTTGGCGACCGACACTTCTTTGACCCTCTGCGCTCCCCACTCCGCGCTAATGCGATCGCATCTTTCACCCCAAACCTTTTCCGTGTAGGATTTAAAAAACGTATAATAAAGCTCTCGCCCGAAGCGGCGGATAAAGAACTCCTCCAGATTTCCAGGCTTCCGGCCGGCGAAGAAGGCCGCCCGTGCATAGCTGAAGGCAATTCTAGCCATTCGCGTCAATCCCAGATTTTTGGCGGTGGCGCCGTTCAAACGAAGCGGATAGTCGAAAAACTTCCGCAAAAAGTAAATCCGGCTTTTCCGGCGGCGCAACAGCATCACACGGTCCGTCAAATCAGGATCCGCGGCGGCAGCGTCCGCGCCGGCTTGCCACGAACTCCTTTGCAAGTTGCCGGTTGGGCATGAAGCGAGCTTCTGCATCGGCATTCTTTGCAGCCACCAGGCCATCACACGGTCGGATCTGGAGAAAAAACGATGCCCGCCGATATCCATCCGGTTGCCTTTGTAGAGGACGGTCCGGGATATCCCCCCGATGACATCGCTCCTCTCGATGACAAGAGGAACGATATCGGTCCGGGTCAACAGTTCGAAGGCGGCCGTGAGCCCGGCAGGCCCGGCGCCGATGATGACGGCTTTCCTTGATGACATGTTATCCGTTCCCGAAAAGCGCTTCCATTTTCCCGCTCAGTTCCGAACTGCCCCCATCCGCCTTAGCATTGAGCAGTCATAGATATAAACCGATTGATTCGTAGCGCTGTAGAGTCCTTCAAATCCTATATCCAATATAATCCAATCCAGCATGCTGTCATTCGCCAACCGGAACAAATCCTTTTCGGCTGGAGGGGGATCCTGCATTGTGGCGTTTAAAAAAGAGAGCTCCATCCGTTCTCCCTCTCTCAACGGGGTCTTGATTTTCTTCAGTTTGGCGACTTCAAAGGGTTTGGCAAGCGCCGCCCTGCGCGTTCCCTCCAGGATTGTTCCTTTATTAAAAATGACGCCTACAAGCTGAGAATGGCTGTAATAGCTGTTGGCCTGCAAACTGAACCAAATCCACTCCGCGCAATCCGTCCAGTAGATTTGTTCATCTTTCATATATTTGTCGGATTTGTGCAAATTCTTTTCTATTGTCTCTCCGATAAATTGCACGTCCTTGTATCCCGGGCGGATGCGCTCTTTATATTCGGGCCTCTCTTTCAACATGAACGTCACAAGGCTCGTGGAAAGCCATACGGCCAGTGAAAATGCGGCCACGCTCCTGGGCGTCTTTATTATGGACAGCGCCGCGGACAGTATAAAAAGAGCAATCATAAAGACAAAAGTCCGGCTGCTCAGTTTTATCATCGATTGCGCGATGTCGGCCATTTCGGTTCCGTAATTGGCTTTCGCGTGAATCGCCGCGCCGGCGAGGGCCGCGGACAAGCCTGCGGCCATTATGGGAAGGCAACGCAGAACGGAAAGAAGCCGTTTTCGGTGATTAACGTTCTTTTTGAACCCAACGAAGGCAAAAACTAAGAGGAACGCCCCTGTCTGATAGACGGATATCGCCAGATAATCCCTGTCGGCGCCGACAAAAAACGGATTGCAAAGAAAAATGAACAATCCCAGCGCTGTCCAACTGCCCCAATTGGAGAATTTAATTGAAAGCCGGCATACGGTCAATAAACCCAGCGGCAAGGCAAGAGCTTGAACGAGCCAGAAGGCGCGATAACCCTGTCCCTGGATTAGAATAGGGCAGGCCAGCCACTCTCCCGCAACGGAGGCGGCGACGCCTGCCACGCCCGTCCAAACAACGATATGGATCAGCGCTTTCGCCCGGGGCGCCAGCCAACTGCAGCTCCACCAGAGGACGGCTATGGATGCCAACATCCTGTACCAGTCAATAAAATACCACTGCAACGGGAAGCTTGTGTAGGTTCTGCGTTTGACCAGCGCGTACCTCCATTCATCCCGGGCTATCCAGGGACGGATCGAATCCCATTGGATGAACGCCACAAGCAGCAGAGCGGCAATCCCCAGCAGAAAGACCGTGCGGATGGCAATGGTTTTATCCAGCCTGTCCTTTAAAAACACCGCCAGGATCGCAAGAAAAGGGCTTAGTCCCATGATGGGGTGAAAAGCGATGCCCGCCAATGCCAAGCTCATCGCCTGATAGGGGCGTTTGCGATAAACCGCTGCAATTGCAAGCAGTCCAAATCCTTGGGCGACCAACCTGGCGGTGAAAAAATTTTCCTGGACTCTAAAAGCGCCGATTCCCCCATACAGGATGGGTATGGCCATCAACGCGAGGGGTGCAATGTTCGCCAGGCTGGAATCGGGGACCAGGGCTCTAAAAAGCCGGACCGCAGAGTACAGGAAAAGCGCCGATGCGGCCATATAGGCCAGCCAGAAAGCGAGGTCAAGCCCCATCCAAGAAACTGCGGGACTCAGGACAGAAGAAAAGGCCGAATACTTGTCCTGGGAGCCAAATGCAAAAAAAAGATCGTGGGCGAACTGTCCGTCTTTGGCTTTATTCAACGCCTGCAGTCCGTAAAATCTTGCATCATGGACAATTCCGCGATAGGGCCAAAAGATGGAATGCAGCGCGAGAAGAATCACAGCGAACAAACGGTTGGAATAATCGAGCCCGGATCCAATTTTTAGGATTTGAGCGCCTGCATTTCCAGAAAACGGCCACAAACTCCGGCGATTTGCAATTTCCTGCATTTTCTACTGGCTCCTATCCTTCAAGCGGAAGAGGTGCGGGAACGGAGTGCTTGTGTACGCTCTCCGGATGCGCGGATCGTCCATATTGACAGATTCATCGGATATAAAAGCGGGTTTGTCGGCTTCGATCAGCCTGTGAATATCGTAGGAGGAAAAACGGTTTCCGGATATGCGATTGTAAGAATCCAGCGCCCTCTGGGGTTTTGTGTTGTACCAGAAATAATGGAGATCGGGCCTGTAAAGATTGAATCGGGCGTCTCCGTCATAAACCGGGTCCTCCGGCGCCGTTTGGCTGAGGACGTAGCGGATCATTTCGAGCTGAGATCTGTTGGGTTCGGTGAACTTATAAAGCGTTATACACCAGGGCGCGATGAGCGCCAGAACAAGCGCCCAACTGCGGCACGCATCGGAACATTTGAATCGGTCGAAAATCCACACCGTCTGCCGGGCTGCAGCTACGGCGCAAAGAGCGACAGGAAAAACAAAATATTGGTTCTGGGGGCGAGGCGCCAGAAACAGACAGGCCAGCAGCAGCCAGCCCCACAGAGACGCTGTCCGCAGGGCAAGGCCGCCCCTGTTTTGGACAAGACAGGTCCAGAGAGAAAAAACGGCCAGACCCCAGAACGCCGTATTCTGGATAAAAGAATGAAACAGGCGATTCAACGGAGAATGGACCTTCAGCTGGTTCATGTTCAAAACCCAGTTGGTCAGGATGTAGTCGTCAAAGCTCCCGGTGGAGAAAAGATACAGGGCCAGAGCCGCTATCGGGATAACGCTCCCGAGCGCAAAAAGGAAAGGCGCCTTCCAGTCCAAGGCTTTCAGCCAGAGCAGCCAAATTGCCGCGATGCCGACTGCCACAAACAAAAATACGCTTTTCTGAAGCATCACAAAGGAGGCGCCGGCGCAGAATCCCGCAATCGCCATGTGAAGCGGCTGCCTATTTTTCAGATATTTGAGAAAATACAGGCAGGACAGAAGGCCGAAAAACACTTGAGGGACATCGGGCCGGACCTCCATGCTCTTGTTGAGCAGAGTAGTGCAGGATAATGTGAAAAGCACGGCGTAGCCCGATTCCCTTGCAGACGCTCCCGCTTCTCTGGAAATAGCCCGCACAGACAGAGCTATTCCCGCGAGCGCTAGAAGCATAACCGCCCGAGACAGAAATAGGACAACGGTTCCTTCGCCGAAGAAGCAGATGAAGGGGGCGATGAGAAACCACAATGCGGGATGGTGGTTTTGGTAAAAGTCCAGATAGGGAATTTTTCCCTGAAGGACATACCAGGCGGAATGGACGTGCTCCAATTCATCGTGATCAAAAAAGCGAAATCCGGCAAGGAGAAACGCAATCAGGGACAGGAAGGCGATCAGAATCCACAGGAATCTATCGTGCCTCTCCATAGGTTTTGACGTCATCTCTTCGACTCGGATATTTTGGGCGCCCGTCAGAGCGGGCGGAAAGGGGAAGCGTCCTGGGCCAGAGCTTCCGGATGCTTTCGCGCGACTTTATTCCGCTCCGCCAATGGCCAAAGGAAAAGAGCGGCGCTTTCGTTATAAAAATACTTTGCCGCTTCCCGGCATTTGTCTCCGCTAACGCCCGGGGTCGGCGGCAGAGGGCCGCCGGAGGCGTCTTGAGCCTTTATTCCCGGCAAGATCTCCGACGACGCTTTTATATTTGCAGACAAACTCCCCCGTAGAATCGCGTTCCATGGCTAAAAAGTCGCAATCCTGATATAAATGGCTGCCATTGATATAGAATAGCCCATCGGCTTCATTCGGATTGATGACCTCGCGTCCTAAAATATTGGTGAAAAATTTGCCGATTTCGTAATGCGTCACGGCTTTTTTGTTTTCGATATGCTGTTTAGGCAAATGCTTCAGCTGACGGGAGCATAGGATGAAAGGCGATTCAGCGGAGCCATAATGGAGCGCCGTGTGCCCCCATCGATTGCCTTCGCCCAGGCTTTCACCGTGGTCCGATATCAAGGCGAACACCCCGCTTCCATCGTCATGGCGATTGAAACGATCCAGCAAAGAGATGAGCACGGCATCCAGATACCTCATCGCGTTTTTGTATTCATTTCTCCTCTTCAAGGTTGAATCGTCGACATCGGTCGGGAAGACCTCATATTCAGGATTCCTGCGATAGGCTGATGCATAGGGAGAGTGTATGGCCCTGAAATTGAATACAATGAATTTTTTGTCGCTCCCCTTCTTCATAATATTTTCGAGTATGGGAATAAAATGGAATTCCTTTTTTAAGGCGAATCCAACGGGTTCATCTTCAATCGTTCGAACATCGTCGATATAAGCCGTCCCGATTGCATGGGTCATTTCCGAATTTTGCGCTGATATGAAATGGGTTGCGTACCCTGAGGCTTTGGCCAGTTTGAAAAGGTTCGCTTTTTCGCTTTCCATCATCCGGATATTTCCGGGTTCCCGGACCACATTAAAAAAGAGAGCGAGCGAAGCGTGGGTCGAAACGGCGCCTGATATCGCCGGCAACGCCATAAAACTTGCATCCGCCTTCATATTGTCCAGGTTCGGAGTCGTAGCGTCCCGGCCGGAAAAAAGGCTCATATAATTGTAATTGAGGCTCTCTCCCACAATCAGAAGAATCAGTCGGGGCTCTTTTGCATTCGAGGCATAAGGCGCAACCCTGTATTCCTCGTAGAAGTCTTCGGGCACGAGGTCCTTAACATGCTTGATTCTCCATCCTTTGACCGCAAAATAAGAGAAAGTCTTCAGAGAATTGTGTATGGAATGTCTTGAAGGCGACGGCAGAAAAACACGCAGACTTTTTTTTGATGCATTGAAAGGGCATATCGCCAAAACGACAATGCAAATGCACGAGGCAAATACGGAGTATCGGAATTTATCCCTGTATTTGCGATAGATCCAACAAAGAATTCCGAAGCATCCCATGAGAATTACGGGGATGAACCACAGCTCGCCGGAAACAGCCGCTCCGGTTTCATAAATTTCCCCGAATTCCTTCCATATTCTGGGTATATCCATTGGATTGACGGGCCGCCCAAAGTAGCCGATGTGCGACAGCTGAATGAGCTGGCAGATAAAGCACAATGCCATGAAAGAATACAAAAAAATGCGCCCCGATAAAGACAGGATTGTCCCAAACCCAAACAACAAAAAGACAAATTCGATGTCGGTGGAATAGGATATTTGTTTGTAGACCGCCTGAAAGATAGAGTCGGGCAAAAGGACAAACAGGGTGAAGAGAGAGCCGAAACAGACGTTGGGCAGGAATAGTCGAAGATGTTTTAAGAAATAGGACATGCAAAATCACCGGACAATTAAATCGGCGTGGCCGCTTGCGGGTCCAAACCGGCTGAGATCGCCGTGAAGCCGTTCACCCGCTCCGCATCCGAACCGAAAAGCCGGATTGGCAGGCAAGGCTCCCGGCCAACCCGGGTTGACAGCCTGGGGTGAAAGCGCAATAAGCCTATTGCACTTTCGCCACGGCCTGTTAAAGACCCGTCCGCCAGTCGCGCGCACGCCCCATAAACAAACGATAGATGAAAGTCGCCATCACCTTCATCTCACACTTCCCGTATCCCCAAAAAAAACGCTTCAGCAAAAAGTTCCCGCCTTTCAGCTGCGGCCACCAGCTTTTGATGTTTTCCCTTGTGAAAATTTTCCAGAGCTCTTCCCTGCTCAGATGGCGGGTGCGGACATTGCAGTGATAGCCGTCATAGGAGCTGAAATCGTCAGGATTCGCCACAAGGCCTTCCGCCAGGAGCATTTCGCGGATTTCGGTCTTGGGGTAAGGAGTGATAAACTGGCAGTATAGGGCGTCGGGCTTGAGCGCCATAAGATCTCGAAAACTGTTTTGAATCGATTGCCTGGTGTCATCAGGAAAGCCGATGATAAACAGGGCGGTAATGCACATATGATGCTTTTTCAGCAGGCGAACCGCCTCGCGGTTTATCTCGATGCTGGTGGCCTTCTTCATCAGCTTGATCACGGAAGGGTCCATCGATTCCAGCCCGAGTTCTATCAACCGGACATTGGCCCGGTCCATCAATTCGACAAGATCGGGGTTTTTGGCGATGCCGAGGGCGCTGGCCTGGATGGAATATTCCAAATCGTTCAAACCGTTTTCAATGATGGCTTTGCAGACGGATTTGAAATGGTTTGCATTGTAAGTGATGTTGTCGTCTGCAAAGAAAACAAGTCCGATCCCGTCAGACTTCAGGCTTTTCAGGTCGGCCACAATCCGCTCAATTGGAAAAGGACGGAAGGTGGCGCCGTACATCTTGCGGATCGAGCAGAAATTGCAGCGCAGGGGGCAGCCGCGCGATGTTTCGATTACATCGATCCTCTCTCCGAAGATATGAAAACGTTTTTCCAGTCGAACGCTCCGGTCCGGCAAGGGAAGGCATTCCAAATTGAGCAGAGCGCGCTCGGGATTGTGCGCCCATGCGCCGCTGCTGTTTCGCCAACTCAGCCCGTCGATGCTGGAAAAATCGGAGGCGGACTTAGAGAGGCTTTCGACCAGCTCCCGAAAAGTCGCCTCTCCTTCGCCGCGGATTATAAAATCGATCGGGATGTCCGGAGTTTCAGCGGCGATTTCATGGTACATCAGCGTGGGATGGTATCCGCCCGCCGCTATTTTTGCCCCCGGAAGCTTCCGGCGAATATATTTTGCGATCCGGATCATAGTGTCGAACTGGAAGGTCATGGAACTCATGCCGACAAGGTCCGGCGAAAAGGAATCGAGATGCTGTTCCAGCGACCGCTTGAGGTTTTCCTTGACCAGCACAAGATCGAGAATCCGGACGTCATGGCCTTCAATGGACCCTGCCAGCGACGCCAGGGCGAGATTAGGCAGCCTCATCACATGGTCGAGCCAGTCTCCGGTATCCGGCATGGCCAACAGCAGTATTCTCATGTCTTTTGATCTCCAGTGGCATTATCGCCCAAAAGGAATTGCGCCGCTATTGGCGCCGGCCGGAAGAATCGCCGCGCCGAAGCTTCACGGCGGTTCGCAGTGTCGTCACGATAAATGCCGGAATCAGAAAAATCGCGATGGCAATGGCAATCAGATCGCATAATGTAACCGGGCCATACAGATATCCGACGACAGGATTCTCGACAAAGAAAAATAGGGTATTGGCGACAATGATGGTCGCCCGCAATTCGGTAGGGCCGAGCTTCCCGTACGAAATCTGAAAAACGCCGGTTACACAGGCGGTGATGCTGGCGGAAACGGACATCATCAGGTAGGAAGTCAAGGCGAAGAACACGCAATCAAGCCGGACATACGGAGAAAATCCGATGGCGACGGCAATCATAACTTCCACAAGAGCATCCATGGAATGATCGATGAAATAGCCGTAGCGGGGCCGCTCAATTTTGCGGTATCGGGCCAGGGAACCGTCCAGACTGTCTCCAAACCAGTGAAGGATCAGCCCCAGGCTGGCAAGCCAGAGAAAGCCGCGGGAAAGATTGGTCAGCGCATAGCTGGCGGCAATGATCACGCCCGCAAGGAAAGCGACTCCAGTGAGAGCATCCGGAGTGATCCACGCCGGCAACCGTGCGCAGAACCAGGCCAGCGCTTTACGCTCCAGAGGCCCCAACAGGATGTCATTCACTCTTTGATGGCCTTCCAAACGGCTCTCGATCATAGCAACCTGCAAAAGGGAAGCGGCATCGGACGGATGCAACGGTATTAAAATTAAGCGCTCCAGTGTTTTTGCGGCCTGTCATTCAGGGCTCGGTCATTCCGAAGCCAGGTTTGGTCTTCTGGCAAAAGCTCGCGTCCTGGCCAGGACCGGAGGCGAAGGGATTTTTCGATCAAACCAGCGCAGGTCTTCTCAACGCCTGAAGCTATTGTTCTTTTGCCAGCCTTATCCGATCCCCATCTTGGCAAGCAAAGCTGCCGTCGGCGATCAGAAGGTCCCCTTCGCTGAGTCCCTGTAAAACCTCCGCATAGAACTGATTTTTCAAACCTGTGGCTATTTTTTGAACAGCCACGCGTTCCGATTTGACGGTCTTTACCGTTTCAGCTCCATCCTTATCAACAAAAACCGCCTCCCTCGGCGCCAGCAGGACATTTTCACGGCTGGCGGTGCAAATGCTGAGATTCACCTCGTAGCCCGGCTTGAGAAGGCCATTGTCGTCCAGCGCCACAACGATCGGCACTCGTCTTTGAAGCACGCCAAGCGGAGACAGAATCTCTACGGCTTGCGGATAGATTTCCTTGATCCGGCCGGTGATCGTCTGGCCTTTGTCCGATCCAAGCGTAACATCCGCCGCCTGGCCGATATGAAGCCGGATTATCTCATCGCTCAATATCTCCGCATACACTTCCAAATGGCCATGGGATCCGACCGTGGCCAGCGTGGCCCCGGACGGCACCACCTGTCCGTTTTTCACCATGAGGGAAAGAACCCTGGCGTTGATCGGGCTTGCGATCGCCATCTCCTCCACATGGGCCGCCATCCCTTTCTGCCTGCTCTGGAGCGCGGACAGGCGATGTTCCGCCGCCGCCAGACTCGCCTCCAACGATGCGATGGCGTCATGGCTCTTTCGAAGATGGTTCTCAACGGCTTCGTATTCCACCCGGCTGACGGCGCCCGCCCGGAAAAGTCCGGCTTCTCTTTCCACGTCCTTGCGGGCGACCTCCAGGTCCGCTCGCGCTCCCTTCAACGCCGCCATGCAATGGTCTCGATCCGCAACGGCCGCTTTGATATTTTCGTCGATTTCAGCCAGCTGGGTTTCAACCGAAAGGCTCTGCAGGACCATCATTGGCTGGCCGGCTTTGACAGTCTGGCCGAGCGATACGTTTAAACTTATTACGCGCCCCTCGAAAGGCGTCTGTACGTCGAACGATTTTCCCGTTTTAACATGGCCGGTTTCTTCTACGGTTTCACGAATAGAGCCCTTCTTAACGGCGACAGCACGGACTTCATGGATTTGGGAGTAACGGATTGCAAAGCCGGCGAGCAATATCCCGGCTGCCAGCAGAAACAGGAATAGGCCTTTTCTTAAAAGTGCTGTCATAACAAAAGCTTGTTCCATAAGCCCGGCTTTTTTATTGCCGGCATAAATACATGGAGCAGCCGTGAACTATAGCACACGGCGGTTCCATAGTGGAGAGAAAGCTCGGTTTCGAGGGGAGGGAACGGTTGCGGAAAATACCAGCAACTGCTATTGTTTACCGGCTCTTTTTATAAATGGAGACCCGAACAGATATGAGCGTCGAAGCCGGGGAGTCGACCGGCACAAGCAAGCGTGGAGTTCTCTGTCGCCTTGATCAAGTCAACAAAAGCTATCCGATGGGCGGGGGGCAGGTGCACGCGCTTAAAGATTTTTCTCTCGACATCCATGCCGGGGAAATCCTCGCCATATTAGGCCCCAGCGGCTCCGGTAAAACAACTCTGTTGAATCTGCTTGGCGCTATGGACCGGCCCGATTCAGGCAGGATCCTGTTCCGGGACCGCGAGATATCCGCGGCCGGAGAACGGGAGACGACCGATTACCGAAGGCGCGATATCGGATTTGTTTTCCAATCCTTCAACCTGATTCCGGATCTGACCGCTGTGGAAAATATTGAACTGGCCGCCGAACTGGCCGCCGATCCGCTTTCTCCCCGGGAACTGCTTGACGAAATCGGTTTGGCGGACCGCTGCGACCATTTTCCATCGCAGCTGAGCGGAGGCGAGCAGCAGCGGGTCGCAATCGCCCGGGCTATCGTGAAAAAGCCGGATATGCTCCTGTGCGATGAGCCAACCGGGGCTCTTGATGACGCATCAGCCAGACAAACGTTGTCGTTGCTGCAGCAAGTCGCCCGCGGCAAGGGAAGCACGGTAGTGATCGTCACTCACAATACCGCCATCGGCGCCATGGCGGATCGGGCGCTGCGCCTGAGAAGCGGCAGGCTCGTTGAAATCATCGAGAACAATTCGCCCATTCCGGCAGGAAAGGTCCTTTGGTAGCACCGGTGCAGTTCAGATGAAAACGCTGCTGAAAAAATCGCTGCGCAGCCTGCGTTCCGCCCGCGGGCAGTATCTGGCTCTGGCGGCCGTGGTCGCCGGCGCCGTGGCGGGCTATTACGGCGCCCATGCGACTCTGGCCGGGCTGATTGCCTCCAGAGATGCGGTTTATCGCGAAAGCCGCTTTGCAGACCACTATTTTGATGTTTTGTCCGCCCCCCGCAGCCTGGCCTCCAAACTGAGAATGGTCCCTGGCGTCCTCGATGTCGCTCCCCGGATAAACCTCGGCGTAAAAATTGTAAGAAACAGCTCCGCTCGGGATGCCGGCCGACTGATCAGCTGCGAAAATCAGCCGGATATCGGAATCAACCGCGTCAAGGTGCTCGAGGGGCGGTATTTGGGACGAAGCAGGGCTATCGAGCCGGAGGCGATGATCGACCGGCAATATGCCGCCGCCCACGGGATGCGCCCCGGGGACAGGATCGAGTTGTTGGCCAAGGGACGCCGCACGGCGCTAAGAATAGTCGGCATTTGCACGGGTCCCGAGTTTCTGCACAAGAAGAAAAGCTCTCTCGAGTTTCCCGGATGGGGCGCGCTTGGGATCATTCTGACCGATGGGGCAACGGCTCAGAGCGTCTTCGGCGCCCCGGGGGAAGTGAATCAGTTCCTGGTGCGCACGGTTCCAGGCGGCGAAGCGCTTGAAACAACAGAAAGAATCGCAGGCATCCTGAGCAGGTATGGGCTCAAAGGAGATCATCCTCAGAAGGATCATCCGAGCCATCGCTACATTAAAAGCCAGATTACGACTCTCCAGTTGGCCGTAACGCTGCTGCCTCCCTGGATATTCGCAGCGGCGCTGCTGATGCAGGCTCTGTTGATTCGCCGCATGATCCGAGCCGAACGGCGTCAGATCGGGATCCTGAAAGCGCTCGGGTACGACTCCCGCAACATAATCCTGATTTACGCCATACCTCCGCTCATCGTCGGCATTTCAGGAGCAGCCGCGGGGATTTTGGGCGGATGCGGGCTGAAAGCTCTCCTGTCGACCTTGTTTGCCCGGGCAATCGACATTTCCATTGAACGATGGAGCATAAACCTGCCGATACTGCTGAAAACATCCCTGATCAGCATGGCGGCGCCGCTCTCGGCCGGAATATTTTCTTTGTATGAAATTGCCCGGATCGATCCCGCAGCCGCCTTCCGGATCGATTTGCCGCCGGCCCAGAAACGGACCTTGATCGAAAGGCTGCTCCCCTTCTGGAGCGCTTTTTCAGGCCGTTGGAAAATGTCGCTCCGATCTATCTCGAGAAATCCGGGACGCTTTGTTTCGGTGACTCTCGGAATAATGATTTGCCTTGGCATGTTGATGGTCACGCTTCGCTTCGCCGATTCACGCGATGCCATGCTGAAACGCCATTTCCTGGATGAAAACAGGTATGACTACATGGTCAAGCTTTCATCCCCGATTTCAAAGTCCGATATGTCCTACTGGTCCTCATGGCCGGAGGTTGCGGGAATGGAGTGCTCGCTGGAGATTCCCGTCAAGCTTTTCAGAAGCGATTCGATCGGGGCGTATGCCGAGACAAGAAATGAAGTCATGGTCGGTCTGGATCCTTCAGGAAAGTTTCAAAAGGTCTATGACTCGAACCGCCGGGCTCTCGAAATTCCGCGGGACGGGATAATTTTGAGCAGCCTTGCGGCCGAGGAACTGAGTCTGTCCCCCGGCGACAGCGTCGTCGTTGAAATCAAAGGTGAAAGCGGCTCGGCAAAGAGAAGCGCTCTGCTCGTCCAATCCATAGCGGAAATGAACATCGGCGGGCACTCCATCGTCTCGATTGCACAGGCATCAAACCTCCTGGGCGCCCGCAACCTGGTTAGCGCTGTCATGCTCCGGGGAAGAGAAACGAGTTTTCGCGCGCTTGAAGAACGTCTGGTCCGGATCCCAAAAATTTCGGCGATCCTCAGCCAACGGGAGCAATATCAAAACGCCGCCAAGCTGACCGAAGCGATTACGTGGTTCAGCCTGGTAATGACAGCCTTCTCGCTGGTCATCGGCGGGGCGATTGTGTACAAAAATTCGCTGATGGCGTACATCGAACGAAGAAGGGAAATCGCTACGTTGAGAGTCCTCGGCTGGACCGGCCGCGATATCGCCGCAATGCTGCTGAATGATGTTGTTTTGGCCTTTGCGGTCGGACTCGCCATCGGGCTGCCGCTGTCGTTCAGAATCGGCTCCTTTTACCTTCGCGCCATGAGCACCGACACCTTTTTGTGGCCGGTCGTTCTATACCCCGGCGCCATTCTGATGTCTGTCGCCGCAACCGGGCTTTTTGCGCTGACCGGACATCTGCTGGCCGTCCGGCGGGTGCGGAAACTGGACCTGCTGGCTGCAATCAAATCTCAGGAATGACAAGCCGCCAATGTCTCAGAAAACAGAAATCCGCCATGCGCTCCGAATATTAATGGTTGTGCCTCATTTCCCGCCTCCTGTCATGGGGGGCTTGGAAAAACAGGCTTATCTTCTTGCCAAGGCGCTGGCGGAAGACGGACATGCCGTTCTGGTTGCCGCAAGACGTTTCCGCGCCGAAGATAAAACGAAAGCATGGGAGCATGGCTGCGAAGTCGTACGGCTGTCTTTGGGTTCCGGAATTTTCAGGATTTTCAATGCTATCTCTCAATGGCTCATTCCGTTTTGGATGTTCTCCAGAAGAAAGGACTACGACATTGTCCACGTTCACACGATCCGAATCGATGGAATCCTCGCCCTTTTGACAGCGCGGACGCTGGGAAAGAAAACGCTTCAAAAAATTCCCGATATCGGCGTGTACCGATTTTCCGAGTCCTGCAAAATGCTGTTTGGATCGATGCGCAGCAGGGTTTTTCGTTCGTCGGCGGATGCCATTGTCGCCATGTCGGGAAACAGCGTCCAGGCAATGAAATCGGTCGGATATCCTGAATCGAGGATTTTCAGGATTACAAACGGAATTGCGGCGGAATCGACGCTCTCCAGAAATGTCGAGAGCGGGCGGGAGCGCCTGAATATTGTCTTCCTGGGCAGGCTGGCGCACAAAAAAGGAATATTCGACCTGCTGGACGCTTGGGAAATGTTCATCGCGGCCAATGGGAAAATCGCCGCCGAATTGAAATTATTCGGACAGGGCCGGATGGAATCCCGGATCCGAAAAGCCATTGCCGTGAAGTCGCTGACAGACTCGGTGAAACTGTGCGGCTATGCCGACGATGTACAGAGTGTACTGGCTGCAGGGGACATGTTGGTTTTGCCTTCCTATGAAGAAGGGAATTCGAATTCTGTGCTCGAAGCGATGGCTGTCGGCCTGCCGATCGTAAGCACTCGGGTGGGGGGGACCGAAAACCTCGTCGGGGAATCCGGACGGGCATTTCTGCATGAACCCGGCGACATTCGAGCGCTTTCGGAAATTATGATCCGGCTTGTCAGGAATAAAAGCCTGCGGCTGGAGACAGGCATGCGCATGAAGGAGCGGATTTTAAAACACTTTTTGATCGATGCCATTAAGGATAAATACGTTCTCGCCTACAGGCTGCTTCTGGACGGCAAACGGGATAGGATCTGGGATTGCTCGAAGCTCCCTCCGGATTAGGACAAAATAGGACCGTGCGCACCGAGAATAATTCATCAGGATATCGATTCCCGACAGACCTTGTTTACACTTACGTAGACGGGGATCCTGCGCATGCCGAGAAACGGCGGCGTTACATGACGTCGGTTGGGAAGGCCCAACTTACAGTCAAGGAAGCCTATACTCGCTTTTCCCATGTCGGAGAGATTCGCTTCAGCATAAGAAGCGCACTGAAATATATGCCCTGGCTCCGACGCATATTCATCGTGACAGACTCCCAGACGCCGCCCGTGGATGCCGCTCTCATTGAAAGCGGGAAGGTGAAGATCATCGATCATCGGGATATAATCCCCGACAAGTATCTCCCGACGTTCAACTCCGTGACGATAGAATCCTTTCTCCATCGCATTGACGGTCTTTCCGAAATATTCCTGTACAACAACGACGATTTCATGCATTTTGCCCGCGTTCCCGAGAGCGCTTTTATCGCCCGGAGCGAAGCCGGGAATCTGAACCTTGATTTAAACGTCTGCCATGCCGCGACACGCCGGTGCATGCACCTTGCTTCCCGATTTCTGCCTTCAAACTATGCGTCTGTGCTTGCAAATTCTTTCACCCAACTCATATCCACTGCCTACAAGCTGTTGAAAGGCAGTCCGTATCGCCTGCATTGGAGCGAGATCGTCGCGCCAAGGCATTTTACACACATTTACCGCGTCGAAACGGCGCTTCGTATTGAAGAAGAATTTGCAGATTCACTGGACGCCAACAGAAGGCATCGGTTCGTGGTTCCGGGACTTTTCTGGTACAGCCCCCTGGCCTACACTCTTGAGCGGAAATGGAATCCCGGAGACCGCTTGCGCTTCCCCGAATATTTTTCCAGACACAAGAAATTCGAGATGTTTGACTTCACCGCTTATTTTTCGAGCAGGAAGAAGCTTTGGAAAAAGGTGCGGTTTTCTCAAACGCCGTTCGCGTGTTTGAACAACATTCCACTGTCCGATAAAGACTATTTCGAACGTGTGATGCGTGAAAAAGGGCTCGGCGCCCCTTGCGACGAATCGCCGGGCGCCGGAACAATCGATCAGGAAGCCGACTGAACATGTCCGATTCCCGTTATATATTTCGAGGATCCCTCATCCACATGGCGGGAATGGTCCTTCGAACGGCCCTTTCCCCGCTGGTGCTTCTGCTTCCCCGCTTTTTTCCGCCCGCAATTTTCGGAGCCTTCGTTTCGCTCCGCTCTGTCATTTCGGTGTGCAGGCAGCTTTTCAGCTTCGGTTTTAAGCGCGGGCTGGCATGGTGGATTCCGCGCCGACAGGCGGAAGGCGGATTGCGGAGCGCGGCGGTCTGGAACGCCATGCTGTTCGCCGTGGCATGCGGCGTTATCGGTTCCGTGTTGCTTGGAATGGCATTCCTGTTCTTCGACGATCGGATGCCGGAAGATCTGCGCAGAATCCCCCCGGCTCTTCTGCTTGTCTGCCTTGCGAGCATTCCCGGAATGGTGGCTCTGGACTGCGCTTGCGGCTGCATGGACGGGATACGCAAGCCTCAATATAACGCATTTTATGGCAGTTCGCTTTCCATCGGGCTTCTGCCGGTCTTTGCCATTTTAATGTTTTTTCTCAAAATTCCCCACTCGCTGGCCTGGGGCCTTTTCGCGGCAAACTGGCTTTGCGCCCTGATTGTTCTTTGGCGGATGAAAGAATTCTTCCCGCCAGGCTTGTCGGACGCCGGCTTTATCCCTGAACGCAGATTGTTGGAGTATTCGGCTCCTTTGGCATTGGGCAATTGGGCTTCGGCAGGATTGTCCAGCATGGATCTGTGGCTGGTGGCATGGCTGATTGGCCCCTCGGAAGCGGGCGTCTACGGAGTGATGCAGATGCTGGCGAACGGCGTCCGCAAAGTTCGCGAGAGTTACGATCCGCTGATCGTTCCGGTCGTCAGCGGAATGGAGGAGCGTTCCATCCGTGAGAAACTGCCCGAAGTTTTGACCTACTCCGCTCATATGGTTTCGAGTCTGCAGCTGGCCGTCGCGCTGTTTTTAGCGTGCTTTTATCGCGAAATCCTGTCCATTTCAGGCGCGCAGTTCGCCAATTACGGAACGGCCTTCATTCTGCTCACGGCGTCCAATCTCGCGGGAGGGTTTTCCGGAATATCCTATCAGGCCCTGCTCGGTTTAGGGAAAAGCTCCCTGCTTCTTAAACAGAACATTGCACTGATGGGCCTTATGGCGGCCGGTGGGTCGCTGCTCGTCCCAGCCTATGGGATGACGGGCGCCGCGCTGCTGTCGCTATTCGTCACCGTCCTGCAGGCGGTCATCCTGTTTTGCCTGCAGACGCGCATTCATGGCCAATGGCCCTACAAAAAAGATTTTCTCGTGAATCTGGCCTGGGTTGGCGGATTTATCGCCGTTTCCTCGCTGGCCGCCCCGTGGTTTTCCCGGACAAGCCTGCAATGGCGGGCCGGCGTCTTCATCCTGCTGGCGGCAGGCTTGTGCGCCTGGGCGTTCGTCGTCCGCAAAAGCTTCATTCCTCGGGAAACGCCGCAAGCCTAGCTCGCATTATTCATGAAGCTTCTGCTTCTCCTTTGGAAAAAACCGGCTTCGGGATGTTCGAAAGGAAAATCTCAGGCGGAAGTTCATGCGTCGAATGCATCAGGTCGATTCCGAAGAGTGCCGAAGGAGGGGGTCGAACCCTCATGGTACTAAGTACCGCGGGATTTTGAGTCCCGTGCGTCTGCCAGTTCCGCCACTTCGGCGCAAAAACCTGCGTGGTCGCAAATAGTAGCCTAACCGCTCCCCCGGAGTCAATCGCCGTGCGTGCGCCATGCCTTATTTGAATAAACCCGAATTTTTTGATATAATGCAAAGTTTCCGGAGGCATTATGGATTTCCGCATAGGAGAAAAAGTGGTCTATCCCAATCACGGGGTGGGCATTATCGAGGAGGTAAGCCGTCGGGATGTCAATGGCGCCCCTGAAGAGTTTTACATGCTCAGGATCCACTCCAATTCATCTCTTGTCATGGTCCCGACAGCCAATGTAAAAAGCGTCGGACTGCGAAGGATTATAAAAAAAGCCGACGTCGACGGGCTGTTCAAGCTCCTTCAAGAAGATTTTTACGAACCCGAAGCGGATTGGAAAGGCCGCTATAAAGACCACTCCGAAAAGATGCGCACCGGCTCCATCTTCCAGGTGGCCGAGGTTCTGAAAAACCTCGTTTACTTGAGCTACAGGAAAAGTTTGTCGTTTCGCGAAAAGCGAATGCTGGATCGGGCCAAACAACTTATCATCAGCGAAGTGGCAACCGTTCGTGGATTGAACGAGAAATCCGTCGAAGATCAAATAGACCGCGTGCTGTCGGAGGCCTATACACGGTCGGCAAGGACGTCCGTCTAAAAATTGTCATCCCTGCTGTTGTTAATATTTCTCATCCTTTTTCTCCTGGGCCTCTCAGTATTCTTCTCAGCAGCCGAGACCGCCTATATGGCTGTCAACCGCGTCCGGTTGAAGTATTTATCGGAATCGGGAGACAAAAAAGCGGAAGCAATCAAGGAGATCGTCTCCAATCCCGACAAGCTCCTCGGAGTGATCCTGTTTGGCGTCACGGTGGCGGAAATAGCCGCAGCCGGCCTCGTCAGCTACATTCTTACAAACTACATCGCCAAAGAATATAATGAAATAGCCACGCTTGCGGGATCCCTGGCGTTCGCTATCATCGTCCTTATCTTTTGCGAACTGACTCCCAAGATCATCGCCGCAGTCCATCCGGAAAAAATGGCTTCTGCGCTTCTTGTTCCGGTCAAGATCGTTATCCTGCTTCTTTTCCCTTTCGCCCGATCGGCCGCCTGGACGGCCAATCAGATCGTGAAAATTCTTGGCCTGGGTTCAACCGTGAGCCCATTCGCTCATACGATGAGCGAGGAGGAAATAAAGGCGATGATCGCCGGCTCCAGCGAAGCTGCCGTGCCGGACGAAAAGAAAGAGATGCTTCACAATGTCTTCGAGATCGGCGCGAAACAGGTTCGCGAAATCATGATCCCCCGAATCGAAGTCACGGCCGTTGAAATCAACGATCCCCTGCCGGAAATCCTCAGCGTAATCCATAAAACCAACTACTCCCGCATCCCTGTCTACCGCCAGAATTTCGACAACCCGGTCGGCATTCTCAATGTCAAAGACCTGCTGCAGTATATGCAGAAAGTGGAGGCCATTCATCTGCAGGTGCTTCTTCGTCCCGTTCATTTCGTCCCGAACAGCGCGCGACTCGATATTGTGCTTCGACAGCTTCAATCGATGCACCTGCATATGGCCATCGTGGTGGACGAATTCGGAGGAGTCGAGGGCATCGTAACGCTGGAAGACCTGCTTGAAGAAATCGTCGGGGAAATTCGCGACGAACACGATACCGAGATCGAGGCGATCCGCGAACTCGGCCCCAACCTGTACTCCATCGCCGGAAACCTGCCGGTCCGAGACTTCAACCGGTTCTTCGAAGAAAAAATCCCCGAAGCTCAGTCCTATACAACCCTCGCCGGATTTCTTGAGGCTTTGACCGGCCGCCTCCTGCTCGAAGGCGAAAGCGTGCGCTACCAGGACTTCATTCTCACGGTCGAAAAAAATGAAGGATTCAGAATCGTCTCGATAAGGGTCCGCTCATCGGCGCCGAGGCCCGACAAGAACGCAAGCGGCGCGGCAATAATCTGACTGCGGAACGCGCGAATGGTCTGTTTCTGTTTTTGCGCATATTTCGCGGCCGCAAGCCGCTCATGAAGCGGCGATTCTGAACGCTTCGCGGGCGGCAAGAATTGTCTCATGGACGTCTTTCCTGGTGTGCGCCAGTGAAACAAAACAAGTTTCAAACTGAGACGGAGGGAAATACACGCCCTTGCCCAGCAGGGCATGAAAAAATCTGGCGTATTTTGCGCTGTCGCTGGCCTTGGCCGATTGAAAATCCCTGACGGGCGAAGACGCAAAAAATACCGTAAACATGGATCCGATGGCGTTGATCTGCACCACTGCCCCCGCATCCTCCGCGGCTTTGCGCAGCCCCGACGTCAATTCGTCCGTCAAACGCTCGAGTTTCTGATAAGCGCCCTCCTTCTTCAGCGTTTTCAAAGCGGCAATGCCCGCGGCAACCGCCAGGGGATTGCCCGACAGAGTGCCCGCCTGGTAAACCGGCCCTTCGGGAGCGACCCATTTCATTATCTCCCGGTGGCCGCCATATGCCCCGACCGGAAGGCCGCCTCCGATGATTTTCCCGAGACAGGTCAAATCCGGTTTGATCTTCAGCAGCTCCTGAGCCCCTCCATAGGCCAATCGAAATCCCGTGATCACCTCGTCGAAAATCAAAAGAACGCCATGTTCCCGTGTGAGCTTGCGCAGCCGCTGCAGAAATCCCGCCGCCGGCGTCACTGTCCCCATATTGCCGGCCACAGGCTCGACAATGATGGCGGCGACCTCCGCGCGATGCCGCTCGAGCGCGTGTTGAACCATTTCGATGTCGTTGTAGGGAACGGATATTGTATTTCCACTTTCCTGCGGCGTGACTCCCAGGCTGTCGGGCAAGCCCAGAGTTGCAACGCCCGATCCGGCTTTAACCAGCAAGCTGTCGACATGCCCGTGATAGCACCCGTCGAACTTGACTATTTTGTTGCGGCCGGTGAACGCCCGCGCCAGCCGCAAAGCGCTCATCGTCGCTTCCGTGCCCGAGTTGACCAGCCGCACTTTTTCTATGGAAGGCGCCGCCTCCACAATCATCTCCGCCAGCACGACTTCGTTTTCAGTCGGCGCTCCAAAACTGGTTCCCAAGACTATCTGCTTGCAGAGCGCTTCCCTGACCGGTGCGGGGGAGTGCCCCAGAATAAGCGGCCCCCAGGATCCGAGATAATCTATATATTGATTGTCATCGACGTCGACAACGCGGCTGCCTTTCCCCGATTTGATGAAGCGCGGCTCGCCGCCTACGCTTCGGAAAGCGCGAACCGGGCTGTTCACCCCTCCGGGGATTTTGTTTTGAGCACGAGAAAATAAAGCTTTCGAACGTTTCACTGGACTGCTCCAATAATCATCAGACATTAGGAAAGAAGCCTGGCGGCTTCCTTGGCAAAATAAGTAAAGATAAGATCCGCTCCCGCACGGCGAATGCCGATCAAAGATTCCATCATGACCCGAGGCAGATCCAGCCATCCCATCTGACCTGCCGCCGTCAGGCTGGAGTATTCGCCGCTCACCTGATAGGCGGCAAGCGTGTGGGGGCAGCGGTCCCGGATCATTCTTATGACGTCCAGATAAGGCCCGGCAGGCTTAACCATCAGAATGTCGGCGCCTTCCTCAATGTCAAGCTCCACTTCCCTCAACGCTTCGCGGGCGTTTGCCGGATCCATCTGGTGGCTGCGCCGGTCGCCGAAAGCCGGCGCAGAGTCGGCCGCCTCCCGGAAAGGCCCGTAATATCCGGAAGCATATTTGACCGCATAAGAGAGTATCGGCGTGTTTTGAAAGCCATTCTGGTCGAGGGCCGAGCGAATCGCGCCGATCCTTCCATCCATCATGTCGGATGGCGCCACAATGTCCGCTCCCGCTTTAACATGAGAAAGCGCAGTCTTCGACAGCAGCGGCAGAGTCGAATCATTGCAGATCTCCTCGCCGGATACCAAACCGCAATGGCCGTTGGACGTATATTCGCAAAGACAAACATCCGTTATCA
Organism: uncultured Acidobacteriota bacterium; assembly: GCA_964642735.1. Lineage (GTDB taxonomy): Bacteria > Acidobacteriota > UBA6911 > UBA6911 > UBA6911 > UBA6911. The sequence goes on from CAZXSV010000005.1 coordinate 97,699, forward strand.
CCACCATTCCCGGCGCCTCTCTCTTAAGCGCCCGTACAGCCTGCTGCACGACGCCATGGTCGTCATAAGCGGAGGTGGCCGCATCATCCTTTTTTTCAGGGACGCCGAAAATCATGATCCCCTTGATTCCCAGAGACTTCAAGGAAAGCGCCTCTCCCACAAGAGTATCGACAGACCAGTGGTAATTCCCGGGCATTGAAGAAATTTCTTTTTTTACCCCCCGCCCGGGACAAACAAACACCGGGTAAATGAACTGCTCCGGCGAAAGACGCGTTTCCCGAACCATGTCTCGGACCATCTCATTCATGCGAAGCCGTCTCAGGCGGACAACCGGAAAAGCCATGACTCTCCCCCATTAAAAAAATAGATTATATCATAGCAAGTTCCCGGTTCCCGGTTCAGAGTTCCCGGTTCAGAGTTATAGACTTGCACCGGGACTGCCAATCCCGGCGCTTTTAAAAGGAAGACTTTTCCCATCAGCCAATCGAGGCATTTAAGCCGGAACTCGGAACTGAGGGCTACAAGGAATCGTCCTCTAAAACCAGAACAGGTTTTATTTGCAGCGGCTGTATGGTAAAAGGGAAAAATGCCGACGAAACTCCACCCAATGGAAATCCAGGTCTGGAAAACCATTCGGAAATACAAGATGCTGTCGCCGGGCGAGCGCGTGCTTGTGGGGGTTTCGGGGGGCGCGGATTCAACGGCTCTTTTACTGTGTTTGAATCGATTGGCGCCCGAACTCGGCATATCCATAGCCGTGGCTCATTTGAACCATCGCATTCGAGGGAATGAAGGCGATGAGGACCAGGATTTTGTGCGCAGGATGAGTTTCGATAGGAAGCTCCCATTCGTTTCGGACATTATCGAGGTTAAAAAACAGGCGGCCGAGACAAAAGAAAACCTTGAACAGCTCGCCAGGCGGGCTCGCTACGGCTTCCTTCGCAAAGCGGCAACTTCGTTGGACGCTCAGAAAATCGCCGTCGGTCACACCCAAAACGATCAGGCCGAAACCGTCCTGATCCGTTTTTTGCGCGGCAGCGGCATTCAGGGTTTGTCTGCAATTCATCCCGTTCTTGGAGGAATGATCGTCCGGCCGCTGTTGGAATGCACTCGATCGGAAATAATGGATTATTTGAAAGAACAGGGAGCGTCCTGCAGAGAAGATTCGACGAATAAAGACCTTTCCCATACGAGAAACCGCATCCGTCACGAGCTTCTGCCGCGTCTGGAAGAGGATTTTAATCCGCGGCTGGTCCGCACGCTCGGTCGCATGGCGCAATTGGCAAGCGAAACCTGGCTGTTTATGGAGTCCGAAGCTCAAACCGCCTTCGAAGCCATCCACCAAAAGGAAAAGGGAGGCATTTCTTTGCCGGTTCATAATTTATCCGCACTCCACCCGGCGCTGCAAAAACAAATCCTGCGATTCGCTCTTAAATCCTGGCTGGGATCGTTGACCGGAATTGCTTCGCAACAAATAGACAGCCTGCTGTCGCTCTGCGGGATGAGCCGCAGCGGGTCTCAAGTTTTGCTGCCGAACGGAAACATCGGCGTCCGCCAGTTCGACCGCATTTGGATAATGAAACGCCAACCATTTCCAATTATTGAGTTTAGCTATACACTCCCGGTCCCAGGTCAATGCCTCGTCCCGGAGATAGATGCAGTTGTTGCCGCAACAATCTGCAAGACGTCCAAAGAGCTGTTGACTGAAAAATCCGCAACCAGGACTTTCCTTGATCCGGCGGCACTGCCTGGAATTCTTACCATTCGGTCTAAAAAACCCGGCGATCGCTACGGAAGCCCGAGCCGCCGGAAAGTTAAAAAGATGCTGATTGACCGAAAGATTCCTTCAGCTCTGCGCCCGCTTTTGCCGATGGTTGTTGTAGGAGGCGATGTTATTTGGATCCCTGGCTTTAGACCGGCGAGAGGGTACGAAGCCAAAACCGAATCGGATATGTGCGTAGCGCTCGAATGCAATACGAAATCCGGGGCCTGACGCTGTAATTGATGGGAAGCAGGAAAGAATTCTTCATGTCCGGAGTGCAATCCTGCGATTTGAATCGTATCATTATTTGTGTGCTGTCATTTGCGTTCCGGCTTATGGAAGGATTGCCATTGTCATGATACTTTTATAAAAGCTCTGGTATAATAGAAAGGGGATTTATCGGCAGCTCACGCGGCTGCCGGCGTTTTTTCTCAGGCGCGAAATTCCCACGGGAGGTTTCTCATTTGAGCACCAATTTGAAAAACATTCTGGTCTGGCTGGCGATAGTCGTGTCGCTGGTCCTGCTCTGGCAGCTTTTCTACAACATTCGCGATGTTAATGTTGAAGAGAAGGACTTTACGGTTTTTTACCAGGAAGTGAAATCCAAGAAGATCCAATCGGTCAAGATTTTGAATGAAGAATTGGATGGGGTGGACAATAACGGCAGGAAGTTTAAGACCATCATCCCTTCCGACCAGCATTTGGATCTGGTAAAGGATCTTAACGATCACCAGGTGAAGGTAAAATTTGAAAAGTCGTCCAACTCATCCTTCATGTATGTTTTCCTGTCCTCCTGGCTTCCCTTCATTCTTCTGATCGGTTTCTGGATCTTTCTGATGCGTCAGATGCAGAGCGGGGGAAACAAAGCTCTTTCTTTCGGCAAAAGTCGAGCCAGGCTCATGTCGAGCCAGCAGAAAAAGGTAACGTTCAAGGATGTCGCAGGGGTGGAGGAAGCCAAAGAGGAGCTGACCGAGATAATCGAATTCCTTAAGGAACCCCAGAAATTTCAAAAACTGGGCGGGCGCATTCCTAAGGGAGTGCTCCTTATGGGACCTCCGGGCACAGGCAAGACGCTTCTGGCCCGCGCCATTGCCGGCGAAGCCAATGTGCCGTTTTTCTCCATCAGCGGCTCGGATTTCGTCGAGATGTTTGTCGGAGTCGGTGCCAGCCGAGTTCGGGATCTTTTCGAACAAGGCAAGAAGAACGCGCCGTGCATTATTTTTATTGATGAGATTGACGCGGTCGGACGGCATCGGGGCGCAGGTTTGGGCGGTGGCCACGATGAGAGAGAGCAGACCCTCAATCAACTGCTGGTCGAAATGGATGGGTTTGAATCCAATGACGGAGTCATTCTCATTGCGGCGAGCAACCGTCCCGACGTTTTGGATCCGGCGTTGTTGCGGCCCGGACGATTCGACCGTCAGGTTGTGGTTCCGCTCCCCGATATACGCGGGAGGGAAGGCATATTAAAAGTCCATACGCGCAAGATACCCATTTCCGACGACGTCGACGTTTCAGTGATAGCGCGAGGGACTCCGGGATTTTCCGGCGCCTCGCTCGCCAATCTCGTCAATGAAGCGGCCCTCAACGCCGCGCGTTACAGCCGAAAAGTCGTGGCCATGAGCGATTTCGAGGGCGCAAAGGACAAAGTCCTGATGGGCAAGGAACGGAAGTCCATGGTCATTACGGAAGCCGACAAGAAAGTGACCGCCTATCATGAAGCAGGGCACGCGCTCGTCGCTTATATGGTTCCCGGCAGCGATCCGCTTCATAAAGTCACGATCATCCCAAGAGGCATGGCCTTGGGATTGACCCAGCAGCTCCCGGAAACGGACAAGCATAATTATACGAAGGAGTTCGTCGAAGGCCAGATCGCCATCCTGATGGGCGGGCGTTGCGCGGAAAAAATCTTTCTTGACCTGGAAACGACAGGCGCGGCGAACGATATCGAAGTCGCCACTGAAAGAAGCCGGAAAATGGTGACCGAGTGGGGAATGAGCCCGGCCATGGGCCCCTTGGCATTCGGCAAAAAGGAAGAACAGATATTCCTCGGCCGTGAAATCGCACAACACCGCGACTACAGCGAGGACACGGCGATTCAAATCGACCAGGAAGTGAAACGGATTGTTGAAGAGGGATACGCCCGCGCAAACAAAATCCTGGAGGAAAATAAAGAAAGCCTGATTCGTCTGGCCGAGGCTCTCCTGGAATTCGAGACCCTGGACAACTGCGAGATCGAGGCGCTTATCAAAGGTCAGCCTTTGAAGCCCCGGGCGGCGATTTCCGATTCGGATTCCCAGGGCCAGTCGGCGAAAGAAAAGACTTCCGGACACTCTCATCTTCCGCAATTGATCAATCCGAAGGGGAAGCCCGCTCCGGCATAACCCTTTCGTAAAAGCGGAAAACGGCCACGGCTACCACGGATTTTGCCGAGATTCAAATTCCTCTCCACAAAATCCGCTGGATCCGTGGCGTTTTTATTTTAGAGCAGGAAACGAGGAACAACCTTATGGCGGAATCGCTTCGCAAAACCTTCAGGCTTGCGGCCGGGAACAAAGTCCTGGAACTCGGAAACCGGACGCTGATTATGGGAATCCTGAACGCCACGCCGGATTCTTTTTCCGATAAAGGTCGATATTTCGAGCTCAATGCGGCGATTGACCGGGCCTGGGAAATAGCGAAAGAAGGAGCGGACATCCTGGATATCGGAGGCGAGTCGACCCGCCCGGGTTCAACCGGAGTCGGAGAAGAAGAGGAACTGCAGCGGGTCGTTCCGATATTGGAGTCTTTGAGCGGCCGGTATCCTTTGCCGATCTCCGTCGACACTTCAAAATCGGGGGTCGCACACGCCGCCCTGGAAAGGGGCGCGTCGATCCTGAACGACATCACGTCGTTTCAGAAAGATCCGCAAATCGGCGCCGTGGCCGCTCGCTATGGCGCCGTCGTCGTTCTGATGCATATGCGCGGGACGCCGCACAACATGCAAACCTTGCCGGCAAGCCCTGACATTTTGAAAGATATCGAGCTTTGGGCTAAAGATGCGGTTGCGCGCGCTCAAAACTCTGGTGTATCCTCCGATAAGATAGTGCTGGATCCGGGCATCGGGTTTGGGAAAACGGCGGCTCAAAATTTTGAGATCCTGCGCAACCTGGATCGTTTAGCCGCCGCCGGATTTCCCATTCTCGTGGGAACATCGAGAAAATCTTTTATTGGTTCCATTTTAAAAAAACCAGCCGGCGAACTGGTTTTGGGAACCGGCGCTACCGTTGCCGCATCCATTGTTTTTGGCGCGCACATTGTTCGGGTGCATGACGTTGCGGCCATTCGTGAGGTTGCGGACGTCACAGACGCCATTATTCGGTCAGGGCCCATTGTCTGAATTCCGCATATAAGCTTTTCAGTCATTGTCGGGCGATCGGCATCTTCAAAAGCGGCCAAAAGGAGCAGCCTGCCGATGGATTCATTACTGGAATTTTTCCGATTCATTCCATTCTCGATTCGAGACGTCATCGATATCGCCTTGGTCGCCTATATCTTCTATCGCTTTCTGCTCCTGATGCGCGGCACCAGGGGCGTGCAGATGACATTCGGAATCGTCATGCTCCTGATGTTTTACTGGGTAACGCGGTATTACAGGTTAGCCGCGGTTCAGTGGCTGCTTTCCAATATCCTGACCTACATTGTGTTCGCCGTTATCGTGCTCTACCAAAGCGAAATAAGACGAGGCCTGGCCAATATCGGGGCCACGACCCTGTTCGGCAGACACCGCCGCCGGGAAAATGAAGGCTATTATGAAGAGATCGTTCTGGCGGCCACAACGCTGGCTTCGAAAAAAATTGGCGGCCTGATCGTCATAGAGCGCAACATCGGCTTAAAAAATTATGTGGAAAGCGGGATCGCCCTGGACGCCGTCCTGACGTACGACCTCCTGGTCACCATTTTCAGCCCTTACACCCCGCTTCACGACGGCGCCGTGATCGTGCAGCAAAACCGGATTATCGCCGCCGGCTGCTTTCTGCCGCTCACCCTGGATCCCTATCTCAGCAAAGAGCTCGGCACCCGTCACCGCGCGGCCATCGGGATCACTGAAGAAACCGACGCCGTTGCAATCATCATATCGGAAGAAACAGGCGCCATTTCCCTGGCGCTGGGCGGCGAGATTACTCGAAACCTCGCCGGCGCGAGCCTCCGGGCGGCGCTCCAGAACTCGATGGAGAGCCGCTCGATCGCCCGGCTGTCTCAGCTGGTCAACCAGCGTCCGGAAGCCGTATGAAGCGCTCCATCAAGGAAATCCTCCTGGAAAACTGGTCTCTGAAAACCACGGCTCTTCTGCTGTCTCTGGTTTTGTGGCTGTTCGTCCGCGGCGAACCCGGGCCGGAAAGAGTCGTCGCAGTCCCGCTCGAAGTGCAACTGCCCCGTCATATGGAAACCACAAACGAACGTCCCTCGACCGTCGAAGTGACGATGCGAGGCGCCGCTTTTACGAACATGTGGTTCAGCCAGCCGCTTCCGAACTGCATCATTGATCTGCAGGGAAACAAAGAAGGAGAGCATGTCATCAAGCTGAGCCCGGAAAACGTCCGGGTTCCCAAAGGATCCGGCATCGAAGTCCTGCATGTGAATCCGTCGAGGGTCTCGATAGTCCTGGAGCAGACAATCTCAAAAGAAGTGCCGATCGCCGTGCCGGTCCAGGGAGAGCCGGCCCGCGGCTATGAAATTTACGCAAAGACGATCAAGCCTTCTTTTGTGATCGTCAGCGGGCCCCGGTCGCACATTGAGCCTTTCACCGCCGCGCTGACCGAAACTGTCTCGCTGCGAGAGTTGAAGCAGTCCGAGCGTTTCTATGTCAACCTCAATCTGAAGGACAATTTCGTTCGAACATCGCTGAACAATCCCGTTCAGGCTGATTTCCAGATCGGACCCCGCCGGAGGCTTTTCACTATTTCACGAGCGCCGGTTGTGGTCGACAATCCGGCGTACACGACAGCCCCCAGAAACGTCTCCATTCAGGTGAACGCCCCTGAAAATATGATCGGCGGCATCTTGTCTTCGGATTTTAGAGTCGCGATAGACGCCAAAACTCTGAGCGGCGCCGATCTGCCCGTCAGAGTGAAACCCGAAATCCATTTCGTCAAGAACTGGAACGGCCTCGTGTCCATTAAGGGGGTGAAGCCATCCGAAGTGGTCGTTCAGTTGAAGAAATCCGTCCCCGCCGCGAGGAAGAAATAAAGGCCCGTCAATGAATAGCGCTGTTCATTGACGGGCTCTGAGCGCTGCTATGCGTTCACGTCGCCAGTGGCGAAGAGAAAGTTGAATCAGCGCGTCACTCTCAGTTGAGCCTTCCGCTGAGCGCCATTGCAGCTGGCGGTGATGGCGGCGGTTGTCGCCCAGAAAACATATCGGGTCGATATGCTGAAGGTCGCGGCAGTGGCGCCTTCCGGCACTGCGACCGAGCCGGGCGTCGAGACATAGGCTGAATTGTCCGTCAGCGTCACGTTCACTCCGCCCGGAGGCGCCGGAGCGGACAACAAGACCGTCCCTGTCGAACTTCGCCCGCCCCTCACGCTCGTCGGATTAATGCTCAATTCACTGAGAGCGGCTGCGTTTGAAACAACCGAAATCGAAACTGTGCCGACATTTGAATTCGTTTGGCCGTCGCCGGCCGTATAGGCAAAACTGTCATTGCCGCTGAAGCCGACCGCCGGCGTGTAGTGAACTCTCATCCCATCCGCCGCCACGTCGCCATGCGACGGCGGCGTTTCGATTGCAAAGGTCAGAGCGTCGCCATCCGCATCGCTGGCAAAGGGGAGCATGTCGATGGCGATTGTCGAGCCTTCAGCTACAACAGCAGAGCCGTGGCCCGCCACCGGGGCGTCGTTGACGCAAGCTACCGCTACGCTTACCGAGGCTTCACCGCTCCCGCCCTTGCCGTCGCTTGCCCTGTAAGCGAAGCTGTCTTCGCCGCAGAAGTTGGCGGCCGGCGTGTAGCCGATTATCGCCCCGTTGACAACCGCGCTGCCGTGCGACGGCGGCGTTTCGATGACAAAGGTCAGAGCGTCGCCGTCCACATCGCTCGCGAAG
>CAZXSV010000005.1:105641-142872 GCA_964642735.1 uncultured Acidobacteriota bacterium
GTCCACATCGCTCGCGAAGAGAAGCATGTCGATGGCCGCAGCCGTGTCTTCTGCGGCAGCGGCGGACCCGCGGCCCGCCGTCGGGGCGTCGTTGACGCAAGCTACCGTCACGCTTACCGAGGCTTCACCGCTTCCGCCTTTGCCGTCGTTTGCCCTGTAGGAGAAGCTGTCCTTGCCGCAGAAATTGGCGGCCGGCGTGTAGCCGACTTTCGCCCCGTCGACAACCGCGCTGCCGTGCGACGGCTGAGCGGCGATGACAAGGCTAAGAGGGTCTCCGTCCGGGTCTGTGTCATTGGCGAGCACATCGATGACAACGGGCGCATCTTCAGGAGTGGTTCCGCTGTCGTTTCCAGCCGTCGGAGGCGTGTTTGCGGGAGAACCGAAAGCGACGTATCCGACGCGCTCCGACATGTGATTCCGCTCGCTGTCGCCGGTCTGATCCTCATCCACTGAAAGCGACAGAGTCTTTGCGGTTGTCGGGGCAGAACCGTGCAACTGAGCCCAGGCGCCGTTGGGGCCGTTCATTCCCTCTATAACGGCTATGACAACCTCCGGCGTTGAAACAAAAGGAGTGTTGAAGTCATAAACATATGGAGGCGAATCAACCGCTCCCCGGACTGTGTTCGGTCCCAGGGCGGCCTCGAATTCAATGCCGCCGATTGCGCCATGGCCGGCTTCGAATACAATAAATCCGATCGTCTCGTTGGCGCGGGCGACGACCGGATCCTCGCCCACCATCTTGCCGGTCTTCAGGACCGTCGACGATGGAGGGCTCGTTCTGCTGCTTCCCTGACACCAGAAGGACGACCAGCGGGAATCGTTTTCGCTCATGACCTGGCCGACCACAACCGGATTCGCATAGTTCTGGCCGTACGTTTGCGATTCCCCGACCCAGCCGCCATCATGATCGGTTATCGCGGACAAATAGGATTGCGCTTCGAATCTGACGCCGTCGACATTCCAAACGCCTTTTTCAACCACGAGATAACTGACCTTCTCCGGAGAAACCGGCGCTCCCGAAGGGTTTTGCAGCCGGATCCTGAAACTGCTCGAAGAAACGCTGCTGATTCGAGTCACCAGCGGCGCGCTGTTTTTCGAGTAGCGGATCGAACTCACGACGACCGGGTCTGTAAAAGATGCGGTCAAATGGACCGTGGCAGGATCGCCGCCGACTTCCACCACGCCGAATTCGAACTTTGCGGCGCTTTTGACAAAATGAGCGGCGACGGATTTGTTTTCATTGAGAAGAACGCTGGCAACGGCGGAAGAGGGGTTGGAGACAGCCCCTTCCCAATGATCAAACCTATACCCTGCTGCAGGAATGGCCTTTATCTCCACCGTCGAATTTTCCGTAAAAGCATGGATTCCCGGGGCCGGTTCAGTCGATCCGCCTCCACCCGATCCCACCTCGATCGTCAAATCCCGATAAACCGATGGGATATTTTCGGTTGTAAACGACCATGCCGGTCCGGTCGTTGCATGGGCGCCGTCGGAAACCGTGGCATACCACTGATACCGGGCAGCCGGATCCAGAACGGGAACGGCAATCGCTGCATCTGCGCCGCTGGAAATGCCGGAGACTCCGCCGATCCGTTCGTAAGCTCCGTTGCCCGACTTGCGCAAATAAAAGGCAACCTCCAGGTCGTCTCCATCCGGATCGGCTACGGCCGTCTCCAGGACGGGAGTCCTGGAGACATTGATTGCGTTGTTTACAGGCGCAACAAGCGCCGGCTGGTCGGGAGCGTGAATTTCGGCCGGCGGCGCCGGCAACGTCACCGTGTCTGCAACCACTCCGTTGGCGCCGTCTCCCGGAAGATAGGACCGCACATAATCGATCGTAGTCTCCGAAGGGGAAACGCGGACCCTTATGTGGCCTGAATTGGTCAGTTCCACGATAGCGTCCGGATAGAGGCCTTCCGTGTGTCCATATCCATAGGGCTGCCAGGAGTAGCCGGCGTCGTCAGGCTTTGGGACTTCCAGATAGACAATTCCGTCAAGCTCCTCCCTGGCGTACATGTGATCATGGCCATGGAAGAAGATGGTGACGCCGTTGGCCGCCATCATTTGGTGGATCGGGGCATCCCATCCTTCCGAAGCAGGGCGTTCGACGTCCCATCCCCAGGAGCCGTCTGCATTTCTCCCGCCCCACTCGAAAAAAGGCGCCGCGGAAATTCCGCCTCGTCCATAGACGGTCGCCCCGCCGGCGACGTGATGGGAGAAAACGAACTTGTATTTGGCCCTGCTGTTTTCAAGAATGCTCTTAAACCATAGGTATTGATCTATGCCGAGCGTCCAGTCCCATCTGTCGCCCGCCGGCTCCCTGTCCATTCCTTCTCCTCCATAGGAGCCTCCTTCGGAGGGCCATATCCTGGAATAGTGATAGGGATCCAGGACAACGAAAAGGGCGTCGCCCCATTCCCAGGCATAATAATCCTCGCGATAGGCGTCGCCTCCGACCGCTTCCGGCAAAGGGTCCTCGTTTCCGGAGTAGAAATCATCGGGAATCGGATTCGGGAAATATTTCTTTCGGGCTTTCAGCCCCACGACTGCCAGAGATTGGTCCGGCGGCGTGAAAACGTCATCGAAATTCCAGCCTTCCTCGTTCTCGTGATTGCCAAGCGCCAGGAACACCGGGACGGAACCGCCGAGGATCTCCAGATAGGGACGCTGAATCCTGTAGGCCGCATCGGCTTCGGCTTCGGTCATTCCGGTCCCCAGGGGGGAGGGATCCATTGCGGACGAATCGCCGAGATCGATGTGGAAATCGGGCTGGTCGTTTCGCACGTTAAGCAGCGTCTGCTGATACAGGGCTTTCTCATCCGTCGTCTGCCCGCCATACTGGCCCAAATGAGAATCGGATATGATGGTAAAGGTAAATGCGCCGCCGGGCGCTTTGCGGGTGCAAAAAGAATGCTTGTCACGGGCGATCCAGGAAACAGCGCCGATTTTCCGATAAAACATCTGATAATAGTATCGAGCGTCGGGCTGCAGCCCGTCGAGGACCGCTTCAATCGGCTCGTTGGCGCCTGAAGAAAAGACGTCGGTTTGCCGGTCAAGATTGTCGGACGCCGCGCCGTACATGAAATACACCTCGATAGCCGCATCCGCAACGACGTTGACGACGACGGAATGGTCTGTCGGCCGGCCTAACAGTTCCGGCGCCGGGAAAGACGCCGTCTGGGCCTGCAATGCGGATGCTGTCAACAAGATCGCCAACGCCAAAGCAGTGTAGAACGAAATCCTCTTCATATTTTTATCCTTCTGTGTGTTACGGCATCAATGCAATCCTGTCCTGTCGATAGCAAGCGCACGCAGTCCCTGATAAGCCCCGCGGATTTCACAGCTCCTCTCCCTTGCGGAACGGATCCTTCGCTGCTTGCCGGCGGAGCAAATTGCCAAGCGCCCGTGTTCGCGATCGCGGCGGCCTCGGCTGCATCAATAATACTATTAACCCGCTCAAATCCTGCCGGCATGCGTTGCCGAAACCAGGAGCACGAGCACGAAAGAAAAAGACAAAGGATTGTGGAATTATAGCAATTTTCATCCGCAAATCGATGATATTTATCGGCCCCGCATAAGATGGGGACGCATGGCCGCTCTGGAGCCGCCGGCCAGAGGTCGGAGAAAAGAAAAATGCCTGTCCGTGTTCTCCGCAAACTTTGGGCGGCAGAATCTTTTTGCGGCAAATGCCCGGGACTATTTCCAAAAAAATGCCAGGCTTTCAACCAAATGGCGGCGCTTCGCATTTTTTTGCGCGCCTTGTAGTGAAGACAGCCATTTGTTATTCTCCAACCTTGCTATGGCCGCCGAAAAAGTTAAAAGCCTCGAGGAAATTGTCGAGTTGCGGGCACGCATGCGGGAATCAGGGAAAAAGCTTGTCTTCACCAATGGTTGTTTCGACATCCTCCATGTCGGGCATGTGCGCTATCTGAAAGAGGCTTGCGCCCTGGGAGATGCGCTGATCGTCGCGATTAACAGCGACCGGTCCGTCCGCGAAATCAAGGGAGAACGCCGTCCTATCACGCCGGAAGCGGAGAGGGCGGAGGTTGTGGCGGCTTTGGCTTGCGTTGATTCTGCATTTATTTTTGACGACCCGACGCCCCGGGACGTCATCGACGCCATTGTTCCCGATGTGCTGGTGAAGGGCGCCGACTGGGGCGTCGGAGAAATTGTCGGCCGCGACACGGTGGAAAAGGCCGGCGGCGTCGTGCGCAGCATTCCTTTGGTGGAAGGCGCTTCGACGACTGAAATTATTCGCAAAGTCGTCGATCGTTTTGGCAGGCGTTAGGGTCTGTCCGGAGGAGTTCCCGCGATGCAATGATCGCAAACGCCGCGGATTTCATATTTTCGAAATGGAACTGGTTTTTCCGTGAACCAATTGAAACGCACCTTCGAGGCCGCACTGGAAAGCGGCGCTTTTCAGGAACTGGCGGCGCGCCTGCAGAAAGGAAGCCGAACCCTGAGCGCCTCGGGGGCGACCGGAGGCGCCAAAGCCCTTACTATTGCCAAGGCTGTCCTGGCTGAAAACCGGCCGGTTGCGGTTCTTGCGCCTTCCAATCCTGAAGCCCAGAATCTGGCGCTCGAAATTCAATTTTACCTCGATTTGCTGTCGCCATCTCCGATCGAGGTCATTCACCTGCCGAGTTTTGAAGTGGACCCTTACCGGGGGCTGTCTCCACACCCCGAGGTCGCCGCCGCTCGCGCAAGGGCTCTTTGGCAGCTTATTGCGGACGGCCGACGCGTTCTGGTCGCTTCGATCAGGGCCGCATCCATCCGGTTGCACAGCCCCGAACGTTTTCTCAACTACTGCCTGCTGCTCAATCAGGATGAAGAAATGTCCCCGGAAATGATCCGCGAATATTTGTTCGAATCCGGCTACGTCGAAGACGACCCGGTGACGGATCCCGGAGAATTTTCCCTTCGAGGAGGGATCCTGGACGTATTTCCCCCTCATCTCGAAAAGCCTGTTCGCCTGGAATTTTTTGGGGACCAGATCGAGTCGATCCGGGTTTTTGACGCCGAATCCCAGCGATCCGTGGAATCCTTGCGCGAAATCGAAATCGTCCCGATGCGCGAATATTGTTTCAGGCGCAACCTTTTGCTGCAATGGGCGGAAAAAGTTTCGTCGATCTGGAGTTCTCCGTTTCTTCCTCATATTGAGGAGGAGCTCGCCCTTGCACGGCAAGGCGAAATGTTTCCCGCTTTCGAATTCCTGCTGCCGGCGATCGATCCTTTGGAAAAAAGTCTTTTTGATTATCTTTCGGGATACAGGCTTGTCGCCCTGGAACGCGAGGCGCTGGAAAACACCCTGGCCAAGCTTCATTCGGAGCTTTACGAGAGGTATGTGGACCGGATTGAAGCTCACAAGCCTGTCCTCGCCCCGGATCAGATATACATTACAGCCGACGAACTGCGTTCATCGATCGACCGTTTCCCGCGGCTGGAGATCGAGGAGCTGGGAATCGCAAATCCCGAACTGTCCTCCATCTACGTTTCCACGCAATCCACGAGGAAATATCACGGAAACATCCGGGATCTTGTCGCAGATGTCGCGAAGTTCCGCGAGTCGGGTGAAAAAATAGCCTTTGTGCTTTCCAACCTCGGGCGCGCGGAACGGATGAACGATATCTTGAAGGAATACGAGATCCCCGCCCACCTCTGCCGGCCCGGAGAACAGGAATCCGAAGAACATCCTTTGGAAAGCCCGATTCTTCTCGGAATCGGGAATCTGCATACCGGCTATTATCTCCCGGCGGCCAACCTCCGGGTTTTGACAAGCAATGACCTGTTTGACGAAGCCGATGTCGGCGCCGGCCCTAAAAAAACAAAGGCCGCGCAACGGAATCTTTTCATCTCGGATTTCCGCGATCTGAAACCGGGAGATTACGTGGTCCACATAGACCATGGAATCGGGCTGTTCAATGGGTTGAGAACCATCGGGATGCACGAAGGCGCCAAAGAATTCGTTCTCCTGACCTATCAGGACGACGCCAGACTCTACGTCCCGGTCGAACGGCTGGATCTGATCCAAAAATACAGCAGCATGGGCGGGAGCCGCCCCGCGCTCGACCGATTGGGCGGAACGAGTTGGGCCCGGACAAAGTCCCGCATCAGAAAATCGATGCGGGATATGGCGGAGGAGCTTTTGAAATTGTACGCCCAGCGTCAGATGGTCCCGGGATTCGCTTTTTCTTCCGATACGGCATGGCAGCAGGAATTCGAAGACGCATTCGAATTCGAGCTGACTCGAGACCAGGCGGATGCGCTCGATTCCGTAAAGAGCGACATGGAAGAAGCCAGGCCGATGGACAGGCTGCTATGCGGAGACGTCGGGTACGGAAAAACCGAAGTCGCAATGCGTGCCGCGTTCAAGGCGGTCATGGACGGCAAACAAGTGGCAGTGCTTGCACCCACGACGGTCCTTGCCTTTCAGCATTACAACACCTTCCGTCAGCGCTTCACCGCTTTTCCGGTGCGCATACAACTGCTGTCCCGGTTCCGCGGCCCCAAGGAGCAAAAACAAATCCTCGAAGACCTGGAAATGGGCAGGATCGATGTGATTATCGGGACTCACCGGCTGCTTTCCAAAGATGTGTCGTTCAAAGACCTGGGGCTCGTCGTGGTCGATGAAGAGCAACGGTTTGGAGTCTCTCACAAGGAACGTCTCAAGACATTGAAGACCCGGGTGGACGTGTTGACCCTGACCGCCACTCCGATTCCCCGAACGTTGAATATGGCGCTGTTGGGGCTGAGAGACATGTCGACGATCGAAACGCCTCCCAAAAACAGGCTCGCCATCCAGACGTCCGTGCTCAAATACAGCCACGACGTCATCCGCTCGGCGATTGAAATGGAATTGGCGCGCAACGGCCAGGTTTATTTTGTGCACAACCGCGTTGAAACCATCCATTCCATGGCGGCCAAAGTGCAACAGCTCGTTCCCCACGCCAGAATCGGAGTCGCCCACGGCCAGATGGCAGAACGGGAACTGGAACGCATCATGCTGAAATTCGTGCAGGATGAACTGGACGTCCTGGTCGCAACCACAATCATTGAAAACGGTTTGGATATCCCCAGGGTGAATGCCATCATCGTGGACCGCGCCGACCTTTACGGCCTTTCACAGCTGTATCAACTTCGCGGAAGGGTGGGGCGCAGCGACCGCCGGGCCTATGCCTATCTGATGGTCCCCTCCGATGAAGCCCTGTCGGAGGTCGCCCGGAAGCGACTGGCCGCGATACGCGAATTCAGCGATCTTGGAACAGGCTTTCGCGTTGCCGCATTGGATCTTGAAATCCGCGGCGCAGGCAATCTGCTTGGAGGCGAACAGCATGGCCACATCGAAGCGGTTGGTTTCGATCTTTATTGCCAGCTGCTCGAACACACGGTCGAAGAATTGCGGGGAGAAAAACCGGAAGAAGAGATTTCCACCAGCATCAACTTGAACCTCGATATCCGCATCCCCGAAAACTATATTTCGGACTCCAGCCAGAGGCTCCGGATGTACAAACGGATCTCCTCCGCCGCAACAGACGCTGAACTTAGCGTCCTCCGGGAGGAAATGGTCGACCGGTTCGGTCAATATCCCGAAGCGGTCGAAAACCTTTTCCGCTACGCTCAACTGAGACAAACCACCCTCGCACTCCAAATCCAGTCGGTCGAAAAAAACAGGAACCAAATTTTCTTCCGTTTCGTAGACAATTCGAAGGTGAACGCGGAAAAACTGTTGAGGCTTGTAACCCGGAACAAAAACGCATCCTTTTCTCCGCAGGGTTTATTGACGCTCCAGGTTCCCGATGCTGCGCCCCAGCAGCTTTTTGACTCCATCCACAAAATCCTGGATGAGATAAGGATGTAACGAAAGCCAAGCGGACAGGGGAAGGCTGACAGAAGGTTGCTTTTGCTGTATATTAAGGGCTGCCGCAAAACATCGCGGCAAAGGTTCAGCGACAAGGACAGTTCAATGAAACATCTATTATGGTTGATCCCAGCGCTCCTTCTTGGAGTTCTTCGCCCGGCTCAAGCCGAAATTGTGGATCGCATCCTGGTCCAGGTAAATGACGACATCATCACACTATCGGATCTTAACAAGAAGCTGATTGAATATCGGGCAAGTTTCGAAGGCAAGTATTCCGGGGAAGAATTGGCGCAGATGATGCAAAAATCGGAAAAAAGCGCCATGGAAGAGCTGATCCAGGACAAGCTGCTGGATCAGAAAGCTGCGGAATACCCCTCGCCCTCCGATTTGGACACCAGAGTTTCGACAGCCATCCAGCAGGTCATCAAAAACAATAATATGAAAACCACCGAAGACCTGGAGAAGGCCTTGATCGCCCAGCAGAGGATGACTCTGAGGGAATTTCGCGAAATGATCCGCAAGAATCTTCTGAGAGAGGACCTGGTCGGCTCGTTCGTGGGATCCCGGATTTCTCTGCTGTCTCAGGAAATTGATAAATTTTACAAAGATCACATTGTAGAATACACAAAACCTGAGGAAGTGACGCTAAGCGAGATCGACATCCCTATCGAGGGCAATGGTCAGGAAGCGGAAAACCGCATCAACGACATTTACGATCGATTGCTGAAGGGAGAATCCTTTGCAGCTCTCGCAAGCCAATACTCCAAGGGAATTACGGCAAACAAAGGGGGCGCCACTCCCGCAATTCAGCTTTCAAAACTCAATGCCGACACTGTCAAAGCCATCGCCAACCTGAAAGAAGGCGAAATTTCCAAACCGCAGAAATTGAGGAATATCTACCGGATCTACCGAATGGACGCACGCCAGCCCGCAACCGTCCGCCCGCTGGAAGAGGTCAGGAATGAGATAAGAGGAAGGCTTTGGGAACAAAAATACACTCCCGAATACAACCGCTTCCTCTCACAGCTGAAAGAAGACGCCTACATTCAATACTTCACTGAAATGAAATAAAAGAAATTGGGGGGGGCGCCTGGCAATGAGTGGCAATTCTATTGCCAAGCTCGGTCCTGAAATGTTCAAACTTAAATGCTCCCTGGCATCGCGGAAGGGGCCGCGAAGAACACCCAAGCGTGAACCCAGCTCTCAGGACCGGAGCTTGGATTAACGGGAAATTCAATTAAAAGCATGCATCTTCCATGCCAACAGAACGTTTCTTTCAAAAACAAATTAAGTGCTTTATTATTAACTATTTACATTGTCAATCCTTCCCTGCCTCTGCAACGCCATCCAACTATTTGGATTTTTTGATTGGCTTTTTTGAAGATTCCCGGGAAATCCGGCTTCAGGAGTTTTTTTCATCAAGCCTATGCAAAGTTTCCGGCGGGCGATTTTAAACCGGGATATTTCTACGGAGTCGGCGCTTCAATCGGCGACGGAGGCTCCGAATCCAACACGCGAACTCGATCATGTGACTCTCCGACAATGCGAATGTATCAGGAAGGATAAGTTATTCATTTTGCCGGGCGCATCATCCAATAATCGCTTCAGGCTGAGCGCTTTCGATCGGCAGCGTTCGCACGCGGCCAGATGATCGGCCAGCATGGCTTCCATCTCCGGACTCAGCCTCTCCCGATAAGCTTCATAACAAAGCATATCCAAAAGAGTCTCCGTACATCCCGACGACGAACGGCATGAAATCATTTTCGCCTTCTCTTTCAATGGTTTCATTGAACGGCAAAACCGCTTCCCAATACTGGAGAACGTAAGATATTGCTTTCAGCCGACAGAAATTCGAATGAAGCTGCTTATTCACCCATTGAAATTTTTTAATATGAATTGAGAAAGGAAACGATTAGAATTTCAGCGCCCATGAGAATCCTTGGCTCTGAAGAGGCCGACCTGAGACAAGTAAATTCGATAAGATTAGTGCACATCTGCGCCGACAACCCTCAAGACTCCGGACTGTGGACGGAATTTCTAAGCCGCTTTTCTCCAAAAATTTACGGCTTTATCCGGTCGACTTTGCGGCAATACCGAAGCGCCGCCCCGGGCTACGCGGGCGCCCTGCCCTCCATAGATACCAGCCAGGAATCCGATCTGTTTCAGAATGTCATTTTGCGCCTCGTTCAGAATGATTGCGCGGCTCTGAGGCGATTCTCGGGAGAAACAGAATCCGATCTGCTCGTCTATCTCGCTGTCGTCGCCAGGTCCACGGTTCGAGATTCGATGCGCTATAGATCGGCCAAAAGGCGATTCCACTGGTTTTCCACCCCGGCGGCCCGATGCAATCCCTCCAACAGCGGCGGCGAACAAATCAGGGAGCCTGCATCGGAGGATGCGGTGGAACGGGACATACTGGCCCGGGAAATCGAAGAACTCTCGCTGGAAGCTATTGAAAGCGACTCGGGAAATCCGGCTCGCGACAAATTGATATTTCAGCTCTATTTTCACGACGGCCTTTCCGCTGCGCAAATCGCGTCCTGCGAAGGGATGAGGTTGTCGAAAACAGGCGTGGAAAAGATTATCGGCCGGCTCAAAGAAAAAGTTCGAAAAGCAGCCGGCTTGAATCGAATTGAGGCGCGATCATGAAAACAGTGCGGACCGGCCGGTGTCTTGAAGATGAGGAATTTTATCAATATATAGCCGGGAAAACCTCCGGCGCGGAGCTCGAAACTCATCTTGCCTCCTGCGCCGATTGCCGGAAGGCTTTGGCGGAGCTGCTGCAAATGATGGATGCAAGCGCCTCCATATCTGAAGAAGATCTGAAACCCCTGGAATTAAGCAAAACTCTGGAAACCATCCGGAGCGCATCCCGCCCCGAATCCGGCGGCAAGAAGCTTTACAGGTATGGACCCATTGCCGCGGGATTGATGATGGCGATCGGCCTGAGTCTGGCGGGATTTTATCTATACAATAGAATTAAATCCCAATCCTACTGCGATGAAGCTCGATTGCTTTTGCAGCAGGTATATCAGGCGCGAAGCCCGAGCGACCTTCGGCTGGACCTTCCTTTCCTGTCAAACGCCGCTCAGCGATCGGTCGCGGACAATGAAGCCATCGGCGGCGCCGAACGACTATTTCACCAGGCTCTGGGAGTAAGAGAAGGATTGACGGAGGCGATGCTTGGCCTCGGGTATCTCAATCTCGAGAAAAATCAATTTACGAAGGCCGAGTCGGAGTTTCAAAGAGTTCTTCAATCCGAGCCTTCAAATTCCCAGGCGCTGCTCGGCAGAGGAGTCAGCCGTTTCGAAGCGGGAATGGCTTCAACGGGCGATCCCATCGCTCGAAAAGATTATCTCGACAAGGCTTTGGCGGATTTCGAAAGCCTGTGCCAGTCCAATCCCCGATCATTGGAAGCCCGGTACAATAAAATTCAGGTCCTATACAACGTCGGACGGCACAAAGAAGCGCTTGGAGAAATTGAGACCTATTTATCCCAGGACGCCCGTTCGATTTGGGCTGCAAAACTCAAAGACCTCAAATTCCGGATGCAGACCAACAGCTGGAATGCACTGTTGCAGGAGATCCGCCGGGCGGCGCTGCACCGGGACGCCCCGCGTCTGGATGCCGTTGTCCGAGTCGCGCCTGAAAGAGTTACGGTGGCGGTCACAACTCTGTTCCGGGATGCGCTCGCAGCCGAAAATCTCCGGACGCCGGACGGAGCGCCGGATTCGAATGCATTGAACTGGGCTGCGCAACAGCTGACAGGCGCCTACCAGTCCGCCACGGGCGACGACTCCTTCGCGCATCTGATTCATTTCTATGCCGGGCTGTCCCCTCCTCAAAGACGCAAAAAACAAAAGCTTGACGCCCGCCTGGAAGAACTCATCCAACTCTATGATAAAAATGAATTCCAAGCCGCTCTCCAGGGCAGCGAACCCCTCCTTCGCGATTTTTCGGCCCTGGGAGATTACTGGCAGCTTGTGCGCGCCTATCAGCTGCGGGGAAACTGCTGGTATCTTGGGAAAACCGATTTTTCCGCTTCACTTCGCGAATCTCGCGAAATGCTGAAATACGCCGAACTCGCTCGCAACAGAGACCTTATCGCCAGATCGCTTCATTCGTTGTCGACGTCCTATTCCAATTTGGGGCAATCGGACAATGAATTCCTTTGCCTTTCCCGATTGGAACAAATGGCGGAAACGCCTCAAATGAATTATCTGAAGACCAATATCCACGGCATTCTTGGGCGAGCTTTTCTAAATGCCAATCAGCTCGACAGGAGCCTGCAACACTTTTTGTCGTGCCTGGCCAATGCCTATCGTCTTATGGACGCGCAAAACCTGATCGCGTCGCTGGAGGGTCTTGGGACGATTATGGAAAGACGTGGGCTCTATCCCGACGCCCTCCGATACTACCAGGAGTGCAAGCGCTGGGTGAAAGCCGTTCTGGAGGACGGGCTGCAACGAGCCAATTCCGAGCCGGAAACGCAACTGCTCAACGTTCAAAACAGGATCGGCAACCTTGCGCTTAAAATGAAGGATTTCGAGACTGCAGAAACGCAGTTCCGGGAAGCCCTGCAGGGCCGTCCGAACCGCTTGCGAGAGCTGGAAGCCAGAAACCGCCTAGGCCTGGCCAGGGTTTATTTTGAGAAAAACCAATTTGCCCTGGCGGATGCGGAAGTGGGTCGGGTTTTGGATCTGGCTACAGAGAATTCTTATCGGGAAGTAGCGTGGCAAGCGGACAATCTGAAGGGAATGCTTTTAAGACAGAGGGGCGATGAAAAAGGGGCTCTGGGCTTTTTTATGCGATCCGCTCAAACGATTGAGACCATCCGGACGGATCTTCCGGCGTCCGATCTGCGCCAATCCTTCCTCTCCCGGCGCTACGACCCCTACCGCAATATCGTCTCGTCCCTTTTCCATTCGAATACGAATCCTGTCCTGGCGCTATCCTATGTCGATCGCGCAAAAGCGAAGACTTTACGGGAAAGCCTCTTCCCGGAGGCGGCTGCTGTCGACGCGTCCAGACTGCCGCTTTTGAATCTATCCCAGGATTCCCTCCCGAAATTGCCTCCCGGAATCCTTGCGCTGGAATACTTTTTCGGCGCAAACGAGCTGTTTGGTTTTTTGTCAGGCGAAGGTAAAACCAAAGCCGTTTCCATTCCAGTGTCTCTGGAAAACGTGGAAAGAATGGTTCGAAAGCATCTGGAAAGCATCAAAAAAAACGACGCTTCGGCTTTTGATCGACTTTCACGGGAATTATACGCGATATTAATCAAGCCGCTGCCGGGTTACGAAAGAATCGCCGCCGCCGGGACGATTGCAATCATGCCGGACGGCCCTCTGCACAGGCTTCCTTTCGCAAGCCTGAAAAACGAAGACGGCGCTTTCCTGCTGGAACAAACCGCAATATCCTATGCGCCTTCGCGCAGCGTTCTCCGGCATTGTCTCGATAAACGCAAGCCAGGAAAAGTCGCCGCACAGAGTTCAATTCTGCTTTTGGACGGCGCCGCCAATTTGCGGGGAGCAAGCCGGGAAATAGCTTCGATCGCCAATCTTTATCCGACCCATAGGCTTATATCCGATCCCGATTCCCCAGTGCTCCATTCTTCCGTCGGCGATTTTGAGATTATTCATTTTTCCGGCCATGCCGAACTCCACCGGGGCGCCCCCCGGCTTGTTTTTCATACGCCCTCAGGAGAGAAATATCTCGACTCTCAAGCGCTCCAAGAATGGAGGCTGAAAAACAACAAACTCGTTGCGCTGGCAGGATGCAACACCGGGGTCGGGCCAATCTTCGACGGCGAAACGCCCTGGAGTCTTGCGCCCTCGCTCCTCGGCGCGGGCGCGCCCTCCATCCTGGTCAGTCTTTTGCCTGTCGATGATTTTGCGACCGCCTCGCTGACCTGCCGGTTCTACGAATTGCTCGCTCGCGGCGACTGCTCCAAAGCTCAGGCTTTGCGTTCCGCACAACTGTCCCTTCTGAATTCGGAAGCGAGGCATCGTCCCGCCTCGTGGGCGCCATTCGTCCTGCTTGGAAATCCCGACTGACGGCCGGAAACGCCCCTGCTCCGACAAGACCGACGAACCCGGAAATTCAGTTTTTAGTGTGCAACGCCAAAAATTCTGCGTTCTATTAAGTATGCAGCCAATATATCGGGCCATGGAAGAATCAAGGGAGCTTCGATTCTCCAATTCCCTGGGCATTCAATCGAGGCTGGGAAACCGCGGGGGACTCCGACGGAAAACATTTGCCCGGGATTTTTCAGGAGATGGATTATGAAAAGGCTATTCGTATCAATTTTCAGCGTTTCAGTTTTATTCATTCTAATGAACGCCGTCGCAGGCGCTCAGACGATGCCGCCGCCGCCTTGCTGCATGTGGCCTCTGGAAAGCCTTCCGAACGGGATGCCTTTCCTGCAGGCGAAAATCAACATTTCCAATCAGGCGCTGCAGCTTCAAGGAATCAATCGCAATCAACTGCTGGACCAGATCGCGAGCATCTTCTTCCCCGGGAAAAAAGCGGATCTTGTGGTTCTGTCCAAACAAATCGCCGGCAAACCGGCATCAGCGGATTCGGTCTGGACCGTGATGGCCTCGGAGGAAACCGTCTATTACCGGACGCCTCGATCGTCCATAACGAGAGAGTACCTGGACCTCGTCACGGAGGTTGGTCTTACGGATGGCGAGTCGTGGGTAAAAATAAACTTCATCAATGATCCCGTGGATCCGGAACCAAAATAGCGGTCCATAATCGGCCGCAAAGCCAAAAAGAGGGTGCGCAGAGATGCCGGATCTCCGCGCACCCTTTTTCCCCCGGCGCGAATGCTATTTTATAAATCATTCATTTATAACAACTTACATCTTTCCTGACCATCCCCTTCCGAAACAAACTTATTTTCTTCAAATAAATCCATTTTTTTTTCAAATTTCCAGTGGGCAATTCCCTGATTTTTTCGTTCTCTTTAATATTGGCGAGGTTTTGTCATGTTATCGGATGGCTCTGCAATTCTCGAAGCAATCCCGAATCCCATTATCATCGCAAACCACGACAAAACAATCGCCCAGGTCAATGGACCGGCGGAGGAGCTTTTCTCCTGCAGCCGCGAACATCTGCTCGGTAGAAGCATTGAGGAGCTTGTTTCAGAGCATTCCAGGACTCAATACCGGGAGAGCTTCGCCGAGCTTCTGCAAAAACCCGGAAAGCGGATGCTCCAACTGCAGGCTTTAAGCAAAGGCGGCCGCATATTTCCTGTCGAAGTCAACTTGAGCCGGCTTAAAGCGGAAGGCGGCTTTTCCGTTTTGAACGCCTTCCGCTGCCCGGACGCGGAACCCTATCCGCCGGAGAACGGGCCCTGGGCGTCCGGGAAGCTCTGCTGCGAGCTTTCTGAAAATACGGACGACATCCTGTTCACTCTGGATCTTGACGGCAGGTGCACATCATTGAATAAGGCTGCAGAGCGGATTTCCGGATATAGCCACGCGGAAGCCTCGGGAAGGAACATCCTGAAAGCCGTTCCACTCGACAACCGGCGGAAGTTTCGGGAGCTGTTATCCAAAGCGGCGGCGGGGGAAAGCGTCCGCTCGTTTGAGGTGGAAATGGTCGCCAAAGACGGCAGGCGCATTCCGATGGAGGTCCATGCCAAGGCCCTGTTTCGAGACGGGAAACCTGTCGGCGTCCAGGGGATTGCCAGGGATGACAGCGAAAGAAGACTTTTGCAAAAACAACTGATACAGGCGCAGAAAATGGAAGCCGTCGGGAGGCTGGCGAGCGGGGTGGCTCATGACTTCAACAACCTCCTGACCATCATCAGCTGCTACAGCGACCTTCTGCTGGGTGAAATCCATCCTGGCGATCCTAAATTGAAGTATGTGGAACAGATCAAAGAGGCCGGGAAAAAAGGAAGCCGGCTGGCGCTGCAGCTCCTGGCTTTCAGCCGCAGGCAAACGCGATCGCCGAAGATTCTGGATATCAACATGCTGGTTTCTCAATCCGCAAAAACGCTTGGGCGATTCCTGGAAAATAAAATCCGTGTGGAAGTCAGCCTGTCGCCTGATCTTGGAATGATCAAAGCCGATCCGGGACAAATCGAGCAGATTATCTTGAATCTGGCGATCCATGCGGACGACTCGATGCCTGATGGCGGGGTATTGTCGATTTCAACCCGCAATACAGACCTCGATGAATCGTATGCAGCGAGCCACGTCGGCGCTCCTTGCGGCAGCTTCATCACTCTGGAGATGAGCGACACCGGTCGCGGCATGGATCCCGAAACTCAAGTGCATCTTTTTGAGCCGTTTTACAGCGCGAAAAAGGAAGGAAAAGGAACCGGACTCAGCCTGGCGGCGGTGTATGGAATCGTCAAGCAGAATGGCGGCTATATCTGGGTGGACAGCGCGCCCGGCCGAGGAACCAGGGCGACGATTCACCTGCCCCGAACCGAGGAGGCGTTCTGTCCAAACCGTCCGGTCGAATCCCCTCCGGGCGGCGGCCCCGCAACGCTGCTCCTTGTCGAGGACGAAGACAGCGTTCGAAACATCCTGACCAGGATCCTCAAGGCTTCCGGATACAATGTCCTGATTGCGAAAGACAGTGAAGAAGCTCTATCCATTGCCCGAAACTATGAAAAAACCATCGATCTGATGATTGCGGACGTTTCCATTCCGGAAAAAAACGGCCACGAGCTGGCGCGCGCGTTCTCCCGATGGAAGCCCGCAACCAAAGTGCTATACATTTCCGGCCATGCCGAGGACGCCCTTGTCCAGCATGGCATTTCAGATCCGGAGCGGCACTTTCTTCTGAAACCCTTTCAACGCGATCAGCTGATCACGAAAGTTCATTCATTGCTAAGCCAATAGGCGTCCATCCCCGTTCCATGGATAAAACCCAGGGCATCCGTATGTCCGGACGCCAGGTTGGGCGGACAGTCGGTGGCGCTCGACGAACTGGCGATTCCCCTTGACGCGGTCGCGACATTTCTGTAGCCTATTCATTTTCTGATACAATTTTGTAGAGGCGTCTATGCAAACGGCCGAATCGAACGAAGCCAAAAACCTGGCGAGCCTCCTGGAGTTGAGCCAGGCTTTATCCGGAACCCTCAACCTCAAGCATTCCCTTCACCGGGTCCTGGAAATCCTGGAGCACCGGCACGGCATGGTCCGGAGCGCAATAACGCTTCTGCGGCAGGATTCCGAGCTTCATATCGAAGCTTCCAACGGGATTGCTCCCGAAGGCCAACGCGCTCAGTACCGCCTCGGAGAAGGCGTGACCGGCCGAGTGGTGGAAAGCGGAAAACCGGTGGTCATACCCCAGGTCAGCCGCGAACCCATGCTCCTGAACCGAGCCGTCCAGAGGAAAGGGTTGAAGGAAGAGCTGAGCTTTATCTGCGTGCCGATCATGATAGGACGCAAGCCTGTCGGCGCCCTTGGAGTCGACATGCACTTCAAACGCGACCGGGACTACGACCGCACGGTGAATTTCCTGCGCGTGGTCGCCGGCATCATTGCCCAGGCCGTGAGAGTCGAACGGTTGGTGAACGCCGAGACGCAACGCCTGGTGGCGGAAAACATCCACCTGCGGGAAGAACTGCGCGAGCGTTACGATTTCTCCAACATGGTGGGAAGCAGCGGCAGCATGAAGCAGGTCTACGAACAGATTTCTCAGGTCGCCGGGACCAACACTTCCGTCCTGATCCGGGGCGAATCGGGCACCGGGAAAGAGCTTATCGCGCACGCCATCCATTACAACTCTCCCCGGGCGAAGAAACCCTTTGTCAAGGTCAGTTGCGCCGCCCTTCCCGAAACTCTCATAGAATCGGAATTGTTCGGCTACGAGAAGGGCGCCTTCACGGGCGCCCAGTCCCGCAAACTGGGCCGGTTCGAGTTGGCGGAAGGGGGAACGCTGTTCCTGGACGAAATCGGCGATCTGAACCTCGCAACGCAGATCAAACTGCTCCGAGTCATTCAGGAGCGGGAGTTTGAACGTCTCGGGAGCACCGAGACGATCAAAATCAAGGTGAGACTGCTCACCGCCACAAACAAGGATCTCGAAAAAGCCATCGCCGAAGGAGCTTTCCGTGAAGATCTCTATTACCGTTTGAACGTCTTTACGATCTTCGTTCCTCCGCTTCGGGAACGCAAGCCGGATGTCATGGCTTTGGCCGATTATTTTCTGGGGAAATACACCAAAGAGCATTCCAAAAGCATCAAACGCATTTCAACTCCCGCGATCGACATGCTGATGAGCTACCACTGGCCGGGAAACGTGCGCGAACTGGAAAATGCCATGGAGCGCGCCGTGCTCGTCTGCGACGGCAACGTCATCCACGCCCACCATCTGCCTCCAACTCTTCAAACGGCGGAAGCTTCAGGCACAATCGTCAAAGTCTCGCTCAACGAGGCTATTGCATCCTACGAAAAAGACCTGATCCAGGACGCGCTCAAGACCACCCGCGGCAACTGCCGCAAAGCCGCCCGGCTGCTGAACGCCACGGAACGCATCCTCAATTACAAAGTGAAGAAGTACGCCATCGACTGCCGGCGGTTTCGCAAGTAGAAATAAAACTGTGCGTTTCGCCTTGCTGCAATTTGCCATTGAATTTTATATCAAAAGCAAATACCGTTTTCGTGGACGCGGGAAGCCATGCGCCATTTCAGAGCCCAGCCTACGCCAGGAGGCGAAGCGGTATGAGCCCCCGCGTGGAAAGGTGTAGCTCTGATGCACGATCGGTTTTACTCAGATCCAGTTCCCAACAGACAAGGACTGCATTGCCCGGGAAGAGAAAAGGGAGAATGCGGGATCGGCTTTGTCGCCAGCGTCAAAGGCGAAAAATCCCACGACATCATCGTCAAAGGCATTCAGATCTTAATCAACCTGCAGCACCGGGGCGCCAGCGGCAGCGACCCTGTCACGGGGGACGGGGCAGGCGCTTTAATCCAGATTCCGCACGCCTTTTTCGAGCGCGAATGCGCCTCTCTGGGCTTTACATTGCCGCTGCCCGGAGAATATGGCGTCGGCATGGTATTCCTTCCCGTCGAGCGCAATCAGCGATTTCTTTGCGAAGGAATCCTGGAAAGGATCGTGCGCGAAGAGGGACTGGGGATTCTCGGCTGGCGCGACACGCCCATCGCCGCGGACGCCATCGGACGGATCGCCCGCGCCTCCCAGCCCTATATCGAGCAGATCTTCATCCGGCGCGCAGCCGGAATGGACCAGGAAACGCTGGAGCGCAAGCTTTACATAGTCCGGAAACGCGCGGAAGCGGAAGTGGAGCGATCCGAAGTCCGCGAAAAAAGCTTTTTCGGAATCCCTTCCCTTTCCTCGCGGACCATCGTTTACAAAGGCTTGCTGCTGGCCACTCAAATAACCAATTTTTACAAGGAGCTTTCCGATCCGTCGACCTCCAGCGCCATTTGTCTGGTCCACCAGCGTTTCTCGACCAACACCTTTCCGACGTGGAAGCTGGCGCATCCGTTCCATTTCATCTGCCACAACGGCGAAATCAACACCCTGCGGGGAAACATCGCCTGGATGGAAGCGCGGCAGTCGATGCTGGAATCCCGTTTGTTCGGAGACGACATCAACAAGCTGTTCCCGATCGTCATGCCCGGCGGCAGCGATTCTGCGATACTGGACAATGTCGTCGAACTCCTCTACATGGGCGGCCGCAGCCTGCCCCACGCCATGGCGATGCTGATCCCTGAAGCCTGGGACGGCGATCGCACGATGCCGGCGGCCAAGAAAGCCTTCTATGAATATCACGCCTCCCTGATTGAACCCTGGGATGGGCCGGCTGCAATCGCCTTTACCGACGGCCGGATCATCGGCGCAACCCTCGACCGGAACGGCCTCCGGCCGGCGCGCTACCATGTCACGAAGGACGATTTGATCGTAATGGCGTCGGAAACCGGAGTGCTTCCGGTCAAACCGGAAGAGGTCCGTTTCAAAGGCCGCCTGCAGCCGGGCCGCATGCTGCTCGTCGACATGGAATCCGGGCAGATCGTCCCGGACGAATCGATCAAGGCTAAGCTGGCAG
The DNA here is from genome assembly GCA_964642735.1 of uncultured Acidobacteriota bacterium. Lineage (GTDB taxonomy): Bacteria > Acidobacteriota > UBA6911 > UBA6911 > UBA6911 > UBA6911. Next base: position 125,537 of record CAZXSV010000005.1, read on the forward strand.
AGCGCCAGCCTTATCAACAGTGGTTGAAAGAAAACCAGACGACTTTGGACGATCTTCCCGACCCCCCTCGGTGGCACCCGACGGATTTCGATTCGATCCTGCAAAGGCAGCGGTCCTTCGGATACACCAGCGAGGAGCTTCGCATGATTCTCGCGCCCATGGCTTCCCAGGGACAGGAGCCGGTGGGCTCCATGGGAACCGACACGCCTCTGGCCTGCCTTTCCGAAAAGCCGCAACTGCTTTTTCACTACTTCAAGCAGCTGTTCGCACAAGTAACGAATCCGGCCATCGATCCTATCCGCGAAGAGCTGGTCATGTCGCTCACCAGCTTCGTCGGGAGCCAGCATAATCTCCTGGACGAAACTCCTCGGCATTGCCATACCTTGAAGCTCCAACACCCTGTCCTGACAAACCACGATCTGGAAAAGCTTCGCAGGCTTTCCTGGGGGGATTTTCTGGCGACGACCCTCCCGACGTTTTTCCGCGTCGACGGCGGGGGCAAAGAGCTGGAAAGGGCATTGGCCGAGCTCTGCCGCCGCGCCTCGCTTGCCATCAACTCCGGATACACCGTCCTGATCCTCTCCGATCGCGGAATCGAGAAGGACTATGCGCCCATCCCCAGCCTGCTGGCCATGACAGCCGTTCACAACCACCTGGTCCGCGAGAAAACCCGCACGCGCGTGGGCATCATTGTGGAATCGGGCGAACCGCGCGAAGTGATGCATTTCGCCCTCCTGTTCGGCTACGGCGCCAGCGCCGTCAATCCTTATCTCGCCATAGAAACGATTGAAGACCTGCACCGGCGCGGCTGGCTTCCGGACGGAATGTCCCCGGCGGACGCAATCCACAACTACGAAAAGGCGATCAACAAAGGCCTTCTCAAAGTTATGTCCAAGATGGGGATTTCAACCCTTCAGAGCTATCAGGGCGCCCAGGTGTTCGAAGCCATCGGGTTGAATCGGTCGCTTGTGGACCGGTATTTTACCGGGACCGCATCCCGCATCGAGGGAGTCGACCTCGACGTGCTGGCGAAGGAAACAAAAATGCGTCACGATTATGCGTACCAGCCGGTCGCGGATTCGGCAGCCGAACTGGAGCAGGGCGGACAGTATTGCTACCGCGCCCAGGGAGAGCGCCATCTGTTCAATCCTCAGTCCATCAGCACGCTGAGAAATGCGGTGCGGACGTCGAGCTATGACGCTTATCGGGAATATTCCAGCCTGATCAACGATCAGAGCCGCCAATTATGCACGTTGCGCGGCCTTTTGAGGATCAAGAAAGCCGCCCGCCCGATCGAAATAGACAAAGTCGAACCGGCCGGCGAAATCGTCAAGAGATTCGCCACCGGCGCCATGTCTTTCGGGTCGATCAGCAAGGAAACCCATGAGACTCTTGCAATCGCCATGAACCGCATCGGCGCCCGCTCGAATACAGGCGAAGGCGGCGAAGATGAAGAACGTTTTGCGCGGGACGCCAATGGGGACTGGCGTCGAAGTTCCGTCAAACAAGTGGCTTCAGGGCGCTTTGGAGTCACGGCTAATTACCTGGTAAATGCCGACGAGCTGCAGATTAAAATTTCTCAGGGCGCCAAGCCCGGGGAAGGCGGCCAGCTTCCGGGCCATAAAGTCGACTCCGTCATCGCCAGGATTCGCCACTCCATTCCCGGAGTGCAGTTGATTTCACCGCCGCCGCACCATGACATCTACTCGATCGAGGATCTTGCCCAGCTGATTTACGACTTGAAGAACGTGAATCCGCAGGCGCGCATTTCCGTCAAACTCGTCGCTGAAGTGGGCGTGGGAGTGGTCGCCGCCGGAGTGGCCAAAGCGCATGCCGATGTCGTCCTGATCAGCGGATACGACGGCGGGACAGGCGCATCGCCTCTGACAGCCATCCAGCACTCGGGAATCCCCTGGGAGCTGGGTCTGGCCGAAACCCAGCAGGTTCTGGTGCTCAACGATCTGCGCAGCCGCGTTCGCATTCAAACCGACGGGAAGCTGCAAACCGGCCGCGACGTGGTGATTGCGGCTCTTCTTGGAGCGGAAGAATACGGATTTTCGACGGCCCCTTTGATCTCGCTGGGATGCGTGATGATGCGCAAATGCCACCTGAACACATGCCCCGTCGGCATAGCCACTCAGAACCCCGTCCTGCGCAAGAAGTTTCAGGGCCAGCCCGAACACGTCATCAACTACTTCTTTTTTGTGGCGGAAGAAGCAAGGGAGTTGATGGCGGAAATGGGATTCTCTTCGATGGATGAAATGATCGGAAAAGTGGACATGCTGGACATGCAGGACGCGTCGGATCACTGGAAAGCGAAGGGCATCGACCTCTCGTCCATTTTATACAGCCCGCCCGTTCCCGGACGGGTTGGACGGCGCTGCCTGATGGCGCAAAATCACGGATTGGACCAGGCGCTCGACTATAAACTGATCGACCATGCGCGCGACGCCCTCGACTCCGGGACCTCCATCGAACTGAAGCTTCCGATTCGCAACGTGCACCGCACGGTCGGCGCCATGCTGAGCGGGGAAATAGCCCGGCGCGCCGGATCCGCAGGCCTGCCGGAAGACACCATTTGTTTTCATTTCAATGGATCCGCAGGCCAGAGCTTCGGCGCATTCCTGGCGAAAGGCGTCACACTGACCCTCGAAGGCGACGCCAACGACTATGTCGGCAAAGGGCTCTCGGGCGGCCGGATTGTGGTCTTCCCTCCGAAAAATTCGAAATTCGCTCCCGAAGAAAGCATTATCGTCGGAAACACCGTCCTGTACGGCGCAACCAGCGGAGAGGCTTTCTTCAACGGGATGGCCGGCGAACGATTCGCCGTACGGAACTCCGGCGCCGTCGCCGTCGTCGAAGGAGTCGGCGATCACGGCTGCGAATATATGACCAAAGGGCTCGTCGTGATTATCGGGCCGACCGGCAGGAATTTTGCGGCCGGAATGACCGGCGGCCTTGCTTATGTCTTGGATGAAACCGGCGAATTCAGCTCCGTGCGCTGCAACCGGGCCAGCGTCGATCTGGTAGCCCTGGAAGACCAGGACGTCGCAACGCTTCGCGAATTGATTCGCCGGCACTATGACTTGACCGAAAGTCCGCGGGCGAAGCGGACGCTCGACGACTGGGACGCACTGCTGCCGAAATTTGTCAAGGCATTCCCCCACGAGTACAAACGGATTCTGCAGACGTCCAAGGAAGCGGATCAGCAAGAGGAGCAGATTGCGCATGGGTAAAACGACAGGTTTTTTGGAGTATAAGCGCGAATTGCCGGAAAAACGGCCCGTAAGCGAACGCATCCAGGACTTCTTCCCTCTGTATTTGCCGTTCCCGGAAGCAAAACTGCAAATTCAGGGCGCCCGCTGCATGGATTGCGGCGTCCCTTTTTGTCACGCCGCCTGCCCATTGAACAATCTCATCCCGGACTGGAATGACATGGTTTACCGGAGCCGCTGGCAGGAGGCCGTCCGCGCGCTGCATTCCACAAACAACTTTCCGGAATTCACCGGCGCGCTTTGCCCGGCGCCTTGCGAAGCCGCGTGCGTGGAGGGAATTAACGATCCGGCCGTCGCCGTCAAACTTATCGAAAATGCTATTGTCGAGCGCGGTTTTCGTGAAGGGTGGATCAAACCGGCGCCCCCGGAGTTCCGATCGGGCAAGCGGGTGGCCGTCGTAGGCTCGGGGCCTTCGGGTCTGGCCGCCGCCCAGCAGCTGAACCGGGCGGGACACACAGTTGTCGTTTTCGAAAAATCGGACCGGGCCGGCGGACTGCTTCGATACGGAATCCCGGATTTCAAACTGGACAAAAGCCTGCTCGACCGCAGGCTGGAGCTGCTGGCCAAGGAAGGGATTCAATTCGAAACGAAAGTCCATGTCGGCGTGGACGCGCCGGTGGATTCCTGGCGAAGAAAATTTGACGCTTTTCTTCTCGCCGGAGGGGCCGAGCAGCCCAGGGACCTCAAAGTGCCGGGGCGAGAATTGAAGGGCATCCATTTTGCCATGGATTTTTTGACCCAACAAAACCGCCGCTGCGCGGGCGACCGCATGGACTCTAAAGATGAAATTGTCGCAACCGGCCGGCGAGTAGCCATTCTGGGCGGAGGGGACACGGGAGCGGACTGCCTGGGCGCCTCCCTTCGCCAGAGGGCTCTGTCGGTGCATCAGCTTGAAATCATGCCGCTTCCTCCGGCCGAACGTTCGCCGCAGACGCCTTGGCCGGCCTGGCCTTTAATGCTGAGGACCGAAAGCTCTCATGAGGAAGGCGGAGTGCGTGAATGGAGCGTGGCGACGACCCGTTTTGAAGGCGACGATCGCGGGAACGTCGCGCGTCTCCACGCCGTGCGGGTAGGCCCGCCTCCTGCTTTTAAACCGATTCCAGGCGCCGAATTCTCCCTCGAAGTCGATCTGGTCCTGCTGGCGTTGGGTTTCGCCGGACCGGCGCCGGGCAAAATGCTGGAAGACCTCGGGGTTTCGCTCGACTCCCGCGGCAATGTCGCAACTGACGCGAATTATATGACTTCGGTTCCGGGGATTTTTGCAGCGGGAGACATGCGCCGCGGCCAGTCCCTTGTCGTGTGGGCGATATCCGAAGGCCGCAAAGCCGCCCAAGCCATCCACCAACGCCTGTCGGCGCCGATATAAAACGCCCCTATCCGTCCATCCTGGAAACGCCGGGGCGGCAGCAGCAGAAGCTTCATGAAAAATCCGGGTTCATGCTTCTATTCCGGGAAGGCGCGGCAGGCTTCGTCGTACTCTTTCCACCAGCCTTGCAGCAGATCCATGTTGGTCGGCCGGGGTTCGTCGCCTCCGCCGGCCAGCTTCAGATAGCTCCTCAGGATCGGCTTAAAATGGGGATGCGCGCATTTATTTATGATGTCTTCCGCCCGCCGCCGCGCCGACCGGATCTCCGTATTCAAGGCGAATCCTTGTTCCGTGACGACGCAATTGATGTCGTGCTCGGTATGGTCCACGTGGCGGACGTAGGGCATGACACAGCTTACGGTCCTGCCGTCTTTGAGGCGCCGGATGGAAGGCGTGTGCACAATGCTCAGGTAAGCGTGGCGGAAGAAATCCCCGCTGCCGCCGAGTCCGTTGACCACTCTGGAACCATCCACATGCGTGGAGTTGACGTGGCCGTAGATGTCCACTTCGATCGGCGTATTCATCGCGATGACGAACAGCCGGGTTATCAGTTCGGCGTTATTGGACAGCCACATGGGACGGAGGACCACTTTTTCCCGGCAGCGCGCAAACAGCCGCATAAACTCCTGCCGGCTATTCTCGGAAAAAGAAAACGCCGTGGCGGATGCGCTCTCAAACTTGTCGTCGTCTTCGACATAACGCATCATGCCGTCCTGGAAGACCTCCGTCCAGAACCGGATCCGCTGAAAAGGAGAATCGTAAAGCTGGCCGACTATGGCGTTGGCGACATTTCCCACTCCCGACTGTATCGGCGGCAAACGCTTTCCCCAATGGAAGGTCTTATGACAGTAAAGAAGAAATTCGATCACGTTCTGCGCAATCTTTCGATCCGTTTCCGTCGTCGGTTTGAAAGTCACGGGATAGTCCGGCATGTCCGATTCCACGATGGCTACGACTTTGCTTTTGTCGATCTCCATATAGTGGGCGCCGACGCGATCGCTGACATTGGTGAGCGGAATAGGCCAACTGACGCGCGGATGAGTGCTGGGAAGAGCTATGTCATGAAAGCCGGTGTAATCGGGAATGGCCGGATTGACTTCGAGAATGATTTTTTTTGCAACCTGGAGCGCCTCGGCGGAAACCCCGACGGACGCCGACAAAATCACGCTTCCATCCGGACGAATGCGAGAAACTTCGACTACGGCCAGGTCGATGTCTCCATAAAAACCGTACAGGAGGTTGCGCGCAAACGCAGAAAGATGGACGTCGGTGAAATCCATCTCGCCGGCGTTGATCATTTTTCGAGCTACCGATGAAGACATATACGGACCGCGCTTGCCGACGAAGGACGCAATGGGATTCTCCACATTTTCCGAAAGCGAAGCGCCGCTGAAAAGACCGATCTTGGTCTTTGGCGCATACTGAGCCAGGTGGCGTGCGAGCGCCGGAAGGAAGACTTTCGGCTCGCCGGTTTTCGTGAAACCGCTGATCGCAATTTTGCACCGGTCCTGCACATATTTGACAGCTTCTTCCGCAGGCATCAGCTTGTCCAACAGCTCTTTGCACTCAACACGTTCGGTCAGCAATGACATTTCGATCCACTCCCCGCAATCACACTCAGGATAAGAAACGAATAAAAATGCTCTTTCTTAACCCGTAAGTATCTCACATTACGCCCCTCCTTGCGGCCAAAATTAATGCCATTCCGTTCATCGCGGACGGGCATGGGGCCTTCAAGAAAAAAAGCCGTGGAACAGATCGCAGGAAAAATTCGCCTCCATGGCTTCGACGGGATTCCTTGCCAGCCGTCGCCGGGAAACGTCACGATAAAATGCAGGTTCTTAGAATCCGAACGGGCGGAGGCTTTATGGCATCATGGATTTCGTTTTCAAATAACGGGCGTGCCAGGAATAAGCTTCTTCCAAAAGCATGGGCGTATGGCCCCCGACTTGTTTCTTTGCCCGCTGGAAATAGTCCCGGAGCAGTGGACGGTAATCGGGATGAACGCAGCTGTCGATGATGAGCGGCGCTTTCTCCCGGGGATCGAGGCCCCGCAAATCCGCCAATCCATGTTCCGTTACTATAATGTGAATTTCATGCTCGGTGTGGTCTACATGTGCGACATGCGGGACAACGCGGGAAATGGCGCCTTCCTTGCCGACCGAAGGGGTCATCATGACGACGAGGCCGGCGCTCCGGGAGAAATCGCCGGAACCGCCGATGCCGTTGACCATTTTCGTCCCGCAGACGTGTGTGGAGTTTGCATTTCCATAGATGTCGACTTCCAGAGCCGTATTCATGGCAATCACGCCCAGACGGCGGGCAATCTCCGGATTATTGCTGATCTCCTGGGGACGCAGGAGAATCTTATCCTTATAGGCAGCAAGATGCCGGTAAAACCGTTTGAGGCCTTCCGGGGACGGCGAAAGAGAAGTCCCGGATATGGCGATCAATTTTCCCGCATCGACCAGATCGAACATGGCATCCTGTATGACTTCCGTCCAGACACGGAGATTGGAAAACCGGCTGTGGACGAGGCCGGCCATCACGGCATTGGCGACATTGCCCACGCCCGATTGAAGCGGCGGGAGGTTGTCGCCGTATTCCTTTTCCAAAAACCGCATCAAATGGGAGGCCATGGCCGTGGATTGGTCGTCGATCGGGGCCAATGAACGCGTTTTATCCGGAATGTCGCAAGGGACGATGGCGGCTATCTTCCTGGGATCGCAGGGCATGTAAACCGTGCCGATCCGCTGGTTGCAGTCCGTGATCGGGATGGGGTGCCTCGCCGGGGGATCGGCGGGGATGAAGATGTCATGCATCCCGACAAGCTCCATCGGCTGCGACGTATTGATTTCCACGATTACTTTGTCGGCTTTTTCGATAAAAGTCGGCGAATTGCCGACGGAGGTGGAGGGGACAATCCCGCCGTTTTCAAGAATGCAGACAGCTTCGACGATGCAGACATCCATCTTTCCCAGGAATCCATAGCGAAGCTGCTGAGGGACTTGACTGAGATGAATATCCGTGAACATGATCGAGCCGCCGTTGATTCCCCTATTGATAAGGTCTCCGGTCTGATAGGGATAGCGCCGCGCGATTATATTTCTTTCGGCCCAGGCTTCGTCGAGTTCAATCCCGACCGAAGCGCCGGTGCCGAGAACGACCCGCATCTTCTCACCTGCTTGGATCCTTTTCGCCAAAGCCAGCGGGACCGCTTTGGGATAGCCGCAAGGCGTAAATCCACTCGTCCCGACGTGCATGCCGTCGGAAATGATTTTTGCCGCTTCATCGGCAGTCGTGATTTTAGACTCCAAGTCCTTCCTATAAATGCGTTCGGCAATATCCATCGTATAAGCTTCCTCCTCGATCGCTTCTCGCACGCCGATAATTTCACACAATAACCTGCAGACCGATAATAGCTGTCCCGGGCATCATGTGTAAGCATTTATTTCCGCAATTCGGCTTCCTTCCATCTTGAAATCGGCGGTTCTGGTGGCGTTTTATTGCCAAATTGTTTAAGATGTTTCGTTTCTGGGAGAGATGATATGGCAAGAATATACAACTTCAATGCGGGCCCTTCGCCGATGCCTCTGGCGGCGCTCGAAAAAGCTCAATCGGAACTGCTTGAATTGCCGGGAGCGGGCATGTCCGTCATGGAAATGTCTCACAGGTCCAGGGAATTCCAGTCCATTATCGACGAAGCGGAGGCGGGGATCCGGCGCCTTCTGAACGTGCCGGAACAATACGCGGTGCTCTTTCTTCAGGGCGGCGCCAGTCTTCAATTTGCCATGATACCCATGAACCTCCGGCGGCCGGGGAAGACCGTGGATTATATCGACACCGGAAGCTGGTCGAGCAAAGCCATCAAGGAGGCTAAAATCGGCGGCCTCGCCAAGGTGATCTGGAGCGACAAAGCAAACAACTATTCCAGGATTCCGAAGCCGGAAGAGCTTCAATTCAATCCCGAAGCCGAATACGTCCACATCTGCACGAACGAAACCATCGGCGGAATCCGTTTTGTCGAGTTTCCAAAAACGCCGACGCCGCTCGTGGCGGACATGTCGAGCGAAATACTTTCCCGGCGCATCGACGTCAGCCGGTTCGGTCTCATCTACGCCGGCGCGCAAAAAAACCTGGGACCCTCAGGCATAGTCGTCGTGATCCTCCGCAAAGATCTTGCCGAACGCGTTCCGGACAGCGTTCCCATCTTCATGCGCTACACCACACACCTGGCGGAAGGCAGCCTTTACAACACCCCCAACACCTGGGGGATTTACATCATCAAATTGATCTGCAACTGGATGGAATCCCTGGGCGGCCTGCCGGCTATTCAGAAAATCAACGAAGAAAAAGCCGCCTTGCTATACGGCGCCATCGATTCCAGCGATTTCTGGCGTTCCCCCGTCGAAAAAGAAAGCCGATCGATTATGAACGTGGTCTGGCGACTGCCCAACGAAGCTTTAGAGGAACGGTTCGTTTCCCAGGCCACAAAAGCGGGATTCGTCGGACTCAAAGGCCACCGTTCCGTCGGAGGCATCCGCGCCAGCCTATACAATGCAGTGACGCTGGAAGCGGTCGAAGCTTTGGTCTCCTTCATGAAGGATTTCGAAAAAAAGAACGGCTGAAATTAAAAAACGGCGCCTTTGGGATCGCGCTTCAAAAAATATGCGGCATTAGCCGGCTAGTCGGCAGAGCCCGGAATCTGCCGACGCCCTTGAAGACCATGGGCTTCGCGTCCCTGAGCGCATGCTCGCCGACCTGATCCTGCAATGCCGGCAGCGCTCTGAAAAAATTCATCGCGATCCATGGACCCATTCCAGACTGCTTGTTTCACCTAAAAATGAAATCGCAATCAAAATTCGAGTGAAGCGGCCGGGGAAGCCAAAACGCCTTGGGACTGTGGCCGGAGGCCGCCGGTGTTGTATAATAATTCAATAGGAGGCGATGAAAATGAAATCGAAAACGCTCGATCGATTGCGACGTCGGCCTTCCCTATGGGCGGCGGCCCTGATTGTCGCGTTTTTCGCAACCGCGAGCCTCAGCGCCGCCAAGGATGTCTGGACCGGCGTTGAACGCATCGTTGCTGTCGGCGATGTTCACGGAGACTGCGAACACCTGGTTGCGGTGCTCCAATTCGCGGGAATTATCGACGCCCGGCAAAACTGGACCGGCGGGAAAGCCCATCTGGTGCAGGTCGGCGACTTCCTCGATCGCGGCCCGGAGTCGCGCAAGGCAATGGATCTGCTGATGAAGCTTGAGCCCCAGGCCCGCAAGGCGGGAGGCTTCGTACACGTCCTGATCGGCAATCACGAGGCGATGAACCTTTACGGAGACCTGCGCTACGTGTCCCCGGACGAATACGCTTCCTTCCATGTGGAGGGCGCCCAGGAAACCGAACCGGGGCGTCCGCCGGGATACGCGGAGCGCCAGCGCCAGTTCGGACCGAACGGCAAATACGGCAAATGGATCCGCGGCCTCAATACGGCGATCAAAATCAACGACACGGTTTTTATTCACGGGGGAATCGGTCCGAAGTACGTCTCTTACTCGCTAAAGCAGATCAACAATCGCATGAGGGAGGAACTCCAGGATTTCTCAAAACTTCAGGGCGGGATGGCGATGGACGAGGAAGGTCCGGTATGGTATCGGGGCATGGCGTCGGGAGACGAGCAGGAACTGGATGCTCACGTGACGGAGGCGCTGAAGAACCTGGGAGCGAAGCGAATCGTGATCGGCCACACCTTCGCCGATGGGGCCGTCACACCCCGTTTCGGCGGCAGGGTCCTGAAAATCGACATTGGATTGGCGCGGATTTACGACAGTCATATTCGCCAGGCGTGTCTCCTGATCGAGAAAGACAAGCCTTATGCTCTGCACCGGGGCGTGCGGCTTGATCTGCCGTCAGACGACGGCAAGGATATGCTTCGTTATTTGCAGGAGGCGGCGGCGCTCGATCCTCAACCCTCCTCGCTCGAAAAAAGAATCGCCAAGCTCAAATCGCTCCTGGACGCCGGAAACAATCCGTAGGGCGCGCTCTTTTGCGCATCCTCAACGACCCCGATCGGACCCGCGCCTCGATCTTTTTTTCAGTCCATGCGCAAAGTTAGCTTTGCCGCAACCTTCCCGCCCCGATGATTCCGCCGCATTCTGCTAACATACTCCTTGATTTAAATGACACTGTCATGTATACAACACTTTTCATGACAATCATAGGAGACATATGCTTTTCATAAAATACTTCCGTCCTGCCGTCGTCTTGGTGGCGGCGAGCGTTGTCTGGTCGGCCGGCCTTCTTGGGGTTCGCGCGCAAACCGCTCAAGTGCGAGACTGGCATCAGGCTCTTCAGCGCCTGCAAGGCTTTCAGGACAAGGAACTGTCCGAAAACAAGAACGCTCTCATGGAAATCCGCAGAGGGATTGAATTCTGGCGCCAGGCACACCCGGATGCAGAAATCGTGTTGACCCCGGCGCCGCCGGAACCGTGGGATGCGGCGGCAATGCGCAAACAAGCCGCATTGCTCCGTGAAGCCGTAGAGGCCATCCTCAAAGCAGGTTTCGACAAGCCTTTTCATTTGAAACCTGCCACCATCTATGTTGAAGGGGATTTTCAGGAAGACCGGTTTTCCGGGCCTTTGTTTACGGAAACCAATACCAAAACCAGGGTGACGGGGAATGCGCTCGACTCCCTGAATCCCGAATCCAGGATGTCGAGTCTGCGGGCTTTAAGCCTTCTTCCTTCCGTAAACCAGCAGAGCGTCGATCCGCTGGGTCTCGCGGATTCCAGCAATTATCACGAATCGTTCCGGTTTCGAGGCGTGGAAGCCACCGGGGGAGGAAATCCCTCCACTCCGGTCAATGTGGAAAATATGCCCGTATCCGGACGCCCGGGAGGCGGCGCCAACATCTACGATCTGGAAAATTTCCGGAGCATTTCCATCTACAAAGGAGGCATCCCTGCGGACAAAGCCGTCGGTTTGACGAATATCGGCGGCAAGATAGACATGGAAGTCAAACGGCCGGAGGAGAGCCTCCTGCGGTTTGAGGCGTCGCAATCCTTCGGAAGCTATGGTTTTCGCAGAACCTTTGCCAGGATTTCCTCCGGATCGCTTGCGTCCGGCACGGCAATGTTTTTATCTTACTCCAGCGCGCACGCCGGCAAGTGGAAAGGCGAGGGAGATTCCGACAGGAACAACGCCATGATAGGCCTGACGCAAACCGTCGCCGGCAGACTCAAAGTCGAAGCCTTTTCCGTTTACAATCAAGTCTCCGTCCATTCCTACCGTCCGCTGAATTACGCGCAGATTTCTTCTTTAAATACGAACTACGATGATGATTATTCGAAGAATCGGGCGGAATATCATTACTTCGATTACAACAAGAACGCTTTCACCGACTACAATATTTTCGGAAACATCGAATACAGATTCAGCGGAGGATCGAATATTGTGGTGAAGCCCTTCTATTGGAATGACAAGGGCTATTATCAGGAAACCATCGTCCCAAGCGGCGGCGGCAACCGCATTCGCAAATGGAACATGGATCACTCGATCAAGGGAGCGACGGCTCAGTATCTCCGTCCATTGCACGGCGGCTATCTCAGCGCGGGATATTCCTATATCAATCAGGAAAGGCCCGGCCCTCCCACGTCGTGGAAATTATATACGGCGTCCGCCGCCGGTTTGGCTTTCGATAAATGGCAGCTGCTTTCCAATGCTTCCAGGCACGAACAGCAGGTTCCCTTTGTTTCTGGAAAGTATGCCCTGGGATCCTTGGCCTTGGAGGGAAGCGTAAAATTCATGCATTACGCCATGCCTGCCATCACCACCTATGTCACGGCGGGAATTCCCGATATAAGCGCAGAGAAGGCGCGTGCGACAAAGCCGGCAGTTGAAACCGGCGCGAGCGTAAAGGAAAAGAATTTTGACAAAATGCTCGCCACGATCGGCGTGAGCTATAAGATGCGCAAGCCGCTGAGCGCCTATTTTTCTTACGGCCGCAATCATGGTTTAAGCGTCGGCCTCTATCAGTTTTTTATCGCGCAGAAGAACAGCTTTTATGCCAAAGGAATCGCCTTGCAGAAGCTCTGGGACGAGCAGAAGCTGGAAATTGCCGACAATTTTGATTTCGGATTGAGATACGGCTCCGGCAAGCTGTATGTCATGCCAACGTATTATTTCGCCAGGCATCATAATAAGACCGCAACCTATTATGACTCCTCGTTGAACGCTACGTTCCCATCGGCCGTTTTCGACGCCGACGCTCATGGATTTGAACTGGAAGCCGGCGCCCTCCCCTTGAAGAATCTTTCGGTATATTCCTCGTTTTCATACAACAGGTTCTATTTTTCGCAGAACATCCAGAACCAGGCCGGCGAGGTCATCCCGGTAAACGGGAAACAGGCGCCGGACGCTCCCAAGTACATGGCCAAGGGCTCGGTCAGCTACAGCGTCCATGGATTCATCCTCTCCCCTTCCCTCCGGCATGTTTCCAGCCGTTATGGAGACATTTTACAAAAGGAAAAGGTTGATGGCGCCACTCTGGTGGATTTGGATCTTGCCTACTCGGGCGCAATTCCGAGACTGAAAACCGGAAGATTGAAAACGGCTCTTTCTTTCAGCAATCTTCTTAGAAATAAATATATAGGAATTATCAATACCTCCGATTACGCGACCCTGGGATCGACCTATCAGGCCGGCGCGCCCTTGACCGTTCAGGGCTCGGTTGCAGTGGCTTTCTGAAAGACGGCTCCATCATTGTCCTGAGGAGATAAACTGTTTTCATAATCCTCCGGCGTCCATCGCCGGATCGCAGGCTGGAGCCATGCATGCTCGAGGAAAGCATCGATCATGATTCGATTTAAATTCTATTAATGCCAGCCTATATATTCCCAACCTATGATCAGGAATTTTTCATTATTCTCGTCCTGCAATGCCGCCGGTTCCCGGGGATGCGACATTTTTACATTCATCAAATAGGAGCCCGGGACGGAAAATGGGCTGGACTCCTGACACATACAGTTAGTCCCGTTGTCCTCGTGTTCCCTCATAATCCTTATATTGGTCTGGCATAAGCAAAGCAGAGGCTCCAGGGTATACTCCTGTCCGTTCAAAAATGCTCCGGTCACTGAAAATGCGCCCTGAATCCTTGTTGCATTGGTGTCCGGGTCTTTGAGCTCCACCTGCATTCCGATCTCATTTACATCCTCAATCCCAATATTTTGAAATTTAAAGGTGAACCTCGCAACGTTGCAATAACGGTGATTATGCATCGGCTCCGAATAGTCTCTGAAGTCTCTCTGATCGAACGTCATCCCGGCAAATAATTTAAGATCCACGCGCGGGTAAATGCCGACCGGGAGTTCGCCTGCGGCTCTATAGGGCGGGCGGTCTGAGCGCACAATTAATGAATAGGCAGCGCCGCGAGAGTTAAGCGAAGGGGGCAAAGTCACCCGATGGACGCCGGAGGCGGCGGCCACATTTTTCGCCAGGGATTGGAATCTCTTCGCGGGCGGAGCGACGGTAACGCTATATCCAATCTCCACCGAACTGCCCACCGCGCCTGTGGTTGTCCAACGCACATCGATCGGCTCGCCGGCAAAGAGATAGGTTCCGGATGCAGGCGAGATTATCTGAATGCCCGACGCCGAACCGCCGCTTCCTCCCGATGATTGACCGTCGGCGCCCTCGAGTCCTTCCGGGCGAGCCTGTTTCAGACCTTCAGGAGTTTTGGATGAGGATCCAGCCGCTTCAAGAGTCTTCGGCGCCTGAGCAATCGCCTCCGTTTGAGTGGAGGGCTTTGAGGGGCCTTCAATCTGCGGGGCTTTCGATGTCGGTGGCGCCGCGACCCCTCCCGCGGCAGCAGTTGCAACGTTCCGCTCCACGACTGTCAGCTCGTAGTACTCATCCCCGATGTAAACCTCGGCAAAATATTCACGTCCGCTTTGTTCGGCAAATCCCATGTACAGGGTTCGATCGGTGTATCGATAGACCCATCCGTTTCTGGACCGTGCTATCTCCGCATATCTTTTGATAATTTCGGGCGCCTCGGGCTCTGCTTGTCCGGAATTCAGCTCATATCGAATCGTCGTTTTATCGCCCTGAACGTCCATATCATTTCCAGAAGACCTGGCGAAGGTATGACGCCCCGGGCCTTTTTGATCGGTCGCTACGCTATATCCGGCTATCGGATTGTAGATTGGATGGTCGGCGGCCGATACGGAAGCGGCGAAGAGAAGAGAAAGGAAAGACAAAAAGATAATCTTAAAACAGGAGATTCTTGGTTGCATCATATAAGCCTCCCTCATGAGGACGATTTATTATGATTAAACCAATAGGCATCTGAATCCGACGGTGTCGCTGCGCTGTCTGAGATGAAATGAATAAAATATCCGGCAATCGCGTTTTTGCTTGATTCGTATTTTTTTGAAATCCTTTCCTTATCAAGCAGCCCGAACATTCTGACCCAATCGCTATGTGGATTGTTGGATCTTTCCCCGGATCTTATTGTTGTATTCTACTACAGCTTTGAACAAGGACAGGTCGAATTTTGGAGACCTCCCCTGCAATTCGGCTCAGGCATGATGTTTTGACAAGACATGCTTCAATAATCGCAAGCTCTATCCCCTCTCGAAGCTGCAAAGCCGGCAGATGCACTCCAATAGATCCGGGCCTGAAATGGAGCTCTTCTGGAATTTACAATATTATAGTCTCGATTGAAACCAGGGCGCCGATATGGCTTAAAATATGGCCGATTTGAAATCATTATCGCTAATAGGAAAGCCGCCGCAAGTTCTGTTCAGCTTTTCAAGATATTCGGGCGCGATTCCGACTCGCCGTCTTCGCGCATGAGGGATCTTTACAGTAAGTTTATGCTCATGAACGCGGCTCGGGATTCGGCTGACTTTTGAGCACGCTTCAAATATCCGGACTTGTTGAGGAGTATCTATGTCGGTCGGCGCTGAAAGAATATCGTGAAGTGCGCATTATCCATGGGCACGGCATTGGCGTGCAGCGCAGGATGGTGGATTCCCCAGGACGCGAGTGCAAGAGCAGAAAGCCCGCATCCCATGCAGACGCCGGGATGCGGGCTGTGGATCGAGAAGTTAGAAGTCAATGCGTATGCGCGCCTGGAAGGAGCGTTGGCCGGCTTTGGCGGCCAAATCGCCGACATAGGTGCCGGAACCTGCCAGATTCAAGGATGGGTTGCTTGCGTAATAAGTGACTGCTCCTGGAGTCGTTGCAGTAGCGCTTCCTCCGGGAGTAGGATGGTTGAATATGTTCGTTACATCCACGCGGAACTGCAGGCTCTTGCCTTCGGCTATTCTAACCGACTTGCTGAGCGCCATGTCGGTGTTCCAACTGCCAAGGCCGTAGATCCTGTTGAATCCGAAGTTGCCGCGAGTTCCGGGAAGAGGATTCTGTAGAATGATATTGCCGTCGGCATCCGCAGCTGCAAAAAGGGTGCTTTGAGCGTTCAGCCCATCAAGGGTGGTGACGTATCCAAAGCCGGTTCGGTCGCCGGCCTGGTTTCTTTGGGGATCGTTAACGAACTTGAGGGAATTTTGGAGTATGTTCCCCCGGCTCGCCTTGTCCGGCCACCAGTACCCCACCTTGTCCCACGGGAAATTCCCAACCTGGTCGGGCACTCCGGTGCCGTACAGCATTGAAGCAGTCGAAGTCCAGTTGATCGGCGTTCCGCTGCTCATGCTCATAACCCAGCTCATCTGCCAGCTTTCGAGGAGACGCGAAAGAACTCCATGGCTGGTTTTCAGGAAAAATCCTTTGGGTCCAATCGGAAGTTCAAACGTCCCGTAGGACGTAAATACATGCCGACGGTCGTTCGACGTGACGGTGTAATCAGCATCGAAATCCCGCGGATCGGTCGGGCTGCTTCCGCTGATGCCGAGATTTTTACTCAAGGTATAGGACGCCACGAGGCTAAATCCGGCGGTCGGCCGCAGAGTGACCTGCGCCTGCATGGAGTGGTAGTTTGTATAGCCCTGGTTGCGCTGAACAGTCACTGCGCTGAATTGCGGATTGGCAACGACGAAGTTCTCCGGGAATTCTCCCGGGTACAGCAGGTTGGCCTCCCTGAGCAGCCATCCATTGTCGGTAGTGCCCAGAGGCGCGGTAGGATTAGACCACGAGCTTATGGCGCTGGCCAAACCTGAATAATTCCCGTTTGCAAGCATCCTTCTGACTTGGACGCCTCCGACGGCTCGTGTGGAAGTCCTCAGGTATTTCGCCCCGCTGTTGGCGCCTCTGACCGGTGCAAATATTTTGTCAAGAAGAACAGCTGCGGGATTGGCATCGTCGCCATATCTTGCGGCGTTAAACGCTTCGAGCAATCCGTTGGTCAGGAAATTAGAAGTGTTGATGTCGAAGCTGCTGGCGCTCTTTCGGGACAAGGTGCCAATGTATTTCAAGTCGATAGACAGCTTATTCCCGACATTGCGTGTCAGCGACATGGTCAGGTTGTGAATATAGGGCGCCTGGAAATTACTGTCATATACGCTGATGCTCTGGGTCCGGTCCGTCAGAGGGAACGGCCTCATCGGCGTGACTGTTTGCGGCACCGGGATGAGGCTTCCCACATGTTCCAAGTCCACATACTGATTGTTTATCGTATAGGTGTCGGCATATGTGCTGCCCGGCGGATTCGCAATGATCGGTTCGACAGCGGCTGCCCGGCCTG
>CAZXSV010000006.1:0-66772 GCA_964642735.1 uncultured Acidobacteriota bacterium
CCAATCCCCACAGATTCAACTCGGGCATCAGCACCGAGAAGACTACGCCGCCGGCGAAAATCCCGACCGCTATTTTGGTGAGGACGTAAGCGACCAGGGAAATGACGGAAAGAACGGTGCGCGCCGTCGGCGAAAACCTTCTTTCCAAAAACTCCGGCATGGTAAACACCTTCGAGCGCATGTAGAAAGGCACCATGACCCACGCCAAAACAAGCAGGCACCAGGCGTGGAGCTCATAATGAGCCATCGCGACGCCATCGGTCGCCCCCGAAGCCGCCAGGCCGACAAGGTGTTCCGAGCCGATATTCGAGGCGAAAATCGACGCTCCTATGACAAACCATCCCAATTCTCTTCCCGCAAGGAAATAGCTGTCGGAGGTTTTTTTCTGCTTTTTTGCAACCCAAACCACAATTCCCGCAATCACCGCGAAATATGCAAGGATCACTATCCAGTCCACAGAATGCAGAACGCTCATAAGAATCTCCTGGAAACGTTACTTGGTCGAAAACTGGTAAATAGTCGTCTGGCGGTAGACCTGTCCCGGTCTGAGCGCCGCCGAGGGGAAGTGCGGTTTGTTTGGCGTGTCCGGATAAGCTTGGGCCTCCAGGCACAGGCCCGTCCTTTGTTGGTAGGCAATGCCATTTTTCCCCTTCGCCGATCCATCCAGAAAATTGCCGGAATAAAACTGCATTCCCGGCTGATCGGTAAACACGGTCATCAATCGCCCGCTCTTCGGCTCATAGAGCTCCACCGCCTTGCGCACCTGTCCGGGGTCGCCTCTCAGAACCCAGTTGTGGTCGTAGCCTTTGCCGAATGCCAGCTGCTCGAAAGAGTCGTTGATCCGGGCGCCGATCGCAAAAGGCGTCCGGAAATCCAGAGGCGTATTTGCGACCTCAACGAGCTGGCCGGTTGGAATAAGCCCCTTGTCGACCGGGGTGAAACGGTCCGCTTCGATTGTCAACACGTGGTCGAGAATTGAATTTGCAAAAGAGCCGGAAAGGTTGAAATAGGAATGCTGGGTTGGGTTCAGTATCGTGGGCCTGTCGGCCGTTCCTTCGTAGTCGATGCGCAGCTCATTCTTTTCCGTAACAGTATAAACGACTTTCAGCGTTACGGCGCCCGGATAGCCTTCCTCGCCGTCTTTGCTGACATATTGCAGCTCCACGGATAACGGGGAGAGCTGCCGGGACTGCCAGAGGACTTTGTTGAACCCGATCCTGCCCCCATGGAGATGGTTTTCGCCGTCGTTGATCGTCAGCTGGTATTGCTTCCCGTCCAGCGTGAATTGCCCCTTGCCGATGCGATTGCCGTACCGGCCGACGATGGCGCCGAAGTAGGAGGTTCCATCCACATACCCCTGCAGGGAATCGTAGCCGAGAACGACATCGTCCATTTTCCCCGTTCGATCGGGGACTTTGAGAGAAGTCACAGCGGCGCCATAATTGACGACCTGGGCGGATAATCCGGCGCTGTTTGTGAGAGTGTATTGGAGCGCTTCACGGCTGTCCGGAAGCCTGCCGAAAACTTGAGCTGTCATAGAGGATTGTTCCTTTCTTTTTGGCTGGCATGCTTCGATGGAAAGGACTAGAAACAAGGCTGCGAGGCAGAGATAGGATGATTTCATTGCCGGTATGCTCCGTCAGAAAGTTATGGTTCAATGCGCTGAGCCAAGGCAGTTTGTCATATCCTGTGGTCGAAGAGCAATCGCATTTTTAGGGGATTTCGAATCCCGCGCCGACGATGAAGCCCGCGCCCGGTTTTTAAGCCGCGCCGAACTGGAGGATTCTTCGAACAATGCCGCATCTGATAATCGTTTCGATCGTATGGGGCTTTTCTTTCATCATCATCAAGGGTTCTCTGTCTTCGCTTGACTCCGCTTTTGTTTCTTTTATCAGGCTGCTGCTTTCTCTTGCCGTTTTCCTTCCCTTTACGAAAACGACCGGTTTGAGCCGCATCGAAAAGCTGCAGCTCGGACTTATCGGCGGGCTGCAGTTCGGCCTCATGTACCTGGCTTATATCGCTTCTTTTCAGTATCTTCCCGCACATGTCGCCGCTCTTCTGACCACAACCACGCCGATCTTTGTCGCCATCTTCAGCGATTTTTGCGAGCGGCGCATCCATGCGGCGCCCTTGCTTGCAGCGCTTCTGGCGGTTGCAGGCGGCGCCGTCCTGGAATTTCCAAATCAGCCCCTGGCGGCCAGTCTGTCCGGCATCCTGCTGATTCAAATATCCAACGCCGCATTCGCTTGGGGCCAGATCGCCTATAGACGATGGATGAAATCGAGACCGGGTCTTGGAGACAAGGATGTTTTCGGCTGGATGTATGGAGGCGCCGCTGCAGTCACGGGCGTGTTCTGGTCGGTTTCGGCGGCGAATCCCTTCCCTGTGCAGCCCGCGCAATGGCTGGCGCTCCTGTATCTGGGAACCGTCGCCTCGGGGCTCTGCTTTTTCCTGTGGAACAAGGGCTCGCGCCGGGTCGGCGAAGGAACGCTCGCGATCATGAACAATTTGAAGATCCCGGTTGCCGTCGTCGCAAGCCTGGCGATCCTGGGGGAAGCGACCGGCAGCGGCAGGCTGGTCGCCGGGTGCGCGCTGTTCCTCGCCGCTCTGTGGGTGAACAGGAAATAGGGCGGAAAATTGCAGGCCTTGCGCATTTCCCGTTACGTGCGGCGCCCGGACTGCAGCTTGGCCTGTATTTTCCGGACATACGCTTCCGGATCGGTCTTTCGCATCAGCCCGCCCATGGTCATGCTTCGAACCGATCCGAACACTTCCCTCTCCGGCCAGGGACGGTCGTGCAATCCGAACACCCATCCGACATTGGAGTAGGAGCTTGGGTCGCGTCCGTCCAGAAAATACTTGTTGTTCAGTTCCAGGGCGGTCTTGAATGCGACTTCCGGCGTTTTGCTCCAGGCCAGGATTTGTTTGCCCCAATACATTCTCATGTGGTTGTGCATGTACCCCGTGAACTTCATTTCGTTCATGGCGGCATTCCAATAAGGGTCGTGCGTCTCGGCGGCTTCCAGCTGCCGCCGGTCATAGGTTTTGCTGCGCCGGTCGACTCTGTGTTTTTCGAGTGTGGCCCGCGCCCAATCCGGCAGGCTGCTGAAACGATCATAATCCTTCGTGAAATGGACGAAGTTGATGGAGAGCTCTCTTTGCACGATGAGCTCGTCGAGATAGCTTTCCCGGTCGGCCGCGGCGCCGGCGCGGCTTTCCTGAATCTTTCGCGCCACGTACATCGGGGAAATCTGCCCGAAATGCAGATACGGACTCATATGAGAAACGAAATCCGTCTGCGGCTGATTCCGGTTGTCGGCGTATCCGGCAAGGCCGGATTTGAAGAAATCGGCGAGTCTTTTTTTGGCTTCGCCGGTCCCGCCTGTAAAATCCGGAACCGGCCGGACGCCGCCATCCAAAGAAAGCGGTCCGTAGACAGCCTCTTCATCCTCGAGATCCAGGCCGTCGATTTCGAGCAAAGTGGAGTTTCGAGCGGGCCGGGCGAAATGCCATTCATCGGCCAACAAATGGCGGAGGCGCATGATTTTAGGCCGGAAGGTCCGGGCGGATGCTTCGCTTTTTGAGCTCGCGAGGCCGGCGGGCGCGACCGTATCGCACTCCACCTGCTCGACAAGGCAGCCGGCTTCTTTAGCGACCTGTTCGCGCCAGTCTTTTTGATGGCGCAGCCAGCCGCCGTCGCATACGACGCAAGACGCGCGGCGCGCAAGCTGCAACGCCACTTCGGGCGGACTTCCGTGCCTCGCTACGAACTGAATTTTGCGCTGCAACAGGCGCTTGCGAACTTCACGCAGCCCTTGCAACATGAAGGCGTAATGGCGCAGGTTGGCTTCGGGGTAGCTCGGAGAAATTCCGAAGGCCACGACTAGCGGAATCCTCAGCGCATTCGCCTGACGGATTGCATGCTCCAGAGCGGGGTTCTCCTCCGCCCGCTGGCTCTGTTGCATCCAATAAAGCGCATAGTCGCCGTCCAGGAGAGGCTTGTCGTTGAGCTTACGGATCCCGGCGCCCGGATCGTCCATGGCGAACCTCCGAGTCTGTTTTTAATCCGCATTATTCATCAAGCGAGCAGCCGAGAAGCTGTCCCGCAACAGCAGGCTTTAGTCCGCGTCAATCCGACGAAGGCAGCGGCCGCGGCTCCACAAGCTTCATTTCCTTTTCACAGCACACGAACGTTCCTTCGCCTGCTTTGGTGCAAAGGACCTCGGTGCCGCACACCTCGCATTTGTATCTCTTGCCAAGCTGACTCATGGCTGGATCTCCAGATTATTTTTTCTGCTCCATGGGCTGTCCGCAGCACATCACGACGCCGCCGCCGCCGCGCGTCACAATGACTTCCGCGCCGCATTTCGGGCATTTATAGCGCTTTCCCACCTGATTGGGCATTCGATTGTCTCCATTCATTGCCGCCGGAAACACAGAGTTGCATGTTTCCGGGTCCCCGGCGGCGGAACGCTACAGTTCGATTTCCTTCAAATCGGGGGACACGAGCAGTTTCGGTTCCGTCACCGACTGAATGTCCTGCACGCTTAATCCCGGGTAAATTTCTTTCAGAAGCAAACCTTCCGGCGCTATTTCGATGACGGCCAGATCCGTGAAAATCTTATGGACTTTTCTTCTGGCCGTCGCGGGATAGGTCAGCTTTCGCACAATTTTAGGCGAACCGTCGTTGGCGGTATGTTCCATGGCGATGAACAGCTTCCTCGCGCCCAACGCGAGATCCATGGACCCGCCAACGTTCCCGATGCCGTTTAAACCCCTCGAGGGATTCAGCCAGGAGGCGAAATCCCCATTTTCATTGACCTGGAACGCGCCCATGACCGTCACGTCAACATGGCCGCCTCTGATCATGGCGAAAGAATCGCAGATGTCGAAATATACGCTTCCCGGCGTTTCCGTCACAGGCTGGCAGCTGGCATTGATAAGATCCCCGTCGACGTCCCCGCCTTCGGCGATGCTGCCCGTTTTCAGCATCCCGATCTCCGATTGCAGGATGACGTCTCTGCCTTCCAGCCAGTTGCTTACAAGGGTGGGAATCCCGATTCCCAAATTCACGTAAGCGTTGTCCTCGATTTCCCTGCTCACCCTCAGAGCGATGATTTCGCGGGGAAGCCCCTCAAATGGTTTCAAACTCATCCTCCTTGGGACGCATCCTTGTCATAGACTCGTGATATTGAAAGATATTCTGGGCGTCTGGATAATTCTTTGGACGAAAATCCCGGGGGTATGAACCGAATCCGGATCCAGGCCTCCCACCTCCGCCAGGTTTTCAACTTCGGCTATCGTCACGCGCGCAGCCATGGCCATGACGTGATTGAAATTGCGGGCTGTTTTCCTGTAGCGCAAATTGCCTTCCGGATCTCCGGAATAGGCGTGGACAAGGGCAAAATCAGGCTTCAGCGCATACTCCAACAAGCATGTCTGGCCGTTAATGACTCGCGTCTCCTGTTTCCGGCGATTGGCCTCGATGTTCGTAAGCGTCGTCTCCTCCAGCCACGATCCCCCTCCGACCGGGACAAAGAATGCGGGAATGCCGGCGCCGGCCATTCGGTATTTTTCACAAAGAGTGCCCATGGGAAAAACTTCCAGCTCGATCTGGCCTGAACGGACCTGCTGCTCGAAAGGGTGTTGGGCGCCTTTGGTAGCGGATCGAAAAAGCCCATAGGAATCGATCAGCTTTTTAATCTGTCCGTTTTCCACCAGCCCGTTTAATTCATTCTGCGCGCCGAGCAGGGGGCCGGAGCCACAGGCGAGAGTGAGGTTTTTCACCTTCTTGTCGATCAGGGCCTGAAGCAGAAGCCTGGGCACGCCCGCTGCAAAAAAGCCGCCGATGGCTACGACGGCGCCATCTTCGATGCCGGCCAAGGCGTCTTGCATGCTGGAAACAACTTTATTCATAATCGGTATTTCCTGTTTCTCTTCGGTTTACACCCGCGCCGGATTCCAATTCCTGGCCTGCGATGCAAGCCTCGACTCAAGTTCCAGTCCTTGCTCGAGAGGCAGATCCAAACCTCTTCGAACGGCCTGTTTTGCATTTTGCGCTATTGTGGGATCCAGGGAAGCAATTTTCCGCGCCATTTCTTCCGCCGTCCTTAAAAGACTTTCGCGGGGCGCGAGCTGATTCACCAGTCCCATGGCCAAGGCTTGCTGTCCGCTGAGGCGGCGGCCGGTCAGGAGCATGTCCAGCGCCCCGGCCAAACCCAGGACCCGCGGCAGCGTCTGGGTCCCCCCGGCGGCGGGCAGAATGCCCAAGCCCACTTCGGGCAAGCCGAAAACCGTATCCGGGGAAGCAATCCGGATATCGCAAAATAAGGCGATTTCGATCCCGGAGCCGAGCACATAGCCATGCAAGGCTGCAATTAAAGGCTGAGGAACGGTCAGGAAGAGCTTCCACAAGTTTCTCACGGCGCGGATTCTTCTCGCTTTTACGGCGGAGGGCGCAGTGAGAAACTCCTTTAAATCCGCTCCGGCGCAGAAAGCCTTGTCTCCAGCTCCGCTGAAAACGACCACACGCACTTCATCATCTATTTTTATCGCGTCCAGGATCTGGTACAAATCGTCTCGCATCCGGACGTTGTAGGCGTTGAGCGCTTGCGGCCTGTTCAGCGTGACATGCGCGACGCCGTTTTTCTTTTCGAAAAGAACAGTTTCAAATCCGTTCATTGCAGCGGTTTTTATACCCCTTTGAATTCCGGCTTCCGTTTTTCTTTGAACGCGGTTATGCCTTCGGCGCGGTCCCGGGTGGAGAACAGAATCAGGTAAAGGTCGAGTTCCATCTGCAGTCCCTGGTCTAACGTGAGATCCATGCCTCCATGAAGCGCTTCCTTGACATAGCTGAGAGACAGGGGGGATTGAAGCGCCATGTGCTCAGCCATCTTTATAGCTTCGCTCATCAAATGCTCTCCGGCGACAACCCTGTTCAACAAACCGATGCGGCAAGCCTCTTCCGCATCGATCGGCGCGCCCGTCAAAATCATCTCCAGGGCTTTGCCGGGGCCGATCAGACGCGGCAGACGCTGCGTTCCTCCGCACGAGGGGATAAGCCCCTCGTGAATCTGCGTCAGGCCAAACCGCGAAGATTCCGTGCCGATCCGGATGTCGCAGGCCAGGGCAAGCTCGAGGCCGGGGCCCAAAGCATCTCCGCGGATGGCGGCGATCACCGGCTGTTTTATCCGGGCAATCTGCGCGGAACAGAAGTTCCGGTCCATGCCATCGAAAGCCAGGACGACGGCTCGTGTTTCTTCATCCCAGTCAAGTTGTTCGCACAATTCGGCGATTTCCGCTTCAGTCCGCGCCATTGCCAGGTCAAACATTTTAAAATGCTTCAATTCCGAATGGGAATCCACTCGACATCCCTCCGAATCTCCTGGATAAGCCGGGATAAGCATCAGGACCGACGTTTGAAAAACAGATTCTATGTGAGGGTTGGTTTTTATTGCAACATCTGATTAACTCAGAGAACGTGAAGACCGGAGAAGCGATAGCCTTGCTGGGCAATTCATTAGTACTCGACCGCACGTCCGGACTGGGAAGCTTTTGTCCGAAACTTCTGGCGGATCTGGGCGCGCAAGTTGTCAAAATAGAACCGCCAGGCGGCGATCCGGCGAGAGACATCGGCTCGTGCTGCAACGCTCAGAGTCTTTCTTTCGCCTATCACGATGCCGGCAAGCATAGAGTCGTCCTCGATCTTGAAACGGCCCTGGGGAAGAAGGCTTTTCTCGGATTCTTAAAAAAAGCCGATGTTTTGGTGGAGTCCTTTTCCTGCAGCGCGTCGCGTGGTTTGGATCCGGCCCGCATCAATCCCCGCTTGATACACATAACAGTCCCGGACGGACAGCGTTCTTACCCGCTATCTCTCTATGCCGCCATCGCCGCCGTTCTCTGTCTCATCAAACGGGAAATCACCGGCAGAGGCTGCGCTGTTGATATGGCCTTTGCGAAAGCATCGGGTCCCGCCCGGGGATCTTCAGCCGTGAACAGCGGCCGCCGGCTCTTTCAAATGCTCCCCTGCAGAGATGGATTCATCGGGATGCCTGTTCTGGGATGCTGGGAAACGCTGCTGGAATTGATGGCCTCCGAAAATATGGCGGGAAGTCTGGCCGGGAAAGAATGGCAGGAGGAAGCCTACCGGGAAAATCATATCGGGCAGATCGCCCAAATCGCTGCGGAGTGGACGCGGCGCCATTCCAAAAAAGAGCTTTTCGAGCTCGGCCAGGCAATGCGTTTTCCCTGGGCGCCGGTTGAAACGCCCGAGGAAGTTCTTAAAAGCCCGCAGCTTGGGCAACGCTGTTTTTTTGTCCCAACCGCGCTGCCTGGAGGCGGGCCTGTTCTGCCGTTCCCCGGAATTCCTTACAAAATCAGCTCATGCTCTCCAGCGGCGAGAGGAAAAATAGCGGCGCGCCTGTCAAAACGCCGGGGGATTCATGACGAGGAAATTCTCAAAGGATTGCGGGTCATCGACCTCACCCGCATGGTCTCCGGGCCTTATGCGACAAGAATCCTCGCCGATTTCGGGGCGGAGGTGATCAAGATTCAGTCGAGGGCGACGGCTCAAGGAGCTGAAAGAAACGACTCTGTCGACTTCAATGTCTGGAATCGCAATAAACTGAGTTTAGGTCTGGATTTAAACCAGCCGGAGGCAAAAGATCTTTTCATCGATTTAGCGGCTGTCAGCGATATCGTGGTGGAAAATTATTCGCCGCGGGTCATGGCCAATTGGGGACTGGATTATTCCAAACTCTGCCGAGGGAATCCCCAATTGATCATGGCAAGCATTTCCGCCATGGGTCAATCGGGGCCCTGGAAGGATTTCGTCGGTTTTGCCCCCACTTTCCATGCGCTTTCCGGTCTCCTGTGGCTTTTTTCGCCTTCTCCGGAGGCGCCGGAGGACATCCCGGTCCCCTATGGAGATTTCGCCGCCGCAGCCTATTCCGCTCTTGCCATTCTGGCGGCGACCCTTCATCGGGAAAGGACCGGCGAAGGCCGACATATCGACGTCTCCGCATACGAAACGGCATGCGCGCTGGCGGGGCCCGCTCTCATAGCCTGCGCCGCGAATACGAATCCTGCAGAGAAGATTTGCATTGAAACGACATTCCCGGACCTGGACGAATTGTGGCCCTGGGAGGGAAAAGAGCCGAACCGCTGGAAAAATGCGCCGCTTCTGGGCCAGGACAGCCGCTACGTGGCGATGGCCATTCTTGGCCGTTCGGAGGCGGAGTTCGAGTCTCTTGCGAAAAAAGGCGTAATAGAGGTCGAACCGCGATAAACCGCCGATATTCTCAGGGAATGCTGCAGCAGAACCGCCGAAAAAGGATCAGCAGGATTTCAGAGCCTATTATGGCCTTCACGCCGAGCGTTTCAGATAAAAATCCCCGACGGATCCCAGACCGCCTGCCCGCCGATCATGGTCATCATGACCTGGATATCCCGGAGGCTTTCAGACTTTCTGCAAAAGGGATTTCGGTTTAACGCAATTATATCCGCCAGTTTGCCGGAAGTCAGCGAGCCCTTGACGCCTTCTTCAAAATTCGCCGAAGCTGCCCCCGCAGTGTACAAATTCCAGGCTTGGAGCAGACTTATCCCCTGTTGTGGGGAAATCGCGGCGCCGCGCTCGCTCCTCCTGTCGACCGCCGCTTGAATTCCGATCAGCGGATTCGGATCGGCGATTGGGAAATCCGAGCTGAAGCAAACCTGCAGGCCGGCGGCCTGCATCGAGCCTATCGGATAGAGATGCTGCCAATCGTCTTCAGGCACTTTCTCGAGATAGCGATCGCCGCTGCCATAGATAAACGACGGCTGCGTCACGACAAACGCCCCGGCTTCCTTGAGCCGCTTCAACAGATCGGGAGGACAGAGAGAGCAATGCTCGATTCTGTGCCGATGATCCGGTCTGGGCCGGCGATTCAGCGCATATTCGATGGCTTTGCAGGCGGCCTCGATCACCGGCTCTTCGATCGCATGGATTGCCGCCTGATAGCCGGCCCGGTCGATTTTTTCAACAATCGCATTCAGCTCTTCCTGGCCGGGGTGCAGAGAGCCGGTAATCTGGTCGGCGATGATTTTCACCCCTGCGGTCCTGATATTTTCGTCGCCGGCGCTGTTCGCTTGTCGTCCCGATTCAAGAAATGCTTTCAATCCAAGCATCATTGAGATTCGAGGCTTCAATATTCCCCGGCTTTTCCAAAATTCAATCCGGCGCAATCGGCGGCCGTCATTGGCGGAAGACGCATCCTGAATCGAAGTTATGCCGCAGCAAAGGAGCTTGTCGTTTGCCAGCTTCACGCCATTTTCCAGCTCATCGTCCTCGAGAAACGGCGCTCTTTCGGCAAGATATTGCCCCATTCCGAAAAGAACGCCCGTCGGTTCCCCCGTTTGGAGGTTTCGATCGATCAATCCTTCAGGAGGATCTCCTGTTTCGGATGTAATGCCGGTCTTTTCAAGAGCAAGGCTGTTCAGAACATGCGCATGGCCTGAACGGTGCGTCAGCTTGACGGGATGGAGCGGGGCGGCTGCATCGAGATCCCAACGGCAAGGATGGCGTTTTTCCGCCAGGTAAAATTCGTTGTAGCCTTTCCCCCGGATCCATGTCCCCGCGGGCATTTCTTTGCTGCGGCCGCGAACCATGCGCTGAATGTCCGGAATCGAAAGCGCGCCGGCGTCGGGTGAAAGCGCGAGCGAAACCAGGCTTTCCGCATAGCCGAAGAGATGGCAATGAGCGTCGATGAATCCGGGCGCCAGCGTCATTCCCCGGCAATCCACCAGCGTTCCGCCGCATTCCCTCAAACCGGCGAACGCGCCGCGTCTTTCCACCGACACGATCCTGTCGCCGTCAACGACGACAATCTCCCCGTATGGATTCAAGGGATCCATGGTAATGACGTTGGCATTGAAGAGGACGGTTCGGCTCATGCTGGTGCAACGGAAAAAACGGGATCCTGCCGCGGAAGACGTTTCGATCGGGTGTGCGGCTTTACGAAATCGAAAGCGGCCGAAGGGTTTTACTCAAAATCCTCATCGCTGGGCCACTCGGATCGGCCGCGTTTCAAGCTGCTCTCGCCCTGTTCCCGGCGGCCTCGCCCCTTCGGGACAAGGACGTCACGATAGTCGGACCAGTTGCTGACAACCATGAAAAACCCGAAGGCGAGGACGACGATCACCAGAACGGAAATGATCGCTACGGCGGCGTAATGGAAAAAGTACGTGTTGGCGTCGGGATTGAAAAACACCCGCTCAAACGCCTGGCCGAAATTCATGCCGAAAAAGCCCGTCAGAATGGCCCCGGCGCCGATGAACAGGCTCAAAACCGCCAACCGGTTCACCGCTTCCGTGTTTCGCTGATGAGCGTAGCTCTGCAGAGAGGTGTTCAGTTTTTCAATTTCCTCATCCAATTCTTTCTTGACCGGCTGAATGCGCAGGGAGCGGCAGTTCATGACGAAGTGTTCGAATTCCTCGTCCTTGTTGGCCAGTTCGTCAAAATACCAGTAGTTCGAGAAGTGGAGGAACTCCGCGCGCAGATCCGTGACGATACGGGCGTTCGGCTTGCTTAATTTCCCATCCTCCCAGTCCCGATAGATGCGCTTGGAAACCAGGGCCGTGCGTTCGGCGAAATCCAGCAGGGTCGCCCGGTAAAACAACGCTATCAGGGCCATCAAATAATACCGGCTGGCGAACATGCGGTGGATGAGGAAACCTTCTCTCAAAGTGTGCTCGTCGCAATCGAAAGTCCCGACCGTGGCGGTGATATTGCTGTAGCTGGTGAAACCGTAATAAGTGCCGCTATGGGCCCATCGGCAATAGAGACGCCGCTTCAGCTGCTTGCGGGTGAATTCGGGATCATAGCGATAGGAGTCGCCGTCGAGATCGACGAACAAAAACCTGCTGAGAAAAATCTTGTAAGCTTCTGAATGAACAAAACCCGCCGGGACCGACGCGGGATCCAGACAAGCGTAAGAATAGACCAGCATCCGCTCGTCGAGGACGGCTTCGAATTCCTGCAGGGAGTAATCGCAGAAATAAAGCAGGGAAGCGACGGTTCCGGCCAAAGGAGGCAAATAGTTGATCAGCGCGCCTCTTTTGAATTCCTCTTCCGCCAGAATCTGACGCTGGCCGTTTTGCTCAAGCGCCAGCTGAATTCTTGACGGGCCGCGGCCTTCCCGGATCTGGCGGCCGCTCGACGGGTAAGCCTTGCGGAAAGTTTCGTTGATCCAGAGCGCATCCCCGGCGGGCAAATGGAATGCCTCCACTCCAATCGAAAGGATCCCGATCCCGTTGGCGAACAAAAAGAGCCTGAGGTCGGTAATCTGCGCGGAAGCCGATCGCCCCTTGACGTCTTCCGCGCAAAACCAGAGCTTTTTGCCTGCCGGAATTGGGATGGAATAGCAGCACAGGAGCGCTTCCCTTTCCTCTTTTTTATTGAAGACTTCTCCCGTATCGAAAAATACTCTGCGGACATAGGAATGAAAAAACACCATATCCTGGTATGCCGGGGAATCCATGTCGAACCGGGTGTAAGGATCGCGCCGCCAGCATCCCAGATGCTTCATGACAAGGTTTTGAGACCCCAGATGATGCGCCCCGATCCATTCGTCCAGCCCGTCGATCCAATGATTGTAGTCCGCCCACAGATCCCTGTGATTTTCAACCACGGTAGTCCTGTCGATCGAGAAAGGGAAGAAAAAATAGGTGTGCAGATGGAGGAGTTCGATCGACTTTTCAATCGCCATGGGGCGATAATAACACTAGGCTCTGGGGATGCCAAAATGGATAATTGCACATGAGTCTGAATGGCGGAGAGGCCTGTTTCGCAGCCCTGTTTCAGCAGCACGAAAGAAAAGAGATGGACTCCGAAAGAAAGAAAAATCCGGTTCCCGGCGCCTTCGGAAATTCGCTCCGGAAGGCCAATGCATTCCTCCGCCGGCGTCCGAGGCTCTGGATCGCCGGCGGGCTCGTTCTTCTGACGATTGCCGTGTATTGGCCCGCGCTGGACTCTCTCATGGTTGCGGACGATTTCCTCATCGTGGGGCGCTGGGGATTTGACGACGCAATCCGCTCGCTGCACGACACGGTCGGCTTCGGTCGAAACGAGTACCGCCCGGTGATTGCATTTTCCTATGCCATCAGCAAAGCCTTATGGAACGGCGCTCCACGCGGCTATCACCTCGACAGCATTGCTCTGCACGCCGTCGCCGCGGCATTGGTCTATGGATGGCTTCTGCTGCTGACCCGGTCGGCGGCGATTTCCGGAGCGGCGGCGGCGCTTTTCGCGGTTCACCCGATCCATGCGGAACGGGTTGTGTGGATCACCGCAAGGGACAGCCTTTTCAGCACGATTTTCTCCTTGCTGGCTCTGATCGCCTACACCCTGGCCCGCCGCGAAAATAGGAGCCTATCCCTTCCCTCCGCTTTTTCCCCAAAACTTCTTTTCAGCCTGTCCGCCGTCTTTTTCATCCTGGGCCTGCTCAGCTATGAAGGCGCGGCCGTCGTGCCGATCCTGATGGCCGCGCTGGAATTTTTTGTTTTTGGACAGTCGGAGCAGGGCTTCTGGCGCCGCGTGCGGCTCTCGGCCGCCCGGATGCGCTGGCACGCGCTTATTCTCGCCGTTTATTTGGCCTGGTGGGCGCTTCTTTTTCAGGGAAAAATCGGTTTCTATCATTTGTCCTACTCCGCAGGGGGAGTTCTTCAGAATTATTACAGCTACCTCTATCATCTCTTTCACGGCAATTCGCGTTGGGCTGGCGCCGTTTATTTTCTTCTTCTGATTTCAGCCTTGTGGCTGCCGCGCGAACGCCGGCCGCTGGCCATTTTTTCGCTGGCGTTCACGCTGATCGCCTATGTCCCGTTTATTTTCATTCCCGGTTTCGCCGATCGTTTCGCATATGCCGGCGCCGCCGGATGCGCCGCGCTCATCGCCCTTTTGATCTGCGGCTGCTCCCGGCGATCCGCGCGCGCCGGACGCCCGCTCGCGCTGATCGCTTTCGTCGTCCTTGCCGGCTACTACACCCTCGATTTGAGAGCAAGGATCGACGATTGGCTGACGGCCGGGCGGATCGCCGAGAGCATCCCGCGGCAGATTAAAGCGCTTCACCCCGACCTGCCGAACGGAACAAAACTGGCGCTGGCCAACATTCCGGCCATGCTGGGACATGCGTATGTATACCCGGTCGGACTGGACTTTTCGATCCGGCGGTTTTATCCCGGACGCTCGATCGAGGTGATTTACGGTCCCGACGCTATGGACAGGATTATAAAAGAGAAAAAGCCGGACGCTTCCAATTACATGTATTTCAATTACTTATCGGATCAGCAAGCAATTCGGGAAGTAAAAATAAATTAATTGTAAATTTATTTGTTTTTGTCTTAGACTGTACCGGAAATGTAGATTCAATTAAATTGTTAGTAGAAGACCCGGATTTCTTGCAGCATCAGCCACTGGCGAGGCGGTATGTCGCTGTGGAGAAATTGTTGGGGATCTCTTCAACCCAGGCCTCCTATATTTTAACGCCTCCAGGCAGATAACGTTACATTTAAGGCGCAAAAATCAAAAGGCCGGGACTATGGAAGTTTTGAATGTATTCCATTTCGGCGTTTTTCCCGGCGTACAATGATGAAAAATCCATCGGCCGGATCGTTCGACAGACCGCCAAGCTGCTTCCAAAGCTCGCCAGCGACTACGAAATTGTCG
Organism: uncultured Acidobacteriota bacterium; assembly: GCA_964642735.1. Taxonomy (GTDB): domain Bacteria; phylum Acidobacteriota; class UBA6911; order UBA6911; family UBA6911; genus UBA6911. The sequence continues at coordinate 14,702 of CAZXSV010000006.1, forward strand.
TGGTCAACGACGGGTCCGCGGACGGAACCGGGAGTTTGCTGCAAGCTCTTTCAGTGGAATATCCTTCCCTCAAGGTGATTGAACACAGCGTCAACAGAGGCTACGGCGCCGCTTTAATCGACGGATTTGCCCATTGCTCCAAGGATCTCATCTTTTACACCGATGGAGACGGGCAATATGACGTTCAGGAGCTGCCCAAGCTCCTGGCGCTTTTCAACGACAGGGTGGACCTGGTAAACGGTTATAAGATCAGGCGTTCGGATCCCGCTTACCGGGTTCTGTTAGGCGGCCTGTACCAGCATGCGATGCGGCTCCTTTTCCGTCTCAACGTCAGGGATGTGGACTGCGACTTTCGCCTCTTTCGCCGTTCCCTGCTGAACGGGCCTCCCCTCGCCTCGACAAGCGGCGTCATCTGCATCGAGATGATGAAGAAGTTTCAAGATCAGGGCTGTCGAACGGTCGAGGCGCCGGTGCATCACTATCCTCGCTACTATGGGCGCAGCCAGTTTTTCAGCTTCAAGCACCTTCGCATGGTGTTCATGCAGCTTTTTGCGGCCTGGTGGAAGCTGATTGTGCACCCGGCGTTTTCGCGCCGCCTGCACATGCCGGAGCTGAAAACGAAAAACAGAAATGCGGCGCCCTGATCGGCCGGAGTGTCAAAATCGAATCGGAATGACTATAAATCCCGCAGACTACAACCATAAAACAGTCCTGATAACCGGCGGCCTCGGATTTATCGGGAGCAATCTGGCAATCCGCCTGGCGGAGTCCGGCAATGCGGAAATCCGGATTATAGATTCGCTGCACCCTTCCTGCGGGGGAAATCCTGAAAATCTTGCCGGCATCGCTCGTCCGGTCCAATGCGACATATTCGACCTCCGGGAAGCCTCCAGACTGCGCAAGGCTGTCGCGGGGGTCGATGTTATTTTCAATCTGGCCGGGCATGTCAGCCACACCGATTCCATGAAAAATCCTCTGGAAGATTTCGGAGGGAACGCCGAGGCGCACCTTTGTTTGCTGGAATGCTGTCGCGCTGAAAATCCCCGGGCGCGGATCCTATACAGCAGCACCCGACAATGCTATGGCCGGCCCCGGCGGCTTCCGGTGGATGAAAACCACCCTATTTCCCCCCTGGATATCAATGGAGTGAACAAATACGCCGCCGAGCTTTATCACCGGATCTATCATGGGATCCACGGACTTCAGACCTGCTGTCTGCGCTTGACCAATACCTACGGCCCGCGGCAGCTGATCCGGACGCCGAGCCAGGGAGTCGTCGGATGGTTCATCCACCAGATTCTCCGCGATCAGGAAATCGTATTGTTCGGAAACGGGATGCAGGTGCGCGATCTTACTTATGTGGACTGCGTGGTCGACGCCCTGCTGCTGGCGGGCGTCGATCCCGGAGCGCCCGGGAAAGTTTACAACCTGGGAAGCGGAGAGCCGGTCACTCTCCTGGACCTCGTCAAGTTGATGATTTCGGTTTCAGGCAGAGGACGCTATCGGTTCGCTCCCTTCCCGGAAGAACTGAATAAAATAGACATCGGCGATTATTACGGCTCATTTTCCAAAATCCGCGAGGAGCTGGGCTGGAGTCCTCAAGTATCGCTCCGCGACGGCATTCGCCGCACATTGGATTTTTTCGGCGGCTTTTCTCCGGAATGCTCGACCCATGAACAAACCGATCGCGCCGTTTCTTGACCTCAGCCGCGAATTTACGCGCCACCGTTGCGATCTGGAACAGGCGATAGCCCGCGTCACATCCTCCGGATGGTACCTGCTCGGACCCGAATTGGACGCCCTGGAACAGGAATTTGCGGCGGCGGCAGGCGTCCCGTTTGCCGCAGGAGTGGCATCCGGCACCGACGCACTGGCTCTGGCTCTCGAAGCCAGCGGCGCAATAACGCCGGGAGCGGGGGAAGAGGTCCTGACGCCCGCTCTATCGGCAGCTTTCACCGCTCTGGCGATCTGGCAGGCCGGCGCCATCCCCAGATTCGTGGACGTCGACCCTCTGACTCTGCAGATGGATCCCTCTCGAATCAAACCTCTCGTCGGGGAAAAAACCCGCGCGATACTTCCGGTGCACCTCTACGGACACGCATGCGACATTCAATCCATCCTCGACGTGGCGCGCGAATGCCGTTTGACGGTCATCGAAGACGCATGCCAGGCCCACGGATCCAGGCTTTTTGATGGGGCTCTCGGCTCTTTCGGCCTGGCTGCAGGATTCAGCTTTTACCCTACAAAAAACATGGGAGCGTTCGGAGACGGCGGCCTGGTCCTGTCGCGGGATGAAGATCTGATCCGTCGGGTAAAAAAATTGCGCCATGGCGGGCAGAGCCGCCCCTATCATCACGAACTGTTGGGGCGCTGCTCCCGTCTCGATGAGATTCAGGCTGCGGTCCTGCGATTTAAATTGCGGAAGCTTGAAGAGCGCAACGGCGTCCGGCGCAGCCTTGCGGCTCGATATGACGATGCTTTCAAGGACCTGGATCTGAAGCTGCTGCCGAAAATTTCCGGGCTCCTTCCCAACCGGCATCTCTATCCCGTCCGCACTCCGAGGCGCGACGATTTGCGCCGCTTTTTGAAGGAGCGCGGCGTCGAAACTCTCGTTCATTACCCCGAACCTCTTCCGCTTCAGCCCGCGCTGAAGCGATTTGCGCTGCCGGGCCAGGAGTTTCCGGCAGCGTTCGAAGCTTCCCGGGAGTTGCTCTCGCTGCCGCTTTATCCGGAGCTTTCGGAACAGGAATTTCAGCACACGGTCGAAAGCGTGCGTATTTTCTTTGAGACTTAGAGCCGGGCCATGGAAAAACAGGAATATTTCCATATGTACGAAGAAGAAGGCCGCCACTGGTGGTATGTGGGGATGCGTTCCATCGTCCTCTCTTTATTGCCGCCGGCTTCTCTTCCGAAAAATCCTCTGACGCTGGACGCCGGGTGCGGCGCCGGGTTCAACATGCAATGGCTCCGGCGGCATTACGGCGCCGCGGTCATAGGGTTTGATTATTCTCCGGACAGCATGGACTTCTGCCGCCGACGCGGCGAACGCTGCCTTGCGCGCGCCGATGCGGCTTCCCTCCCTTTTTCCGAAAATGCATTCGACCTGGTCGTATCTTTCGACGTGCTTACCCAGTTGAGAGACGATTCCGCCCGCCGCTCCGCCCTGGCGGAATTTTTGCGAGCGCTCAAGCCAGGAGGCCTTTTGCTGATCCGGGTTGCAGCGTATGAGCGCCTCAGGAGCAGCCACGACGCCGTCATCATGACTTATCACCGGTATGGCCGGGAAGAACTGCGGCAGTCGGCCATGGACGCCGGGTTCCGGGTTTTGCGCCTGACATCCGCCAACACGATCCTGTTTCCTGTTGCGGCCGCATGGAGAATTCTGAAGAAGGCGAAGCTTGCAACCCCCGGATCGGACGTGCGCCCGATGACGCGGGGCGGCGACGAAATCAATCGCATCCTGGCGTCCGCCCTCAAGCTGGAAGCGGCGGTTCTGCGCCGCAACCGAATCGATTTCGGGTTTGGGCTTTCCATTTTTCTTCTCGCCGCCAAACCCGGCGGACAACCCTGAATTCGATCCGAAAGCCAGGGCCGCGGCGGTTCCTCGTTTCAATTCATTGGAAATAAGAATTAGGAATCTAGTTTGTTGGAAAACAACCGCCGGGCAAAGTGAAACACGACTGCGGAAAACAGTGAAAACAGACTGTGGAGGATAAAAATGCAGGCGGCGCCTCTATTCTGCCGCGTTCATCCGCGCATCCGCTGCAGCGGCCTGCCCGAAGGCGTTTTCATGCGACGCCGGGCTAGCTGCGGGCGCATGCGCGCCTGCCGAAACGCGGAGCGGGTTCGTCGGCCCGAAAGAGCGCTGCTTTTGTTCTTGAACTTCCGGTGAGGACGGCGCCGGAAGCCGTCCCCACAGAAGATTGATCCGGCCTGTTATTTGACTTGGCCAATCTTGTAAATGAGCCCGATAGACATGCGCAAATTGTCCGTCACTGGGCTTTCCGATCTGATTCCCACGTATTCCAACTGAATGGGACGCACCGCAAACTTTTCACTTACGTCGATATCGAGGCCGCCGCCAAGCGCCATGGTAAAGCTGTTATCGTAAGGGAAATAAACGCCTGGGGTTATTCGGGAATCTCCAAAAAGGCCTTGCAGAAAAGTGGTCGTTCTTCCGCTGCGTATCGTGAATCTCGGCCCGACAAGAAACGAATGGACATGTCTCGACACTCCGGCCGGGACGCTTCTGTCGTAGGAGCCGGTCACATCCGCCACGAATCCGAGCCACTTGTTTCCATTAATTGCGACCGCAGCCTTCCAACCGTCGTAACGACAGGTTGCTCCCGGCGCGCCGAGGAGCGTGTTATCGCATCGCAAAAATGAATATCCGCCGAACACTTCCGCCCTTGCAAATTCCTGGGCCATAGCCATTGTTGAGAAACCCAACAAAATCACTGCAACAACCAAAAGCTTTTTCATCAGTGGTCCCCCTATACGTTTGGAGTTATATCATGCATTCAAAATTTTTCATCGCGAGTGACTCAGAAAAACGAACCGACCTGAATTGTACAATGCCTCTATCCTAACCAGATTCTCTTTTGCCAGGGAACTGGCTCCTATTATGCTTTCATCCTGGCTTATGTCAAGTTCTTTTCGCTATTAGATTCTATAGTATAGACGCGAGTGGAGAGGCGGGACATTCGCCTTTGGCCTCCCGCGGGGCGAATCGTCCGCTTCGACTGCGAGGCGATGACAAACAGGGCGATGGAATGCGCGAACGTTCCATCGCCCTATCCTGCACGCGCTTCAGGATTGCATGTCTTTTCGCTTAAAAATATCCGGCTGCCCGACTACTTTTGAGCGATGAAGAAATTCTTGTCCACATTGCCGTTGTTCATCCAATGGTCGATCAACACAGACCATTGGCCGATAAAAGCCTGGCCGTGCCCTTCGAGCGAAAACTCCATGCCGTAGCTCTGCGGAAGCATCAGGCCGTTTTCTTTTCCGCCGACAATCGCGTGCAGATCGAATTTCTCAATGAGCTTGTAAATGGAATCGGGCGAAGCTTCCTGGATCGTGTCTCTCGGCCTGTAGTCGGCGGGCCGCCCGCCGGCCGGCGCGCCGCTCATGGAGCCGGATTCCCCCACCGGATCGGTGGTCGTAACGACGCCGCTTTTCGCCGAGAGCACGTTCTTCTGGCGGACCACAAATTCCGTTCTCATATGCCGGAATGTTTTGGCGTCGAAAAAGAGCTTGATTTTCAGATCGCCGATGCTTCTTTCGAGCACTTGAAATTCGCGGGCGCCGATCTTTTCTTGCTTTGCCTGATACTCAATTTGCCCTTCCTTGTGGTTCAGCAAAGGCCAGCCGACCGACAGAACGCCTCCAAAGTAGCCTTCCTTCATCACATTAGTGAAGGTAAAAAGGAAGTCCGCCAGAGGAGATTTTTTCCCCGGCGAAACATCCTTGACCGTGACTTCTTTCCCGTTATAGGCAAGGTATTCTCCGGGATAGGTGACGTCGTTGAACTTTATCGTCATCCCCAGGTTTTGCCCCTCGGATGCGCACAGAAAAGTCCCGTCACTGAGGTTTCCCGAATAGCCTTGAACGAAATTGACCATGGCCTTGCCGGTGACTCCGCGCGATTTAATTCTGGCCAGGGATTCCGGCTTCCCGATGGAAGCAAGATGCTTGGCAATAAGTTCGGAAGCAGTCATTTGCTTTTCCTGGGCGCACGCCGGATTCGCCGGTGCAAAACACACGAAAAGGCAAAGAAGAGCGGCACAAAGAACCAAAGATTTTTGCTTTATCATCCATTCCTCCTAAAGCGCCAAAAATTCCTTACCGTCACAAGGGCTAATTATAGAATTTTTATACTTGAGTGCAAAGGCAAACAAACCTGGAGGCAACGCCTAATTCATTAGAAGTTAAGCCCTGAAAAAGAGAAACTCCCCAAAAAGCCGGGGAGTTTCTCGTACATCCACACAATGCGGATTCAGAATCCGGATCCGCCGTTTCGAAACGGCGGATCCGGATTGCCGGGATTAGAAATCGAAACGAACTCTGGCCTGGAATGTACGGCAGCCAAACTTGCCGTCCATGTATCCAAGCGGCCGCGGATTAGAGGTCCATGTCGACCAATCGAAAACTGGCGACAGGCTCATGGCCGGCTCTCCAGCCGTTGCAGACCGGGCGCCCGCAGAAATGCTGACGCCATTGGCCGGCTGGGCATGGTTGAACACGTTGGTTGCATCCACGCGGAGGGAGAAGCTCTTCCCTTCGGAGATTCGAATCGATTTGGACAGAGCCGCATCGGTATTCCATCTTCCCGGAGCGGTGATCTGGTTCCGATCGTAATTTCCACGGACTCCAGGCAGGGAGTTCTGGAAAATGACCTTGGAACGGTCGGCGTTTAACACTACCGCATAAAGCGTGCAGTAGCTCTTCAAAGAGGAATGGACTAAACGATCGTCCTTGCACTGGGGATCTTTCTCGTACCAGTACTTGTCGTTAAAGTAGCTTCCAGTGGTTGCGTTCGGTTTCCATACGACATATCCGGATTTATTGTCGAACTCGCCGACTTTATCCGGCTGGCCGCCGCCCCAGAGTCCGCTGTTTGCGGAGATGCTCAGGAGGGCGCCCGTTTGCATGGTGTGGATCCAGCTCATCTGCCATCCGCCGATGATTCTCCCGACGATATTCGGGGAAACTCCGGAGAAGAGCCAACGATTGGGTCCAAACGGCAGGTCAAACGTGCCGTAGGAAGTGAACGCATGGTTGCGGCCACCGCTCACGCCATAGTCCGCCGCCCTGTTTCCGTAATCGGTAACGCCAAGGTTGCCCAGCTGACGGCTCCAGGTATAGGTTGCCGACAGGCCGAGGCCATGGGTGGGCCGCAGAGTGATCTGCGCCTGCATCGAATGGTAGTTGCTGTGGTTGTTGTTTGCGTTGTAAGACACGCTCGAAAACTGCGGATTGGCGCGGATGAAATTCTCCGGCATGCCTGCGGCCCTGAGGACTTCACCGACCCGGGAGCTGTCGATGAAGCTGGTCAATCCCGGGTTCCAGGCCGCGGTCAGATCCGCCGTCGCCAGGGTGCCGGCAAGGCTCGAGAACGAGCCGTTGGCAAGAGACGAACGAGTAGACGAGCTGGAGCGCAGGTGATGGGCGCCCGATTGATAGACTCCATTGACAGTGGTGCCGACAGGCCCGTAAGCCGGCGTTGGCGCATACCAAGGGCCGCCGGCAACCGTTGCGCCGGCGATATTGGTGCCCCACAGGACTTGGTCGAGCAACGCAGGATTTCCGCCCGCGCGCGCTTCGGTAAAGGCCTGCATCAATCCGTTGTTAATGTAGTTGACAGTGTTCAGGTTGATGCCGCTGACCGTTTTTCTGCTGAGGTTGCCCGCATAGCGGATATCCATCGTCAGACTGGATCCGATCGTCCTGCTCAAAATCAAATTCAAGCTTTGAGTATAGGGCGAACGCAGATTTGGATCGTAAACGGTCGGAGACACGCTCCCCTGGCCTACTGGAGTCTCCGGATTCGCGATCGGAGGCACCATATTGCTCGGCAGCGTCAGTGGAACCAGTTTCTTGAGGTACGAAAGATCCAGGTACGCGCCGGCGCCGGAATAGGTGTAGGTCTGGGAAAGGCCCGGCATGTTGTTGATCGCGCCATCGGCGCGACCCAGGGTCATGTAGTTGATCTGGATGCCGCCGCGCAGAACGGTCTTGCCTTTTCCGCCCCAAGGGAGCGTATAGGCGAAACCAAACACGGGACCGAAATTGTTCCAGTCGTCGTTGTAGATCTGCTGATCCGGATTCGGAGAATCCGGTCCGATGAAGGCGAGCCTGGTCAGCTTGCACGTTCCATCGGGATTGGAGTTGGCCGCGTCGCAGTTTTTGTAGGCGTTAATGACGGGGTCTCCGGGCTTCCAGTTCAATTGCATCCATTGATCCCAGCTTCTGCCTGAAATTCCGAATGCATTGAGAGCGGTGCCCTCGAAACCGGCTGTCATCCCGTTTCCAAGATAGGGGACGCCATACCACTCATAGCGCATACCGAGGTTGAGAGTCAGATCGTCCGTCAACCTCCAGTTGTCCTGGATGAAGAAGTTCATCTGATTCTGACGGAACTTGGTTACCCGGTACAGCTCGCCGTCCATGATGCTGTTGTAAACTGAGTCCGTCGCGCGGTTGATGAAGTAATACTGTTTTACGTTGGCAACCGATCCCGACATGGTATCCAGCAGGTTTCTGATGCCGGATATATGGTTCCCGGTTCCGCCGTCGTTGCCGACCATTCCAGGCAGAGTGTACCTGGGGTCGGGGTCGAGAGAACTGCCCGCGGTGGCGGTGTAGAAACCATAGACCGTCGCTCCCGAAGCGGTTCCACCGGAAACGACCGGCCAAACCATGGCGACGGAGCCGCCGAAGAACGACTGTTCGCCGTCGATCTTCTGGTCGGATTTCGTCCTTTGGGTTTCGCCGCCGATCCTGAAGGAATGCCTGCCGAGAGTCAGCGTGATGGTGTCGGCATAGGACCACCTGGGATCGATGCTGCCCCAGTTGGTTCCCATGTTGCCGCGGCCGCTGCCATACGGATGGAAGTTGGTTGCGCTTCCAAAGCCGAAGCCCGTGATCCCGATCAGCAGGGGCTGATCCGGCGCCTTCGCGTAGCCTGGAAAGTCCGCCGTGGGAAGAAGGTCATAGAGCAGACTCTGCAATTTGCCTTCGTTTTTCGGGTTCTTCAGCGGACCGTTGACCCAGGAATTCGTGCGCGTCAAACCAACGCGGAATTCATTGAGCAGCGTCGGCTTGATCGTCGAGGTAAGGCTGGCCGACAGCGTCTGCGGAGTCCTGTTGATGGCGCCGCCGTAGCTGTTTTTGGGCATGTTGGGCATCGCGTCTTCGCCTGCATCCTTTTCATAGGTGTAGCTGACGCTGGCCCGGTGCTTGCTGTTGAAGTTGTGATCGACTCTGAAATTGATCTGTTTCCGGTTCGGCGCTTCGCCAACCCCGTAAACATTGTCAATTCCGATGTTTCTTCGAGTCCACCGATGTCCGCCCCAGTTCAGGCCGTCGCCGGTGTCAAAGTTGTTGGGCACATCGACCAGATCCAGGAATTTCCCCACAAACCCTGTGTCGTCGGGGTCACGGTACTGGTCATACGTCGAGCCTGTGCCGCCGGTCAGGTGCGTGTAGTTCACCCATGACGGATCGATCTGGTTGTACATCTGCAGGTTCGATTTGTCCGTTACCAGAGGGACCTGGGCGCATTCGGGATCGAGCATCGGATCCCAAGACGCATTGGTGATCGGACCGAACACGCTGTAGGCGTGAAGCTGGGACGGCTGTCCCGCATTGGGCATGTAAGCGGGCTGAATCAAATCCGTCCTGGGATTGCCTGCGCCGTCGACCGTCCTGATCGACAAGGGGTTGCTGTCCCGCTTGGCGTTGGATATTTGGGCCGCGGTAGGTTCGGCAGCCTGGAAGTTGCCGTTCGAATATCCGTCGAAATAGCGGAAAATGCCCTTTTTCGCGCATTTGGTGGGCATCGTGATGTTGAGGTTGTTCTGTTTGATCATGGCCCACTGCTGGTTGTACAAGACAAAGAAGAATGTCTTGTTCTTGAGGATTGGGCCGTTGGCGTTTATCGTCAACTCGTTCTGGTTTCTCCAGTTCGGCTTCACTCTCTGCTTGTTGTTCAGCCACTGGTTGCCGTCCAGAAAGCTGTTCTGGACGTTCCAGACTCCGGAGCCGTGGAACGCATTGGCGCCCGATCGGGTTACGACCTGCACCTGTCCGCTTCCGCGTCCCATCTCAGCGTCGACCGGCGTGATGATCACTTTGAACTCGCCAATCAGCTCGGGATTGAGGTTGACCGGCGTGTTCATTCCCGTCGCCCAGCGAACGTCGTTCGCCGTGACGCCGTCTTTCTGAACATTGACGTTGCGGGCGCTGAGACCGGCCAGGGTGGTGTCATCCGCGCCGAAGATCGGATTTTCCGTCATCACAACGCCGCCCATGACCCTGACAAGGTCGAGTACGTTGCTGTTGACCAGAGGCAGCTGGTTGATTTTTTCTTCTGGAAGCACGACGCCTACCGAGGAGCCGGATTCCAGAATGAGGTTTTCCGTTTGAACGTTAACTTCAACAACGTCCGACACCCCGACTGCCAGCTCCATAGTAAAGTTCTGGCGCAGCTGGGCGGCAGCTCCCAATCGGATGTCACTCTTGGTCTGTTTGGCGAACTTGGCCATTTCCACAGTGACTTCATAGGTTCCGACGGCAAGGGCTGGCGCATTGAATGCACCAGAGCTGTTGGTCGTTAACTGTTGCGTGACGCCAGTAGCGGAATTCTTGACCGTTACTTTGGCGCCCTGCAAAACTCCGCCGGATGCGTCTGTAACGACACCGCTGATACTGCCGCTCTGGCCGAATGCCTGTACCGAAAACGCCAGAAGCGCCAGCACAGTCATTCCGAGCAAACACTTTTTAAATATCATGCTTTCTCCTTTGATAGAGTGGTATGCAGCAACTTCATCGCCGCCCGCCAGGAAAACGGCGTCTCTGACACCAACTTATCTATAGTGTGCTACAAAAATAAAGGAGCCCAACGGCTTCCCGCTCAAGCTTGCCAGTAGGCTTGAGAAGGCTCGTCCGATTTCTCCTCCAATGCTGTTTATCGCTGATTCAAGCTAAGCAGCCGAATTCCCCAACTCCGGAAATCCCCTTTTTGGCTAACTTGACTGGGCCTACTATGAATCTTTTGATAGGCACATACAAGTCTTTTAAATTACCATTATGGTAAAAGAGTATACATATATGGCTGTTTTGTAAACTTTTTTTATTATATTCTCATCTATATCCTCGAAATGGTTTTGATATTAATGTCGTTAAGGCTATGGCCGCAGCTATCGAGGAGGCGTTTGAATCAATCATGGAAATTCATCCGGGAACCGGATTCGGGACATCGCAGCGCTCGGATAGCTTTTTATAACTTTGATCGGGATTGCGAACATATTTTCTGGTTTCATTGACAAATAACGCACTACAATCATAGAATCGCAGCTTAATGATTGGAGCCATCTCGAGGAGGCCGCATGCGCAGACTAATTCGAAAATCTTTCCTGAAAACAACGTTGTTGTCCGGATGCCTTCTGGCGTTCGCCGTCACAGCCGAGGCTCAAATCCGAAGCATCAAAGGCAAAGTGACCGACGACAAGGACCAGCCGATCGCAGGCGCCACGGTCAAATTCCAGGGGCAGGATGTATTCCGGGAAATGACCGCAAAAACCGATAAAAAAGGCGAATACACCTACCTGCTGGGCATCCAGGGCGGACTTTTTCGCATTATCGTGCGCGCTCCCGGATTCCAACCGGCCTATAAGGAAAATATCCGGCCGGAAGTCGGAGAAGCCAAAGAGGAAAATTTCAAGCTCCTTCCCGGGGAAGACTACAAACTGCCTTCTGAAATGACGGAGGCGGAAAAAGAGGATTTGCGCAAGAGAGGCGCGGAACAGGAAAAGCGCAAGCAGATGACCGAGGCGATCAAGTCGAATCTCACGGCCGCCCAACAGCTGATCGCGGCCGGCAAGCATGCCGAAGCCATTGTCGAACTGAACAAAGCCCTCGAAAGGCTTCCCGAGGAGCCTATTCTCCACGCCGCCGTCGGAGACGCCTACGCGAGGCTCGGGAAAAATGAGGAATCGCTGGCTTCCTATCAAAAGGCCGTCCAGTTCGACGCCAAGAACGCCGACTACCTGGCGAACATGGGCGTGGTGCTGAATGCGATGGGAAAAACGGCCGAAGCCCAGGAGGCTTTCAAGCAGGCCGCGGCGGTGAATCCGGGCGCGGCGGCGAAAAACTTTTACAACCTCGGCGTCACACTCATCAATAGCGGCCAGACAAAAGGCGCGATCGAAGCCTTCAACAAATCCATCGAAGCGGACGCCGCTTACGCCGAATCCTACTACCAGCTCGGGATAGCTTTATCCGGAAGCCCGGACACGTTTCCCGCCGCCATCGACAATTTGAAAAAATACAAAACGAGCGGGAAAGGAAAACCTGAAAACCTGGCCGTCGTCGACGATTTGATCAAAGCTCTGGGCGGAAACTAAGGGTTCGCGTAAAAATAGATTCAAATTTTGGCGCGGACGCCGGGTCGCTTGCGATGCACGAAAAAAAGGGGCGGGATCGAAATCCCGCCCCTTTTTTTTCGTGCATTTGAATCTTACGCTCAGACCGGCGTCCGAAAAATCAGCGGAACCGATCAATAGGCGATCTGGCCGGCGTAAATCATGTCTTTCACTTTGAATTCGAATTGCGCCTTGCCGTCTCCCATGCCGCGCACGGGTTTGTATTCGAATTGAACGATCAGGTTTTTGTCTTCCACGGATAAAATGGGTTTGCCATCGCTTGTAACGCGCGGAAAAGTGAGCAGAAAATATTGATCCCCAACAGGCTGATAGCCGACAGCCGCCACTTTTGCGCCCTTGCTGCCGATCAAAAACGCCGTATTCTGGAAATTCGCTATCGTCTGCGAATCCCAGGAGCGGACCAAATCCAGCATCGCGGCCGAAAGATTGGTCTCATATAAAACTTTCAAAACGACTTTGTCGCTGTAATCGGCAGCCAAGACCTTTTCCGCCGATTTATCGATCTCCTGCTTCTTTTCGGCCGGCAGACTGTCGTACTTGGCGGCGATCAGCTGTTGCCGGACCATGGCATGCCGGACAGGCAAAGCGGAATAAAGCTGAGCGATGAACTGCGTGTAAGCTTGCCCGCCTTCGCCGGCGCTCCCCAATCCGCTTCCGTAATATTTTTGCGTTTTAGCCCAAGGGGAATTCGTAAGAACTTTTTCGCAGTCTTTCGCCCCCCATTCCTTGTAGTCCTTTTTCACCCACACCTGTCCTAGCGCTAACGAGAGGCCGACGATGAGTATGGCGGCTAACAAAAAAACAATCGTTCTGGACCGCGCCGCCGACGCCGGGCATTTTGTCAATCTCATAACCTCGCTCCTTGAAAATTTAAAAATAATTTTTCGGCGCAATGACGCCGCCGCTCTGCTCGCCCTTGAGGGACTTATAGGACTTTCCAATCTGCAATACAAGCAAAAAAATGCGGCGCATCGCCGCGGCCGATCGGATCTAAAGGGTCTTCCGGCGGTGTACGATCAGCCGCGGGGTTTCACAGCGCGACCGGTAGTATGCCTTGACGTCGTCGAGCGTTGTCAGGATCCACGGCGCCATCGCCGGAATCCCATTCTTGCCGAACACAAGGTTGTCTGCAATATACGCCGCGGCATGGAAGATTTCGCCCTTCTCGTCGAGGAACACAACGACGTCCCCGAGTTCGAAATCGGTTTCGACAATGAAATAATTTTCCCGAAGCGTTTTGAGGGCGTAGCCGTCGTCCAGAAAACGGTCGTCGGGATTTGGCTGAAAAAAATTCAACGGAGTCCACAGGCAGCCGGACGCCGCCGGCTTGTCCAATTCCGCGGAGGACAATTTCGGGTAGCTGTACAGATGGTTCCGCACAAACGGGGGCAGCAGGTGAGCCACGTCGACAAACCGGTCGGCGCCGCCGCCTTCAAGGGACTCCAGCAGCGGCCGGATTTCCGTGCGGCGGCCGCCGCGCCCCCAGTATTCGACCAGGGCGTTCAGGTCGACCTCGCTGCCGACCGACAGGCGCGCCATTACGGCAGACTGGCGCAGGAGGGCTTTGCCGAGCAGGCGCAGTTCTTCCTCGCCGCCAATCTCGGCGCGCACGAGCTCAATGTCGGAAAATAGCATGTACGAGCCGTCACGGTAGAGGAGCGGTTCCACCAGCTGCCGGGTGCGCGGGGAGACCAGATTCGGATCGAGCCACTCTTCCGCGCCCGATCCGCGGTACCGAAAAGCATGGCTCTGATCCCTGTTCAATTCGCTTTTCGCGAGCGCGCGATAGATGCGGGAGCGGGTTTCCGGGGGAAGCGCGCGCACCCAGGCCGGGTCGGGCGAAAGAACGACGCCGCCGATCTTCGCCTCCGGCCGGGCTTCGGCGCACAACCGCCCGGCGGCGTCAGGCGAAACGCCTGCCGACTGCAGAATACCGGCGGCCGCTTGGGCGCTCGCGCCCGGGAACGCCCAGGCAGGCCTGCGCATAAATCCCCAGTCGGTGGACACAAGCTCCATAGGCGGCGAAATGATGATGGGCGTCAGCGTCAGCTCGCCCCACCGGCCCGCGCCTGCCGGCCTCGAACGGGCGGCGTCGACGTCCGCACGCGTCGGGCTCTTCGGCTTGAGCCAGATGGCGGCAAGCGCAAGCCACGCCGCAACAAAAAAAACCATCAGCGCAATGAGCCACAGACGCGGGACGGCCCAATACGTGGCGGGTTTCTGAACAGATTTCGCTTCAACTGATTTTTTCGACGCCATAAGTTCCGCAAAACAGAAGCCGCGCCGTTTTCCGCAATTTTTTCTGCGGGCAATGCAAAATTACGGTATCCGGGCAGACTTCGTCCCATCCGGCTTAAAAACGCCGTTGCTGCAGATTATGAAGCATCCGCCCCACATAAAATTAAGGAAGAGACAGCAAGCGGAGGTCTGGCGGAGTTGATGCGGGAACACCCCCTCCTTGCCATCCAGTCTATTTCATCTCGATCAAAAAACCAACCTGCTCCCAATAGCCATTGGATGACCGACGAATTTCAGCGGTCGAAACCGCGCGGCGAAATTTCCCATTCCCGCTCGATTCCGAAGAATGGCTTATCGTCGCCGCATCATTGCACCGCGGCTTCCGAAAATAGATACGTAAACACGCCAGTTTTGTTTTAAGATTTTTCTAAGACGGCTCGACGGGGTTTTCGCTTCCCCAAACTCAAAGCGAAAATTCCTGCGCATCCGACTGAATTGCAAACCCTTTTCTCATGACGTATAATTTTTCAGCCTTTACCTGCTTTATTTTATGCACGCCATTTCAAGGAGGAAGCCTATGAAGCGGTTGATTGGATTGCTTCTGGTTTTGATTCTGAGCGCCGCCGCCGCATTCGCCCAGGATAAAAAGCGCGTCGCGGTAATGGATTTTGAATTCGGCACCGTGCAGCATTGGTGGTCCGGCAACTGGGATATAGGCAAGGGAATCAGCGACATGATCGTTACCAATCTTGTAAAAGACGGGACCTACACGGTGATCGAGCGCAAAAGATTGGACGCCGTTCTCCAGGAGCAGAATTTCTCGAACTCGGAAAGGGCGGATTCTGCCAGCGCGGCCCGGATAGGCAAGGTCCTCGGCGTGGGATCCATGGTCACGGGCTCGATCACGCAATTTGGGCTCGAAGACAAATCAACGAACATCGGGGGCCTTGTCGGCGCCATCGGCGGATGGGGCAAAGGCAAGGTCGGGACCAAGCAAGGCAAGGCCGCCGTGGCGATCGACGCACGATTAATCGACACAAACACCGGCGAGATTCTGGCCGTGGCCACGGGCAAAGGGAGCTCCAAGCGTTCCGGGCTGCTCCTCGGCGGAGGAGGCGGCGGCGGGGGCGGATACGGCGCCGGCGGGATTGACATGGGAAGCAGCAATTTCCAGGACACCATCCTCGGCGAAGCGACAAGAACGGCCGTTGAAGACCTCGTCGCCCAACTCGTCCGGCAGGCCGGCAAAGTCCCGGCGGCTCATGTCGCCATCGAAGGACTGGTGGCGGATGCGACCGGAGGGGAAATAATCGTCAACGTCGGAAAGGCTGCAGGCGTGGCCGTGGGAATGAAATTGTCGGTCGAAAGGGTGTCGCGCGAGGTCAAGGACCCCGCAACCGGCAAGGTGCTGCGGAAAATTGCCTCGCAGGTCGGCGAGATTGAAGTGACGCAGGTCGACGAAGGATCTGCAGTCGCCAGGGTCGTTTCCGGCCAAGGCTTCAAAGTTGGAGACATCGTCAGGAGCAGGTAGCAAGAGAGGATTCCGGTCGCAAGCCCGGGTAAAATGGGATGGGGGAGCAGGTTCTAACAGCCCTGAGAAACGGATCCGCCATAATCACGGCGACCCGCCGCCTGGCCCGGAGCCTTCACCAGGAGTACAATGCGATTCAAATGGCCTCCGGACTGAGGGCCTGGGAATCGCCCAAAATCCTCACCTGGTCCGGCTGGCAGGACGAACTGTGGAAGGAGCTTGTGTTCCTGAGCGAAAATCCACAGGTCTTGCTGAAACCCTGGCAGGAGCAGGTCCTTTGGGAGCAGTTGATCCGGAGTTCGCCCGAATCCGGCGAACTGCTTCACATCCATGCGGCGGCTTCCTCGGCTCAGGAAGCCTGGCGTTTGGCCGTCGAGTGGCGGCTGGACATGGCGGCGGACGCGCCGGGGAATGAAGACGCGCGCGCTTTTGCCGCATGGGCCGGCCGATTTCGAAAAATATGCGAAGAAAAAGAATGGATCGATGGGGCCCGAAGCGCCGATGTCCTGAAGCGGGAGCTTTGCCGGCTGCCTCTC
Organism: uncultured Acidobacteriota bacterium; assembly: GCA_964642735.1. GTDB lineage: Bacteria > Acidobacteriota > UBA6911 > UBA6911 > UBA6911 > UBA6911. The sequence goes on from CAZXSV010000006.1 coordinate 31,174, forward strand.
CCTTCCGCCGTCCTGCTGGCCGGATTCGATGAACTCACGCCGCAACAACGGGATTTTTTTGCTGCAGCCTCCAAAGCCGGCTGCAGAGTCGACAGCCTCCGCCTAGGGGCGCAAACGGCTTCCGCCGCGGTCCGGATTCCGTTCCCCGACGCCGAACGGGAAATTGAGGCGGCCGCACGCTGGGCGCGCGCACGGATGGAGGACGCGGCGGGGAAAATCGGGGTTGTCGTCGCCGGGCTCGCCTCCTGCCGAAACAGCGTGGAGCGGATCTTTCGCAGCGTCCTGGAACCGGCGGCGCAACTTCCCGGCGCGCGCGAATCCTCCCGACGGATCAACCTTTCCGCCGGCAATCCCCTGGCCGCCTATCCCATAATCCAAAGCGCGCTGGACGTCCTGAGCCTGTCGCCGGAAGTCAACGAGTGGCGCAAAATCAGCAGCCTTCTGCTCCAGCGCTATCTCCGGGGCTCGGAAACGGAATTCACTTCCCGCGCCTTGCTAGACGCGCGCGTGCGGAGGGATTGCGGCGCCGACATTGCTATTTCCTATTTGCGGCGGCTTGCCGTCGAGCCGCCGCGGCGCTGTCCGCTGCTGGAGGATTCGATCGCCGGCTGGCTGAAAACAGCCGCCCTGCGGCAGCGCGGCCAAACGGCGGGACAGTGGAGCCGCGCATTTTCATCGATGCTGGAAGCGTTCGGCTGGCCCGGCGAGCGGCCGTTGAACAGCGCCGAATTCCAGACCGTGCAGGCATGGAACGAACTGCTGTCGGACTTCGCCTCCACGGATTTGACCGGCGGCTCGATCGCCTTCGGGGAAGCCGTATCGCTGATCCGGCGGATGGCCGCGCAAACCATGTTTCAGCCGGAGACCGAAGAAGCGGCCGTCCAGGTTCTCGGCCCGCTGGAAGCGGCCGGGCTGGCTTTCGATCAGCTGTGGATAGCGGGCCTTCATGATGAAGCATGGCCGGGGCCCGCGCACCCGAATCCCTTCCTCCCGGCGCGTCTGCAGCGGGAGAAAGGGATGCCGCACTGCTGCCCGGAGCGGGAGCTGGAGTTCGCCGCGCTGACGACCCGGAGGCTTCTCGCCAGCGGGTCCAGCGTCGTCGCAAGCTATCCCGAACGCGACGGGGACCGGGAACTCGGCCCCAGCCCGCTGATCGTCGCGCTGCCGGGCGCGGCGCCGGGCGAGCTGAATTCCTGGAGCGGCCTCTCCGAACGGCAGGCCATCCGGAATTCGCGCGCGATCGAAACGCTGGTCGACGAAAAAGGGCCCCCGCTGGTCCAGGGCCCGCGCCAACGGGGCGGCGCCAGAGTTTTCCAGTTTCAGGCGTCCTGTCCTTTCCGGGCGTTCGCAGAACTTCGGCTGGGGGCGGAAGAGCTGGCATTCCCGGCGCCGGGATTGGATTCAAGACAACGGGGAAATCTCGTCCATTTCGCTCTCGAAGAAATCTGGAAACGGTTGAGGACGCATTCCGCTCTCCGGCTCGGCGAGGATTTGCCCGACATCGTCCGCGGATCGGTCGAGACCGCCATCGCCCGTTTCGAGCAGGAAACTGGCGCGGCGCTTCCGCGCCGCTTCGCCGGCCTGGAGCGGCAGCGTCTGCAAAGGCTTTTGACCGATTGGCTGGAACTGGAAAAGAAGCGCCAGCCTTTTGAAGTCGTGCAGCCTGAAAGCGAACATTTTGCGGAAGTCGGCGGCATCCGGTTCAAAGTCAAAATCGACCGCATCGACCGCCTGCCGGACGGGCGCGAGATCATTATCGATTACAAAACAGGCCAGCCGGCTCTCCGGTCCTGGGAAACGGACCGTCCGGAAGAACCGCAACTGCCGCTCTACAGCGCCATTCACGAAAAGCCGCTGGCCGGCGTCCTGTTCGCTCAAATCAAGCCCGGGAAACTGCGCTTTCTCGGACTGGCGGACAGCGATGTTTCGATGCCGGGCGTCGACTCCGTGGATCTTTCGGCTCGGATCCGGGAGTGGCGCGCCATTCTCGAAAAGCTGGGCGCCGATTTTCGGGCGGGTCGCGCCGAAGTCGATCCCAAGGATCCGGGCAAAAGCTGCCTCTATTGTCCACAGCCCTGCTTCTGCCGGATCGCCGAATCCGGAATTCTGTCGACGGAGGAGGCCGACTGATGCAGCCTGACGACAGCAAGCAGCGGGAGATGGCTCTCGATCCGGCAAAATCGTTCATCGTGCAGTCCCCGGCGGGTTCCGGGAAAACGGAACTGCTCATCCAGAGATATCTGACGCTTCTCGGCGTCGTGCAGCGTCCGGAAGCCGTCGTCGCCATTACGTTCACCCGGAAAGCCGCCGGGGAGATGCGACGCCGGATTTTAAACGCCCTGCTCAGCGCCGCCGGACCGCGTCCCGACAAGCCGCACGAAGCGCGCACCTGGGACCTGGCGCGCGCCGTCCGGGAACACAGCGAACATCTGCAGTGGCGTCTATTGGACAATCCCGCGCGGTTGCGCATCCAGACGATCGACTCGCTCTGCGCCTCCATAACGCGGCAGATGCCATGGCTGTCCCGTTTGGGCGGCCCGTTGAATATCGTCGAAGACGCAAGCGAGCTGTACTCCGAAGCCGCGCGTTCGACCCTTGCGCTTCTCGAAGACGAACGCTGGTCCGCCGACATGGGCGCGCTGTTGATGCACGTCGACAACAGCTTTCAGACTTTGGAAAATTTGATAGCGGGCATGCTGGCGAGACGCGACCAGTGGCTCCGCCACATCTTCTCGGGAGACGACCCTGCCCATGACCGAGCCCGGCTCGAAACGGCTTTGCGCCACGTGATCTTTGACGCGGTTGAAAACGCCCGAAAAACAATTCCCGCCGAAATGGAGGCGGAAATTGCCGCAGTCGCTTCGAAAGCAGGCCGGAATCTCGAATCGGAAAATCGCCAGGAGCCGGCGGCCGCCTGCGTCGGGTTGACGAAACTTCCGGATCCGGACCGCCTGGACGCCTGGCTGGGCGTCGCCGGAATGCTTCTCACGAAAAAAGGAGAATGGCGCAAAAAATTGACGGTCTCGGAAGGTTTCCCCGCGTCGGACAAAGAGTTCAAAGATCGCGGCCTCCGGTTGATATCGCAGCTCGCTGAAAAAGGAGTTCCTCCTTCCTTTCTGGATGAGCTCCGTCATCTGCCCGACGAACGGTTTACGGAACCGCAATGGCAGGTCCTGTCCGCGCTGGTCAGGCTTTTGCCTGCCGCCGCGGAAAAGCTGAAAACCTGCTTTCGGGAGAAAGGCGCAGCCGACTACATTGAAGTGGCGTTGTCGGCCCGCAAGGCCCTGAGCGATTCCGATAAACCAACCGATTCGGCCCGCAGTGTGGATTATCCGATTCAGCACATCCTGATCGATGAATTCCAGGACACTTCGGTCAGCCAGTATGAACTCCTGGAGGCTCTCGCCTCCGGATGGACTCCCGGAGACGGACGGACTATTTTCGCGGTCGGCGATCCGATGCAGTCCATCTACCGGTTCCGCGAGGCGGAGGTGGGCCTCTACCTGAAGGCTTGCGATAAAGGCATCGGCAAAATGCCTCTGGATGTTCTCCGGCTTTCCGAAAATTTCCGATCGGAGAAGGGAATTGTCGACTGGGTAAACGAATCGTTCCCCTTCATTCTCCCGCCCGAGAAAGATATCGCCACCGGCGCCATCTGCTTTAGCCCTTCCCGCACAGCAAAAAAAGCGGGGGCGAACCGGGCCGTTTTTATTCACCCTTTCTTCGGCGACGAAGAGGAGGAAGAAGCCGATCGAATCGTTGAAATCATCCGAGCCAATGGACAGAAAAAAATTGCGATCCTGGTCCGCGCCCGGCGCCATCTGGCGCGCATTCTTCCGGCCTTAAGGCTTGCGAAGATCCCGTTTCGGGCCGTCGGGATCGATCCTCTGAGCGAAGTTTCGGCCATCCGGGATCTCATGGCTCTCACGCGCGCCCTGCTGCATCCCGCCGACCGGATTGCGTGGCTCGCGATTCTGCGCGCGCCCTGGTGCGGCATGACGCTGGAAGAGCTTCATGCAATAGCCGGCGGCGATCGCAAAGAGGCTCTCTGGGACCTGATGAGAGAGGACCCGCGAATCGGACAGCTCAGTCCGGAAGGGCGGCGGAGACTGCACCGCGTCCGGTCCGCGCTCGAGAAAGCGCTCGGCGAAAGGCCCTTTTCCCTGCGTTCCCGGATTGAAGGCGCATGGCTTGCGTTGGGAGGGCCGGCATGCACGGAGGTTGACGAGACGGAAAACGTTCAGGCGTTCTTCAACCTTCTGGACGAAATGGACGGGGGCGGCGTTCCGGACATCGAGGCGCTGGAGCGGCGAATCGAGGATTTGTACGCCAATCCGGATCCGGACGCGGACGAGTCTCTGCAGATCATGTCCATCCACAAAGCGAAGGGGCTGGAATTCGACGTTGTGATCGTTCCGGGCCTGGGACGCGAGACCCGAAGGGAAGAATCGCGCCTTATGCTTTGGCTGGAGCGCCTGCGCCCCGGAGAAAAAACCGATTTATTGATTGCTCCCATTCGCGCCGCCGGAGCGGAAAGCGATAAAACCTATGATTACATCAAACGCATTGAAGCGGCCAAATCAGAGCATGAAACAGGCCGATTGCTGTATGTGGCGGCAACCCGGGCGAAATCGGAGCTGCACCTTTCAGGACGCGTGAAATACAGGATCGGAGAGGACATTCCTGAATTGAAGGGCCCCGCCGCCGGCTCTCTCCTGTATCGAATGTGGGGAGTTGCGGCGCCGGTTTTTTATGAAGCATTCGAAAAATTCTCCCCGAACCTTGAAAATGAGGCGTCCCGAGTCGAAAGAACGCCTGTGAAAATCCGGCGGCTGTCGCTCGATTGGAAAATGCCGGAGCCGCCTCCAAGCGCCGCGGGAATTGAAAAATCGGCTTCCATAGAAGCCGAAGCGGGCGAAGTGAGTTTTCATTGGGTCGGCGACACGCTGCGCCATGTCGGGACCGTCGTCCATCAGATGCTGAAGCACATCGCCGAGGAAGGGGTTTCCCGATGGGACGAGCGGCGGCTGCAAAAGGGCCGCCGTTCTTATTCCGCCGCGCTGGCGGCGCTCGGCGCGCCCGCCGCCGAAATCCCCGAGGCGGCGGGCCGGGTCGCGGCGGCGCTTGAAAAGGCTTTGAAGGATGATCGGGGCCGATGGCTGCTTGGACCGCACGACGGCGCCGTTTGCGAATACGCGCTTTGCGGCGTCCTGGACGGCAGGATCGTAAGCGCGAGAATCGACCGCACTTTCATCGACGGGCAGGGAGTGCGGTGGGTGGTGGACTACAAATCCAGTTTGCACGAAGGCGCCGGAGTTGAAGATTTTCTGGACAACGAACTCAAGCGCTACCGGGAGCAGCTGCTGCGCTACCGGGAGTTGTTCCGGCTGCTGGAAGATCGGCCGGTTCGCGCCGCCCTTTATTTCCCGCTGCTGAACGCCTGGCGCGAAATCGAAGAGCGCTAATTATCATGGCGACAAAACCCTTTTGCCGCCGTCTATGGTCGGCTTGAAGAAATCCACCTCGACGATTGTTTCGAAATCCAAAGGGACGCCGTTCTTTGTCGCAGGTTTAAAGGTCCATTGATTCAAAACCGCGTCGAGGCTGTTGCGGCCTAAAAGAAAGTGAGGGCAGTCCAGCAGAATCACCTTTCTGGGATCCGGTTTGCCTTCTCCGGTAATCAGCGTGAAAATTCGCACCGTTCCGGTCCATCCGGATTTAAGCAGGTCGGAGGGATAGACAGGCGGCGGCCGGGAGACGGGTTTCGGGGGGACGACGTCCGAGGCGGCGAAATCCGAAGCGACGATTTCCGTTAACGCAATATAGACAATTCGATTGGCCGTGCGCCGGATGCGGACGAGGGTCGTTTTGTCCGGCGCCGCTTCAATCCGCACATTCTTAAATTTCAGCTCCCCAAACCGCCCCTCAAGCTCCGCCGTATACCGGTCGCTGGACCAGGACAGAATTTTGATTTTATAGTGAATGCGTTGCAGGTCGTTGCGGCGAGAAAAGCTTTTTTTCTTCCGGATCTGCTCTTCCGCGACATCGAAGGCATAGGCGTCCAGGAACATGGGCGCGCGCGGAAACTCCACGTTTCGAGGAAGCTGCAGAGTCTCGGTGGAGCCCGATGGAGCGAACAGACGCGAAAACTTCAGCGGAAAATCATTCGACGGCAGCTCCACCGCGTCAAAAAATTGCCGATTTTCGGGGGGCTGAACCAGATAGCTTTCAAAAAGGATGGCCTGCAATAGATGCGGGCGCTTCGCCCGGTCGGATTGGGCGGAAGCCGGCAGAAGCAGCATGCCGAAAAAAATCAATAAACCGCCGCATTTCATAAAAACGCGCAACCGCTTTCTTTCAGTCCATTCGTTCATTCATCGGTCCGCAGCCGACGGCGATCCGGATGCTAAAATCCGGTCGCTTCCGTCCGCTTATACTCCGGAGCGAAGAAGAGATCGTGAAATAGAATCGGCTTCCTGGGATCGTTGATTTTCTTGAAATTCAACGGCCCGTGGTACAGCCCGGCCGGGATGAAAATCATGGTCGCTTCAGTGATAATCTGAGTTTCAATGTTCTTCCCGTCCTCGCTCAATCCAAACTCCACCAGCCCGCCAAGGTCCGGCATGTTCACAATGTCTCCGCCGGCAAAGATGATAAACTGATCGAAATCGTGCTTGTGGCAGTCCTCCACCATAACGAAAGGTTGAGTAATCGCCCACCAGCTCATCGAGAAATCCTTATTCCCGAATTCTCCTCCGCTCTTTAATCCTAAACGCGGCGCCGTGACCTCCGGATGCGGCGTAGGCGTAGCAACCACTCCTTTGCGCACATATTTCGCAAATTTTGAGCTCGCAGCCATCTTTCCTCCTCCCGAACGTGCGGTTTAAATTTTCTTGGTTTTCGAATGCACTCCTCGGATTGTCCCATTGAACATCGCGCAGTTAAGGATCCGGAGTCAACTGGGAAATGCCGGCAGCTTTCCAATCCGTCGGGATGGGGGCAAATCCCGCGTTGATCGGGTTGAAGGCTCCGAGTATGATAACGGCATCATCGAGCGCGCGCGGGCCCCGGCCGCCAGGCTCTTCGAACAGCGCATTTTTTCATAAGAAATATCGCATATACGGCAGGGAGAAAGATCCAATTCTTCAATGAACAGCCGGCGAGGAGGCAAGCATGTCTGCCATGATTTTCTGGTTTGCCCTTCTGATTGTAGCGATTCCCATCGTTTTTCTCGGTCTTTTCCTCCGCATCAGCGAATGCAAAAACCGGATTCGCGAAATCGAGCGGCGCCTTGCGCTGAGAATCGATCCGTTGGAAAAAAAACTGGCGGAGGCTCTGCGCGAGTTGAACGACTTGCGCCAATTCCGACCGGCCGCAGAATCGGCGCATGAGGGAAAGCCTTCGGAAATCGGGAGAGAAGAGCCGGCCGTCGAGCCCAAACCGGTCGAAGTCCCTAAACCTGTCCCCATCGCGGCGCCCGCCGTCCCTCCGCCTATCGAGCCGACGACGCCGATAGCCGTCCTGCGAAATTCGGCGGCCGATGCCGCCAAAGACAAGAGAGTCGCGACGGCGCCCATGCCACTCGAGGCGCCGGAAGAGGCGATGCCTGCGCCTGCCCTTGAGGCGCTTGATCAACATGTTTCTCCGGCGATTCCTCCGCCTCGCCGAAGCGCGCCGAAATTCGACTGGGAAAGCCTGGTAGGCGTGAAGCTGTTTTCATGGATCGCCGGCGTGGCATTGCTGATGGCCGCTGTTTTCTTTCTCCGGTATTCCATCCATCAGGGGTGGTTGATGCCGCCCGTGCAGATGGCCATCGGAATCCTGACCGGAATAGCGTTGCTGATCCTCTGCGAACTGAAAGCGGCTCGCAAGTACCCGGCGACAGCCAATGCAATGGACGCCGCCGCGATCGCCATCCTCTTCGCAACTTTCTTTGCGGCGCATATCCGCTGGGAGTTGATCAACGCTGTGCCTGCTTTTATGTTCATGGCTCTGACGGCGGCGCTGGCGGTTCTCCTCTCGATCAAGCGGGATTCGGTTTTTATCGCCCTCCTCGGACTTGTAGGCGCGTTCGCAACTCCGGCGATGCTTTCAACCGGCGAAAACCGGCCGATCTCTCTTTTCTCCTATGTTCTGCTGCTGAATATCGGCTTGGCCTGGGTCGCTTCCCGAAAGAAATGGCCCCTGTTGAACGCTCTCAGTCTGATTTTCACCGTCCTCTATCAATGGGGTTGGGTGGCGAAATTCCTCACGTCCGATCAGCTGCCGATCGCGTTGGGCATTTTTCTGGCGTTCCCGGTTTTCGCTTTTATCGCAATGGCTCTTGGCCAGAAAGAGGAGCCGAAGAAGAAGTGGACGTCTCTCTATGGACAAACCGGCAGCTTGACCGTTTATCTGCCGATTCTATTTGCCTTTTACACAGCGGCAGCGCCTGGATATGGACATCGGTACATTCTGCTTTTCGGTTTTTTGTTTCTTCTCGATGCAGGGCTCTTCGCAATAGCTCTTTTCCGAAAACGGGAAGTCCTGCATTTATTGGGCGGGATTTCCACAATACTGATTTGGGCCGTCTGGTTTAACAACTGCTTCGAGAGTCTCGCCTGGCCGGGAATCCTGGCTTTCATTGCGTTGTTTTTCGCTTTTTACCTGGCCGCTCCTTTGCTGGCTCGCCATCTAAAAAGGAATTTCCAGGAGCTCGGCGCCCTGGCCCATTATGCAGCCCCTCTGCTTCTATTCGCCTTCCCCGCGTTGATTGCGCTGGAGCCGAGCTGCGCGTCGCCCGGCCCGCTGTTCGGCGCGCTTCTGCTGCTCGCGCTGGGCGCTTTAGCCTATGCAATTCATTCCGAGAAAGGCGCTGTTTATTATCTGGCGGCCTTCTTTGCTCTGCTGTCTGAAGCCTGTTGGGCTTATAAGCATTTGACGCCCGAGCGTCTGGCTCCAGGGCTGGCTCTCTTCGCCGTTTTCGGCTTGCTCTATATCGGCGCGCCTGTCGCCGCGAGGCGTTTTCATAAAAGCCTGGGGTCGGAAAGCGCAGGATCTGCATTGCTTCTCGGCGCCCTGGCTCTTTTATTCTTCCTGGCCTCGGGGCCGATGGCGGCGGCTTCCATTTGGGGGCTGGCGTTGCTGCTGCTCCTCCTGAACGCGGGGCTTTTCCGCGAATCGGCTGCAAACAAATTTCCTTTGCCTGCTTCGGCCGGCGCGGTTCTTTCCTGGATTATTGTTGGCGTTTTATGGGCGAACCTTTCGCTTTCGACAATGCTGAAGCCGGCGCTTGTCGTCATGGCCGGATATGCCCTGGCCGTCGTCGCCGGACACGCATGGATGCAGCGCAAGGCGCCGGGCGCGGATGGCGGTCTTGCGGGAAAAGGGATTTTCCTGGGGCTTGCCGGTCATATTTTTCTCTTCGCCATCGCGGTCCAAAGCTCTCTGTCCGTTCCGCCATGGCCTTTTTTTGTGGTTCTGCTCATCCTGAATCTGGCGATGGGCTGCGCCTCAATCTGCACGCGCCGAAGCGCTCTATTCCAGGCGGCGATGGCGGCTTCCGGCTTTTTGCTGATCGCATGGGCCGCGACTGCCGCTGCTGCGCCATGGCCGAGAGTCGCCATTTTAGCGGCAGCAGCGCTGTCTTTCTTCAGCATTCTCTGGATTCCGATATCGAAGAGAGCCGGGATGGATTGCAGGCCTTTCTTTTCAGCCGCGGCGTTGACAACTATTTTGGCTCAAGTTGTCGCAGTTTTCGCCGCTCAGCAGGCGGGCGCGCCCGGCCCCGGCTTTCTGGCTGCCGCGCATCTGACTTTCCTGATCGTTTTGTTGGGATTGGCCTGGATTTATGAAAATCATTTTCTGGCCGTGCTGGCGGTCTTGCCTGCAACAGCGGCAGTCTCGGCCTGGCAAAGCAGCCATCCGGAATTATGGCAAGATCAATTTCTGCTCGCCATTCCTGTTTATCTGGTTTTTCTGCTGTATCCGCTCCTGCTCGGCCGCCGAATGAAACAAGCGGCGGAACCTTGCATTGCCGCCGTTTTTGCAAGCGCCGCCTTTTTCTTCCAGGCAAGGCTGTCCTTCATTCAGGCCGGGTGGGAAAATTCAATCGGGCTGCTTCCGGTTGCACAGGCTCTATTTTTGGCTTTTCTCTTGATGCGGCTTCTGCGAATCGAGTCGAAAGAGGAAAGATCGCTGGGGCGATTGGCTCTGGTTGCGGGCGCAGCGCTGGCATTTATAACCGTGGCGATCCCTTTGCAGCTCGAGAAGGAGTGGATAACGATCGGATGGGCGCTGGAAGCCATGGCGCTTGCCTGGCTATACGGCAAAATCCCGCACAAGGGCTTGCTCTATGTCGCAAGCGGCCTTTTCGCCGCCGTATTCGCGCGGTTGGCGCTTAACCAGGCCGTCCTGACTTACCACGCAAGGGAAGGGCTCAGAATTTGGAACTGGTATCTTTACGCCTATCTGATTCCCGCAATCGCAATGACGCTGGGCGGCCGGCTGTTTTCCAAAACAAAAGACCGGTTGTTCTCGGACGGGCCGCGTCTGTCCAAACTGCTTCCGGCCGGCGGAACCGTCCTGCTTTTTCTTCTGCTCAATATCGAAATAGCGGATTTCTATTCCGTTGGCCCGACCCTCACGTTCAATTTCTTCTCGGCGACGCTGGCGCAGGACTTGACCTATACGCTTGGCTGGGCCCTATTCGCGGTGTGCCTTTTAGGCGCAGGGATTGCGGTTCACAGCCAGCCTGCGCGCATCGCCTCGATCGCGCTTCTGGCGGTCACCATCTTCAAATGCTTCATCTTCGATTTGAGAAGGTTGAGCGATCTCTATCGGGTCGCTTCATTCTTTGGGCTGGCGCTTTGCCTTGCTCTCGTGGCCCTGGCGCTTCAAAAGTTCGTCTTATCCGAACGTAAAAAAGAGGAAAAGTGAAAGAGAGTTCCCGGTTCAAGGATGCAGACTGCGCAAGGCGCGAAAACTTTAAAGCTCTGCCTATCCGACATCGAACGCCTTTAAGAGTTCTCAGTTCAGCTTCAGCCTCTGAATCCAATTTTTTAACCGGAAACCGGGAACTGAGAACTCTCAGATCCGTCCGTAGTCCAGGTTCAGCTGCCGCAAACGGAAGCTCAGCTCGGGCCTCAACTGATCGGCCCTCATCCTCCAGCGCCAGTTGTTCTCCCTGGTCGCGGGCAGGTTCATTCGCGCCTCCGACCCCAAGCCTAAGACGTCCTGCATCGGGATGACCGCCATATCGGCCACGGAGGACAGCGCCAGGCGAATAAAGCTCCAAACCGGCGTCTCTCCATTGCAGCCTATATACCGGAGTGCAAATTCTTTTTCCTCGGAATTTCTGGCGTCCGAAAACCAGCCGGCGCTGGTGTCGTTATCGTGAGTTCCGGTGTAAGCGACGCAATTCTTTACGAAGTTGAACGGCTTGTGCGGATTCTCCAGCGACCGGTCTCCGAATGCAAACTGCAAAACCCTCATACCTGGAAAATTCCAGCGGTCGCGCATTTCGTGAACTTCCTCGGTTATGTAGCCGAGATCCTCCGCAATGAACGGAAGGGTTCCAAAGACTTCCGTCAGCGCGGCGAAAAAGCGATTCCCCGGGCCTTCCACCCATTTTCCGTTCTCGGCGGTCTCATTGCCGGCGGGGATCTCCCAAAATTTTTCAAACCCGCGAAAATGGTCCAGCCGGATGAGGTCCACCTGGTTGAGCATGGACCGGATTCTCTCAATCCACCATCGATAGCCGCTTTGCTCCATGGCATCCCAGCGGTAGAGCGGGTTGCCCCAGCATTGGCCCGTGACGCTGAAATAATCGGGGGGCACTCCGGCGATGGTTTTGGGATTCCCATTTTCGTCCAGGTCGAACAGCTCCGGATTGGCCCACACGTCGGCGCTGTCATGGGCGACAAAAATCGGGATGTCCCCGATAATCTGGATCCCGCGTTCATTGCAATAGCGCCTCAGCGAATTCCATTCCCGGAAAAATTCGAACTGAATGAATTTGTTTTCCCGGACATCCCGGGGCAATGCGGTCTTTTCCCTCCAGAAAGGCCAGGCGCGCTGGCCATTCACCTCTTTAAGCGCCATGAATTCTGCGTAAGAATCCAGCCAGGGTTCCGAGTCCTTGCAGAACCGGGAAAATTCGTCCTTCAGCGGGTCGGACTCCCGTTGAAAAAAGGCATCCGCCGCTTTTTTCAAAATTTTCGTTTTGAACGGGACGACTTTTTCAAAATCGACCTCCGTATCTGAAAAATGGGGCGAGTCTTCCAGATCGCCGGCGGAAATCCATCCCTGGTCCAGGAGCATCTGCGGGCTTATCAGCAGCGGATTTCCAGCCATGCTGGAGAAGGCCTGATAAGGGGAATTGTCGCATCCGGCGGGGGCGAGAGGAAGCACCTGCCAGAGCCGTTGCCCGCTCTCGGACAGAAAGTCGACGAAGCGGTACGCCTGGACGCCCAGGTCGCCGACGCCCCATTCTCCGGGAAGCGATGTGGGGTGCAGTAAAATGCCGCTTTTGCGCATGGATCCTCGCTGTTTCGAAAATAGCGAAAAAACAGACGCCATCGTCATCGGGGCCGGCGCCGGTTTTAAAGCCGACAGCGGTTCCGATGCCGAGAGCATCGATCGTCGCTTCCTCCGGTTTTCATGCGTCCCCGAGCGCGCCCCGGGGCGCGTGGGGGACTGTTCCCTGAACAGCCTTTCATGCGCCGTTGAAAGCCGCGGGCGCATAAACGACAATTCCAGATAATATGCTTTTCGGGAAATTCAGGGTAGTGCATTAGCTTGGAGAGCGCGCAAAAACGCCGGGCGATTCGGCCGCAGAACGCCCGGCGTTTCTCAATTGACAATCCGCAATTACGAGCAGCCGCTCGTTTCCCCGCAGTTGATGCACTTATAGCAGGACCCATTGCGCACCATAATGCTTCCGCAACTCATGCAGGAGGGAGCGTCATCCAAAGCGTACATGGACTTGAAGTCGTTCAAAGGCGCGTTCGCAGGGCGCCGGGCTTCACCGGGATCCGATGCGGAAGGCTCCGCTTTGCTTTGGACATGAACGCCCGTCTGGATCTGTTCCTCGGGGCTGAGGAACTTGGAAGCCAGCCAACGGAATATGTAATCCACAATGGATTTGGCAAAAGGCACTTCCGGGTTCCCGGTATGGCCTGAAGGCTCAAAGCGAACATGGGAAAACTTGTCGATCAGGACTTTTAAAGGAACGCCGTATTGGAGAGCGAGGGAAATGGCGGTTGCAAAGGAATCCATCAATCCTGAAATAGCGCTTCCTTCCTTGGCCATGACAAGAAAAATTTCGCCCGGCTGTCCGTCATCATACATTCCTACCGTTATGTAGCCTTCATGCCCCGCGATGCTGAACTTGTGGGTCATCGCTTTGCGCACCGCCGGGAGTTTGCGCCGGACCGGCTTGAATTCCGCTTCTTTGGCTTTTACGGCGTGGGAGGCGTTGAGGGGTTGAGTCTTTTTCGAATTATCCCGGTAGATGGCGATCGCCTTGACTCCCATCTTCCAGGCCTGCATGTACAGGTCGGAGAGCTGATCGACCGTGATGGTCTCCGGGACATTGACGGTTTTGGAAATGGCCCCCGAAATAAAGGGCTGGACGGCGCTCATCATTTTGATATGGCCCAGATAATGGATGGAGCGGTTTCCGCGTTGGGGCTTGAAAGCGCAATCGAAAACAGGCAAATGCTCCGGTTTGATATAGGGAGCTCCTTCGATCGTCCCGTTCTCGTCGATATACCGGGAAATCTCCCGGATTTCATCTTGCGTGTAACGCAGTTTCGCCAGAGCGAACGGAACGGTGTTATTGACGATTTTCATCATTCCGCCGCCCACCATTTTTTTGAATTTTACCAGCGCAAGATCCGGCTCCACGCCGGTCGTGTCGCAATCCATCATGAATCCGATCGTGCCGGTCGGCGCCAGCACGGACGCCTGGGCGTTCCTGAACCCATGCACCGTCCCTTCGAGCAAAGCGAGGTCCCAGCTCTCCTGGGCTGCCGCCATAAGGTCCTGGGGGACATGCGCGGCGTTGATATTCTGCACTGCGGCCCGATGCATGCGAATGACTTCCAGGAAGGGCTCGCGATTTGCGGCATACCCGGCGAACGGCCCCAGTTTGGCTGAGATGCGCGCGGATTGAAGGTAGGCTTCTCCCGTCATGACCGCGGAAATGGCCGCGGCAAAAGCCCTCCCTTCGTCGCTGTCGTAGGCCAAACCGCTGTACATCAGCAAAGCGCCCAGATTCGCATACCCGAGGCCCAGCGGTCGGAATTCGCGGCTGTTTTTGCCGATCTTTTCCGTGGGGTAGCTTGCATTGTCCACGATAATTTCCTGAGCCGCGATCATCACATCGACGGCTTTCAGGAAGCTTTCGACATCGAAATTGCCTTCGGCGTTTACGAATTTCATCAGGTTGAAAGAAGCCAGATTGCACGCCGAATCGTCCAGAAACATATATTCGGAGCAGGGATTGGACGCATTGATGCGGGCCGCGTTTTTGCAGGTGTGCCATTTGTTGATCGTCGTATCGAACTGCATCCCGGGATCTCCGCAGGCGTGGCAGGACTCGGCGATTTTGCGCATCAAATCCTGAGCGGGATAAATGTCCGCAATCTGTCCGGACGGACGCTCCCGGGTCACCCATTTTCCATTCTGTTCCACTTGCTTCATGAACTCGTCGGTGACCCGCACGCTGTTGTTGGCGTTCTGAAAGAAGATGCTTCCGTAGGCTTCGCCGTCCACGGCGCCGTCGTATCCGGCTTCCATGAGAGTCCAGGCTTTTTTCTCCTCTTTCGCCTTGCATTCAATAAATTCCACTATGTCCGGATGATCGATGTTCAAAATGACCATCTTCGCGGCCCGGCGCGTCTTCCCGCCGCTCTTGATGACGCCTGCAAAAGCGTCAAACCCTTTCATAAAGCTGACGGGCCCTGAAGCAATGCCGCCGCCGGAAAGCTTGGCTTTCGAGGAACGGAGCGGAGAAAAATTGGTCCCGGTCCCGGAACCGAACTTGAACAGCCTGCCCTCGGTGCGCGCGAGATTAAGGATGG
Source organism: uncultured Acidobacteriota bacterium (assembly GCA_964642735.1). Lineage (GTDB taxonomy): Bacteria > Acidobacteriota > UBA6911 > UBA6911 > UBA6911 > UBA6911. Next base: position 46,239 of record CAZXSV010000006.1, read on the forward strand.
ACTCCATGGTGTCATCCACCGAATTGATGAAGCAGGCGGAACACTGAGGGTTCGGCTCGATGCCGCAGTTAAACCAAACCGGCGAATTAAAAGATGCATACTGATTCAAGAGCAAAAAAGCCAGTTCGTCGTGGAAGACAAGCGCGTCGGAAGAAGAAAAATATCCTCCCTTGACGCCCCACTCCGTCAGGGTCCGGACAACGCGCTCGACGAGCTGCCGCACGCTGTTCTCCCTCTGCGGGGTTCCGATCTGCCCGTGGAAATACTTCGAAACCACAATATTGGCGGCCGACTGAGACCACCCCTTGGGAATCTCCACCCCCTCCTGGTGAAACAGCGCTTCGCCCTTTTCGTTGGTTATCAAAGCGGTGCGAATTTCCCAGCTGATCTCGTCGTAGGGACTGACGCCTTCGCGGGTAAAGCGACGATGGAACTCGATCCCGCCTTCGGCCTTCTGCGGCTCTTCGCCCACCGCCACAGAAGCAGCCGTTTCCACAGGCAATGTCTTATTACTACTCATTAGAAGATCCTCCTAAAAAGCAACCGCTACGACGAATAAGTGCGTAAAAAGAGAATGCTCTCGCTTTCTTGCATCTCCTCGAACCATCCGCTCCTGAAGATTCAGAGATCCGCCTCCGGCCTCCCCTGTAGAAGAGGCAGGCGCCAAAGACGGCGTCCAGCCGGTTAAAACCTAATGTGCTCGGCTTTTTACCTGACTTTCAGTTCTGGTGTCAACCAAAATCACTATATATGGTACTGTCGAATTTCCCGAACCACAAGATGTTGATAAGAAGCTTGACATTAACCTGATTTCTGCCAATGGCTTGCATTGATAATGACCTGCAACAAAAAAAAGGATGAATTTCAATCTCAAGCGATAAAAAAGCAAAAAATGCCCATTGGGGACGCCGCCTGGAGCCGATTTTCGTTTTGAACCACGGCATGGATGGGCAATGGATCCGTATGTAATTATTATCCTTATACTTGTGGAAAATCAATCCGGCGGGCGTCGAATAGATTCCGCCGCATTCTTGAGCCCTTTTATGCCCGCAAAACATTCCGGGAAGAGCTTTTTCAGGAAGAATACGTCTTGGATTGGGAAGGCTTTGCGCGGGCGGAGCTTTATTTGCGATTGACGATTGACGATTGCAGTCATTAGTATGGCTGCAATTGTCAATCGTCGGAGGAAACGCGCCTGAAATCGCCGCGACGACAGGCGGTGAAAATGCAGGCCGTCATGCGCTGCGGGGAAAAAATGATCCACTACCTGGTATTTGATATCGAAACAAGAGTCGACAAGGAACTCGTAAAGCTTGTCTACGATCCCGAAAACGCCCTTACGCTCGACCAAGCCTACGATACCGCGCGAGACCAGATGCTGGAGCGGAGCGGGCAGCAAAGCGACTTTTTCCCGATACCTTTTCACATCCCGATTTCGATAGCCACATTGCAGGCGGATGAGAATTACCGCATTCGAGCCCTGGGATGTTTTGGCGCCGACCGCTTCCAGGAAGCGGAAATGGCCGCCCGCTTCTGGCAGCTGTTCGAAAATGTCCAGACCCTGGTCACTTTCAACGGGCGCGGGTTCGATCTGCCGGTGCTGGAAACCCGGGCGCTGAAGCACGGGCTTTCCTTGCCGCGCTATTTTGCGACCGGGCAGAGCCGGAACACTTACCGTGGCAGCCGTTACAGCGACGCCTACCACATCGACCTGTGCGATTTTCTTGCCAACTTCGGAGCTGCGGCCCGAAAAAGCTCGCTCAACGTTCTCGCGAAACTGATCGGATTGCCCGGCAAATATACGATCGCCGGAGACGATGTGGAGTATTTATTCCGCCAGGGTCGTCTGAAGGAGATCAACCAGTACTGCATCACGGACGTTCTGCAGACCTATCTGCTGTTCCTGAGAGTCGAACTCGTACGGGGCAAATTGGATAGCGCCGGCTACAACGCCGCCATTTCCGCCGCCAGAGAAGACCTGGAACAGAGGGCCAACGGCGCGGGCGCCGACAATTTCCTGATGGACTTTCTCAACCGGTGCAAACCGGCGCCGGAATAAAAATCCGTCCGCAGCCTCGGTCCGGGCAGCGCGCGAATCTTCATACAGGCTGCCGGCGGACTTTTTTGCCGCCCGAAGGCTTTTTTCGACAGGCGCCCAGGAAATTCCTCAACACGCGGACGGTGGGGGGCAGGTCCGCCTTGGGCACAAGAATATGGTCGTGTTTGAAAGAAGAAATGGGAATGGAGCTGAGGCGGGATTCGGTTAATACAGACCCGATGGCAGCCATATAGCCGCTTGCCACCATGGATAGTTTGAGATCAAAACAGATCACCTTAAACGGCCCGTGGACTTCCACTTCGTAATTTTCGAACATGCTTTGCATTCTGAGCCATTTGCCTCGGGGAATGACCATGGTGATCATTCTCGGCTCTTGAATGACGACGGCAAAACGCGTGGTTGCAGGCAAAAACCACTCGGAGGGGATGGTTTTGATATGGATCGGCAGATAGACGATCACGTAGTCTTCCGGAAACACGACCAGATTGGTCCGAGTCAGCAGTTCTTTCAGTTCCGCGGATAGCGCTGGCATACGTCTCCTTCAATTTCTGATTTTGACAGCAGATCATATCACCGGAGGCGAAAGGCGGGAAGCGAAACATGTTTTGACGTCCGCTGGCGTCGCGCCGACTCGCATCCTCCCGTTCGGCGCCCGGAACTCGGCATAAACCGATTTCCGGACAGGATCCAGGCTAGCGATACTTCTTTTCGCCGGCCCGTATCGCGACTTTCAGCACGTTCTCCTCAGGAGGAACGGGGCAGCTGTATTCATCGTTATAGGCGCAGTACGGATTGTAGGCGCGATTGAAATCCAGGTCATAAACTCCTGACGTGTTCTCCTTTAAATCAATATAGCGGCCGGTCGAATAAGTCTCGACCCCCGTCGTTGCGTCGCGGAACGGGATGAAAAGGCCGGCGCCGTCGGCCGGCGCGTCATCGAGCCTGTATACCTGAAGCCTGCACCTCTGGCCTTGAACGGAGAACTCAAAAAAGCCATATCGGAGACCGCTGCGAATCTCGCCGGTATTGGTCCCGAAACGGATTTGCCCGGGTTTGGAATGGCGCATCAGCCGAACCGAGAACTTCAATCCGGGATCGATGGGATAATACGCAAGCCCCCGAAACCCGGACAGGTCTCCAGGCCGAAGCGGCGAGTCCGGGCTTGTTTTAAAAAACTCGTTCTTCATCTCTCTTTCCCGCTCAATCGAATCCTGAGCCGCTCCTCGCGCTGGCGCTCCGTGGGGCTTCCAGCATCCCGGGCATACAAGAACCGCAAAAAACAGGGCCGGCAGAACAAATTTCATGATGGCTTTCTCTTGTCGAAATCCCAATTTTAGCAGGCAGGAGGCTTCCTGGGAAAGATGGACCGCTTTTTTTGGGGCCAAGTTGGTGACTGCGGACACAATTATGCTCAAATAGGCGAGATCCGGAATTTAAAATCGTGTATGCTGATGGCTGCAGTCTGGTTGAATTTGGATTGAAATATTTGAGGTCGGCAAAAAATATTTTTGAAAAAAAGCAACTTTCGGGGGCGGCTGCCGTGTAAATAAGCAGACCATTTAACCCCAATGAAGCAACATCTCCTTTATGGGGGCGGCGGCGAGGATTAAGACTGTTTCTTGCCGCCGCCTTTAACCCGCAATATTGATGAAGGTTCGCAGCAAGGAGGCGGGATAAGGCATGGATGCAAGGCGCATCTGGCAGAGTTCAGCCAGCGCGACTCGAGACCGACGATGGCGTTCTCAACAGTACGTCGAGACGCCCGATGGAGCGCAAGCGTCAAAGACATGCCCGGATCCGCCGCCGCAGCCGAAGCTTCATGAACAATGCGGGTTCAGCGGCAAAGTCGACCTCGCCGAAGGCGCTGACGGGCTCTCAATTTGATTTGACACCCCTAAAAGCTTTCGGTAGTCTTCCAACACGTTTTATTCGTGATTGATTAGGAGCGATCCATGCCCTCCGCGCAAGAATATGCCGAAAAACTTCGGGAACAAGCGTACAGGACGCTCTTACCGCAGATCAGGGATCTGGAGCAGGAGTTGCAGGGTTTCAGCTCGTCTGTTGCAGCCGGCGTCCGGCAGCTCGAGCAGAAGCTTGAAATTCTAAGCCGCACCGAGCTGCCTGCGACCGAAGCGGTGATGAGCGAAATCCTCGATGAGGCGGTCCGACATATAGACGTTGAAACAAATACGCTGGCCCTCTTCGCTCAAGGCATTCGCAGGAAAGAAACCCAGGAGGAGATCCTTGGGTTCCTTCTGGACAGCGCGCATTCCTACTTCCCGCGCATAGCTCTGTTTGCGGTAAGAGGAGACCGGATTCTGGGTTGGTCTTCCAGGGGATTCAGCGACGAGCAAGCCAAGGATATAAGCTCGTGCTCTTTTTCCCGTTCGGAAGTTGCGCTTTTCCAGGAGGCGATCGAGAGCGAAAACGCCGTTGTTTCATCCAGCCTAGCCGGCGGCGGCCCCCTGGACTTTTTAAAAGAAAACTCCGCCGGGCAGTGGATCCTTTATCCGCTTCGTGCGATGCAGCGTCCGGTGGCCTTCGTCGCGGGCGAAGCGACGGGAAATTTTCAATCGCTTCAGGACTCCCTGTCGGTTTTAGCCCAACTGGCGGCATTGCGTCTTGAGAACATCGCGCTGAAGATCTTGTATGAGCTGACGGCGGAGAAAACCGAGCCGACTCCTCAGCCCGCCTCTGCAAAAGCGGCGGTTCTTCCCGATCAGCCGGCAGCCGCCGCCTTGCAGGATTCCATGATGGCCTTCCTGGAACCGGCCCCGGAAGTCGCTGATTCGCAGGTTCAGACCGCCGATGAATTGCCGCCGGTTGAAGCCGGCTTCGAGCCGACCCTCGGGGAAGCGCCGGCCGCCCCGATGGATTTTTCGGAAATGGAGCCGCCGGCCGCCGAAGCAAGCAAAGCTCAGATGGCCGACGAGGAGAAGCTTCACACCGAGGCCAAAAGATTCGCGCGGCTTCTCGTCTCCGAGATAAAACTGTACAACGAACATCACGTCCTCGAAGGGCGGGAGAACAAGGACCTCTACTTGAGGTTGAAACGGGATATCGATCGAAGCCGTGAGATGTACGAAAAACGCGTTTCAGCTCAGGTTTCCCGAAGGATCGATTATTTTCATGACGAGATCATTCGGATACTTGGGGATAACGACCCTACCACCCTGGGCAGCGATTATCCGGGTCCTCGCGTCGAAAGCTAGAAAGCGGAAGTGCAACAAAAATCCACACTCGCGCGGCATCGGCCCCGGCGGCGGCCGCTCCGATGGGCTGCGGTTGTTTTCCTGATCGGATTTTGCATCCTGGCCCCGGCGGCGATCCAGGAAGCCGGGAGGGAATCCGTCCTTCTTCCGAAAGCGCTGCAATATAAAGCCCCCGCCTATCCGGACGCCTTGCGGGAAGTCCTGAACAACTTCAAGCGAGGCATGGAACATTTTTCCAAAGAGCAGTACGCCTCGGCCCTGGAAGCCTTCCCCGGCGAAAAAGAAGCGGGCCTGACTGCAGTTGACGACTACATCCTGCTGTATAGAGCCAAATCCTACCTTATGCTGGATCAGGGCAAGGAGGCGCTCGACTATTTCCGGCTTCTGCAGCGCCGGCGCCCGGAATCCTCGCTCAGGCGGGACGCGCTGATAGGGGAAGGCCTCTCTTTGTTGAAGGTAAAGGAGCCTAAGGCGGCTTTTACCGTTTTGAGCAGCGCCGAACTCCAGCAAACTTCAGAAATACTCTATTACCGGGGGAGAGCTTTGGAAGAAGCGGCGGAGAAGGACAAAGCGCTCCGTCTCTATCTCGAGGTCTATGCCGGCTATCCGGAATCGAGTTTTTCCCAGCAGGCGATTCGCAGCCTGCTTTCGATATCCCCACAGGCTCTCTCCGGACGACGCAACTATCCAATCCGCCTGCAGAGAGCCGAAAACCTCATCAAGGCCGGGAAGGCGACCGGCGCACGCACTCTTCTGCTCGCCCTGGCGAAGGTTGCGGCGCCCGATTCAAAAAGCTCTCAAAAACGCCTGCTGCTGCTGGGAGAAGCGGAGTACCGCCGGAACAAAACAGCGGCGGCCTTGAAACATATTCGCAAAGTCGGCGCCGCCCATCCCGAACTGCACTCCAGGGCCATCTATCTGGAAGCGGCTTGCCGCCGCAGGCTCAATGATGAAGCATCTTTTATCAGCTTGAGGGACAAGGCGTTGAAGCTTTATCCTCAATCGCCCGACACCGAGGAGCTATGCCACTCGGCGGCGGCTTACTACGATGTGAATTACAGCTCTCGCAAGGCCTGGAATGCTTACCGGACTCTCTACCAAAACTTCCCCAAAGGAAAGTACGCCGAGCGCGCGCTCTGGAAAATGGCGCTGTTCCCTTACTTTGAAGGAAACTATGGCGATGCCGCGAGCGCATTTTTTAACAGCTTATCGGCATACCCGAATCCCCTGGCGGGCTCGTCCGCAATGTATTGGATGGGACGCTGCTACCAGAAACTGGGGGATTTCGAACACGCAAAATATCTTTACGCCAGGACGAGGCTTTTGGCCAATGAAAGCTATTACGGCCAGCGCGCCCTGGAAGCGGAAGATTCCCTGAAAAAGGCCGGCGACGACGGGAAAAATGCGGATATCGCCCTCGATTTCAGCAAGGTCGTTCAGGCTTGTGAAAAAATCCGTCTATCCTCCGCGGCCATCCGGGAACCGGGTCCGGATGCGGTTCTGACCCTCGAGAAAGCCGAACAATTGCAGCAGGCGGATCTGCCGGATCTTGCTCTTTCCGAACTTCGGTGGGGAAGGCTCCGCTATCCTGAAAATGAAGAGGCCTTCTGTTATCGGATGTCCCTGATCCATGAAAACAGAAGGAATTATAATGAATCCATCGCCGCTCTCCGCGGGGCTTTCCCCGATTACAGCCTGAGGCCCGTCCAAGACCTGCCCGAAGAGATCTGGAGGCTTTTTTTCCCTGTTCTCTATTGGGACGTTATATCCGTTCAGGCGGCAAGCGCCAATCTGGATCCGAAACTGATTCTCAGCCTGATCCGCCAGGAGTCGGGCTTTGAAGAAAAAGCCCGCTCGCAATCCGACGCCCGGGGATTGATGCAGATACTCCCGTCCACCGGGAGGTCGCTGGCCAGGGGGGCCTCGATGCGGAATTTTACCGCAAACAAGCTTTACCAGGCTGAAACCAACATAACGCTCGGCGTCCGTTTCCTGGCTTCGCTCATCAGAACTTTCGGCAAGGAAGAACTGGCCCTCGCCGCCTATAATGCGGGCCCTTCACGCGTCGACCGCTGGCTGAAAGAATTCGGCGATGCGGACATGGCGGAATTTGTCGAGCAAATCCCCTTCAACGAAACACGGGGGTATGTCAAACAGGTCCTGAGCAACAAAGCCCATTACAATCTGCTGTCTTCTCCTATAATATTTTAAGGCTGCCTGCTGACAGGCGCGGAGTGTAAGTGGAGTTGTGCCTGGCGTCAACCGCATCGACCGGATTCCGGCCCCATGGGATTCCGGTCAAATCATCCGGGATGCTTTGAAATCCCGAACAGGATAGGATCCACCTTGTGTGGAAGGAACCTTGCCAAGATGAAGATAAGAAGCTGGTCGCCCAATCCAAGGAAGGGGACCCGCTTGCCTTCGAAGAGCTGGTGCGGAAATATCAACAGGTAATCTTGAACCTCGCCTATCATTACATCGGCCGGCGGGACGAGATCGAAGATATCGCCCAAAAGATCTTTTCAAAGGTATACTTCTCTCTTGCAAAGTTCGACATCCGACGGCCTTTCTTCCCGTGGCTGTATCGAATTGCGATCAATCAGTGCTATGACGAACTGCGGCGCGCCAAGCGCCAGAGAGTCCGCACTTTCAGCGAGTTGAGCTACGAAGAAACCAGCAGCGTGGAGAGACTGATGAGCCAGAACGAAATGGCGTCGCCTTCGGACCACGACAGACAGGAGCTGCACGCGCTTCTTCACAAAATCCTGAACCAGCTTCCGAGCCATCAAAAAATGGCCATCGTTCTCCGGGACATTGAAATGATCCCTTATGTCGAGATGGCCGGAATTCTCAAGTGCACGGAGCAGGCAGCCCGTCTGAAAGTCTTCCGGGCGCGGATCCGATTGAAAACGCTGATGGAAAAAGCCCTGCAGAAACAAGACCATTCCCCGGCCAAAAGCCGTTAAATCAAAAGAGGCATTGGCCGAACAGCCGGCAGACAATGCTTGCGGTCGTCCGCAACAAGAATCGCATCATGGTCCGGCGCAACTGCTGCGATCAGCGAATCCGCCGTCCCGCAATTTTATCCAAAGCTTCCCAAAAACCAGGAAAGCTGACGTCGGCGCACTCCGCTTCCTGGATGCGGGTTTCTCCTGATGCAAACAGTCCGGCGACGGCAAAAGACATTGCGATCCGGTGATCCCCCCGAGTGATTATTTCCGTCCCTCTCAGCTTTGGACCGCCGGAAACAATCAACCCATCGGGCTTTTCCTTCGCCTCCGCCCCCATGGCTTTGAGATTCGCTGCCAGCGCGGAGATCCGGTCGCTCTCCTTCACCCGAAGCTCATGAGCATCGGCAATTTCCAGCCCGCCACAGACTTGAGATCCAAGAACGGACAATATGGGGATTTCGTCGATCAAGGCTGCGGTCAGGCCCCCGCGGATCGGAGGTAGCGGCCGTTTCAAAAGGTTCGGGCTGTGTCGCACGATAAGATCGCCCCTGGGTTCGCCCGCGGCCTCCGAAATCCTCTCGATTTTGAGATCCAAACCGGCGTTTATCAGATAGTCCAAAAGCTCGCGGCGCCTCCCGTTCAATCCGACGTTCGGAAGGACGAGTTCGGAATTCGGCGACAAAGCCGCCGCAACGATAAAAAAAGCCGCTCCCGACAGATCTCCGGGGATCTCGATCCGCCTGGCTTTGAGCGACGGCGACGGATCCACCTCAATCCAATTGCCTTTTATTCGAACGGCGGCGCCGAATTCCTTCAGAGCGATTTCCGTGTGATCGCGCGTCCGAACCGTCTCCTCGACCGCCGTAGGTTCATTCCCATACAGTCCCGCCAGCAGGACGCAGGATTTCACTTGCGCGCTGGCGACGGGAAGTTTGTATTGAATCCCCTTGAGATTGCCGCCCATGATCCGGAGCGGCGGCAATTCACCCTCTCTGGACTCAATCGAGGCGCTCATCAACCGGAGGGGGCGCATGATTCTGCCCATTGGCCGGCTGTTGAGGGAAGGGTCTCCGGAAATGACCGATTCGAAGGAATGGCCCGCCAGAACGCCGGAAAGAAGACGGATCGTGGTGCCGGAATTGCCCGCGTCCAGGACCTGCGCCGGAGGCGTCAACCCTCGAAGGCCTCGCCCATGAATGACGACCCTGTCCGAAATTTCTTCCACCTCAACTCCCAGGGAGCGAAGACAGCCGAGCGTGCTGTGGCAATCCCTGGAGGCGGCGAAATGATCGAGAGTCGAAACGCCTTCAGAGATGGCGGCGAGCATCGCATAGCGATGCGATATGGATTTATCTCCGGGCAGTTGGACAACGCCCCGGATTGCGGCCGGCGCTTTTATGGTTTTGATCATAGTGAATCCATTCGTCTTGACAAAAATTTAAAACGTCACGGATCCCAGGGTCGAAAATCCTATAGAATTGCCTGAAATCAGCGGTTTTGCCGGCGTCAGGAATTTCCGGGCGACTCCGATTGAGACATAAATTCCATGGCGGTTTTTTTCAGTTTTTTCACCTGGTCCCGAAGCGCAGCCGCTTTTTCGAATTCGAAGGCTTTGGCCGCCTCCCGCATTTCCTTCTCCAGCCTCTGGATCTCCAGTTCCAGCTCCTCGGCGGAATTGAAAAGGACGGCCTCTTCCGAAACGGCGGGCGCTTCGTAGTAATCCCCTTCGTAAATCCGGATCAGGTCCGGATCGAGCGGCTTGATTATGGATTGCGGAGTGATGTTGTTTTCTTCATTGTACAGTTTCTGCGTTGCGCGCCTGCGGTTCGTCTCCTCAATAGCCGCTTTCATGGAGCCCGTCAAGACATCCGCGTACAGGATAGCTCTGCCATTAATATGCCTTGCGGCCCGCCCCATGGTCTGGATCAAAGACGTCGTGGATCTCAGAAATCCCTCCTTGTCCGCGTCCAGAATAGCGACGAGCGAGACTTCCGGCAGGTCCAGCCCCTCGCGCAGAAGATTGATTCCAATAAGGGCGTCATATTCGCCGGCGCGCAACGATCTCAGGATCTTGATGCGATCCAGCGTCTCGACTTCCGAGTGGAGATAGCGGACCCTCAAGCCCAGCTCCGTGTAATATTCGGCCAGATCTTCCGCCATGCGTTTCGTCAAAGTAGTGACCAGCACGCGTTCGTTGCGCTCCGCCCGGCGCCGGATTTCCTCCATGAGATTGTCGACCTGGCCCGACACCGGGCGCACCTCAATTTCCGGATCCGTCAATCCGGTCGGCCGCACCAGTTGTTCCGCGACGATTCCGGAGGATTTCGTCAGCTCATAAGGCCCCGGAGTCGCCGAAACGTAAACGACCTGATTGACCCGTTTTTCAAATTCGGTGAAATTCAGCGGCCGGTTGTCCATAGCCGAGGGCAGCCGGAATCCGTATTGGACCAGATTCTCCTTGCGGGAGCGGTCTCCGTGATACATGGCGCGCACCTGCGGAATGGTGGCGTGGCTTTCATCCACGAAAAGCGCCCAATCGCGCGGCAAATAATCCAGAAGAGTCGGGGGAGGCTCACCGGGCGCCCGTCCTGTCAGATGGCGGCTGTAGTTTTCAATCCCGCGGCAATAGCCCAATTCCTTCATCATTTCGAGATCGAACATCGTCCGCTGATGCAGCCGGCGGGCTTCCATGAGTTTGTCTTCCTTCTCGAGCTGGGTTCGCCTCTCTTCCAGCTCTTCCCGGATGCCGTCCATTGCGCGCAGCAGCTGATCGCGAGGCTGAACATAGTGAGACTTCGGATAAATCGGCATGCGCTCGTGTTTTTTCAAGGTGCGGCCGGTGATCGCGTCGATTTGCGAGATGGATTCGATTTCGTCGCCGAACAGCTCCACGCGGACGGCATAGTCTTCGTAGGTCGGAACTACTTCCACCACATCGCCACGCGCCCGGAAGCATCCCCGTTCCAGCCCGTAGTCCTGCCGGGAATACTGCATTTCGACCAGGCGGCGCAAAATTTCATCCCTCGGAATCCGCTGTCCCTTCTCCAGAAAGAGAAGCATCCCGTAGTAAGCTTCGGGAGAGCCGAGGCCGTAAATGCACGAAACGCTGGCGACGATGATGCAGTCCCGGCGCTCGAAAAGCGAGCGGGTCGCCGAGTGGCGAAGACGGTCGATTTCATCGTTGATCAGGGCGTCCTTTTCGATATACGTGTCGGTCGCCGCAATGTAGGCTTCCGGCTGATAATAGTCGTAATAGGAAACAAAATACTCCACGGCATTGCCGGGAAAAAATGTTTTGAATTCCCGATAAAGCTGGGCCGCGAGCGTTTTATTATGAGCAAGCACGAGCGCGGGACGCTGCAGGGCTTCGATGGTCTTCGCCATCGTAAAAGTTTTGCCGGATCCGGTGACCCCAAGCAGAACCTGGTGCTTCTCGCCGGCCTTCATGCCTTCGACCAGCTGCCCGATCGCCGCAGCCTGATTCCCGCGGGGCTGGAAAGTCGTGCTGATCTTAAATTCCGAGGAATGGATGAGAGCCCTTCCATAGGAAATATCGGAGTAGGTTAAATCCGTATCTTTCGAAGATTTCTTCGCCATTTTCCCGATCTGCCAAAACGTTCATTATATACTCAGCAGCGGCCCCATCGTCCTGAGACTTTGGAATAAAACGCAGCATCCGGCAGATCCGCTCCCGACCAGAACCATGACAAGAAATGTGGACCCTGCTTCAGAAGAACGCGCTTTACAGCGCGATTCGATAGTGCTATCATATTAATATCATGAAAGGAAAAAATGATAGCAAAATCCTTGTGCGGCTGCCCCGCACAGTCCATCGATCGTTGAAGCAGCTCGCCGGGGAGGCCGGCAAGTCTCTGAATGCATTTTGCGCAGAGGCGCTGGAAAGCTCGACAAGGAGCTGCAAGCCGGCGCCGGTTGCAAAAGCGCCGCTTTGCCGGCTTTCGGATGCGATTGAATCGGCGCTTCGCATCGTCGACTCGGCTTTTGCAGGCGATATTCTGGGAGTGTTGCTTTTCGGTTCAGCGGCGCGGGATGAGCAGACGGAATCCTCGGATGTGGATCTGTTGTTTGCGGTGGACGAGCGGATGGATTTGAATCGGAGCATGTATGCCGGTTGGGACGACGCTGCGTCCCGCGACGGGCTTCTATCCAGAGTCTCACCGCACTTCTCCCGGTTGCCGGCGGATGGAAGATCGGCCGGCGGCCTGTGGTTGGAGGCGGCGATAGAAGGAATCGTGTTGCGGGACCCTCAGCTTCGAATTTCAAGGATTCTCGCCGATATTCGAAGGAGCATCGCCGCGGGCGAGGTTGTGCGCAAAACCTCCTATGGCATCCCTTATTGGGTGAGAAACGATGCAGAATATGAAGCTTGCTGAAGATTATCTCGGCCGGGCTGAAGTCCGGCTGAGAGTTTTGGATGCTTATATCGCCGAGAAAAGCTGGGCGGACGTGGTCCGCGAATCCCAGGAGGCGGTCGAGCTCGCCTTGAAAGCGCTGCTGCGATTTTCACACATCGACATCCCCCGGGTCCATGATGTCGGGGATGCGCTCGAGCAGAACCGATCCAAACTTCCGAGAGAAGCTTCGGAACGGCTGGAGGAGCTGTGCGCGATTTCCCGCGACTTGCGCCGCGACCGCGAACTTGCTTTTTACGGCAGCGAGGATCTGACGCCGTCCGATTTCTACCGGGAAGCCGATGCGCTCAAAGCGAAACGTTCGGCCGCCGTGGTGGTCGAAGCGGTAAAGGCGGCGGTTCGGCGCCATGGCCCTTCATGAGGATTTCGGACAGTTCGATTCAAGCTTTGAATGGCCGTCCGCCGTTTTTATGAATCATGCTCGTAAACTCATAGCGCTCGAACCTGCCCGAATCGTCGAACCCGATCCGCAGCCATTCCGAATCAACGCCGAATCCCCTTTCCGCTCCAAGAACATAAATCAAATCACACCCGCGAAGATCTTCCTGTTGAGTATAGCTGAGCAGCCGCGACTGTTCAGCCATCAGGCATGAAAAGGGCCGAAGGCCCGATAGGATCAGCGGCGATCGAGCACGCAGTGGAAGGGCCTTCCCCGTCCGGTTCGATAGGTGGAGAAGCCCCGCCTGTCCAGCGTCAGCATCTCCAGCAAACCAATTTCGCCGGACAACAAAACGAGGCTTGCACCGGCAGCCCTGCGATGCGCGATTGCACGAATGGCCCCATCGCTCGTTTTGAGACTTAGAGCGGAACGCCGCTTGCGGTATAGTTAGTCGGAACAAAAAGCAAGGGATCTGAAAACAGAGAGCCTTCATCCGGGCAATGCTCTCTGATTTCAACGGTAAACTGGAAACGGGAAACCCTTAAGGATTGACTGTTGAGCGACAAAAACCATATTCGCAACTTTTCCATCATCGCGCACATCGACCATGGCAAGTCCACTCTGGCGGACCGGCTGCTGGAAAGAACCGGGGCGTTGACCAAGCGGGAAATGTCGGACCAGGTCCTGGATGCGATGGACCTGGAACGGGAGCGCGGCATCACGATCAAAGCGCATTCGGTTCGGCTGAATTATCGCGCCAGGAATGGCGAAGATTATATCTTGAACCTGATCGATACGCCGGGCCACGTGGATTTTTCCTACGAGGTCTCCCGGAGCCTTTCCGCGTGCGAAGGCGCTCTTTTGGTAGTAGACGCTTCCCAGGGCGTTGAAGCTCAGACGCTCGCCAACACCTACCTGGCGCTGGACCATCATCTCGAAATCGTTCCGGTTATCAACAAAATCGACCTCCCCAGCGCCGACATCGACAGGATCAAGAGCCAGATCGAGGACATCATCGGCCTGGACGCCAAAGACGCCATCCCGGCCAGCGCCAAAGAAGGGAAAGGCACCGAAGAAATCCTCGAAGCCATAGTGCACCGGCTTCCTCCCCCCAAGGGAGATTACGATCAGCCGCTCAAAGCTCTTATCTTCGATTCCTGGTTTGACGCTTATCGCGGCGTCATCGTCCTGGTGCGGGTCATCGACGGCACTCTGCGGAAAGGTTTGAAGATCCGGATGGTCAACACCCAGCAAGCATTCACCGTCGAACAGGTGGGCGTCATCACGCCGAAGTTTCAGGAAGTGGACGAGCTTTCGGTGGGCGAAGTCGGCTATGTCGTCGCCAACATCAAGCGCGTCGCCGACACGAAAATCGGCGATACCATAACAGAGGAAGCACGGCCTACGCTTGCGCCCTTTCCCGGCTATCAGGAAGTAAAGCCCATGGTGTTTGCGGGACTCTACCCGACCAACAGTGCGGATTACGAGGCGCTCCGCGACGCGCTTTCCAAACTGCAATTGAACGACTCGGCCTTTTACTATGAACCGGACACCTCCGGCGCCCTCGGATTCGGTTTTCGTTGCGGCTTTCTCGGCCTGCTGCACATGGAAATCGTGCAGGAGCGCCTGGAGCGCGAGTTCAATCTGTCGCTGATCACAACCGCTCCGGGCGTGAGATACCGGGTTACGAATCAAAAAGGAGAGACGCTGGAGATTCACAATCCCTCCAAGCTGCCGGAGCCGGGAGAGATCGCCAAATTCGAAGAGCCGATGATTATGGCGATGATTCTCACCAGCGATGAATTTCTGGGGCCGCTCCTCAAGCTGGCGGAAGAAAAACGCGGAGTTCAGAAGGGTTTTGAATACATCACAAAAAACCGCGTCCTGATTACCTACGAGCTCCCGTTGAACGAAGTTGTTCTGGATTTTTACGACCGGATGAAATCAGCTTCTCGCGGATACGCGTCGCTGGACTACCACTTTAGCGGATACCAGGAATCCAGGCTCGTCAAGCTCGACATCCTGGTCTCGGGAGAACCGGTCGATGCTCTTTCTTTGATCATCCACCAGGATACCGCCGCCACTCGAGGAAGAGCCCTCGCCGAGAAAATGAAGGAGCTGATCCCGAGGCAAATGTTCGAGGTCGTCATCCAGGCGGCTATCGGCAGCAAAATCATAGCCCGCGAAGTGGTCCGCGCCATGCGGAAAAACGTCCTCGCCAAATGCTATGGGGGCGACATTACCCGGAAAAGGAAATTGCTGGAAAAACAGAAGGAAGGCAAAAGGAGGATGAAACGCCTTGGCAAGGTCGAAATCCCCCAGGAGGCGTTTCTCGCAATCCTCAAGGTGGAATAATTCCGCAACTGCCTTTATATCGAAGAGTCAGTGAATTTATAATGATACGTCAGACTTCTGCCGATCAGGTTGGCATCCCCCGGGGAGAATTGCGCCCTATGAAAACGAACAATCTACGCCGTCTGTTCCATGAATCGGACGGCAAAGGCCTTATCGGATGCGTCTTTTCCATTGCGTTGCTGCTGGCGGCTGTTTTCATCGGAATAACGCTCGGCCCTATCTACTACAGCAACTACACTTTCGAATCGGAAGTCAAAACCGAGGTCAGCCGGGCCGGCGCCCGGATCGTCGACAATGAAACGATCATCCGCAACATCACCGAACTGGCCAAGAGAAACGAAATCCGGATCCAGAGAAAAGACATCCGGGTGGACCGATACGCCGGACAGGTGCATGTCGATCTGCAATACTCCGTGCCGGTCGACCTCTTCTTCATGCAGCGCGATTGGACTTTCCGGATCAGCGTTTCAAGTTTTGTCGGTTCCCTTTAGCCTGGCGCTGGACGACGAACTTTTGTCTTGGCGCGCCGCTTTGGGCGGATTAAACTTCCTTCAATGATCGAATACGGAAGAAGCGTTTTGAAGGGGCGATTTTGGGCTATTGAAAAGCCGCCGAAACGGCTTCTCCGGACCGGTTCGCTCATCCTTATTTTCTGCCTCCTGACTTTGGGATGTTCCGTTAAGGCAGTCCGGGTTTCAGTGTCGAAGGAAGACCTGGCGCGGGCGGAGGCGGCGTCCCAGGAAGGAGACGCCGCTTTCGGCCGCAAAGAATTCTATCCCGCCCTGATAAAATACCTGGAAGCGACCCGCTTGAATCCGAACAGCGAACTGCTCTGGAATCGCCTCGGGATTATTTACGCCCAGCTCAAATACTACCCGGAGGCCGCCGCCGCATTTCAGCGTTCGAGCCAGCTGAATTCGAAATACGTATACCCTCTGAACAATCTCGGGTCCGTATTTTTCGCCAGCCGGGAACTGAAGAAGGCCGAGAAATATTTTAAAAAAGCCATCAAAATGAAGAACAGCGAAGCGTCTTTCCACATGAACCTCGGCGCCTTATATTTCGAAAAGAAGAAGCCGGAAAAGGCTCTGGCGGAGTGGCGCAAAGGGTTGGCTTTAAATCCGGACATTCTGGACAACAGCAACGTTGTGAGCCTGATCATCAGCGGAGAAAACACCACCTCGAAGGAGCGCAACTATCTGTTCGCCCGCATCCACGCCCTGGCCGGGAACGCGACCAAAGCGGTCGACCACCTTGAGAAGGCTGTGCTGAACGGGTTTTCCGATATCTTTTCCATTCAAAGCAATTCCGATTTCGACCTTATCAGGAAAGACGAGCGCTTTATTGAGTTCATGGGGAAAGCGGTTTTTTGGGTCACCCAGGGGCCAAAGCCGGGCAATGACGTTTCGCGGATGACGGATGAAGATTAAAAATCCCGCCTTCGAACAGAAGGGATCGACGCCGTCTTATTTCCCTGAATTTTTCCAATCTCCGCTCGTCAATCGTCGACGAGTTCGATGAGGCAGGCGGCCAGCAGAGGGATCATAATTTCATGGTGGCCGGTCAGGGCGATCCCGCGGCCGCCGTTCATAACCGGCCTCCGGACGACGTTCTCGACAGGACGGTAATGCTGGATGAAATCGAGATTGGCGGTGGTGAAATTCTGCAGTTTCTCTCCGGCGTTGCGCACGAGGGCGACGCATTTAAGGAACACTTCGGGCAGAGTCACGGCGGATCCGCAGTTCAGATAGACTCCCCCCTCATTCAATCCCGCAACCATGGAGGCAAACAGGCGGAAATCGCGATGGCTGCCCTCTCCGATGTCGGGCGGCGACACGCTGGGGTGATTGTGAATGATGTCTGCGCCTATCGTGACATGAACTGTGACCGGTATCCTGCGACGGTAAGCTTGCAGGAGCAGGCTGTGACGGCCGAAGGCGGGATCCAGCTTCGAGAGACGGCGCCCCAGGGACTCCCCAATGCCTAAACCTTCCGAAACGCCTTCACGGATGGCCTGGTTTATTTCATATCCGGTTTCCTCAGCCATTCCAAAGACTCCTGTCGGCAGCCGGGCTTCCACGGCCTCGCTTGTCGATCCGATCATGGCGATTTCGAAATCGTGAATGGGGCAGGACCCGTTCAAGGCCAGCGAGGAAACGAAGCCTTTATCCATCAAATCGATGAACACAGGGGCCAATCCTGTTTTTATGACGTGCCCTCCCATGCCCCATAGGATGTTTTTTCTTATTTTTCGGGCGTGGACAATCGAAAGGGCGAGGTTTTTGAGCTCTTGAGCGCCGAGAACGTCCGGCAGGCTCTCCAAAAAATCGGAAAGCGCGCCGCCTTTGGCGCATGGACGGGCAAAATGGCCGACTTCCACTTTGCCCGGGCGGTCCTTCAATGGATGGCTTTGGACGCGATTGAGGTCGAAAGGCTTAACGCCATATTGAGACATGAAGAGTCATAGTCCTTTCAGAGTCGATTCCGACAGGGCGCATAAAATATGGCCGATCATGATATGGACTTCCTGAACCCGCGCCGGGGATTCACAGGGGACATTGACATGATACTGCACTCCGGCGCCCAGCTTTCCGCCGTCACAGCCGGTCAATCCCACGGTAACGAGGCCCATTTCCCGAGCCGCATCGTTTGCAGCCAGCACATTGGGAGAATTGCCGCTCGTGGAAAACCCGACCGATACGTCTCCGGCTCTCCCCAAGGCGCGCATCTGCCTGGAGAATATCTGATCGAATCCGAAGTCGTTCCCGACGGCTGTCAGGATGGAAGTATCGGTGGTCAACGCAATGGCCGGCAGGGCGTCTCGCTTTCGCTGGAACCTGCCAACCCACTCGGCGGCCAAATGCTGGGAATTCGAAGCGCTTCCGCCGTTGCCGTACAGAAGCACCTTGTTCCCGCGGGCCAGGGCTCTGGAGATTTCATCAGCCGCCCGGACCAGGAGTTCCTCATTGGAGCTGAAGAATTTTTGCTTCAATTCCAGACTCTCGGCCACAATTTTTCGGATGGATTCGATCATGGCAAAGAAGATCCGACAGCCTTGACATGAAGTCAAGCCCTTTAACCCCGGATTCATCGTTTCCGGTTCTCCGCTGAAATAAGTTTCAAGACAATCGGGGCTGCAATCGGCGTCGGTTTTTCGTCAGGAATTCATTGAAAGCGCCAAAACCCGACTGCCACGCCGAGCGACAAAGCCGGATTCCGATAGCATCTTTGGGATAATTGACTACAATACCCCTATCTGTTAGATTAACCGATTTATACCCGTCCGGAGACAACCTCCAATGTTCAGCAAGATTCTCACCAAGATAGTGGGCAGCAAAAACGAGCGGGATTTAAAACAGATAGCTCCCCTGGTCCAAAGAATAAACGAACTTGAACCCGAAATGGCCCGTCTCTCGGATGTTCAGCTGGCTGATCTGACTCCGAAATTCCGAGAGCGCCTTTCCAATGGGGAACCCCTGGACGACCTTCTCCCCGAAGCATTCGCCGCCGTAAGAGAGGTTTCAAAAAGGACCCTGAACATGCGCCACTTCGATGTCCAGCTCATCGGCGGAGTTGTCTTGCACCGCGGGCGCATAGCCGAGATGAAGACGGGCGAAGGGAAAACGCTCGTCGCGACTCTTCCGGCCTATCTGAACGCCCTGGGAGGCGAGGGCGTGCACATCGTCACGGTAAACGACTACCTGGCCGGCCGCGACGCCGATTGGATGGGCAACATTTACCGGGGGCTCGGCCTCAAAGTCGGCTGCGTTCAGCATCCCCTTTCCGACGAGGAGCGCAAGGCGGCTTATGCCGCGGATATAACTTACGGAACCAACAACGAGCTCGGGTTCGACTATCTTCGGGACAACATGAAGTACGAGCTTTCCGATTGCGTCCAAAGAAAATACAACTTCGCGATAGTCGACGAGGTGGACTCGATCCTGATCGACGAAGCTCGAACGCCGCTCATCATTTCAGGCCCGGCGGAAGAATCGACGGACAAATATTACAAGGTCGACCGAATTGTCCCTAGACTGAAACGGGATATCGATTTTCAGGTCGATGAAAAAGCCCGGACGGTGAACCTGACGGAGGAAGGAGTTGAAAAAGCCGAAAAACTGCTGGCGGTGGGAAATCTGTTCGAGCCTCAGAATATGGATTGGGTCCATCACACCTATCAAGCGCTGAAAGCTCACCTCCTCTTCAAAAGAGACGTCGATTACATGGTGAAGGACGGCGAGGTGGTCATTGTGGATGAGTTCACCGGCAGGCTGATGCCGGGGCGCCGCTACAGCGACGGCCTCCACCAGGCGCTGGAGGCCAAAGAAAACGTAAAGATCGAGCGGGAAAATCAAACTCTCGCCACCGTCACGTTCCAGAATTATTTCCGAATGTATAAAAAACTCGCCGGCATGACCGGGACCGCCGAGACCGAAGCGGAGGAATTTTATAAGATCTATAAGCTCGAAGTGAACGTCATCCCGACCAACAGGGAATTGATCCGCATCGAGCATCCCGACGTCATTTACCGTACGGAACGCGAGAAATACAACGCCGTAGTCGATGAAATCAAGGCTCTTCATGATAAGGGCCAGCCCGTGCTGGTCGGCACTATTTCGATCGAAAAATCCGAAAAGCTGAGCGTGCAGTTGAAAAGGAAAGGCGTTCCCCACGTCGTCTTGAACGCCAAATATCACGCCAAGGAAGCCGAAATAGTCGCTCAGGCGGGGCGAAAAAAAGCCGTGACGATCGCCACCAATATGGCGGGCCGCGGGACCGACATTTTATTGGGCGGCAATCCCGATGCGTCGACCATGCAGACATTGCGCGAGAAAGGTCCGGACGCCGCCGCGCTTCCCAAAGAAGAATTTGCGCGCATCAAACAGCACTGGTCGGACATCTGCCAAAAAGAGCACAACGAAGTCGTCTCGCTGGGAGGGCTGCACATTCTGGGGACCGAACGCCACGAGGCGCGGCGCATAGACAATCAGCTCCGCGGCCGCTCCGGCAGGCAGGGCGATCCCGGTTCGTCCAGGTTTTATCTTTCGCTCGAAGACGATCTCATGCGGATCTTCGGGTCGGATCGCATTTCTGGACTGATGCAGCGGCTTGAACGCTAAGTGTCCCTGCGCCATGTCGCAGCCA
>CAZXSV010000006.1:66782-140540 GCA_964642735.1 uncultured Acidobacteriota bacterium
CGCGGCGCATCGATAACCAGTTGCGAGGACGATCCGGCAGGCAGGGCGATCCCGGTTCATCGCGTTTCTATCTTTCTCTGGAAGACGACCTCATGCGGATCTTCGCCAGCGACCGCATCTCCGGAATCATGCAGTCTCTGGGCATGGAGGAGGGCGTCCCGATCGAGAGCAAGCTCATCTCGCGACAGATTGAGAGAGCTCAAAAGCAGGTTGAAGCGCGCAATTTCGAAATCCGCAAACACCTGCTGGAATATGACGACGTGATGAACAAACAGCGGGAGGCGATTTACGCCATACGACGGGATCTCCTGGAAGGCGCCGACCAAAAAGAATATATCCGGGAACTCGCCAACGACATCGTTCTCGACATCATGGACAAATACGTGCCCAAGGGAAAACCTGTCGATGCCTGGGACTTGGAAGGATTAAGGGTCGGCGTCGGCAATCAGTTCGGAATCGACATCGCCCAGATCGGCATCGATCTTAAAGATCCAAGCTATGGCGAAATCACCGAGAAGCTGCCCGAAGCCGTTCAGAACGTCTATGAGGAAAAGGAAAAACGATTCGGATCCGAATACATTCGCTTTCAGGAACGGATGATCATGCTGCAAGTCCTCGACATGCAGTGGAAAGACCATCTCTATTCCCTCGATCACCTGAAAGAAGGCATCGGACTTAGGGGCTATGGTCAACGAGACCCTCTGATTGAGTATAAAAAAGAAAGCTTCAATATGTTCGAGGAGCTCCGGACGAGAATGGAAGAGGAAACCGTCCGGTATCTTTATCTTTTCGAACCGATAAGCAGAGAAGAACACGACGCACGGGAAAGAGAACGCGAAGAGGCGCGCCGCAAATCCCGGGAACAAAACCTGGTCTATAACGCCGGCGATTCTACCGCTCCGGCCACCGCCAAGCGAGAAACGGTGAAAGTGGGCCGGAACGATCCATGCCCCTGCGGCAGCGGCAAGAAGTTCAAGAAATGCCACGGGGCTTGAAAAACGGTTTCCCGTTTCCGGTTGAACGCCAGGAACACCGTTCGGGAGCTTGGTAAAATATCATCGGGAACCATTAAAGCGTTTAAGAATTTCAACGGGAAAAGGGAAACCTTCATAGAGGGGTGCCATGATGAGAGATTCTATAATCCGAGAAGCGCTGACTTTCGACGATGTATTATTGGAGCCTGCCAAGAGCGACGTGCTTCCGTCCGAAGTCGATATAAGCACCCGCCTTACCAGGAATATCCCGCTGAACATTCCTCTCCTGAGCGCGGCCATGGACACCGTGACGGACTCAAGGATGGCGATCGCCATGGCTCAGCAGGGAGGCATGGGGATCATTCACAAGAACATGACCGTCGAAGCGCAGGCTGACGAAGTGGATCGGGTCAAGAGATCGGAAAGCGGGATGATCGTCAATCCGATCACGATGTCTCCGGAACAGAAAATCCATGAAGCCATGGAAGTGATGAAAAGATACAAGATTTCCGGCCTGCCCATCACATTCAACGGCAAACTGGTCGGCATTCTTACCAATCGCGATCTCAGATTTGAAACTCGCACCAACATCAAAATTTCCGATTTGATGACAAAGGAGAATCTTATAACCGTTCCGGTCGGCACCACACTGGAAGAGGCGGAAAGCATTCTTCACAAACACAGGGTTGAAAAGCTTCCGGTCGTGGACAGCAAATACCGTCTCAAGGGATTGATCACAGTCAAAGACATTCAGAAAAAAATAGCCTACCCGAATGCATGCAAAGACAAGCTGGGCAGGCTCCGGGTTGGCGCCGGCATCGGCGCAACAGGCGATTATGTCGACAGGGCGGCCGCCCTGATCAAAGCCGGGGTGGACGTGCTGGTCATCGACACCGCCCACGGGCATTCCACCAGGGTTCTGGAAGCCATAAGGCAAATCAAGCAGAAATTCCCTGAAACCGATCTGATAGCGGGAAATGTGGCGACCGAAGAAGGCGCGCAGGCGCTGGCAAAAGCGGGAGCGGACGCCGTCAAAGTCGGAATGGGTCCGGGCTCCATTTGCACGACAAGAGTGGTGAGCGGGGCGGGAGTTCCGCAAATCACCGCCATCATGGACTGCTCCAAAGCCGCCCACCGGGCGGGAATCCCGATAATAGCCGACGGCGGAATCAAATTTTCAGGGGATATCGCCAAAGCGCTTGCAGCCGGGGGAGACTGCGTCATGATCGGCTCTTTGTTTGCAGGAACCGACGAAAGCCCCGGCGAAACAGTCCTCTACCAGAACCGAAGCTATAAAGTTTACCGTGGCATGGGATCCCTGGAAGCCATGAAGGCGGGCAGCCGCGACCGTTACGGCCAGGAAGGCGCCTTCTTCGAAGGGAAGCTGGTCCCCGAAGGAATCGAGGGAATGGTTCCCTATAAAGGAAGCGTCGAAGTGATGATTCCGCAGCTGGCCGGGGGCTTGCGGGCCGGAATGGGCTATTGCGGATGTAAAAACATCGAAGAAATGCAAACACAAGCCCGGTTTATACGTATAACCTCCTTCGGTCTTAAGGAAAGCCACGTCCATGACGTGCTGGTTACAAAGGAAGCCCCCAACTACCGAACGGAGCTTTAACCTCGATATAAAAATGACGAATGACAAGTTGCGGGCTGAAAACAACCCATTCGGGGAGTTCAATGCGCCGCCCGCGCCCTGTCATTCGTCCTTTTTTTCTGACTTTCCAGCGAACTGCAGCACTCCTGATCACGACTGGCGGGCTTGAGCAAAGGTCGCCGGACCGCCATAATTCCAGAGGACTCTGCAGGTTTGCGCCTGTAAGAAACGGCAGTCGGAATCCGTTGTCTTTCTTCCGGAGCATGACGCCGTTTTTATCATGGCTTTCGCAGGACGCCTCACAGGCTTAAAGGAATCGGAGTTGGGATCGAAGATTAATATTTAGAATAATTTGTGTCGTTTTAGGCCAAAACAACCGATTATTTAGGATGAGTGGCATCCATTGTGACGAGATTCGGGAAGGATTCATTGATTTGCTCTATAATGATTCCGCCGGTTCGCATGAAAAGGCGGAGCTCCGGGATCATCTGAGCGCCTGATCGAAACGCTGTAAAAAGCTGAGGAGTCGAAAAACTCGATCCTCTCTTCAGCTTCGAAAAGATGAATCTCCCGGCAATCGTCGTAAACCGAAAGCGGCAGGTCCGCTTGATTCCGCCTTGGGGATATATGCCGGGATGGCGGCCGCGATTTTTGTCGAGCGGGCGCCGCCGGCAAAAACAGGCATTCCACGGAACGAGGATGAAAATCATTGAGTATTAAAGTTGAAGCTCTTAAATCCAAAAAGCTCATCGGTCAGGTCTTCCTGGAACGCGGCCTTATCGACGAAGAGGAATTGCGGACAGCCCTGAATCTTCAGACCGAATCCCGGGAAAAGCTGGGAAAGCTCCTCGTGGATCTCGGTTATGTGTCCGAACGGGACTGCCTCGCCGTCGTATCCGAGCACCTGGACATCCCGTCTATTTCCGGCGCCGATTATCCTGCGGTCCCGGTGCTGGAAAATGTCCTCACTTTCCGCTTCATGAAGCAGTGCAAGTTGATTCCCGTAGCTTTGGAAGGCGGAGTCCTGACGCTGGCCATGACCGACCCTATGGACAGCGCATCGGTGGACTCCATCCGGCAGGCGACCGGATACCAGGTCAAGGTTCTGCTGGGCGCCGAGAGCGAAATAATGGATCTTCTTGAAAAATTTTATGGCTCCTCCGCCAGCACGCTCGGGCGAATCATTGAAGGGATCGACGAAGGAAGCATAGAAAATCTTGCCGATGAGATCGAAGACATCGAACAGCTGAAGGACCTGGCTTCCGAAGCGCCGGTCATCAGGCTCGTCAACCTGATCATCTCCAAAGCCATCGAAAACAGGGCGAGCGACATTCATATTGAACCCTTTGAAAAAGACCTGAAGGTGCGCTACCGGATCGACGGCATTCTCCACGACGTCGAGTCTCCTCCCAAGAAGCTTAAATCGGCGCTGATCAGCCGTATTAAAATCATGTCCAAGCTGAATATAGCGGAAAGACGGCTGCCCCAGGACGGCAGGATCAAGCTGAAAGTCCTCGGAAAAGACATCGACTTGCGCGTATCCACTCTGCCGACCATGTATGGCGAATCCGTGGTCATGCGCATTTTGGACAAAAGCAATACCAGCCTCTACGACATCCGCCGCCTGGGATTTCCCGAAGATTCGCTCCAGGAATTTGAATCCCTTATCCGCCGTCCTCATGGAATTCTGCTGGTCACAGGGCCCACAGGCAGCGGAAAAACGACAACGCTGTACAGCGCGCTCAGCACCATCAACCTGCCGGATAAAAAAATCATCACCATCGAGGATCCCGTCGAATACCAGATCGACGGAGTCAACCAGATCCAAGCCAATCCGCAGATCGGTTTGACTTTCGCCTCCGGACTGAGGCATATCGTGCGGCAGGACCCCGACGTCATCATGATCGGGGAAATTCGCGACCTGGAAACGGCGGAAATCGCCATCCGCGCCGCCCTGACCGGGCATCTCGTGTTCTCCACCCTCCACACCAATGACGCCCCGAGCGCCATAACCCGTCTTATCGACATGGGCGCCGAGGATTACCTGATCGCCTCCTCCCTCCTGGGAGTCCTGGCGCAGCGCCTGATCCGGGTCATCTGCCCCGCATGCAAAGCGGAAATCCGCCCTGTTCCGGAAATGCTCGACGAAATTGAGTTTCGCCGCGACCCCAGGAGAGGGCCCGATCGCTTTTTCGAGGGGACAGGATGCGAGCAGTGCGGGAACACGGGGTTTGCGGGAAGGATGGGAATCTATGAACTGATGCCGATCAACGACGACATCCGCAAATTGACCGTGAGCAAGGCGGACTCGAACCAGATCCGGAAAAAAGCCATCGAAAATGGGATGCGGCCGCTCCGGGACGACGGGTGGTTGAAAGTCCGACAGGGAGTCACCAGCATCGCCGAAGTTCTACGCGTTACGCAGGAGGCTTGATGCAGGCAATGGGTTTTTTCAATCCCGGACTCGTTTTCAAAACAGGTGAAGCGATTTATGCCGTCCTATAAATATCGCGCCAGCACTCTGGAAGGGAAAATGGTGGAAGGGACCATGGAGGCCTCCGACGGCGGAACCGTCGCCCTGAAGCTCCAGGAGATGGGACTTCTCCCGGTCAGAATCGGCGCCGCTTCTCAAAAATCAGTTTTCACACGCGAAATCGAGTGGCCCTGGAAGAAGAAAAAAGTCCGCCAGAAGGATTTGTTGGTCTTCACCCAGGAGCTGCACACGCTGGTGAAATCGGGATTCCCGCTCGACCGCAGCCTCGCCATCCTCGCCCAGCTTGCGGAAAGCCCGGCAATGGCCGCGGTCATCGGGGATGTTTTGAAGGAAGTCAAAGGGGGGAAATCCTTCTCCGAAGCTTTGGGCCGGCGCCCGGAAGTCTTTCCCAAGGTTTACATGAGCATGATCAAAGCCGGCGAAGCCGGAGGCGCCCTCGAAGAAATACTCCACCGCCTTTCCGGCTACCTTGTGACGAGCGCCGATCTCCGCTCCTATATCTTTGGCGCCATGATTTACCCCGCGCTGCTGTCCACCGTGGGGCTGGTCAGCATTACAATCATGACGCTTTTCGTCGTCCCGAAATTCTCCGCCATATTCACGGAACTGGAAGTGCCGTTGCCTCTGCCGATGACGATCCTGCAGTTTTTGAGCTCTATGCTGTCGAGCTTCTGGTGGCTTATTTTGATCCTTGTCGTTATCCTCGGAATCTACCTGCGGAATTTCCGGAACAGCGACCACGGCCGCCTGCAGTCCGACCGTTGGCTGTTGCGGGTCCCGCTGCTCGGCCCGGTTCTTCGCAAGGTCGAGGTGGCGCGTTTTTCACGGTCGCTCGGGACGCTGCTGCATGGGGGAGTTCCGCTGCTGCAGGCTATGACCATCGTGCGCGACATCATCGGGAACCAGAGCATCGCCATGACAATAGATCCCATTCGCAACGGCATCAAGAAAGGGGAGGGGATCGCGCAGCCGATGAAACAGAGCGGAGTTTTCCCGCCGTTGGCCATGCACCTGATTGAGGTGGGCGAGGAGTCCGGAAAACTCGACAGCATGCTGGTCCAGGTCGCGGACGTTTACGACGTCGAGGTAAGAAACAGCATCAAAACCCTCATCGCATTTTTCGAACCGGCGTTGATTCTGCTGATGGGAATCATTATCGGAACCATTGTGGTTTCGATGCTGACGGCGATCTTCAGCATCAATGACATACCTATGTAGACTTGAGGGCGAAGATGAACGCTTTGAGAAGCAAAAAGCGGCGAAAAGGGGAGGAAAAGATGCAGACCGAAATAATAAACCGAAAGTCCGAGAAAGGATTTTCGCTTATCGAGCTGATTGTCGCCATGGTGATTCTCGCGATGCTCGCCGCGATTGTGGGGCCTCAGGTCGTCAAACATGTGTCGGCGAGCAAGCCAAAAGCCACAAAAATTCAAATTGAGGATTTCGGCGGCGCCTTGCAGCTGTTCGCGCTTGATATGGGCCGTTACCCCGAAACGGGCGAAGGACTGGAGGCTCTGATACGAAACCCAGGGAATGCGGAAGCCTGGAACGGGCCGTATCTGAAAAAAGAAGAATTGCCCAAGGACCCTTGGCAAAAACCGTACGTGTATCGCTGCCCCGGGTCGCACGGAGACTATGATCTGCTTTCCGTGGGCCCGGACGGTACGGAAGGCGGAGAAGACGATATCGTCAGCTGGAAATGAGACGGACCATGAAAAACTCTCGCGCCCAGGGGTTCACGCTGCTGGAATTATTGGTGGTCCTCGTGGTCCTCGCGCTTGTCGCGGCAGCGTCCTATCCCTCGATGTCGCGAGCGGCCGCAGCCCTTCATCTGAGAACGGCAGGGCGGGACGTTGTCAACACATTCCGCTATGCGCGGCAAAAAGCCGTCACCGAACAGATCCGGATGAAGGTCACGGTGGACCGGGAAAAGCAACAGCTGGTGATGAGCGCGGATTTGGAAGACGAAGGCCGGACTTATCTTCTGCCGAAGGATGTGAAAATTCAGCGTGTCGCGCTTGCGGGGAATGAAATCATGGGCGGCCCCATGGTTGTCCGTTTCCTTCCGAACGGGAGTTGCGACAACAGCGAGCTTCTTTTGCAGGCGGACAAGGGCGCATGGATCAAGGTCTTCACGGACCCGATCACCGGCGGCGCCCGCATGGAGTGGAATTAAGGAGGGATTGCCGTGACGAGCGCCGACAAAATGACGCATCGGAATCCTGGCGAATCCGGAGGATTCACCCTTCTTGAAGTTTTGGTGGCTCTCGCCGTTATGGCTCTCGCGGCGACGGTGGCCCTGTCGCTGATGTCCGGATCCTTGCGCAATATACGGAAAGCCCAGGAACGCACGCGAGCCATCGAACACGCCGAGTCCGTGATGGAAGAAGCCCTTTTAGACGCCTCGATTCAACAGCCGACGACCTTGACCGGAAATCTTCCGGACGGATCTCAATGGGTCGTGCGGGTGGAGGATTATCTGGAGCTTGAAAAGCCCCAACCCAGCTCCCTGACAACCATGCCGGTGAAACTGATGTCCTATGAGGTCGAAGTCGCCGGCCCCGAATCGTTGACTCCCGTCTGCCGTTTGCAGACGCTGAAGCTGGTGAAGACTCAACCGGACAAGCCGCTTTCGAGGATGCCGCAATGACGCCGACTCGCCGCTCCGAACAGGGTTTTACGCTTCTGGAAATCATCGTGGCGTTGACCCTTGTGACCATGATGGCCGTCGGGGTGTGGGCGGTCATGCGGATCAGCATACGAACATGGTCCAGGGGAACGGAGTTCATCGATACGAATCAGCGCCACCGCAGCATCATCGATATGGTCAGGAAACAGATCGCCTCCGCCCACAGCCTGACCGCTCCCGCCGATCCACTCATGGGAAGCTCCCCTTCCCCGATTTTCAGCGGCGCGGAAACCAGCTTCCAGTTCATCAGCCTGAATTCTCTACAGTTCCAGGAAAGCCCCGGGCTCACGCTTGTGACCTATGAAATAGCCCAAAGCGACCAGGGCGATTATGCATTGATGGAAAAGGAGGCGCCCTATCTCGGACAGCTTCCCGACGAATGGACGGGGACGAACGGCGAGCGGACGACGTCGATACTGGAAAACCTGACCGGCTGCCTTTTTGAATACTTCGACCCGGGAGAAGGCGACAATCCGTCCCAGTGGGTCAAGGAGTGGGATTCCACGAAAACCGGACGGCTGCCGTCCGCCATAGCCATGACAATGCTTTCACGAGATCCGAATGGAACGGTGGCAAACCGGCGCATGGTCGTGCCGATCCGGGCTGAAGCAGTGAACGCCGAGACGCTTTTCCGCAATCCATTCGGCGGCGCAAGAGCAACGGGACGAGGATTCGCACAATGACAGCCGAGCGCCTGAAAAAACGATGGTTCCACAGGCGGACCCGCTCCCTGAGGGTCGCGGATCCGGCTGAAAACGGCGTGGTTTTAATTGCCGTCCTCTGGATATTCGTCGCCCTGGCCGTGATCGCGCTCAGTTTCTCGAAAGAAAGCGTGGTCGAAGTGGCCGCGGCCCGCAATTCTCAATCGCTGGAAAAATCGTATTTTGTAGCGCGGGCCGGAATTGCGGCCGTCCTGTACCAGCTTATCCAGAAGCGATTATTCCCCGCCGCTCAGCAGCTGGAGCTTCAAGAGACCGTAGACCCGATCGACGCCGGCGTCGTCTCAGGCAAATTCGGCGGAGGCGTTTACAAAGTCGATGTCCAGGATGAATCGGGGAAAATAAATATCAACAGGGTTCCGGAGGAACAGCTTCGCAAGCTGTTGGAGTCTTTGGAGATCGAGTCTCACGACGTCGACGTCATCGCAGATTCGATCATGGATTGGCGCGATTCGGATCTGCTCCACCGGATGAACGGGGCGGAAAACGATTATTACGAGACGCTGAACCCGCCGTACGAAGCGAAGAACGGAAATATCGACGCCCTGGAGGAGCTTCTGCTCATCCGGGGGATCACTCCGGAATATTTCTACGGTTATCCAGAACGGTCTCCCGACGGCTCGATTCAATACCGATACGGCCTTTCCCGCTGCCTGACGGTCTATTCAAACACGACCCAGGTCAATGTGAATTTCGCTCCGCTGCCGGTGCTCCTGTCGATCAACGGGATGACTCCGGAAGCGGCCCGGCTGATTTATGAACGACGCCTTTCCAGGCCTTTTAAGAACGTCCAGGAAATCACTCGCGATCTCCAGGCGCCTCTGAGCCCCGCGACGACGCCCTCTCTATCGACGACGCAGACGAACATTTACACGCTGACCGCATCCGCGTCGGAGGAAAACTCCAAGGTTCGGCGCGTCATTCGGACGGTGATTAACATCGACGGCAGCGAAACACGCTTCCGAACCCTGTACTGGAACGAAAACGTTCCTGATTATGAAGGCTCAAACCCATGATCTATTTGAAAACCAGCATCGGAATCGAATTGCGCGGCGCAGACATGCTGATTGCCTCGCTGCAAAGCAATTTTTCGGGCCAGGCGTTTACCTGTTACAAGCGTTTTCCCGACTACCGGCTGCGCAATAAACAGGATTTGCGGCAGGAAATCAACGCTTTTTTGAAGACGAACAGGCTCAGCAAAGAAACCGTCGTGCTCGGAGTCCCGCGCAAAGACATCGTCCTGCGGCATCTGGATCTTCCGGCGGAAGTGGCGGACAACCTGAAACAGGTCGTCGAATATCAGGTGCAAACCCTGGAGCCTGTCGACGAAGACAAGTTTTATTACGACTATGCGACGCCGGACGTCAAGGAAAACTCCAAGAGACTGTCGATTCTGCTGGCGATGATCCGAAAAGCCGTTCTGGACGAACACCTTGAATTTCTGCGGGATCTCGGGATCAAGCCGACCGTCGTCGCCGCCAGCCCCATGGCGCTGGTCAACATCTTTTTGAAAAACCGGAAGGATCTGAAGGATAAAACCTTTATGCTGGCCGATCTGACTTCCGAAGCTCTGGATCTTGCGACCGTGCATGAAGGCGTTCTGGCGTATTCGCGAGAAGTTCCCAAAGAAAGCCCCAGGAGCTGGGGAGACCTCATTCTGCTCGAAGTCGACGAAGCGGCTTCCAAAATCCGGCTCGGGCCGGACGGCTTCATTGAGAAAATCATCCTGGCGGGGGAGTCCTCCGAAGCCGCTTACGAGCAAATAAAAGCCGTCATCCCGGAATGCGAACTCGTGAAGAATTATTTGGGCTGCGAAACGCCTGAAGAAAACAAAGCGCATCTGCAGGAAGCGGCTGCCTCCCTGGGGCTGGCTTACACGGGAATGGCGCGGCGCCCTGCTCTTAAATTGAACCTTTTGCCGCCCGACCTCCGGCTCCATCAAACGCGCTGGGCCTACATCCCGGCGGCGATCCTCGGTACGGCGGTCCTGGCGCTGCTGATAGCGCTGGGATTTCACGAGATAGCGCAGCAAAGCATTCTCGCCGGCGAGATTGAGCGGGAAATCTCCAAGTATAAAGCTCCTGTCGAACGCGTCCATGCGCTTCAGAAGCAGACCGGAGAAATGGAAAAAAAGATAGCCTCCATCGAAAAGACGCTCAAGGCCAGGGACAGGAACCTGGAAGTGCTCCGGGAGCTGACCGAAATTCTGCCGTTGGACGTCTATCTGACTCAATATGCCAACAAAGAAGGCTCGATCACGATCGGCGGCATGAGCGGCGGGTCCGCATCCGACCTGATGAAAAAACTGGAGCAATCTCCGCTCCTGAAAGAGGTCGTGCAAAACGGAACGATTTTCAAGAATACCGCGACCGGCAAATACCAGTTTAATTTTACAATGAAATTGGAGAGATAAGGCTTTGAAAAAAATCACGGCCAAAGAAAAAAGATATATGGCTATGGGCGCGATTGTGGTCGCCGCAGCCCTGGTTTTTTATGGCTTTTCCTGGCTTCTGGAGAACCACGCAAGCGTGATCAATAATGTGGAAATTAAAAAGCAAATTTTAATCAAGCAGCTTGAAATTCTGAATCGGGAGGCTTCCTCCAAAAAACAGCTGGATTTGTATAAAAAGCAGCTGCAGGCGGATGTCAACCTTCTTCTGCCGGGCGACAACCCCAATGCCGCAAGCTCCGAACTCGGAAAGGTCATCGAAGATTTCGCCAGCGGATCCGGCATCGAGATCACGCAGAAGACCCCTCAGCCCGTTAAAAATATCGAGGACCGGTTGATCCGGGTCAGCGTCCAGATTCAGGCCAACTGCGTGTTGGAGGAACTTGTGCAGTTTCTGGCCGCGGTCGAGAACTATGAAAAATTTTTGATTGTGAGCGATATAACGATATTCAGCGGCTACCGGAGCACGATCCCGTCCGCAGGGGGCGCCCTTCAGAAAAGACTGAGTCCGACCCTGATCATCTCCGGCTTCATCAATGCGCCGGAGACTAAACCAAAACCTTCAACGGGAATTTAATAGGAATGCAATCGACGCCGCGGCGAACCAACGGGTTCAAAAATAATACCGGCTGGCCGGGATCTGGATTTTGTCAATGAGGCGGGCATGAAGAAAAAATGGATTGCCATCAATCTGATATTGTTGTTGACGACCGTTCTGCTGGCGTGGAAGCTGAACGATTCCATCCTCCGGTTCCAGCAGAATCACCGGTTGTCGCAAATCCGGCCTGCGGCCAATTTAAAACAAAACGCCGGACGGGACAAGGTTTCACTCCAGCCGCCTGAAAATAAAGCCGCGAATCCGGCGGAATTCGCCGTCATTCCGGAAAGGAATTTATTCTCCGAGTCTCGATCCAAAGAGGAAACCTCGGCCGTTTCCGTCCTAGCGGAGACTCCGCCGCTTGCCCAGAAACCCATCCTGGTGGGAATAACGATCTCTGAAAACCAGAAATTCGCCTCCATCATCGATCCTTCCGGATCTTTTCAGAGTCAGAGGAGCCGCGTCCAGACGCGGCGGATCGGGGATGTTTATCAGGGCTATACGATCACGAACATCGCTCCCGACTATATTGTTCTGGAAAGCGGAACCCGAAGGGAAATCATACCGATTCATGAAGGGATCAAGCGGCCGCTAGGGGGCAAAACGCCAATCCAGTCGACGCGTGTGATCTCTTTTGGCGGCGGCGCGACGGCCGGGACGATCGCGCCGACCATCATACCGACGACTCCGGCCGGCGCGGCGCGCGGAGCGGCGGCTCCGACGACCCCCCCCGCTTCGAGGGGGCAGGCGCCTCAGACGATTCCGTCGCCAGCCGGCGCCCCGGGGATGGCGATCCAGCCGGGCGGCGCAGGCCGTGGCGCGAACCTGGGCCGCGGGACAGGACCGGCGCGGACGCCGGCGGCGGCCGGCCCGCAGCAATCCGAACCGGCGCCGGCGAACCGGAGCGTAATTCGGACTCCTTTAGGAGACATCGTTCGCCCGAATCCGTAGGTTGAGTTGGGAATGGGAAAAGGCAGTTTGTTTTTGAAAAAGCATTTCCGGGCAATCCCGCGACCCCGCCGGGATGGGAAAGAATCCGGTTATGCAGGGACGGATCGAAAGCGTCCCGGTGTTTTTCGCACTTTGTCCATAGAGATTTTTCGCAGGAACTCTCTAGGAGAGGAAGTCACATGGCCATGAGCAAGCAATATTCTTGGAGCGCCACAGTTTTAATTTTCGCCGCACTGCTGATGGGCAGCCTGTCCTCGGCGGCATTGTCCCCGCAGGAGCCGGGACGACCGTCCGGTTCGGACGAGGAAAGACGGCGGCAATGGGAGCGGCTGAACAGGCAGGTTCAGGAGTCGCAGCGGGGCGTCAAACAGCCTCCGGGGCCGATGTCTCCGCAGACGCCGCCTTCCGTGGCGACGCCGTCTCTCCCGCCCGCGCCGGGCCCCATTCCCCCCGTCAGCTCCATTCAGGCCGGAAGCGCAAAAATACAGCTGACCTACGACAATCAAGACCTTTATGAATTCATCAACCAGATTTCAAGCACCCTGGGAATTTCTCCCATCGTCATCGATCCGGACGTCAAAGGCACGGTGACAATTTCAAGCTCCTCGCCCATGGCCAAAGAAGATGTGCTGCCGCTCTTTAATTTGATCCTGAAGAACAACAATGCCGCATTAATCAAACAGGGAGACATTTACCAGATCGTTCCAATTTCTTCCGCTCTGAAAAAAGGCGTCGAGATCCTGAACTATCTGCCATCCGATTTCGACGCAAAACCCGAAACCGCTCCTTCAAAGGACGGAAAAGAAACGCCGAGCTCTTCGACTCCGCCGGCTTCGACGGCGCAGCAAACGGCCCAGGCGGCTGCCCGGGCCAACCTGCCTGCGGCGGCAAAAGGCCAGGCCCCCAAAGGGGACGACTTGAAAACTTCCCGGCTGGCCACGCATGTCCTTCGCATCGACTTCGTTCCCGTCAAAGACCTGATCGAGCCCATCCGAATATTTATGACGGAAGGCGGGGTCATCATGCCTTACGAGCGGCTCAACATGCTGATCCTTACGGATTACACCGACAGCGTTTCAAGAATCCTTCAGATCATCAAGATGCTCGACAGCAGCTACCTGGATCCCGATCTCGTGGAACTTGTTAAAATAAAGAACAACGCTTCGGCCGACGTCACGGACGATTTGAAAAAAATATTCGGCGCCGGATCGAAAGACTCCACCACCGGAGCTCAATTTGTTCCTATGGATCGCCTGAACGCCATCTTTGTCATCGCCAGCTCCAAGCGGGCTCTTTCGGAGGTCAAGCGCTATATCGAAATCCTTGATTCGACCACCGGCAAGAATATTCAGACTTTCAAATACGCCGTCCAAAATTCGACGGCTTCCGACATCGCCATGATGCTCGCAGCTTTGTATGGCGGAGACGAAAGCACGGGGACTTCCGGAGGGACCGCAGCGACCGGGTCGGCAGGCGCCATCGCGGGAGGCCGCGGCCAGGGCGGAGGCCCCGGGAGCTCCTTCGGCGGCGCGAATCAACAATACGGCAGCCAGAGCGGCATGAACCAGGGCAATCAATCGTCATTCGGCAGCAGCATTTTTGGAGGAGGAACTTTCGGAGGCTCGCAGCTGGGCCCGAAGCTCAACGACCGTCCGACCATAACCTCTCAAGTTTTGCGCGGGGGGGCTTTTGCAGGCTTGCAGGACGAAATTCGAATGGTCGTGGACGACGTGAACAATTCTTTGATCATCAAAGCCACGCCGGCGGATTACGCCTATATATCGGAAACCATCAAGGAGATGGACGTGCCGCCCCGGCAGGTGCTCATCGACGCGCGCATTTACGAAGTCGACCTCACCAATGACTTGAGCTTCGGAGTCACGGCGTTTCTCCAGGGCAAAACGGACGGCCAGCACCTCACAACCGCCGGCATCGGCACGGTGGACAATTCCGGATCGATAACCAGCTACGCCCTGAGCCTCCAGAGCTTTGCATTTGTCGGCAATTCCCGCGAATTGCTGCTCAACGTGGAAGCTCTGCGAACGAAAACCAAAGTGAGAGTGCTCGAAGCTCCTTCCGTCCTCGCCCTGGACGGAACGGAAGCCAAAATTGTCGTCGGCGCGGAGGTTCCTTATCCCGGAGGCAGCTATTATCAATCTACCGGCGGCACAACCACGAGCGTGCAATACCGCGACACCGGCATTTCCCTTTTGGTTTTGCCCCGCATTTCCGCCTCCGGGTCCGTGACCCTGAATCTTGCTCAGGAAATCAGCAATGTCGGGGCGAACAGCACTTACGGCCCGTCTTTTGGCAAGACTTTGGTGCAAAACACACTGTCGGTCAAAGACGGTCAAACCGTCGCCATCGCCGGCCTGATCCGCGACAACAACAGCCTCGGAAGAGCCGGACTGCCGTTTCTTTCGGATATCCCGATTATCGGAAGCCTATTCGGCCATACTTTGAAAAACTCAAGCCGCACCGAATTAATCATATTCATCACCCCCCACGTGATCCACACTCCCGAAAAATTCCAGGAAATGACGGAGGATTTAAAGGATTCACTCCGGAACGTACGCAAATTTGTGGATGAAAAGCAGGAAGAGAATGTCCGGGACATAGAAGACGCTCGCGAGGATCGCTACAAACAAGAACAAAAACGATTAAACAGCGCTTCCCCGGAACGGAGGAAACAGCGCGGGGAATAAAGCTCGCCGATGCGCGGCCCGTCGATGAACCCGCCAGGCCGCGCGCGATTTTGGAGTGGCCGGCCGATCTCTTCCCGTATTTCATCCGAACCGCCTGTCGGAAAGAAACAATCTTGATGCGACCTTCAAGGCTATGAAGTAAAATCTCGGATGCAAAACGCCTTTTAAAAAAATTTCAAAAAGTGTCAGGCGGGGACGCGCATGAGCATCGTTGTTCAATTCCCGAAGGCGGCTCAATCCAAGAAGCTCCAGCGGGTGCAGGCGACTTATACGGTAAAGGAGATAAGCCGTCAGTTTGGATTGAGCGAAAACTCCATCCGGAAATGGACCCGGGACGGGCTGGTTGCGCCCGCCGCGCATTCTGAAGACGGCGAACTGCGCTATGATTTCAGCGCTCTCACGCAGTTCCGGCGCGCGCGCGAGCTTCGCAACCGCGGTTTGTCCGCTCGGCAAATTGAAGCCGAGTTGAATGGCCAGCTCAACCTCTTCCCCGAAAGAGGAGGCCGCCTGCTTCAGCTCCCCTTGCGATTCAGCCCGTTCGAGGAAGCCCTGCAATTGCACGAACAGGGGGACTGCAAGGCTTCGGAAATGTACAGGAAAGCCATTCTCGGCGGCGAGTGCATTTCGGATGCGTACTGCAATCTGGGGATACTGGAGTACGAAGCCGGCCGCGTCGCCGCCGCTTTCGATCATTTCACCAACGCCCTGAAGCACGACCCGCGTCATTTTGAATCTCATTTCAACCTCGGTCATTTATATTTTGAGGCTGGAGACTTTCGCCTCGCCCGTCTGCACTACGAGCTCTCCGCCGTTCTCGAACCCAACTCGACCGGCGTGCGTTTCAACCTCGGTCTCATCCATGCCATGAACGGCGAACTGTCTGAAGCAATTCAGGAGCTGAACAGGGCCAAAGACAACGCTACCGAAGAGGAAAAGGCTCAAGTCGATGAGTTGCTCGCGAGCCTGCAGAATGCCACCAAAGATCCCCCATGAGGCGTAAAATGCGAATACCCGAAACAATGCGCGCGATGGCGATGTTCGAACCCGGAAGGCCGCTCGAGTTGACGAAACTGCCGGTCCCCGACCCGGGCCCCGAGCAGGTCCTGATAAAGGTCTGCGCCTGCGGCGTATGCAGGACCGATCTGCACATCATCGACGGAGAATTGCCGCTTCCCAAAACCCCCCTGGTCCCGGGCCACGAAATCGTGGGCCGAGTCGTAAAGACGGGAGCGCGGGTGCAATCTTTTCATCCCGGGGAGAGGATTGGCGTGCCGTGGCTTGGCTATACCTGCGGCCAGTGCGTTTTTTGCCGGACCGGAAGAGAGAACCTTTGCGATCGACCCGGATTTACCGGATACACCATCGACGGGGGCTATGCGGAATACGCGGCGGCCGACAGACGGTATTGCTTCCATCTGCCGGAAAACTACGATGATTTGGCGGCGGCGCCGCTGCTTTGCGCCGGATTGATAGGATACCGCTCTTACAAAATGACGGGCGAAAATGTCGAGCGGCTCGGCATTTACGGCTTCGGCGGCGCGGCCCATATCATCGCCCAAATTGCCGTCCGCCAGGGCAAAAGGATTTTCGCCTTTACGCGGACCGGCGACTCCGGCGCGCAGCAATTCGCTCTGCGGTTGGGAGCGGCTTGGGCGGGGGATTCCGCCGAGGCGCCCCCGGAACCCCTGGACGCCGCAATTGTTTTCGCTCCGGTCGGAGCGCTGGTCCCGGCGGCGTTGAAAGCCGTCGCCAAAGGCGGGATTGTCGTTTGCGGAGGCATTCACATGAGCGACATCCCGAGTTTTCCCTACCGTCTTCTTTGGGAGGAAAGAGTCGTGCGGTCGGTAGCCAATCTGACGCGCAAAGACGGCGAAGAACTGTTGGATATCGCCTCCAAAGCGGGCGTCGCAACCGAAGTGCAGGCTTTCCCGCTGGAGCGGGCGAACGAAGCCCTCGCAAGCCTGCGAGAGGGAAATCTCCAGGGCGCAGCCGTATTGCGGATTGACACTTGACAGTTGGAATAATACGGAGAAGCGGAGAGTGAAAAAAAATAAACGATTGACGACTGAAACCCTTCAAACGCGCATTTCAATCGTCAATCGTCCATAGTCAATCGTATTACGCTTCCCAGGGCAATCCGGGCTTCCCGAAATGGCCGTAGTTGGTCGTTTGACGATAGATCGGCCGGAGCAGATTCAATTTCTCAATGATGACCGCCGGACGGAAATCGAATTTTTTGACAAACTCGGCCGCTTCGACAGGATCTCCGGTCCCAAACGTATCCACCTTGACCGACAAGGGGGTTGCCTCGCCGATGGCGTAGGAAATTTGTATTTCCGCTCTTTGCGCGATTTTCTGCTTGACCAGCTGGCGCGCAATATACCGGCAGAAATAAGCGCCGCTGCGGTCGACCTTGGAAGGATCTTTCCCGCTGAAAGCGCCCCCGCCGTGCCTGCCGTATCCGCCGTAAGTGTCGACGATTATTTTCCTGCCCGTTACGCCGGCGTCCGCAGACGGGCCGCCGAGAACGAAGCTCCCGGTAGGATTGACATGAAAGCGAATCTTCTTCGTAAACCAGTCGCCAAGGGCGCGCGGCGCCAGCGTTTCGGTGACATAGGCAATGATGGATTCCCGGGCGATGTCGGGAGAATGCTGAGGGGAGACGATCACGTTCGTAACCGCGACGGGTTGATTGCCTTCATAGAGAACGGAAACCTGGGTCTTCCCATCCGGCCGCAGCCAGGGAGCGACGCCGTTCCGGCGGTCTTCCGCCAATCCCCTGGAAAGCCTGTGGGCGAGGAGAATCGGCAAGGGCATGAATTCGGGCGTCTCGTCCGTCGCATAGCCGAACATGATGCCCTGGTCTCCGGCGCCCTGTTCATGCTCCAAATTCGTGTCTAGATTGACGCCCTGGGCGATTTCGGTCGACTGCTTGGTGACAAATTGATGAACCTTGACCCCGTCGGCGTTGAATGAAGCGGAAGGATCCGTATACCCGATTTCCCGAATCGCCTGCCGGGCGACGGCTTCGTGGTCGACGGCGCCTTGAGACGTGATCTCCCCCGCAATGACGACAATGTCTTCCTTGCAAAGAACCTCGCAGGCAACACGGCTTCTGGGATCTTTCTGCAGGTAGGAATCGAGAATTGAATCGGCGATAAAATCGCACACCTTGTCAGGATGCCCTTCTGTAACGGATTCCGAAGTAAACGTGTGTTGGTCGGCAGAAGAACTATTACCGGTTTTAGTCATCGAATTTGCGCTCCAATCATAATATTGAACTCCTGAGGCATAGCATTCCGCCCTGGCAGACCTGTTGCCATACCTGCACACACCTATTTTCTATACTTCATATCGGAAGTCAAGGACGCCGGAATTAGCAACAATTCCATACTTGCATTTCATCATCTGAAATATTTGCCAAAACTCTTCTCTGCAGTAAACTCCATGGGAGGATTCAAAGCCTTGGCGGCGGGGGTTTCGCCCGGGCTTTTATTGGGAAGGGACTATGCGAAAGATTATTTTGTTCATCCTGCTATCGGCTTCCGCCTCTCAGCTGGCGGCCCAGAATCTTCGCGACGCCGGATTCATGGCGAAGGTCCAGACGGGCTTTAATGCCATTTATAACATGGACTACGACGAAGCCGGGCAGTTCTTCGCTTCGCTGGAAAAGCAATATCCCCACCATCCGGCGCCCCCTTTGTATTTGGCCATCATCCTATGGCTCGAGGAGATGAACCGCAGGCAGGACCTCGATCTGAGCCGGTTTATGGCCCCATCCTATTTTACCCGGAAAACAAGCGAGGCCATGCCGTCGGAAGCTCGGTCCGCTTTCTTCAGCTATCTGAAAAAAAGCGAATCGCTGACCGCCGCCATCCTCTCAAAAAATCCCAGAGACAAGGATGGACGCTATTTTCTCGCCACCGTTCATGGGCTGCGGTCTTCCTTCGCCATCACCATCGACCACAGCTTGTGGGACGCTTTCCGCCAGGGGAACAAAGCCTATTCCCTGTGCAAACAATTGATCGATGAAGATCCGGGTTATTACGACGCCTGCCTGACGGTCGGCATCTACGAGTATGTGGTCGGCAGCATTCCGTGGTACGTAAAATGGATGGCGTTGATGATCGGCGCCCGCGGCACGAAAAAAAATGGATTTGAACGCCTGGCGCTGGCCTCGGAAAAAGCCGAGTACAACAAAAATGAGGCTCAACTGGTGCAGATGGTCCTCTATGCTCGCGAAGGCCGGCACTCCGAATCTCTCGCCCTCGCCAAGTCGCTCGCCGAAAGGTTTCCGCGAAATTTTTTATTCCCCATCAACATAGCCCAAACGCTGCAGTATTCGGGGCGGAAAGAACAATCGGCCGCCCTGTTTTTGCAGGTGCTGAAGCGGGTTGAAGCGGACGAACCGAATTTTAACAAGCTGCCGACGGAAAAGTTTCGGTTCAGTTGCGCGGTGGCGCTCATGAATTCGGGGCAATTGGATCTCGCCGAGGAGCAATTCGTCAAATCCGCGAACAACCCAAAAACTCCGGAGCGGGAAAAAGCGTTGTCCCACCTTCACCTCGGCCGGATTCTCGAAAAAAAAGGGCAGCGCAGCAAGGCCGCCCACGAATACCAAACCGTCCTTTCGCTTCGGGAGTTCGAGGATTCCCACGTCAAGGCGAAACGCTTCCTGAAAAAGCTCTGAATCCATGAGGCGGGAGACGCCTTAGGGCCTGTCAATGAATAACGCGGGCTAACGTCCGGCAGCTTTTTTCGCACGCGCGACGACGGCGTCGACGCTGAAGCCAAGCTTCTCGAACACTATCTTATAAGGCGCCGACTCCCCGAATCTATTCAAGGCGATCACCTCGCCCGCGTCCCCGACATATTTGCGCCAGCCTTGGGCTACGCCGGCCTCCACGGCCAGCCGGGCCCGGATGCCGGGGGGCAGAACCGAGTCCCGGTATTCCTGGGGCTGTTCATCGAAAAGCTCCCAACTGGGCATCGATACAATTCGGGCTGCGACGCCCTGTTCGGCCAGCTTCTGCTGAGCCGCGGCGGCGAGACTGACTTCCGATCCGGCAGCCAACAAAATCAGGTCCGGTTTGTTCCCGGGCGCGTCCGAAAGAATGTACGCGCCGCGCCGCAAACCTTCGGCGGGAGCAAAGCGGGACCGATCCAGCGTCGGAAGATCCTGACGCGTGAGAATCAGCGCGACAGGCCGGTTGCGGATTTCAATGGCGGCGCGCCAGGCGGCCGCCGTCTCATTGGCGTCGCACGGGCGCAGGACGATTAGACCGGGAATCGTCCGAAGAGAAGCCAGTTGCTCGACGGGCTCGTGGGTGGGGCCGTCTTCGCCAACGCCGATGCTGTCGTGCGTAAATACGAAGATAGCGCCAAGTTTCATCAAAGCGGCCAGCCGTATCGGCGGGCGCATATAATCGGAAAAGACGAAAAAGGTCGCGGTATAGGGAATAATGCCCCCGTGAGCGGCCATGCCGTTGGCTATCGCTCCCATGGCATGCTCGCGGACGCCAAAATGGATATTCCTTCCATGGTACCCCCACCCTCCGCCGGTCGATCCCTGAATGTCCTTGGGGGCGAAATCAGGGCTTTCAAAATCGCCTCCGTTCTTGATCACCGTATGAGTCGAGGGATTCAGGTCGGCCGAGCCGCCTATCAGTTGGGGAATCTTTGCGGCGATTGCATTTAACACTTTTCCCGAAGAAACGCGGGTGGCCATGCCTTTGGCGTCGGCGGGAAACGAAGGGATCGCGCCAATCCAATCCTGAGAAAGCTCGCCTTTCATGACATCCCGGAATTCCCGGGCCAATTCCGGATACTCCTTGGAATATTCCGCGAATCTGGCTTCCCACAACGACTCGGCCTCCATTCCACGATCCCGAGCCCTGCGAAAATGGTCTAGCGCTTCGTCCGGAACATAGAACGGCGGTTCAACAGGCCAGCCGAGATTCTTTTTGGTCGCCTTCACTTCCTCCACGCCGAGCGGCGACCCATGGGATTCATACGAATCCTGTTTGTTGGGAGAGCCGTAGCCAATATGGGTTCGGATCAGGATGAGCGACGGACGCCTGGGTTCTTCCCGCGCCGCCCGAAGGGCCCGGGCTATCGATTCCAGGTCATTCCCGTCCTCGACCCGGACGGTGTGCCAGCCATAAGCTTCGAAGCGCCCGGCGCGATCCTCGTCAAAAATCAGATCGGTTGAACCGGCCAGGGAAATCCGGTTGTCGTCATAAAGGCAAATCAATTTGCCGAGCTTGAGATGTCCGGCCAGGGAAGCCGCTTCGGCGCTGACTCCCTCCATCAAGTCCCCGTCGCTCACGATCGCATAGGTATGATGGTTGACAATCTCATAATCCGGCCGATTGTATCGCGCCGACAGATAAGCTTCGGCCATGGCCATCCCCACGCCGTTGGCAAATCCCTGGCCTAACGGTCCCGTCGTTATTTCCACTCCGGGAGTCAATCCGCGTTCCGGGTGGCCCGGCGTCCGGCTTTGCCACTGCCGGAATCGTTCTATTTCGGAAAGAGGAAGATCGTATCCCGTCAGATAAAGCAGGCTGTACAGCAGCATGGATCCGTGTCCTGCCGAGAGGATGAACCGGTCCCGATCCCACCATTGCGGATTGGCCGGATTGTGTTTGAGGAATCGAGTCCAAAGGGCGTACGCCATAGGCGCGGCGCCTAAAGGCAAGCCCGGATGGCCGCTGTTGGCCTTTTGGATGGCGTCGACAGACAGGAAACGGATGGAGTTTACGCAAGCCTGGTCCAACGCCGAACTGGAGGAAGCGGACGGAGAATTTTCCCGCATGTCGTCACCCCGCGAATAATTTTGAACGCCTTCGCCGCCTTCAAGCGGCTCCTATCTTGGCTTTCCCTCATCTTTCCTTGTTTGCGAGGATCGCCTTCAGATAAGAAGCCTCCAACGGAGGATTCAAATTAAAGGCAAATTTAGATTGCTCAGTGCCTGAAGTCAAACACTTAAGTTATAATCAGAATTTTGGGAGATTCATTCATGCGTATTGCGCTCGGTTCAGATCATGCCGGATTCGAAATGAAACAGAACATTCTCGCCCATGTCCAATCCATGGGACATGAAGTGATGGACGTCGGGACCAGCAGTTCTTCTCCGGTGGACTATCCGGATTACGCCGAAGCTTTGGGGATGGCCATTGTTCACAAAGAGGCCGAACGGGGAATTTTGATCTGTGGAAGCGGGGTTGGCGCCGTCGTGGCGGTCAACAAGATTCCGGGGGTCCGGGCCAGCGTCTGTCACGACTGCTATTCCGCGCATCAAGGCGTCGAGCACGACGACATGAACGTTCTGGTGCTGGGCGCGAGGGTGATTGCAGCCGAACTGGCGCACGATTTGGTCTGGCTGTTTTTGAATGCGCGGTTTACCGGCGAAGAGCGGCATATGCGCCGGCTTGAGAAATTAAAGGCGCTCGAAAGCAAATTCAATAAAATCAGCGAATAGCCTGCCGATTTAATTCCGCATTCAGTTTATGGCTGCAGGTTTTCAGGCGATTCAAATAATCGGGCCCAAGACGGCGAATGGCGAAAGCGGTCTTATTGTGCGAAAGAGGCTCGCTGGGATCGGCCCATTTCGCGCACCTGGACCCATCGGCCGTGCCGGGAATCGGGGAAAATTCCGACAGCACGATTTTTGATCCGCATCGATGAGCCAACCTCATGGAAAATTCGAGGTCCTGCCCTTCCGTGTCGGGATGTCCAACAAGGATATAGGTCGCAATCGATTCCGCGCCGGCGTTTCTCAGATGGCGGAGCGCAATTTCATACTCGTCCGGGCTTATCTTTCCCCCCGTGGCTTTTTGCCATGACGGATTGCCGCTTTCGAGGCCGAAGTAAAAACCGGCAAATCCCGATTGCACCATCAGCTGCGCAAGATCGGCGGTCAGGAATCGGGCGTTGAGAGCATTGGGGGTGTGAAAGACAAAGCGGGCTTGAGATTGAACCGCGCCTTTGAGAAACGGGATCAATGCCTGGTCCGCGTTGAAGAGAAGCGCATCGTCATAAAAGGCGACGTTCCGCACGCCGGCGGCCGCCATTGCGCTGAGTTCCCTGAGACAGTCCGCCGTTGCACGCCGTTGAAATTCAGGATAGAAAATAGAGGAGGAACAATAGCTGCACCGGAATGGGCATCCTTCAGTAATTTTTATGACCCCGACATCCCCGGAGTTCGAGGGCAAAAAGGGCGTTTCGTCCCGCGGCTCGATGCAAAGGAGCCGCCACAAAGGCTCCAGACAACTGCCCTCGATAACGAGATCCGCGCCCAGGGACCGGGCGTGAGAGGCGCACAGGGTGGCATAAGGCCCCCCCAGAATAATTTTTGCCGAAGGCTGGAGCTTTCGTACGTCCTCGATGACCTCCTGAACTCCGAGATGCCAGTAAGTCATCATTGTCTGGATCAACGCCACATCGTACGATCGGGCTTTGAGAAAATCGCGAAACTCCGAGCGCGGGCGTCCGAAACGGCGAAAGCGCCTTGGGATGTCGGCAAAACACTTTGGTTTGTCCGTTTCTTCGGAAACGTAAGGGCCGCGGCCCCATGGGTCTCTCTTGCGGACCGTCAGGAAGTCGAAATAATCCAGAAATGCCGAGCCTTTCATCCGGCCGGCGACGCGCAGCATCCCGTAAGGACGAAGCCAGAAATCGTAGGCTGTGAAATCATAAACCGGCGGATGGACCAGGATCGCCTGCAGCATAAATCACTGCGCCAGTTTCATATCCCATTCATGCAAATCAAGGGTTCGCGCGCCCGAGACGACCAGGGGATCGCTTTCCGCTATTGTTCTGGCTTGTTCCGGGGAATCCGCAATATAAACGACGAGTCCTCCCGTCCCGTCCGTGAAGCGGCCGCGGGCGAAGATTGCGCCTTCTTTCTCCTTTTGCACCAGAAAATCCATATGCTGCGGACGGTAGGTCGCATTCTTTTCCGGATCTTTCATATTCAGAAACGCTGCAAAATATTTCATAATTTCTCCTTCCGGTTACTATACCCGCGAAGACGTGCGGGACGCATCTCATTTCGGAAAAGTTGCAGATTGCCGGAGAAC
This sequence comes from uncultured Acidobacteriota bacterium, assembly GCA_964642735.1. Taxonomy (GTDB): domain Bacteria; phylum Acidobacteriota; class UBA6911; order UBA6911; family UBA6911; genus UBA6911. The sequence goes on from CAZXSV010000006.1 coordinate 91,042, forward strand.
GATTTACGATGAATTCGCACCCGCACAGCGGATTTCAGCCAGGAGGTAAATGATGTCAGACGGCGAACCGAAAAAAAAATCCGGCGTACTTCGATGGATTCTGATCCTTTTTGCCCTTCTCGTCATCGCTATTGTCGCTCTTCCTTTCATTATTGACGTCAATCAGTTCAAGCCCCAGCTCCAGTCGCAATTATCACGCATGCTGGGGCGCGAAGCGACGATCGGCAATTTAAAATTTTCTTTGTTGTCCGGCAGCGTTGCGGTCGACGACATCGCCGTTTCCGACAATCCGGCATTCGGCAATTCTCCGTTTCTCCGGGCTAAATCCCTGAAAGCGGGAGTCGAATTAAAGCCCTTGATTCTCTCCAAGACGATTCGCATTACCGGAATCTACCTGGAGGAGCCCGAAATCAAACTCATTCGTTCGGCGTCGGGCAAGTGGAACTTTTCAGACCTGGGAAGCTCGGAAGCTTCGACAAACAAGACCGGCTCGCAGGCTTCCGGCAGCGTCTCGGAATCCGATATTTCGATCCGAGAGCTTAAAATCACGAATGGGCGAATTTCGGCGACTCAGGGAAGAAAAACCGCAGTCTATGAAAAAGTCAACCTCGAGGCGAGCAATCTTTCCTATGTCTCCACTTTCCCCTTCCGGTTGACGGCGGCCCTTCCAGGCGGCGGCAATCTGGAGCTGAAGGGGAAAGCCGGTCCTATAAGCCAAACCGACATGATCGCGACTCCTTTATCAGCGGAGGTTGTGGTGAAAAACTTGGACCTCATCGCGTCCGGCGCCTCAGCGCCGGACGCAGGGCTCGCCGGCTTCGTCGATTTCAGCGGAAGCCTTTCCTCTGACGGCCGCGTCGTTGAAACCAAAGGGAACGCCAGCGCCAGGAAACTCAAGCTGGCCAAAAATGGATCTCCTGCGGACCGGCCTGTTTCTCTCGCTTATGCGGTCCGATATGATCTGGCGCAACAGAGCGGCAGGCTCCGGGATGCGAAACTGAACTACGGCAAGGCGGTCGCCGAGCTCAACGGCGATTTCGAACGCAAAGGGGAAGGCATGCTTCTTAAAATGAAGCTGCATGCGGCCGCAATGCCTGTCCAGGACATTAAAGCGCTGCTGCCGGCCGTCGGCGTGCAGCTTCCTAAAGGGGCTGCTCTCGAGGGCGGCGTTTTGTCTGTGGACGCAGTTTCCGAAGGGATGCTGGAAAAAATAGTGACCACCGGCGTGGTGGAGCTTTCCAAAAGCCGCCTGACCGGCTTCGATTTGGGAGGAAAGCTGTCCGCTATTGCCGCCCTGGCCGGCGTCAAATCCAATCCGGAGACGGAAATCGAAAAATTCTTTTCCCGGGTGCGTTTCTCTCCTGAAGGCATCCAGGTGAGCGATCTGTCGATGATCGCGCCGGATTTGGGGGAATTGACCGGCGACGGCAGAGTCGATCCCAACCAAACGCTCGATTTCAAAATGGTGGCGAACCTGAAGCCTTCGGGCGGGTTAGGCGGCAGCCTTGCCGGCCTGACAAAATCCAAATCCGTGAAGCTGCCTTTCTTCATTCGCGGCGCCGCGTCGGATCCGAAATTTGTTCCCGATGTGAAAAATGCGGCGAGCGGCCTTCTTGAGTCGCTTACTTCGGGGCAAGGGGCCAAACAGGGATCCGGAGACGCCAAAAAGGCTATTGGCGACTCCCTGCGCAATTTGTTTAAAAAATAAAGGCGCCGATCCTTGCCTCGCGAGGCAAGGAGACGGCTGGAAGGGCTGCCAACAATTTCTATGGCTTCCGGCGCAGGATGATGTATAATAGCTTGCCAGTAGGGTTTTTGTAAGACTTCGTACATTGAATGCGCTGCAGACTCCTGAAGAGGGAAGCAGCCTTTTTTTTTGCCTGAAAAGTTGCGAATGATTGCTGAAACCAAAAAATTTGACAAAAAAACCCTCTATCGAGGGCATTACATTAGGAAGACAAATGAAAGAACAAGGAACAGTGAAGTGGTTTAATAATGAAAAGGGCTATGGTTTTATCAGCCGCAATTCCGGAGACGACGTTTTTGTTCACCACAGCGCCATTCAAGGCGGCGGCTACAAATCCCTTAATGAAGGCGACAGCATTGAATTCGAGGTGGCCAAAGGCCCCAAAGGACTGCAGGCTCAGAATGTAGTGAAGCTCTAATCAGCCGAATCCTGCAATGAGGCTCCAGAAGGCTGGAGCCTCCGACTTCTCATCATCAAGGACGCCGTTCCAAAAAAGCTCCTCCAATTTGACAGGCGCGGTCCCAAAGCCCTGCCAGGGTTGTTTTGAAGTCCAATTGTCATTCCGATCACAGCAACGAAAATCGAAGCGCACTCCGTCAGAGTTTCTCGGGAGAAATGGCTTTGGGGACTGCGGATGAGCTTGTCAGAGGAAGGATAAACAAGTATGGCACGAGGCGAAACTTTTGTAACTTGCCCCCATTGCGGCTCCCAATCGCGCATTCCCGTCATAGCTCTGCAACACAACAACTATCACTGCTCGCGATGCGGCCATCCCATTCCGCTGACCGGAGTGAACATGCCCGGAAACAACGGCAGCCGCCCGCCTGCCCGCCGCCGGCCGAAACGGCCTTTTCAGAGCCACCGGCGCCATTGAACTTGAGCGTCGCGAATTTCATTGGTCGGCGACCGCACCCGCGGAATCGTGCGCGACAGCCGCATTAAATAATTCCGGTGAATTGAAAGAGGATGCGCCTCTGAAAAAGCCCTGCAGCCTGATTCAATTGTATAATTGAACCTCTCATGATAGCATGGAACAGGCAGGTGAAAACCGCCGCTGCTTGCAAGGCGCAGAGAGCCCTGATAGGCATTCCGGGCTCGACATCTCTTTTCAAGCCTGCTTTGCGCCGCAATCTATCGCTAAGACTTGCCTGATTTTGGAATTGTCGTCCCGGGAGTCTGACTTTCTCCATCGGTGAGAACGAATCCGAATTGGCAGTATTTTTCAAACCCTTCAGATAAGCCGCCGGAGTTTGCGCGAAAAGACTAAGTCGACAGGGACTGGCGCCATGAGGTTCGGCGAGGTTCCGACAGCATGGAGCCCAAATGAATATCCTTCTTTACAGCCCCGACAATGAAGTAACCAACAATTTCATGCCGCACTTGTGGATGTTTCTTCTGAAATCGTTCACTCCCGAAGGTCACAAAGTTTTTCTGGTGGATGGCAACTCTCAGCGTTTGAGCGAAACGGAGCTGGTTCAATATATCCGTGAGAAAAACATCGGTCTGGTCGGGATTGGCGCCATGACGCGCATGATAAGAAAAGCTTATCAGATGGCCGACGCCGTGCGCGCCGCCGACGTTCCGGTGATTATGGGAGGTCCGCACGTTACGGAGTTGCCCGAAGAGGCTCTGGGGCGGGACGGCGGATCGCGGCATGCAGACTCCGTGGCCCTTGGAGAAGCCGACCAGCTTTGGGCGACTATTGTCGGAGACGCTGAACGGGGGGAGCTGAAAGAGACCTATCGCAAGATCGATGCCGACGGGAAAGCCGTGAAGCCTTCCCTGGCGGACTATCCTGAAATCCCGTGGGATCAGATGGATTTGAACCAATTCAACCTCATTCGGCACTTTCCCGGGTGGGCGCGATGGCTGCTTTCGTATGCGGGCATGAGCTGGCAGACCTTTCACTTGTTTCCAATTGAGACCGGCCGCGGCTGCCCGTATGGATGCGAATTCTGCACAGTGACCGGATTTTTCGGCGACTCGATTCGTTTCCGTTCGAACGACAGCGTCGTCAAGGAGCTTCTGAAGCTGAAGTCGCTCGCAAAGCGGCAAAAAGGGAAAATCGCGGTCTTCTTCATCGACGACAATCTGGCCGTCGATCTCAAACACACTAAATCGCTGCTCCGGGAAATCATCGCTCAAAATGCCCAACTCCCCTGGGTTGGACAGATCAGCATGAACCTGCTGCAGGATGAAGAACTGGTTTCGTTGATCGCCCAAAGCGGCGGGAAGTGGATCTTCATAGGTCTTGAGTCCATTGATTCGAAAAACCTTAAAAGCATACGGAAAGGATTTAACAAACCGGAGGAATACAAAAGAACTCTGGAGCGTCTGGCCAGACACGGCGTCTATGCCATAACATCCTTTATTTTCGGCATGGACGGCGACAGTCCCGGCGTTGCGGAACGCACCTTGGACATGATTCGTTCCTGGCCTCCCGGGTTGCCGGTGTTCGGGTTGCTGACTCCTTACCCGGCGACGCCGCTCTACGAGCGGCTGGCTTCAGCCGGCCGGCTTACGCGGCCAAAGCATTGGCTGGAATTCAAGCCCTTCAGCATGGGTTTCTCGCCCTTCGGGATCACTTCCGAGCAAGCGGAAGAAGAGGTGCGAAAAGCCTGGGAAGCGTCCTATGACCCGGCGGCGAACTCTTTGGCCATGCGGTCCCTGGAATCGGGCTCTTTCCCCGACCGCGTCATCCATCTGCTTTCCCGCCTCGCCTTTCGGGGCATCTATTTCCCGCAGATGAGCCGGAGAGCATGGGCGATGGTTCTCCTGCGGAATCGGGGTTCCATCATCCGCCTGATCTTTCAAGCGCTGAGGATGAACCATCGGTCGAACGGGAAAAGAAGCTTGTCGCTCGAAAACCGGCTGCGCTGAAAAGCGGGAACGCTCGATTCCAGGGGCAATGCATGCGGGCGGGCGGCGCTGATTTTCTTTCAAACTCTCTCAAATGCGAATGCGACGATGCGGCGCAGAGTCTCGGAAAAGGGGAGGCCCGCTTTCTCCGCCGATTCCATGAACGAAACTCCCTCGGTGAGATCAGGATTGGGGTTCACTTCCAGTATATACGGGACGCCGTCTTTCCCCAATCTTATGTCGATCCGGGCGTAATCCCTGCAGCATGTGGCCGTGAACGCCCGCAGGGCATATTCTTTGACCAGTTCTTCCGTTTTCTGATCGATGGCCGCCGGACAAAGCGAATGGACCTTGTGATAGGCGGGGGACAGGGGGTTCCACTTGATATCGTAAGTGATCAGGGGCGGATGGCCGTCCGGAAGCTCTGAAAAGAGGTATTCCTCAACCGGCAGGACTTGAGGAGGATTGTTTCCCAGCACCGACACATGCAGTTCTTTTCCCGCAATGAATTCTTCCGCCAGAATGGGCGCTTTGAACTCGGAAAAAAGACATTCAAGCTGGCGGGCCAGCTGAGAGTAATCGAACACTACGGAACCGACATTCACGCCGGCGCTGCCGTCCTGACGGGCCGGCTTGACGATGAGCGGGTACTGCAGGCCGTGATCCGGCTCGATTTTCGGAACATCCAGGTTGCGGAACCGGGGCGTCGCCATGCCGCTTCCCGCGAGGATTTGCTTTGTCAGACCTTTGCGCCTGCAAAGAGAAAGGCAGAACGGGGAAGAGCCTGTGTAACGCACCCTGAACAAATCAAGAAAGGCTGCGACAGCCCCTTCCAGATTCAGGTTGTTGCGGAATGACTCCACAAGGTTAAACACTACGTCCGGGGGATCCGTGGTGATCAGATCGTTAAGTTTTTTGAAATCATCTTCGAGGTTTATGCCGCGAACCTGAAATCCTTCTTTCCGCAACGCGTTCACAATGGCGTCATATTCCTCTCGCGGAGTGGCTACGTGAATCGGATACGTCGGAATGAAATCGAGCGAAGAAGGATCGATGGCGCGCAACTGCGCATACTCGTCCAAATCCAGCTGATTGAAAAGCACCAGTACTGATTTGTTCAAGAGTGTCGCCGACAGTTTGAATCTCCCAGAATGTCTTTCTTGATTAGCGTACATCTTCCCCTGCAATATTGGAAACGAAATCGGCGCTGTGCATTTTCATCAAGTTAATCGATGAATTCATTCCAACTATACTGAAGGATTGATTTAAGCTAGGAACCGGCGCGTGCTGCGGCGCCAAAGCGCCGGCAGCGCACAAGAGGAACGACCATGCCCAAGATCAGCGAGAGAACAAGCCGTTTTACCGAATCCGTCATCCGGATGATGACCCGGATTGCACTTCAGGGGGATGCGATCAATTTGTCGCAAGGGTTTCCTGATTTCGACCCCCCCTTTTCCTTGATGAACGAACTTCAGCGGATAGCTCATGCCGGTCCGCACCAGTATGCCGTCACCTGGGGCGCTCCCAATTTCCGACGGGCTCTCGCGGAGAAACAATCGCGCTTCATGGGTCTCGATCTTGATCCGGAAACGAATATCGTCGTCACCTGCGGAAGCACCGAAGCCATGATGGCCGCCATGATGACCGCGTGCAATCCCGGCGACAAAGTAATCGTTTTTTCGCCGTTCTATGAAAATTACGTGGCGGACGCCATTCTTTCCGGCGCCGTGCCCGTCTATGTCCCCCTCCATCCGCCGGATTTCCACATCAACGAAGAAGAATTGACGGAGGCCTTCCGACAGCGCCCGCGCGCGCTGATCCTGTGCAATCCGGCCAATCCTTCGGGAAAGGTTTTCCTGAGGGAGGAACTGCAGCTCATTTCCCGCCTGGCTTCGGAATACGACGCGTTCGTCATCACGGACGAGGTGTACGAACATATCGTTTACGCGCCGCGCCGCCATGTATACATCGCTTCGCTGCCCGGGATGTTTGAACGGACTATCTGCTGCAGCTCGCTCTCGAAGACTTATTCGATCACCGGATGGCGCCTCGGCTATGTCCTTGCGCCGGAGAGAATCATCAACGGCGTCAGGAAAGTCCATGATTTTCTGACGGTCGGCGCGGCCGCCCCTCTTCAGGAAGCCGCTGTCGTCGGGCTTCGGGCGCCGGACTCCTACTACGAAAATTTGCTAAAAACCTATGCGCGAAAAAGAGAAATCTTTCTCGGATATCTCGAAGAAGCGAATCTCTCCTACACCGTCCCCGAAGGCGCTTATTATGTGATGGTCGACATTTCGAAGTTCGGCTGGAGCTCCGATTTGGAATTCTGCAAATGGCTGGTCCGGGAAGCGGGGGTCGCGGCAGTCCCCGGATCCAGTTTTTTCCATGAAGACATTCAAAACTTCATCCGTTTCCATTTTGCCAAAAAAGACGAAACCCTTGTTGAAGCGGGAAAACGCCTCCAGAAACTAAAATAAACCGGCGGCGCCCCCGCCCAAAACGCCGTGGATCAGCCTGCTCGGCCGGCAGGAAAGCCCGGCGCCCGATGCCGGGAATGAATGGGTCCAAGAATCCGGCAAACGCTTCTTTGCCGTCACGGATTTTCCCGGAATAAAAACCAACTTGGGGAATCTATGAAGTCTGCGGCGTTTTTTTGTTAGAATAAGCGTCATTGGGAGCATTCAATGAAGACAAAAAAAGCCGTAATTATTGGCGGCGGAATTGCCGGCCTTTGCACCGGAATCTACCTTCGAAAGAATGGCTTCGATACGGAAATTCTGGAAATGCACTCGATTGCGGGCGGCCTGGCGACAGCGTGGAAGAGAACGGGATACACATTTGAAAACTGCATCCACTGGTTTGTCGGCTCCAAGGAAGGCGAGGACCTGAATTCGACCTGGAAAGAAGTTTTCGATATCGGCAAACTCCAGTTCCACAACGACCCCGTCTATCAAGTGATCGAAAAAAACGGCTCGAGGCTCGTCGTCTACCGGAATATCGACCGCCTGGAGGAGGAACTGCTCGCCAAAGCGCCTGAAGACGCGCCGCCCATCAGGGAATTCACCCGCCTGGTACGGAAATTGTCTTCCTTGCGACTGCCGGGCGGGGAGCATTTTATCGGTCGGATGTTTTCGTATCTGCGGGCGGCGCCGTATCTATGGCGCCTCCGGAAGCATTCGAAGATCACGTTGGGAGAATTCGCTCAAAGGTTTTCCAACAGGCTTTTGAGACGTTTTTTCGGGTCCAGCCTGAAAGATCTTTCCGTGCCGACTCTCGCCTTTACTCTGGCCTGGATGTCGAGAGGCAACGCCGGATACCCTGTCGGCGGGTCCCCGGCGCTGATCGGTCTTTTGGAAGAGCAATACCGAAAGCTGGGCGGCGTTATGCGGTTCGGGGCGAAAGTTGAAAGAGTCACGGTGGAAGACGGCAGGGCGAAGGGAGTTGTCTTGGAAGGAGGGGAGTCCATCGCCTCCGACGTCGTTGTTTCCGCAGCCGACGGGCGCTCGACAATTTTTCATTTCCTTCAAGGCAGGTTCCTGAGCGAAAAAGTCGAGAAAGTGTTCGAAACCTACAAGCCTTTCCCTTCCTACGTCCAGGTTTCCATGGGAATCCATTCCGATCTGAAAAGGGAGCCGGCTTCCCTGGGCATTTGCCTGGACAGGCCGATCATGATCGATCCGAAAACCCAGGCGGATTTCCTTTCCTTCCGAATCTTTCATTTCGATCCCGCCTTCGCGCCTCCGGGAAAAACCGCCGTCGTGTGTTTTATCCCGACTTTCAACTATGAGTATTGGGCTTCCCTGCGCGAGGCGAATAATCCGAAATACAGGGCGGAGAAGGCGAGAGTCGCCGATTCGGTCATTGAAATCTTCGAGGAAAAGATCCCGTCGGCCAAGGACCGGATAGAAGTGGTGGACGTCGCAACGCCCGCCACCGTCATCCGCTACACCGGGAACTGGAAAGGGAGCATGGAAGGCTGGATGCTGACCCCGGAGACGGGAATGAAGCAGCTGCCGTCGACCGTCCCCAACCTCAAAAATTTCTACATGGTCGGCCAATGGGTCTGCCCCGGGGGAGGATTGCCGTCCGGCCTCCTGACTGCCAGAAGCGCCGCGCGCATGATCTGCCGGGAGAATCGCGTTAAGTTCAAAGCATTATGACAGCCATTGCCCGCGTCAGGCTGCGAGTCGCTGATGACAAATTTTGAAGCGGATTGCAGGAACTATCGCCGAACGCGTTAAAAATCCGCAGGGCGACGTCCCTATTTTTTGGATTTGATCAGCGCGTCGAGGCCGGCGAACGGATTGTAAGTGGACGCCGAAACGCTTGCGGCGCCAGGACTCGGTTCGTCCGACCAGTCCGCCACCAGGTTCCGCGAGTGCTCGTTTTCGTGGCAGTATACGCAAAGCAATTCCCAATTGCCGCCGTCCGGCGGATTGTTCTCGTGGTCGTGATCTTTGTGGTGCACGGTCAGCTCTCGCAGCCGTTTACCCTCAAATTCCCGCCCGCAACGCCCGCAGATTGGCGGAAACAATTTGAGAGCCTGTTCGCGATAGCCCTTCATCCGGATTTCCTGCTCGCGGCGAACGGCGGCGACAAACTTCCGATCGCCCTCCGGCCTCATTTTATTTGAAGGCATTCTCACACTCCCTTCCCGATTGGGGGGTTTTGACGTATTGATTCCGACCCCCGGCGTCCGGCCTTCTTTTCATTATACAATGATCATAACTCAGGTTGGAACTTGCGCGGTATGGACTATAATCTTAGCGATAGAGCGCGGAGGTGCGAATGAAGTCTGTTAAAATCGGGATATTGGGGCTGGGCACCGTCGGAACCGGGGTGGTCAAAGTGTTTTTCACCCATCGGGAAGAGCTGGAGGAAAAAATCGGCGCTCCGGTGGCGCTGCATGCCATTGCGGACCTGGACGTCGGTCCGCGGAAGGACTTGCGGGCGGAGGATCTCCCGCTCACAACCGACGTCGCGAAAGTCCTCGACGATCCCGAAGTGGACGTCGTTGTTGAGCTCATCGGCGGGCTGGAACCCGCGCGTCCATATATTTTACGAGCTCTGGGCAACGGCAAACACGTCGTCTCCGCCAACAAAGCGCTTCTGGCGACTCATGGAGAAGAGCTTTACGCCGAAGCTCGCCGGCGAAGCCGGATGCTTGCTTTTGAAGCCGCCGTCGCGGGAGGAATTCCTCTGATTCGAGCGGTCAAAGAGGGTTTGGTCGCCAATCGGATTGCTTCGCTATACGGAATCGTGAACGGCACGTCCAACTACATATTGTCAAAAATGACGGACGAAGGTCAGGAGTTTGGACGGGTTCTGGCGGAAGCCCAGGCTATGGGCTATGCGGAAGCCGATCCGACTTTTGACATTGAAGGCGTCGATTCCGCGCACAAACTGCAGATCCTGGCGACTCTTGCCTTCCGCACTTCCATCAAACTCGAAGAGATCTACGTGGAAGGCATTTCTCATATCACCCCTCAGGACATCGCCCTTGCACGGGAAATGGGATTCCGCATCAAACTCCTGGCCATTGCCAAAGCCGGAAATGGAATGCTCGAGTTGCGGGTTCACCCTACAATGATTCCGGATTCAACTCCCCTGTCGGCGGTTTCCGGCGTTTTCAACGCCGTTTTTCTGCATGGCGACGTCGTCGACGATCTGATGTTCTATGGACGCGGCGCGGGACAGCTGCCCACCGCTTCTTCCGTCTGGGCTGACATCGTCGAAATCTCCCGCAGGCTGGCGGCCGGCCAGGCCGCCGTTCCCCAGGATCTTCCGGTATTGGGGCGCAAGCAATTAAGGCTGAAACCCATGGAGGAAGTCTCTTCAGCCTATTACCTCTACGTTTCGGCGATGGATCAGCCCGCCGTGCTCGCCCAAATAGCCGGAATACTCGGGAAATACGAAATCAGCATCGCAAGCGTCATTCAGAAAACCCGGCAGCATGCCAACGCAGTGCCCGTGGTCATGATGACTCACGTAGCGCAGGAAGGGTCCATGCAAAAGGCGCTCGAGGAGATAAACGATTTGCGAGTCATTACCGCTCCCACCCGCATGATCCGGGTGGAGGAATCGTCCGGTTCGCTGCATTGATTCTGCGGTCCAACAAATCCGGGAACGCGAAAAAAATCCGAATGGAGGATGGCACGATGCATCAGCCCAAAAACGATGCGCCTGGCGGCCGGGACATCAGGCCCGGATCGCCGCCGGGATCCCGAAAAATCTATCTTGGGGGAAAAAACGGAATGCGCGTTCCGGTGCGCGAGATTCCGCTCCAGCCGGTTGAGGATCTGAACGGACGCTTGGAAATAAATCCTCCGGTAAGAATCTACGACTCCTCCGGCCCCTATACGGATCCGGACGCCGCCGTCGATTTCCGTCGCGGACTCCCCGGGCTCCGAAAGCGCTGGATTCTGGAAAGGGGTCCCTATGATACGCTGGACCCGAGCTATCAGCCCGTTCCGGGACACAGCGATCCGGACGTCAGGTTTCCCGAAAGCCGGAAAGTTTTGCGTGGCCGCGGCGTTGTGACTCAGATGCACTACGCCAAAAAAGGGATCGTCACTCCCGAGATGGAGTTCGTGGCTTTGAGGGAAGACGTAAGCCCCGAATTCGTTCGTGAGGAAATTGCTCGTGGCCGCGCCATCCTTCCGGCCAATATCAATCATCCGGAAATCGAGCCGGCTGCCATCGGGCGCAATTTCCTGGTCAAGATAAACGCGAACATCGGCAATTCGCCCGTAGCCTCTTCCATCGAAGAGGAGGTTGAAAAGATGATCTGGGCGATCCGCTGGGGCGCCGACGCCGTTATGGATCTTTCGACAGGCAAAAATATCCATGAAACCCGCGAGTGGATTATCCGCAACTCTCCGGTCCCGATCGGAACCGTCCCCATATACCAGGCCCTTGAAAAAGTTGAAGGCAAAGCGGAAGAGCTTTCGTGGGAATTGTTCCGGGACACCCTGATAGAACAGGCGGAGCAGGGGGTCGATTACTTTACGATTCACGCGGGAGTCCTGCTTCGCTACATTCCGTTGACGGCGGAGCGCGCCACCGGAATCGTGAGCCGGGGCGGCTCAATCCTGGCCAAATGGTGCCTGGCTCATCACCTGGAAAACTTCCTCTATGCCAGGTTTGATGAAATCTGCGAAATCATGAAGGCCTACGACGTGGCTTTCTCGCTGGGGGACGGACTCCGGCCGGGAAGTCTGGCCGACGCCAACGACAAGGCTCAGTTTGCGGAATTGGAGACTCTGGGCGAGCTGACGTTGAAAGCATGGGCTCAGGATTGCCAGGCGATGATCGAAGGCCCCGGCCATGTGCCCTTGCACAAGATCAAAGAAAACATGGACCGGCAGCTCGAAGTCTGCCACGAAGCGCCCTTCTATACTCTGGGGCCTCTGGTCACCGACGCCGCGCCGGGATACGACCACATTGCCAGCGCCATCGGGGCCGCTTTCATAGGCTGGCTTGGGACCGCCATGCTTTGCTACGTCACCCCAAAAGAACACCTCGGCCTGCCGAACAAAAAGGACGTCAAAGACGGCGTGATCGCTTACAAAATCGCCGCCCATGCCGCCGACCTTGCAAAAGGCTGCAAAAGCGCGCGCGCCATCGACGATGCCATATCCAAAGCCCGCTTCGAATTCCGCTGGGAGGATCAGTTCAACCTGTCGTTCGATCCCGAAACAGCCCGCAATTTCCACGGAGAGACCCTGCCGCAGGATGTCGCCAGGGCTGCACATTTTTGCAGCATGTGCGGCCCTCATTTCTGTTCGATGCAAACCACACGGGACGTTCGGGACAAGGCGGGCGATGAGAGTCTGAGGGCTGAAATGGACCGGAAAAGCCGCGAATTCCTCGACAGCGGCTCGCAGATATATCCAAAGGTTTAAACCGAACGTTCCGCGGGCATATCCAAATTTTGGCTTGAGCCTACGATCTCCCGCCCAGCAAGTTCGAGATTTGTTGTCCTATCGTCAGAGCCGCCAGCGTTCCGAAGCCCAGCGCCGCCCATAGGAGCGCCGCCAGTCTGAACGAACGGACGCGGATCGGCGCCGGCAGATTCCTGCGGTTGATGTATATAAGAAGCGCCGAGTATAGGCACATCATCGTCCCGCCCACCGACGCCGAGATGATCAAAAGCGCCAAAGGCTGGGCATGCCCGGAAAGCAATATCACGCAGCCGATAGCCACGAGGCCCCACACAAGGCAGAAATAAATGCGGCTCTCGGTCGTCTTCGAAGCCGGCAGATAGGTCGACTTGAGGACGTCGGCCGCAAGTCTGCTTGTGTAGTCGACGACTCCCATGGCAGTGGCGAAAAGGGAAAAGGCGCCGACAGCCCAGAAAAGAATTCCAAACCAGGGCGCAACCATAGCCTTCAGACGTTGACCTTCTATCTGGAGGAAGGCGATGCTGTTCGGCAGTCCGGCCCGGCCAAAAAGAGTCGAGTGGGCCAGCATCGAAGTGAAAACAATGGTCGCCACAGTCACCAGAAAGAAAGTCAGAGCCTGTTCGATATTGGAAAACCGCCACCAGCGCCGCCAGCGGGCCATATTGGCTTCGTCCGTTGGAAAAATGTAGCTCGTCGGCGCCGCCGCGGCCTCTTCGACTCCCGTGACGGGGCTGACGAGACGCGGAACATATTTCCCCATCCCGAATCCTTTGTCCCGAATCCAGTTGCTCTGACAGAGGTTTTGGCCCCCGCCCGCCCCTGCGTAAGCAATAGCGCTGAACAGCAGGGCGAATCCGAGTTCCATGGGAAACCGGCCGAAGCTTGCAGCGGCGGCCGGCAAAGCCGCCCAGGTGTCTTTGCTTATTGCGAAGAAGATCGCCAGCGCAACCAGCACGATGACGGCGGCGACTTTGAAGAATATCATCCGTTCGAGCGTTACGTAGACGATCGGTGCAAGCGTGAGCGAAGCTCCGATGACCAAAAGCCCCAGGGCTGCAATAACGGGCGCGCTGCCTCCGCCAAACAGATAGGTGGCCATGGCGGCCGAACTGAGCATCCATCCCGGCCACAGGTTGGCAAAATAAACCATGATGGCCAATACCAGCCCCCAGTGCTTCCAGGCCCGATTGAATCCGGTCAGCGCCGTTTCACCGGTCGCCAGCGTATACCGCTCAATCTCCATGTTGAGAAAAAACTGAGTGCCGACTCCGACCACGGCGCCCCAGAGAAAAACCAGTCCGGCCTGCGAGGCTATATACGGCCATAATATAAACTCGCCCGAGGAAAGACCGACGCCGGCCGCGACAATGCCCGGCCCGACAATTCGCCATAATTTGGAGGGAGGATCGGGCAGGTCCCGGACCGTGGGAGGCTGGAGTGTCGGCATCGAGTGTCTCCGTTTTGTTGCGTTCCCGCAAAAATAAAAGCGTTTACATTGCTGCGCATGCGCGTCGCCCTTACGGCGGGAAAGAGCTCGGAATCCGCCGACGCTGCGGACAAGCCCGAATCCCGTTTTGATTTCAATCGCGATCGATCTTTCGATCCCTGAAATTCCCGGCTTTATTGCTTTCGTGCATTCCGTATCGGGTTTTTCGGTTGTCTCGGTTTGACGCGCATTCCTGTCGCGCCTCCATTATGCACATCTCCGGGAGTTTCGCGCCCGGAAAAGTGGAGAAAAGAGTTTGACGACATTCGACGATTGGAAAGTCCAACCGGCGCGGCCGGGGCTTTAGCCGGCGCGACCCAAGGGCGAAGATGGCGCGCAGGCGTCGAAGGCATGCCAGGATCCGCCGCCGCAGAAGCTTCATGAATCCTGCGGGTTCAAAAAGCATTTCCATCGATGGATCAAGATCGGCAGGCCATCCAGCGTGCGGAATTCCAACCAAGATGGGCATGCGAATTGAAAAGCCTCAAAATGGAAACTTCTCCCAAGTCCACTGCGCTGATGGAAGCCGGATCGAGAAAAAACCGGCTCGAAGCGAGCAGGGGAATGTTCAAGGCCGCGGCTATCAAAGCTTTAATCGGCCCGACATGGCTGACCAGAACGATGGAACGGCCTTCATATTCGTCTTGGAGCTGACTTGCCAGCTCCACGGCTCTTTCCTGCACTTTTTGGAACGATTCGCCGCCGGGCGGAGCGAAGGAGGCGTCGGACTCCCATCGGGCGAGTTTTTCTGCTTCGCGGGCGTCCAATTTCATCACTTCACTTCGCGTCAACCCTTCCCACCTGCCGAAGTCGCCTTCCGCAAGGCGAAAGTCCGCCCGGAGCCCGGCGCCGCAAGCCAGTTGAATCTGAGCGGCGGTATCGGCGGCTCGGCGCAGGGGGCTCGTAACAATGAGATCAATCGAAAGCTGGGCCAGCGCAGCGGCCGCCTGACGGGCTTGCGCCATCCCATGGTCCGTCAGAGGCTCATCGCGCGTCCCGAGATAGCGCATCTGCAGATTGTCGGCGGTTTCGCCGTGGCGGACCAAAAATAATCGCAGCATCTTTTCGGAAATCCTGTTCATCGCATCGCTCCTCGACGATTGCATCGCTTTCAGTTATCATTCTGCCGTTGTATAAAAGACGTTGCAGCTCATTGATGGAAATTTTTTCGGAAAACCAGTGCCCTCAGAGTCTCGATTCATCCGGAAATGGACCGACATTCTTTACCCGACCGACAAACTGATGATCGCGTTCTGGGGCGTTCTCGCCGCCATCAGCGCGATTCTGCATTCGAAAATTCCTTCATGGCCTTTCATTTTATCGGCCGACCTGATCGCCATTCTTCTGGTTTGCACGATCGCCTGTCTCGCCCATTCGACGCCTTCGGGCGCGCTGCGCTGCCTGCACGACTGGGCGCCCTATCCCCTGGTCGTGTTCACGTATAAACAGCTCTATTTTATCATCGGACCCATTCACGGGGGAAAAGACTACGACCGTCTGCTGATTTCCATCGATCAATGGCTGTTCGGAGTCCATCCGACAGAATGGCTCGCCCGGTTTTCGAACCCGTTCGTGACGGAAACGCTTCAAATCTCCTATTCGCTTTTTTACGTGTTCTTTATCGCCATCGGCCTCGAACTGTATTGGAAGAAGGAATATTCCCAATACCGATATTTCCAGTTCACCAGCGTTTATGGGTTTTTCATTTCTTATTTGGCGTATTTTTTATTTCCCGCCGTCGGCCCAAGGTTCACGCTCCACGATTTTTCAAAGATAAACAGTGAACTGCCGGGCCTGTTTTTCACTCCGGCTTTGCGCTGGTTTGTCAACATATTTGAGTCCATTCACGGAGAGATGTCCAACAGCGTCGCTCTGGCCAGCGCGCAGCGCGACGTGTTCCCCAGCGGGCATACCATGATGACGATCGTCGCCATCGCGCTTTCCTGGAAGTTCCGGCTCAGAGTGCGCCCGTACGTCCTGTCCATCGGGACTCTGCTGATTTTTGCCACGGTTTATTTAAGGTATCATTATCTCATCGACATACTGGCGGGAGCGATTCTGGCCGTTCCGTGCCTGATTTCGGCCGGCAGGGTCCGGGCGCGGCTGGATGGGTCCGGTTCGAGCTGTCGCGCGTCGCTTTGACCCGGGTTGATGCGCATGAAGCTTCTGCTGCGGAGGCGGATCCGGGCTTATCCACTGCGTTGCGCTCTGTCGGCTTCCGCGACGCACTGTCGAGTGCGTCCCCGCCTCCTCGCTGCGAACCTTCATGAATAATGCGGATCAAGCTTTTTGCGAATGTTGCATGAGCTCGATAAATTTGTCGGCCGCAGGGCTTAAGACCTGTTTCGCTCTGACGACGATTCCCAGCGACCGATAAAAGCTTTTGTCGGTGAAATGAACCTGAACGAGGGCCCCGCTCTGGACTTCTTTCTGAACAGTCAATAGCGGAACAATGGATATGCCGGCGCCGATTTCGACGCTCCGTTTGATCGTCTCAATGTTGTTGAATTCCGAAACGACTCGAACCCCGACGTCGTGCTCCTGGAATATCCTGTCGAGGGCGCGCTGGCTGGCCATCCCTTTTTCAAATCCTATGAAGTTTTCCCCATTAAGCTTCCGGAGGTTGATGTGATGCCGGCGGGCAAGCGGGTGGTCGGGGGCGCAAATCAGTACCAGCTTGTCGGCGGGAAGCGATATGATTTTCAATCCCTTGCGCGTTTCCGGATAGGTGACGATCCCAAGATCGATCACGCCATTGAGACAGTCTTCATAAACCTGGGCGCCGGGGCTGTATTCCAGATGCAGGCTTACCTTGGGATAAATTTTCAGGAATGTCTTGACCACGACGGCCATTTCATACAGACCAACGCTGTAAATGGTCCCGACCCGGAGGCTTCCGGCCATGTCCTGGCCGATCGCCTTCATCTCCAATTGCATATGTTCGAAGCTGTCGAGGATCGATCGGGAGCGTTCGTAGAAAACCCGGCCGGCCGCCGTAGGGGCGACGGATTTTCCATCCCGGCTCAGCAGCTGGGTTTTGAATCGCGATTCAAGATTCTTGACCTGCTGGCTGACCGCGGATTGAGTGATCTGGTTCCGGACAGCCGCGCGGGAAAAACTTCTGCTTTCCACCAGGTCGCAAAAAACCTTGAGCGTCGCGATTTGCATAAATCCTCCGGATTTCCGGCAGAAGCCAACAAAGCCGACCCGGATTCCGGGGCTGGCCTGCCAGGCGGACAATATAAGTTAATCTGATGAACTTATCAAAGTTATTCATAATTTCTACTTGCAGGCCGCCGCCGGGCGGGCTGCTAATCGCGCCTTTTATCGAGGTCTGGAGGCTCTTCCGGAACCGACTGCTGAAGATTGGCGTAGCGGGCCATGACGAAACACAGGTCGGAAAGACGGTTGAGGTAGCGGAGGATCAGGGGATCGATCTTTTCGACATGAGACAAACGGACGCAGCGGCGTTCCGCGCGGCGGACGACAGTTCGAGCCCAATGCATCGCGGCGCCCTGGATCGAGCCGCCGGGCAAAATAAATTTTTTCAGAGTCGGGAGGCCGTCCTCGAAGGAATCGATCGCCTCCTCGAGGAGGCGAACATTTTCATCCTTGATTTTCCGGGGCTTGTCCACGCCCTCGGGAGTCGCTATTTCGACGCCGATGGCAAAAAGGTCGTCCTGCACCGATCGTAGAATCGCGTCGATTTTTTCCGGCAATGGACAGCTGAGGACCAGACCGAGGACCGCATTCAACTCGTCCAGCGATCCGCAAGCTTCAATAGAAGGCGCGTCCTTGGCCGCCCGCTGGCCGCCGATCCGGCCCGTCATTCCTTCGTCCCCTGTCCCTGTGTATATTCTGACCAATGGCCGCCCCCGTATGGATGCGCGATATCTACACAATAACACAAGAAGCCTTCCGGTTTTATCGGGAGAGAGCGAACAAAAAAGCTCAAGCCGGAAAAAGCTCTTGGGGAAAAAAAAAGCGTTCCTCCTCGGAACGCTTTGCCGGCATTTATGAAGCGGCGCCTTTTCAGGCGGTTTTTTTCTCTTTGCACGAAATGCAAACGGACGTCCAGGGAACCGCCTTAAGACGTGCAATACTGATGTCCTCTTCGCAGATCATGCATGTGCCGTAAGTGCCGTTGTCGATTCTCTCGATTGCGGCTTCGATGGCGCGAAGGAGTTTGGCGTCCGTCTGGAGAAGCTTCAGGTTGACGTGGATTTCGTTGTCGTCGCTGGCCTGATCCACAAAATCCCCATGTCGGGTGTCCTCCATGTTCTCCCAATGAGGCTTTTTCCCTGTTGCGTTAACTATGGCGTCGCGCTTCTGCTCAAGGGCGGCCTTGAACCTCTTGAGATCCTTCTTATTCATTGACATGACCCCTTATCAAAAACATGAAAATATATATCAAAACCGTTGAAATGTAAACTGCCCGATTCAATCCGATCTAATCGGCTTGTCCGGGGGGAAACCCTTAGATCTTTGTGCCGGCCTTTTCCGGGCGCCCGGGGACCGCATTATTCATGAAGCTTCATGAACAATGCGGGTTAAAAACCAATTCGTAGGCGGGGGCAATCTGTATCGGGTGATAGGACAGTTTGGCGTCCCTCAGGCCGGGATCGCCCAGGTCTTCTTCCCGATTAATGAAATGGAATCCCTGCTTCTCCAGCACTTTTGCCGCCTCCCAATTGACGACCTGGTAAAGACCTTTATAGCTTCGAAGCGCCCGCTCGAAATGAATGGCGGCGGTCGTCGGGCTGATCGCTTCATAGACTGAAAACGCGACCGGCCGCCCGTCCACGAAAACAATCAATCCCTGTTGTTCCAATTCGTCGAAATGGCGGAGCGTGTAATCCAAAGCCGCCAATTCCCGCGCCTGCATCCCCTCCAACGGGGGATGCTCCTCTTCCATAATTGAATTCAATATCTCAAGGCATGAAGAAGTCGTCGAGCCGCTGAGCGGCTCGACGGACCACCGATACAAACCGGAAGCCTGCGACAACAGGTTGCGTTTTTTGGAGTACTTGCGTCCGGAAAGCTTGGAAAGCATCGGCGCTCCATACAGATAATTGGAGACAGTCCGGTCTTCCCTGGCGTCAAAGGATTGAGCAAATTCCGAATTCTGCTTGAGAAAGCTCTCGGAAACGCAGGTGATTTTCAACGGATAGGCGAGGACGGACGCAGACTCGAGGATCTTTTGTGAAATCGGGGCGGGAAATTCTCCTACCGGCTGAAGCAGATGCCGGCGCTGATCCGGCGCCGGCACGTAGCAAATCAGTAGCGTTTCCGGTCCGGCAAAAGTCCATTCATATTGATAATAGCTCTGCCAGGCGGTCAACGTCGCGAAGGTGTAGCCGGTGAGCGGTTGCGGGTATTTTTTCAGGAAACCGGACAAAAGACCGGCCTGTTCCAGTCTGAGGGGTTCAAACTCATAGCCAAGAAAGGAAAGCTTATTCATTATCGCTTTCCATAGAGCATCGGCTGGTAGCCAACCAATGGCCCGAATCCAAGTTTTTCATACAAACCCTGAGTGCCGGGTTCGGCAACCAGCCCGATCCACGCAATCTTGCCGTCCACGCAATGCCGGACGAGCCGCCGGATAAGCTCGCGTCCGATTCCCTGCCTGCGGCAGCTCTCCAGCACGGCGACATCCTGTATATAGGCGTCGCTATGGCCGTCGGAGATCACTCGCGCCATTCCGACAATGCGGCCCTCCGGCTCGCGCGCGACCATAAAACAGTAACTGCCGCGGATCATCGCCGGGATGATGTTTCGAGCTTCCTCGCTTTCCTGCCACCAGCCGGCTGATTTATAAAGCTCAACAATTTCTTCAACCGGCGCCGAATTCACAGCTTGAAATACCAAATCTCTCATTATGGCGGTCCTTTCCGGAAACTTGAGGGAAAGAAGCGGAGCTGAGCAATCCGAAAGGCGGTCTTGAAATTTGCGGCGGCCGGATCGTGTCCGCCAGTCTTCGGAGGGCTTCGGACGCGGGCTTAAAACGGAAGATTCTCCCCAGCGCCGGTTTGAACAGCCTGCTCATAAATTCTGCAAGCGAGAGCTACGTCTTCGAGGGCTACGCCATGCGACTCGAACAATGTGATTTCACTCGCATCTTCGCGTCCCGGAAATTCCCCGACAACCACCAGTCCCAATTCCCGGGCGTCTTCCCAATAAAAAGCTTCCGATTCCGCCGCACGGGCAAGATCGCCCGATTCAAGCATCGCCTGTTCGCAGGAATCCACGACAACACAGGCGCTCTTGCGCACAGTCTCAATGTCAATTTCCTGTCGGGATAGAAAATTTGAACCTATGGCGTTGATGTGGGCGCCTTTGGAAACCCATTCTCCGAACAGAACAGGATCTTTGGAACTGGTCGCCGTCACGATGATATCCATATCTTTGGCGGCTTCTTCGGGAGTCGCCGCCGGCCGCACTTCCACCCCGGCCGCTGCCTCCATTTCTTTGCAGAATTTGGCGAGATGTTGAGGATTTCTCGACGAGACAAGAACGCGTTGGACGGGGCGGACGGCGCAAATGGCCATGATCTGGGATCGGGCCTGCAATCCGGCGCCGTAGACTCCAAGCCGGCAAGACTCGGGGCGGGCCATGTACTTGGTGGCTACTCCCGATGCTGCGCCTGTGCGCAATTGCCCAAGCCTGTCCGCTTCGATGACTGCAGCAAGCTGCCCGTCTCCTTTGTAAAGAAGAACCACAAAACGGGTCGTTCCGCCGACGCTGGTGTAGCTCTTGAGCCCTGCATATCCAAGAGTCGGCAACGATGCGCTCATGACGTGCAACCACCCCTGATCGATATGGCAGCGGCGCCTGGGCGCAGTTTGCGCTTTCTGCTCCCCCTGGAGCCTGAACGCCCCCTCGATCGATTCGATCGCCATGTCCATCGTGGCCAGCTTTTCCACATCCGATTCCCGAAGCAAAATTGCCATGACTGCCCCCAGCATTCTAAACTTATACTATTCCAATCTGCAGTCCTCAATATACTGGAGCCTCCGGGAAGCTCCAAGCCCGAAATAGCGGATTGTTCAAAATTGGGGGGGCAACGTCCACGGCCCCTTTCGGCGCAGACGCCGGGCGCCGCCGGGAAATGAACGCAAGACGCTTCGTCTGCCGGAGATGCGCCTGAATTGACTTCGCCTGGGGGCTGTGATAGGCTCTGTTCTAAGCGGGTGCGTCGCAAGGACGCATTTTCACTGGAGTCGCAGTCGAATGAGACCACGATTTTGGAGTCCCATAGTATTCGGCTTTCTGTGGTTCTTTTCCGGCGCCGCTGCGTTGAGCAGCGATCACGGACATATTTCAGGCAACATAAAAAGCAACTCCGGCGCTCCGCTCGGCGATGCGATCATTAAAATTTTCAAGACGTCGTCGCAGGGAGAATCTTTTCTGGTCGCACGAAGCGACCGGTATGGATTTTTCAGAAAAGCCGACTTGGCGCCGGGCGTCTATTACCTGCAGGTTTCGCATCAAGGCTACGATCCGGTGACGACCGCGAAGGTCGATATTAATCCCGGCCGCACTACAGCGCTGAACATCGTCCTTCAGAGTTTCATCGACTACCTGTCCAACAACGACGATCCCCGGAATTGGGATTTTAAGACCATCATGCGGAGCGTATCGGACCGCCGTCTGATCTTCCGAAAAATCTCGAGCCCATCGCCGTTCGGAAAAGAGACCAAAGAGGCGCAGTTCGACCGGTCCGGAGCGATTACTCTGGCGTCGGGCGCCAGCTTGAACTGCCAGCCTTATCTAATCCGCTCTCAAACCGGCCAATCCGGCGTTACATCGAATTTCGCCTTTTCCGAGCCAATCAATCAACACAGCCGCATGATCTTCTCCGGTCAAATGGATTTCGGATACAACTCGTTCTGGAGATTGCGCAACACCTACAATTACCGTCCCAACAGCAACCACGATTACCGTGTATCGGTCAGCTACGGCCAACAGGATCTTGACTACCCGATTGCAAACTCTGCGCCGGCGCCGGTTTTCCTGATGGACGCCAACCATCCCGAATCCGGAATGCAAACGCTGGGCGTTGAATTGGAAGGAACCGCGAAGTTCCTGGACGTGCTGTCTGTCCGCTACGGTCTGGACTATTCCCGGTTGCATTATGCGGGAGACCGCAGTTTCACCCATCCTTCGCTCCAGATCATAATCACCCCTCTGAAAGGATGGCGCATTAAGGCTTCCTACTCCTCGCAGCGCGCAAGCGACACCAACAGCGTTATTCTCCCCAACGGCGAACAGCTCAATCTATCCGAACCGACGATTGTCACCGTGGTCGACAATCGGGTGAGCATGAGCCAGGTCAAGCATGCGGAATTTTCAGCAGAGCGAACGATCGCTTCGGACACCTCCGTGGAGGTGGCCGTTTACAACGATAAAACCCGTGGCCCCGGGCTTCCAATCCGGATGACGACTTCAACGCCGTCGGGAATTCGCTCCAAACTGATCGAATTGAATGAAAACAACTCCGGTCAGCAGGGAACCCGGATCACAGTCCACAGAAAATTTCTGGATTTCCTGAGCGGCTCTCTGGCATACGTCTATGGCGAAGCGACCAACATTTCGAGCGTCGAATCCTTCGCCAGCGATAAGATTGACGCGGATTTAATTAAAAGCCTGGCCAGGCAGCAGTACCATCATTCGGTCACAGGAAAGATTAACGCAAAATTGCGATCCACCAAAACCAACCTGCTGGCAATGGTGAGGTGGTATCCCGGCAATCCGGTGACTCCCATCGACTGGTTCTCGGATCAGATGGATATCGGGACAAAATCGGTGAACTTCGAAATTCGCCAAGTGATTCCAATCCCTGAGTTTGTTGGAAACTCCGGAAGATGGCAGATCCTCATCGATCTGAGAAATATTTTCAATCACGGGAAGGAAGTCATGCCCATGTCGGATGGCGAGCTTGTGTTAAACCGCAATCCTCGAGCGCTGCGTTTCGGACTGAACCTCAGCTTCCAGTAAATCCTCGCGCTGAATTTCAAGTCGGCAACTCCGGCAAAACCAATCAGATAAATTGAATCCGTGTCCTGTGCAAAAAGTCGTGCAGGTTTCCAAAACCGGGATGATCGACGGGGTTCCCCCAGACGTCCATGATGGAACTTTTCTTGAGTCGCCTTGCCTGACAGTGCGGGAAATGGCATTGAACTTCACCTCCGGTCATGCCGGACATCAAATTGCCGACAATCAACCCTTTTTGCTTGAAGGGCATATCCGGATAGTTCAAAATATTGAATATTGATATTCAACAAGTTGGAGACGGCGACAAAAAAATGAAGGCGTAATATTTAATAAACTGTAAGTCTCTTTTTATGAATGAATTATTCTATCCAGACATCTGGAATCCCTCCTCCTCGCTGGCATGTAAATTGCATATTCCATGTCTTCAGAGTTCTGCTTGGGATAGAGGCGTCTTCATGAACCGGTTTCCGGCGCCGTTCAAATTCATTGCGATGGCGATTATAAGCGGCATAATTGTGGCCATCGGTTTGATGAATTTGCGCGACAGGGCTCAATGGATGCATCCGGCGGATGGGGTTTATTGGGAAGAATCCGCCCGAGGCCTGAAGGCTGAAAAAATCGATCCGGGAAGTCCCGCAGATCTGGCGGGAATCAAAGCGGGAGACATACTCAAATCGGTCAATAACCGCCCGCTATTGAATCCGGGCGATTATGCGGATCTGGTGTATGAGCTCGGGCCGGGCGCTATGGCCAGCTATGAGCTGGAAAACGGATCGAAAACCCGGACGGCGAAGCTGGAAATCGGATCAAGGTCTTCGTTAAACTCGACCGACATTCTTAAGACTATTCTTGCTTTTCTCTATCTTGGAATCGGCATTTTTGTTCTTCTGCGCGGCGCGCGGCGGCCTCGTTCCTTTCACTTTTATTTGATCTGCCTCGCCTCTTTCATTGTCTGGAGCTACAGTTACACGACGCAGTTCAACGCGGCCGACATTTTGGCTTACGGCCTCAATATTCCCGCGTTTCTTCTGCTCCCTGCGCTCTTTGTTCATTTTTGTTTTCGATTCCCGATCGACAGCGCTCCCGGAAGCCGGAAGATGGCGCTTCTGTACATACCGGCTCTCTTGTTGTGTTTTCTGCGCCTGTTCTGGATGACGGGCAATCTCGTCCTCTGGGGGCTGCCTCGCGATCAGCGCTCGCTCGAAATTCTCGATCGGATGGATTTGATTCATTTCTTCGCAGGATTTCTGATCGGCGGCGTCCTGCTGCTGAAGAAGCGCACCTCTCTTCACGATCTGGTCGCCCGTCAGCAGATGAAGTGGATTGGCTTCGGAGCTTTGGCGGGAGCGGTCCCCTTTGGGTTGATTTATGGATTGCCAGTTGCGTTGCTGGGCGCGCGTTCAACTTTTGCAATGGATTGTTCGCTGCTCTTTCTCGGCTTCATCCCCCTCTCGATAGGCTACGCTCTTGTGCGCTACCGGCTTCTGGACGTCGAGGCCATCGCCCGGCGCAGCGCCGCATATTTTATTTCGAGTTCCCTGCTTTTGGCGCTTTATCTGTTTTTTGTTCTGGCGCTGGGAAGATCGTTGCAGATAATCGCGCCCCAGGCTGATTTTTTGATGATCTGTCTTGCGGCGTTGGCCATTGCTCTGTTGTTCGCGCCTCTCCGAAACGCCGTGCAGGCCCGCCTGGATCGCCTTTTTTATAAGGATCAATTCGAGGACCGTTCCAACCTTCTGGAATTTGCCCGGACGCTGAGCTCGGAAATCAGCCTCCGGCCTCTTTCTCATGGCATTCTCGAACGGATTTCAAGAGCTTTTCGAATCGAAAAATCGGCGATCTTCCTCGCAGACCCGGTCCGGGAAGGCTTTTTCGGCCTTGTGCATGCTTTCAACATGGAGAGCAATTTCGCCGCATTTCCGCCATGCCGCGAAGATGAGCTGGTAGACCGCGCCCATCCGGACGTTTTGCTGAATCCGGACAAGGGCTCGAGCTTTCTGCTCCGCGCCAATCCGGAGCTGGAAAAAAGCGGATTGTATTACGTTCAGCCTTTAAAGCATCATGGCAGGCAGGCAGGAATGATCGTTTTGGGACGGCTTCCGGCAGGAAGCCATTTCTCAACCGAAGACTTGAAGCTTCTCTCGGCTTTGTCGGGCTATGCGGCGATCGCGCTGGAAAATGCGAGTCTTTACCGCACTATTGAAACAAAAGCCTCGGAACTGCAAAGACTCCAGACCTATACCGAAAACATACTCGAGAGCATTAATCTTGCCGTCCTGGCTCTGGACTTCGAAGGACGCATTACTTCCTGCAACCGCGCCTTCGAAGGGTTGTTCGGCGCCGACCGGCGCGAGATCGCCGGGTCCTTCGTCGAAAATCTTTTCCCGCCGGACGTCATAGAATCCATTCAAAAGATCCGGGGCGCCCGGGGGTGGGAGCTGAGATCGCCGGAAAGCATCTACAAGTTTTATCTGGAAAACCGGAAGGGCCAGCGACTGCTCGTGAATTTGAGCCTTATACCGCTGACCGATCCTCTTGCCGTCCATGCCGGTTCGCTCATTATTCTGGACGACATAACCGAAAAAGCCCGGCTGCAGGACCAGCTGCTGCAGGCTGAAAAGCTTTCCTCGATAGGTTTGCTGGCCGCCGGAATCGCCCATGAAGTCAATACGCCGATAACGGGCATTTCCAGCTACACGCAAATGCTGCTGAAAGAAACCCCTTCTTCGGACAAACGAAAAGCCATCCTGGAGAAAATCGAAAAACAGACATTCCGGGCCGCCGAGATTGTCAACGGGTTGCTGAACTTCTCGCGCCTGAACAGCAGCGAGTTCAAGGAGCTGGACATCAACCAGCTGATCGATGAAAGCCTCAGCCTGTTGAGTCATCAGCTGCAGAACCATCACATCCGGGTGGATTCCCGATACGACAGGTCGCTGCCGGCCGTTTATGGGAATCTGGGGAAGCTGCAGCAGGTTTTCATCAACCTGTTTCTGAATGCAAGGGACGCCATGCCCTCCGGCGGAGAGCTTGCCATCCAGACGGCAATGGACGAATCCATGGTGGTTGTGGATATTTCCGACACCGGCGCCGGGATTCCGGGGGACGACATAAAAAGAATATTTGATCCCTTTTACACGACCAAGCCCGTCGGCAAGGGGACCGGGCTCGGCCTGGCGGTCAGCTACGGGATCATCCAGGAACACGGCGGCAGAATTCTTGTCGACAGCAACCCGGGCAGAGGA
Source organism: uncultured Acidobacteriota bacterium (assembly GCA_964642735.1). Taxonomy (GTDB): domain Bacteria; phylum Acidobacteriota; class UBA6911; order UBA6911; family UBA6911; genus UBA6911. The sequence goes on from CAZXSV010000006.1 coordinate 117,277, forward strand.
ACTCACTTTCAATTAAAGCTCCCAACCAGGCTCAATTAACCAATGACCTCAAACGGACGCGTACTGATCGCCGACGATGAAGAAATCATCCGGGATGTCTTGTCGGAGCTCTTGTCGTCGGAATCTTATAGGGTCGACCTGGCGGAAAACGGTTTTCAGGCCTTGGAGATGATCCGGGAAAAGGAGTATGGAGTCATTCTCTTGGACCTCATGATGCCGGAGATTGACGGCATCGGGGTTCTTGAAGAATTGAGCAAAACCGAAAACAGTCCGAAAGTGTTGGTGCTCACCGCTTACGGGTCCATCGAAAAAGCCTTCAAGACCTCCCAGCTTGGGGCCTACGGTTTTATAACCAAGCCTTTTAAAAATGACGAACTGCTGCTGCACGTCAAAAATGCCATGAAGCAGCACGCCCTCGAAGAAGAGAACCGGCGGCTGAAAAAGTCGCTGAGCGAGCGCTATTCCTTCCAGAATATCATCGGCAAAAGCGCCGCAATGCAGGGGGTGTTCGACCTTATTTTGCAGGTGGCGCCGCGGCGCAGCACCGTCCTTATCCAGGGAGAAAGCGGAACGGGAAAGGAGCTGGCGGCCAAGGCGATCCACGCCGCCAGCGGGAGAGCGGAAGCTCCTTTTATTGCGATCAATTGCGGCAACATCCCTTCGGATTTGCTGGAGAGCGAGCTTTTCGGCCACGTTCGGGGCGCTTATACGGGCGCCACCAGCGCCAAGAAAGGACTTATCGAAGCCGCCGACGGAGGCACGCTTTTCCTGGATGAAGTCGCAACGATTTCGATGGAAATGCAAGGGAAGCTGCTCCGGGTGATTCAGGAAAGGGAATTCCGCAGGCTGGGCGGCCTGGAAAACGTAAAAGTGGATGTCCGGATTATTGCGGCCACCAACATCGACCTCCAGGCGGCGGTCCGCAGCGGGGGGTTCCGGGACGATCTGTACTATCGCCTGAATGTCATTGCGATCAAAATGCCGCCGTTGCGTGAACGGCCCGAAGACATCCGCCTTCTGTGCGATCATTTCATCAAAAAATACGGCGATGAAAACCAGAGGGACAGCCTGAAGATAGACCCTTCAGCCATGAAGATCCTGCTGGATTACCCATGGCCTGGAAACGTCCGCGAGCTGGAAAATGTCATTGAACGCGCGGTGGTTCTGTCGCCGGGCGACACGATCGGTGCGGATTCGTTTCCCAAAAACATTGCGGCGCCGATGCGGGATTCCGGAGAAGATTCCGCCCGGGATCAGACTCCATTAAAAGAGAAAGTCGGGAATTTCGAAAAAACGCTTATCCTTGCCGCGCTCGAGAAGACAGAATGGAACCAGAAAAAAGCGGCCGAACTGCTCTCCGTCAACGCCACCACCCTGAGTGAAAAACTCAAACGCTTTCGAATCAAACAGTAAGAGCTCGCCGGCCAAGCCTGGATTTTCCCGGAGGAAGCCGTCAGCGCCGCATTGACTTTGCCGATCGATCCCGTTACTTTTAACAGAACATTGATAGGAGGCCCCCATGAGGTTTGCTGTCGTTCGCCGGTTTTCGTTCGTCGCCGGCGCCGTTTTTTTCCTGATCCAGCCCTTGCAGGCCGATTTCAAGCAGGCTGTGGCTTATTACAACCAGAAGCAATATGCAAAAGCGATTCAAGAGATGAAACCGGAGCTGGACAAAAATCCCGATTGGGAGCCCGGATATCGAATTCTGGGATTGAGCTATCTCGGCCTTGGCGACAATGCCAACGCCATCTCGTTCCTGACCCAGGCGATTGAAAAAAAATCCACCGCATTTTCGACCTTCTACGGCCTGGCTCAAGCCTATTTCGCCAGGAAAGAATACGACCAAAGCATCGCCGCGCTTAATAAAGGCGACGATTTTGCCGGCAAGGAGAAGGTCCTGCTGCACAGACTCCGGGGCGCTGCCTATTTTAAAACCGGGAAATTCAACGACGCGGTTTCCGATCTGACGGGCGCCATTCGGCTGGACTCCTCCAATCCGGCCGATTTCTCCACACTCGGCGCCGCCTATCTGAATTTGGACCGAGTGGATGAAGGAATCGAGGCGCTGGAGAAAAGCCTTTCGATGAAAGCCGGCCAGAGCGCCGTCGCCGATCTGCTGGGCAAGGCTTATTTCAAAAAAGGCGTCTCTTCCCTGACGGCAAAACAATATCCCATGGCGGTGCAGCATTTGATGAAGGCGAAAGAATACGACTCAAAAAATGGATACGTCCATTACCGGCTTGCGGAAGCTTACCTGTTCCAGAAAAAATATCCGGAAGCGGAAAAAGAGCTGGATCAGACCCTGCAGCTGCTGCCGGACAACGCCGACGCCTATGACCGCAAAGGACTGGTGTACGAAAAGCAGAAGAAATGGGATCTCGCGCTCAACGCCTATAAAAAAGCGGACCAGCTCAAACCATCCAAGGCCGCCAAGGAATCGATCGCGCGGGTGACGGAAAACAAAAAGGTTCCGAATCAGGGGGCCAAGACCAAGTAGCTCCCTCTCCAACGCCGGAAATTGCCGGCTTCATCGATTGCCGCAACCGCATATTCGTATTTTCCGGGAGGACAATCGGCATCCACCGGAATTATGGCTGTGACGTATTCGGCGTTTTTCTGAGAAGCGGCGCGAGCCTGCACCGTTTGTCCCGTGCGTTCGTCTTTGAGAAAAACTCCGTCGGGCAAAAGATCTCCCGCGGCGTCTTCGATGAACAACCGGACCTCGAGAAGGTCTCCCGGCCTGCATCGTTCCGGGGAAAAATCTGTCCGCGCAAGCTCAGGAACGTCGTCGTCCGCGGAGATATCCTCTGGCGCTGCGTAATCCCGCACTCTTTTCAGCCAGACTTTTTCAAGTTCGGCGAGAGGGGCTTTGAAAACAGACGTGAGGCTTTGGCTCAGACTGGCTTTTTTCAAAGACTCGAAGAATTTCAGCGCCTTGTCCCTGCCCTGCATTTCGCGCAGCACGGTCAGCAAAGTGACACCCGGCGCAGCGTCCAGGAAAGTCCGCCCGCCTTCGGAAAACACAGACCAGGAACGCTGCCGGGACAGCCCCAGCCTTCCCGTCCTGTCCAGGAACTGCGAAAGGATCCATGCCGCTTCGAGAGTGCGCGATCTATGGGAATACTCCCGCGCCAGGATTTCGACCATCCCCTCAAACAGGAAAGCATTGTCCTCGCGTTCTGCGCCGCCGGAAAGCTGGAGAAGTCCCAGCCGGGCAATCTCGCGCGCCGCGATGTGCCTGAGATATTTTTCCGGATTCACCGCCGCCGCCCGCCGGTTCATCCCCAGAATGATCCGCGCGTCCTGGCGGCTGCAGCTGCTTTCGGCCTGATCCCAGTCGGCGATGAGGACGATTTTTCCGGGCAATTTTCCGCCGGTCGCCCCGTCCATATAAAGATAGCACCGCTCCAAATCGGCGATGATATCCCTGCCCAGCGCCTCTCTTTCTGCCGGCAGGCGCATCAGCACATGTTCGGAGGTCACCCCGTTGCCGGGCGATTGCGCGCGGGACGACAGCGGGCAAAAAAGAAGAAAGCCCGCGGCGCCCGTCAGGAGGACAAGTGCATGGAAAACACTCCGCGCCATTCGAGCGGCCTTGCCGGGCGCCGCCAGATATCGGGTCGTCTTATTTAAAGCTGGCAAGAGCGGAAGACTCATCATCAAACCAATCGAAAACGTTCAGCAGGTTGGCGATATTGAATAGATCGATAATGCGCCGGTTCGGCGACAGTAGCTTGAAGCTGCCGTTGTTTTTCCGAAGAGTTGTAAAGCAGCGGATTATCTCGCCCAAACCGGCGCTGTCCAGATAAGGGACTCCGGCGAGATTCAACAAAATCTTCCTGCCCCCCTTTTTCAGGATTTCGTCCACCGCCCGTTTTATTTCCGCATCTCCCTCGCCAAAGAGTATTTTCCCTTCGACGTCGATGATAAAAACATCGCCTGCCTTCCTGGTCGAAAGCTCCATTGCCTCCCTCCGAGTGTATGAAAGGAGAAGCTAGCACAGGCTGCCGAAGGCTGTCAATTTTTGCTCCGCGAACTTCACCTTTTCGGAAAAGGGAAGGGATTCTTGATCGTCCCTGCCGCCTGTGTTATACAGTATGAAATTGGACGCGGCTTTGCCGGACCGCTCATCGCTTCAAAGCGGAAACCAAGGTCCGGCCTGAAACTCGACAAATTGTCATGCAAACGCGAATAACCGAAGCTTGGAGGCTTGAAAATCATGAGCGCTATTCAGTCGGTGCGGGCGCGGGAGATTCTTGATTCAAGGGGCAATCCGACGATTGAAGCCGAGGTCGTCCTCGACAATAAAATCTGCGGCAGAGCCGCCGTGCCTTCCGGGGCGTCCACCGGGACTCATGAAGCCGTCGAGCTGAGAGACGGCGATGCGGCGCGTTTCCTGGGCAAGGGGACGCTGCAGGCGGTCAAAAATGTCAACACCATCATCGCACCGGCCCTTATCGGGGAATCCGTCTTCAATCAAAGAGGTCTCGACCAGATCCTGATCAATCTGGACGGGTCGCCAAACAAGGCGCTGCTGGGCGCCAATGCTTTGCTTTCGGTGTCGATGGCGGCGGCCCGAGCCGCAGCGGCGAGTCTTGGGCTGCCGCTTTTCCGGTATCTGGGCGGGACAAACGCCTGCATTCTGCCGGCGCCGATGATGAATATTATCAACGGCGGCGCCCACGCCGACAACAACCTCGACATTCAGGAATTCATGATCGTGCCGTCGGGCGCGGACGCTTTTTCGCAAAGCCTGCGCATGGGAGTGGAAACCTTTCATTCCCTGAAAGGCGTTTTAAAGAAAAAAGGATATGCCACAGGAGTGGGAGACGAAGGCGGATTTGCGCCGAGCTTGAAGTCCAACGAAGAAGCCATCGAGCTGATTCTGGAAGCGATTGAAAAAGCCGGATACAAACCCGGGCGGCAGATATGCCTCGCGCTGGATGTCGCAGCGAGCGAATTTTACGAAAGCGACAACTATCATTTCAAGAAATCCACCGGCGCGCGCCTGGATTCGGATCAAATCATTCAGCTTTACGAAAGCTGGTCCGGCCAATATCCGATCGTTTCCATCGAGGACGGCATGGCCGAAGACGACTGGCAGGGTTGGATTGCGCTCACGTCGGCGATGGGAGAAAAAATCCAGCTCGTCGGAGACGACGTATTCGTCACCAACGCCAAACGCCTTCAAGACGGGATTGCCGATGGGGTCGCCAACAGCATCTTAATCAAGCCGAACCAGGTCGGGACTTTGAGCGAAACCATGGACACGATAGAGCTGGCCAAAGTGGATGGCTACACGACCGTGATTTCCCATCGCTCGGGAGAGACGGAGGATTCCTTTATCGCCGACCTTGCCGTGGCCGCCAACGCCGGACAGATCAAAACGGGCTCCGCAAGCCGGACCGACCGGATATGCAAATACAATCAACTGCTGCGCATTGAAGAGGAACTCAAAAGCCAGGCTCGCTTCATCGGCTCGCAGTTGTTTTAACCCGCATTATTCATGAAGCTTGGTAGCGAGGATGCGGGGGCGGGCATGGATACAAGGCGCATCTGGCGCTTTTCAGCCAGCGCGACCGAGGGCCCCGCAGGCGTGCTCGACAGTACGTCGAGGCGCCCGACGGAGCGCAACGCAGTAGACATGCCCGGATCCGCCTCCGCAGTAGAAGCTTCATGAGTCGGGTTAGAAGCAACGCTCTTCCGACACGCTGCAAAAAAAATGCGGCTGTCGCGGCAGCCGCATTCGAAAACATCCCTTCAAAAAAGCCGCAATCCTGGGCGGCGTTATTTTTTCGACTTTTCGTCGCTTGCGATTTGACCGTCCAGGAGCCGGATCACCCGGTGCGCGTGCAGGGCGATATCCGGTTCATGCGTGACCAGGATGATCGTATTCCCGCGACTGTGCAGCTGGTCGAACAGAGCCATGATTTCACTGCTGGTTGCGGAATCCAGGTTCCCGGTCGGCTCGTCCGCCAGGATGATGGACGGGTTGTTGACCAGCGCGCGCGCGATCGCAACCCTCTGGCGCTGGCCTCCGGAAAGCTCGTTGGGACGGTGATAAAGGCGCTCGCCCAATTCGACCGCCTGAAGGGCTTTGATGGCGCGCTCTTTTCGTTCATGCGACGGGGTTCCGTTGTAGATCAGCGGGAGCTCGACATTGTGAAGAGCGGACGCGCGCGGCAGGAGGTTGAAAGTCTGAAACACAAAGCCGATTTCCTTGTTTCGGATGTGGGCGAGTTCGTCGTCGTCCATTTCGGAGACCAGGCGCGTATTCAGGAGATATTTTCCTTTAGAGGGAGTGTCGAGGCAGCCTATAAGGTTCATCATCGTGGATTTTCCGGATCCGGAGGGACCCATGATGGCCACGTAAGCGCCTCTCGGGATGACGAAGGAGACGCCCCGCAAGGCGTGGATCTCTTCGGACCCCATTTGATAAGTTTTCCATAGATCCTCGATTTCAATGAGGATTTCATTCTGAGCGCCTGCGCTGCTTTTGCTGGCTCCATTGGTTCCGCTCATGGCATTTCCCCTATGCATCAGAAAAAACAAATCAGCTTTTTTTGTCTGATTGAGTCTTGTTGTCGATTTTAACGACCGTTCCGTCCTTTATGGTCCGCAGGGTCTGGAAACTGCCGGACACAATTTCTTCGCCCTCTTTCAAATTTCCCAGCACTTCTATCTCGGATTCGCCCGAGATGCCGGTCTTTACGGTGCGAAAGCGGGCGGTTCTATTCTTATCTATAACGAAAACTCCTTCAAGCTCCTTCTTTTTGAGTTTCGCTTTTTGCTCAACTTTCTGGGCGCCCGAACCGGGTTTTCTTTTTGCAGGATCGGGAGGCGAATAATTCCCATCTTTGTCGATTTCCACATCCCGGACCGTCAGAGCCTGGATCGGCATTACCAGAACATTCTGTCTGGTCTCGGTAATGATGTCGCCGGTGCAGGACATTCCGGGGCGAATCTTGGAGGAAGGATCTTTCAATGTGACGATCACCTTAAAATCCTTCGCTTCCTGCGTGGATGAGCTTTGGATCGGGCTGTTTCCTATTTCGGTGACTTCCCCTTCGAAAGTATCGTCCGGAAGGGCGTCCACTTTTATCTGGGCGCTGTCTCCAAGCGACAAATTGACGATATCGGTTTCATCGACTTTCAGCTCGGCTTGAATGACGCTCAAATCGGCGATGGTCATCAGGGTCGCCTGCGGGTTGCTCATGATGCCGGGTTGAGCCCGCTCCCCTTTTTCGACCAGCAGCTGGGTGACGACGCCGCTGAGAGGAGCGGGGATAGTGGTCTTGCGCAGCTGATCGTTGGCGCTGGTCAAATTGGCCTCCGCCGCTTTCATGCGCAGCCTGGAGGAACTGAAGTCGATTTTCCTTTGTTCAATGCTGTTCCTGGCTATTTTGATGCTGGTCTCCGTCTGGGAAACGGAAGCTTCCGCGCTTTCAAGCTGAGCCTTCGCGAGCTTGTGGTCATTCTGCGCTATTTCGTATTCCTCCCGTGAAATCACTCCTTCTTCGTGAAGCTGCTGTTTGCGTCGGTAGCTGTTTTCCACTCTGGCCAGATTGCTTTTCGCTCTCTCGAGTTCGGCGCGCGAAGATCTCAGGGCGGCTTCGCTGCGCATAAGATCGTTTTCGGCATTCGCAATGACGATTTCCTGGTTGCGCGCGTCGGCCACCGAAACTTCATAATTGGCGCGCCGGGCGTTTCGGTCCGCTTCGGTCTGGATCGGATCGATCTTCAGCAGAACGTCCCCTTTTTTAACGACGTCCCCTTCCCGCACGGCGATTTCAGTTACGATGCCGGCGATTTCGGCTTGAATGTCAACAGATTCCTTTGCACGAATGGCGCCGCTGGCGTTGACTTTGGATGTCAATACATCCTTGCGTTGCACCTTGGAAGTCTGAACGAGAGTCGTGTCTTTCCTGCTGAACTTGACGCTGGCAAACAGCACGATCAGCAGCAAAGCGGCTACGGCGCAGATTATCCAAATCTTTTTCCTCTTGCTCATCAATACCTCCATTTGGGCAACGTCGAATACTACGAGCGCTAAAGATGAAAGGTTTCATAAAACGACCCAAAGAACAAAAATAAGGCTCTGGCAGCCCCGGCTGACGGCTTTGGATTGACAGGGCCATCGAAGCCCCGAGATGCAATTCATCCCGGCATAAATTGCAACTTCCGGCGCGGAAGGGTAAAATAGATCCAGGCTGCCAAAAAGCGCCGGGAGAGCCAAATGCCGGAAATGGAAATCAAACAGCTGATGAAACATCTTGGTGAATCCATCAACGAAACTTTGGCTGAATCGCCGAAGATCAACGAACGCATCCAGGAAATACGCGATGCGGGATACGAGATATTCCTGGTCATAGAAGCCAAAGTCGGATTCAGCCGCAAATCGGACGAGGAAGCCCCTTCCGGCGCCCCGGAGGGGCCGGTTAGATTGCAGATCACTCCGGAAGACGCTAAGTTCTTGAAATCATTAAAGATATCTGCAGATGACAATTGATGCCCTCTCGCGATTATCAAGACTCGGCGGCTTTCAGAAGAATGTCGTCGTCCTGTTTTGAAGTTCGTTTTTCGGACATGTTGCAGCGCCCTTCGAAGATTGCGCCGGCCTCGATGATAAGGCAGGGAGAAAAGATGTCCCCGTAGACTTTCCCATCCTTATTAATTTCAACTCTTTCGGAAGCGCGGATGACGCCGTGGAATTCTCCTTCGATGGAAATCTTCTTGACATTCACTTCGGCTTCCACTCTGCCGGGTCGTCCTATCACGAGAGCGGCTTCCGATCGCACTTTTCCTTTGACGACGCCATCCACTTTCAACCCGTTAGTGAAGGAAATCTCGCCATTAAGCTCCGCTCCTTCGCCTAAAAGGCTGACGATTTCATCCCCTTCTTTTCTCTTCTTGAATTGCATGGTTTGACTCCGTTGGAATGGCTTTACCCGCCAGAATTGAATAAATGCGCATTAAATCTTCCTGGCTGTAATAATGAATCTTTATTTCACCTTTTCCCTTTGTTTTTGAAATAATTTCAACTTTGGCGCCTAAAATCAAACGAAGCCGGTCTGCTGCGGCGGCTTCGTTAGGATCCTGGATTTTAGGCAGCATCTGAGCTTTTGGCTGGCGTTTTGCCCAGCGTTCTGTTTCGCGAACCGACCAGCCTTTTTCAATAATCAAAGAAGCCGTTTTCGCCATTTCGGCGAAAGTGGCGTTGGAAGCGAGCAGGGCTCGAGCGTGGCCGGGCGAGATTTTGCCATCGGCGACGAAAGATTTGACTGTCGGCGGCAGTTTCAACAAGCGAATGGAGTTTGCGACGGTGCTACGATCTTTTCCCAGGCGTTCAGCGATATATTCCTGGGTTGCAGATGTGGTTTCCATCAATTTCTGATATGCCTGCGCTTCCTCGATCGGGTTCAAAGGCTCGCGCTGAATATTTTCAACCAGCGCGAATTCAAGGAGGAGTTCATCCGGAACATCCCGGACGACCGCAGGTATTTTCAGCAGACCCGCCCGCTGGGCGGCCGAAAGGCGGCGCTCGCCGGCGACAAGCTGGTATCCGTTTTCGAAAGGGCGGACCAGAATAGGCTGAAGCACTCCATTTGCGCGAATGGACGCGGCAAGCTCCTCCAAACGCTCTTCATCCATCCTCAACCTGGGTTGGCTTGGATTTCGGGAAATCAGGTCGATGTCGATTTCGTTCGCCGGCGGTTCGCTTTTATTTGCTTCAGGAATAAGCGCTTCCAGACCCCTACCCAACGCCTTTTTTTTCATGGTTTAGAATTTCCTTGGCTAATTTTACATAGCTTTCGGCGCCTTTGGAACGGATGTCATAGAGCAAAATCGGCTTCCCGAAGCTGGGCGCTTCCGCCAGACGGACATTGCGCGGAATGACCGTCTGCAGCATGCGGTCGGCAAAATGCTGCTGGAGGTTGTCTCTCACCTGGGCGCTGAGATTGGTCCGCTCGTCAAACATCGTTAAAAGGATTCCCTGGATAGAAAGCTTCGGATTGAAATTGCGTCGGACCCGCGCGAGGGTGTCAAAAAGGTCCGTTAAACCTTCCAGCGCAAAATATTCGCACTGGATGGGGACCAGGACGGAATCTGCAGCGACCAATCCGTTCAGCGTCAGGATGTTTAGCGACGGGGGACTGTCGATCAGGATAAAATCAAACCTGCCCAGCAGGGGCGCCAGCATTTTTTTGAGCAGCCATTCCCGTTCAGGCAGTTCGATCATTTCAATTGCAGCTCCGGTGAGCCTGGAGTCGGCAGGCGCAAGTTTCAGGTTGTCGAGTTCCGTGTCGACCAGGATGGAAGTCAGCGGCTCCTCCCCAATGAGCGCGTCGTAAAGACTTTTCCTGGAAGCGCCTCTTGCGACGCCCAGACCGCTGCTGCAGTTCGCCTGCGCATCGGTGTCGACCGCCAGGACGCGCATATCCGCTATGGCCAAAGCCGCGGCAAGGTTGATCGTCGTCGTCGTCTTGCCGACGCCGCCCTTCTGATTGGTCACAGCAATTACTTTCGCCATTGGATTTATCTTTGCGTGGCGAGATTACCACAAAAGAGTTCCCGGTTTCCAGCTTCCAGTCACTAAAAAACAGCCTTGGAGTCGGGGGCAGCCGCCGAAATCAACCGTGAAACCCAAAAAATTTTTAAATTGGAGTTTCTTGCCCTTTGTTTTTTTCATTGTTCGATTCTTTTGGCGCTCGGTTCCGGGTTTCAAGCGGCATCAATAAATGCCGAACCTCTGTGTTTCACGTGAAACAACAAACCTGTTCTCATTTATTCATAAAGGGTTTTGAAATCAGGGGCCGTTCGCCGATATGGGCCGCGAAGCCTTAAAATTTATAAATCAGCGCTTCGTTGTTATATTATTTCGCCATGCGACCCCGGATTTCAGGAGGCAAAAATAAATCCCGGATTCTCTGTGTTTCACGTGAAACGCTTCGAATGTTTTAACTGACAAGCGGAGACTCTGATTTGTGAACTCTTTTAATCCGGAAAATGGACAGCCGCCACTCTTTCTTTTCAGGAAAGCTCTCCTGCCTTTCCATTTCCATCATCTTTTTAATCATATCCTCATTCTTGACGGGATATTCTTTCGCGTGGAACATCCAGAAACGGCTTTCCGCCAGTGAATGCTTAAAAAGAAGCTTGAACTCCTCTTCGCCAATTTTCATCGCTTTCCAGGAAAAGCAGTCCCAGGTTTTATCGCTGTTTTGTAAAAATGCGCCCATTCTTTCCTGGTGCACTTCAGAGCCTTCAAGTCCAAGCTCGGAAACGGCAGTTTCAAGGAAATAAGCGCGCTTTGCCCGGCTTTCGACCATTTCCAGCTTCATTTGCGGCGCCATAATCCGTATCGGGATGCAGGGGAAACCGGCGCCGCTTCCGATGTCAAGGTGCCGGACGGAACCGGACGGATAATAGCCCGAAGCCCACAAACCTTCCGCAAACAATGGTTTCAAGAAGTCCCATTCGGTCGAAGAGGTGAGGTTGATGCGGACGTTCCATTTTTCGAGGAGGATCAGAAACGACTGAAGCTTTAGGCTGCAATCCGACGCGGAGGGAATCGATAATTCATCCAGAAGTCTTTTCAGCCCTTCGGAGGATTTCACCTGGAACCGCCCTGGTGCTTGGTTTTCTGCTTTTTTGCCTGCCGCATCTCGAGGTAAATGTTTAAAATGGAAACAGCCGCCGGCGTGATGCCGGGAATTCTCGAAGCCATCGCAATATCTCTGGGCTTGACCCTTGCCAATTTTTCGCGCATTTCCCGGTTCAGCCCGTCGATCTTCGAATAGTCCAGATCCTGTGGAAGGACTCGGGCGCTCATTCGCCGCAATTTTTCAGCGTCTCTTTTCTGCTGCTGAATATACCCTTCGTACCGGATCTCGATTTCCACCGACCTTCCTGCAGCTTCGTCGCATGGCCAGAGACCGTAAGCCTGGAGCAGGGGCGACAGATCGGCCAGATTTACCCCCGGTCGCCGCAATATCTCCTCTAACGTGGATCCTTTTACCGCTTCGATATCCAGTTTCTCCCCCAGAGCCGGACAGGACGCATCCTTTGGATTCCAACGGCGATCTCTCAGAAACGACCTTAATCGGTCTGCTTCCCTGTACTTCCGCTCGACAGCTTCATAGTCGGAATTCGATAGCAGCCCGAGACGCCGCCCCAGAGGTGAAAGCCGCTTGTCGGCATTGTCGATGCGCATCAGCAGCCTGAATTCGGAACGCGACGTGAACATTCTGTACGGCTCATCCACCCCGCGCGTCACCAGATCATCCACCATGATCCCGATATAGCTTTCCTCCCGGGGAAAAAACAGCGGTTCCTCCCCGAAGGACTGAAGAGCCGCGTTGATCCCTGCGACCATCCCCTGCGCCGCCGCCTCTTCATAGCCGGTCGTCCCGTTTATTTGGCCCGCATGGAATAATCCGGAAAACTTCTTGGTTTCGAGCGTCGGCGCCAGGTCCGTGGGCTGAACGAAATCATATTCAATCGCATAGCCGAACCTCAGCACTTTGGCCTTTTCCAGCCCCGGTATCGACTGGATCATTTCACTCTGCACTTCTTCCGGCATGCTCGTCGCAAGACCGTTGAGGTATATTTCATCTGCATCCAGCCCTTCCGGTTCCAGGAATATCTGATGCCTTTCCTTTTCAGAGAACTTAACAATCTTGTCCTCCACGCTCGGACAGTACCTTGGGCCAATCCCGGTGATAAATCCGCCATAGAGAGCCGATTTCTTCAGGTTCGCTCTGATGACCGAGTGCATCTTCTCATTCGTGTAGCCCAGATAGCAGGAAACCTGGTTCAGCGTGCAATCTCGCGTGCGCATTGAAAAAAATGTAGGCCTCTCGTCCCCCTTCTGCTCCTCAAATCGCGCGTAATCGATCGTATCTCGATGCAGTCGAGGCGGCGTTCCGGTTTTTAGCCTTCCTATTGTTAAGCCTATTTCTTTCAATTGTTTAGCTAGATGTATCGAGGGCGATTCGAAAAGCCGCCCGCCTGCATGGCTTGCATTCCCAACATGGATGACGCCATTTAAGAACGTACCGCTCGTGATCACCACCGATCGCGATCGAACCTGACGGCCGTCCGCCAGCTGAACGCCCTTGATCGCATTCTTTTCCAACAGCAGACCCACGACTTCCACGCTCTCCAGCTGAAGACGCTGCTGTTTTTTCAGAAATGACAGCATCTCATTGGTATATTTGGCTTTATCAGATTGACAGCGCGGCGCCTGCACGGCCGGTCCCCGGCTGCTGTTCAAAAGCCGGAACTGTATTCCCGTCCTGTCGGCGACCTCTCCCATAGCTCCGCCAAGCGCGTCTATTTCACGAACCAGGTGGCCCTTGGCGATCCCCCCGATCGCCGGGTTGCAGGACATTTGTGCGACAAGGTCCAGGTTGAATGTAATAAGCGCGGTCCTGGCCCCCATCCTCGCAGCGGCAATGGCTGCCTCGCATCCCGCGTGCCCTCCGCCCACAACGATGACGTCAAGCTTTTCCATCTCGATCCGTCCAGAAAAAAACGCCCTGTTTGTCAAGACTGCCGCGGACCAAAAGGCGGACCCGCTCAATCCAATCCATTTTGAGAATTCCTATTTCCCTATGCAGAAACCGGAAAATATGCGGGTCAACAAATCTTCCACATGAGTTTCCCCGGTAATCTCGCCAAGCGAATTCAGCGCGCCGTAAAGGTCTGCGAGCGCAAATTCCTCGGACAGTCCTTCCCTGAGCGCTGCTGAGGCATGTCCGACTTCGTCTTTCGCTCTTTTCAGACAACGGCAGTGCCGGAGATTCGTAACCATTATCCCTTCCGCTGCGCCGTCTTCTGAACCCATCAGGCCGCGCATTATCAGCGCACGAAGGCGGTCGATCCCAGATCCGGTCCTGGCTGATGCCTCCAGCCAAGGGAGCGCTCCGGCAAACGATTCCTTTTCTTCAGCAGTCCAGCGCGACGGCAGATCCGACTTGTTCATCACCACGATGCATCTGGAATCCGCCAGCTTGTTCCTGAGATCCATGTCCTCGATCGCCTTCGGCCTGCTTGTGTCAAGGATGAACAGGATGGCGTCCGAATCGGCAATCGCCTGCCTGCTTCGATCGATTCCCAACCTCTCGACCCCGTCTTCCGTATCCCGAATCCCTGCAGTATCCAGAAGCCGGACCGGGATTCCGTTTATGCTTGTGTGTTCAGAAACCAGGTCCCGCGTCGTCCCCGGGGCTTCGGCGACAATGGATCGATCCTGGGCCAGAAGAGCGTTGAAAACACTGCTTTTACCGACATTCGGACGTCCGACGACGGCCATGTTGAAACCGTCCCGGACAATTTTTCCCCGATCGTAAGACTCGATCCACCGGCTTATCTCTTCCTCGACGCTCTCCAGCTGCATTTTCACGGACTCGCGCGATTGAAAAGAAAGGTCCTGCTCCGCAAATTCAACGGCCGCTTCCATTTGGACGATGCTTTCGATCAGCCGTTCTTTGACCGGCTGCAGCTGCCTCGCAATGGATCCGAAGCGTTGACGTTCCGCCTCCTTCGCCTGCCGCATGGTCGCAGCTTCAATGATATCGCGTACGGCTTCCGCCTGCGTCAGATCCATTCGCCCATGCAAAAACGCCCTCATCGTAAATTCGCCCGGCGCCGCAATTCTTGCGCCCAAAGAGCAGAGCGCGTCGAGCAAGGCGAAAACAAGAACCGGGTTTCCGTGAAGTGAAAATTCAACCAGATCCTCGCCGGTATAAGACCGGGGCGACGGGAAGCTGGTTGCAATCGCCTCATCGACAAGCGCCCCGCTGGCCGGATCGACTATTCTGCCCAGCTTCGCCCGGCGCGGTGGCGGATCTTCAGAATCCGCACAGGACCGAAATATTTTTCTGAGAAAAGAAAAGCTTTGCGGCCCGCTCATCCGGACCACTGCAAGCCCGGCGCGGCCGGCGGCGGTCGACAGGGCGCAGATAGTGTCAGCCTGATCTTTCATAGGATTCGACGTCAAATTCCCGGTGCGCGGATTCCGGATCTTGATTTTTCAGGAAGGTAAAATCGTGACGCTGCGGTTGTCGCCCTCGCCGACGCTTTGGCTGCGGACTCCTTCCACTCCGGCCAATGCCAGGTGAACGATCCTGCGCTCCCGGGGAGTCATCGGTTGAAGCTCGAGCGGCTTTCCCAATGAAATCGCCTTTTTTGCAGCCATTTGTGCGAGAAGCGTCAATTCCGCTTCTCGATGCCGCCGATACTGCTCGGAATCCAATAAAACGCCCGGAGCATCCTCCTTGCCGCCGCGGAACACTCTGTTCAATAAATATTCCATGCTGTTCATAAGTGCGGCGGTGTTGGAGAGCAGAAGAGGCCGGTCCGGCCCGGTCAAATCGACAGTAATGACTCCGTCTTCTTCATTGACCTGCAGCTCCAGGTCCAGCTGCATGAAGCCGACAAGGTTTCGGCAGAACTCAACGACGGATTCTGCCGAGCGTTCCAATCCTTTACGCTTTTGACTGAGCTCTTGATTTTCCGTCACCCGTCCACCTCTCGGCGATCTTTTGGAATGCGACCTGGAAGATATTACTGCATAGGAAATACAGGTTCAAGCCGCTCGAAACGTTCAAAAACATCAGCGTGAAAATGGCCGGCATAATGGTCATCATCTTCGTCGCCGTGGGATCGGCGCCCGGCGTCATCGGCGTCATTTTCTGGGAAACATACATCGTAATTCCCATCACTACCGGCAGCACATAGTAGGGGTCTTTTACTGAAAGATCGTGAATATAGGCGATAAAAGGCGCGTGCCGCAACTCGATGGAATACTGAAGGAGGGAATAAAACGCGAATAAAATCGGCATCTGCAATATGAGCGGCAGGCAGCCTCCCAGGGGATTCACGTTGTGCTCTTTATAGAGAGCCATTATCTCCTGGTTCATTTCGGCGCGCTTGGGATCCGTTTTCTTGTAGCGCCGGTATTTCTCCTGAATCGCTTTAACCTTCGGCTGGACCGCCTGCATCTTCTTCATCGACAGCATCTGTTTGAGGCGGAACGGAAACAGAATCAACGACAACAGGAATGTCAAAGTAATGATTGCGTATCCATAGTTATTCACATACTGGTTTATCCAGCGCAAAAAAGCCAGCAGCGGAAGAACCAAAAATGTGAACATTCCATAATCGATCACTCCTGAGACGTCCGCCGCTTTGACCGCCGCCAGATCCGACTGCTTTTTCGGCCCAAGGTAAACCTTGCATTGCAGCGTTCCATCCGAAGGCGCTGTCAGCTTAAGCAGACTTATCTCATCCTTGCCTTCAAGGCTTCGTTTCTGTATCTGATAGTAGGGGAACGGTTTTGACGGGATTGCAATTATGGAGAAGTAATGAACGTCCAACCCGGCCCACCGGCTTTCGCCTTCAATTTTTTTGACCTCTGCGGGATCTTTCGGCGGATCCTCCCTTTTGACTTTTCCTCCTTGATAGTAAACAGCCTGCAGCTTGGATGAAGTGTCCAGATGCTCCTGGGTGGGACCTATGTCCTGTCCCAGGACAAACTGGAAGTCCAGTTCCTTGCCCCCTTTATTTGCCGTGATTGAGAGATCGATCAGGTAATTTTCCCGGTCAAAAGTGAATTTCTTGACGATCTCCAGATCGCCCCTCCGCAGCTTCATTTCAATAGTCGCAGGGACAGAAATGCTTTTGTCCGAATCTGCAGCGGCGCCGTTGACCGCTACTTCATAAAATTCCTTGTTGGCAAGATCCGTCAGTCGGGAATCCCGGAAAATCATCGATCCCGGATATATCCAGCTTCCGCCTCCCTGATTGGCGGAAATCATTTCGAAAGCGTCGCCCTTCGAATCTTTGTATTTATTCAGCTGCCAGCCGGTCAAAACGGCGCCCTTGTTTTCAGCAACCGCCTGGTAGAGGCTGGCCGTAACGGTCGTTTTTTGAGGTCCGGCTTTGGTGTCGGCGCCCGATTGAACCGCCAGATTCTCAGCGGCGGCCGGCACAGGAGGCGACTGCTCCGCCGCGACAGGCGGAGCGTCTTTGCTCTGTTCGCTTGTTCCGGGGCGAGGCTGCTGCGGCTGAGGGCGCGGCGTATGCTTTTGCTGGTACCAGTGGAAGCCGATGAACACCAGCACCGATAATCCGATCGCTAAAATCGCTCTTTTTTCCATGATTTCCAGTAAACGCCCGCTTAGAGGCCGGCTCCGTTCAAATCCGGATAATTGACGGGAATAGCTAAGGAACCGGATCAAATCCGCCAGCGCAGAACGGATTGCATCTGAGCAAACGCTTGGCGCCGAGCAGGGATCCCTTCCAAATTCCCTTCTGTTTGATTGCCTGATACATATAAACCGAACAGGTCGGTTCAAAGCGGCATGCACGCGGCAGCAGTGGCGAGATGAATCGCTTGTAGCTCTTCAATGCCAGCAAAATCAATGCTGCGACTCGGCTGACGGCCATGCCTTTGAAGGATTGTCCCATCTTGCCCCTATGGATGAAGATGCGCCATCCTTATCGACAAATTTTTCGCACTGCTGCGCTAAATTCTTCCTGCAATTCAAGATATCCGGCGCCGGCGCATCGGGCTTTGGCGTTGACCACCATGTCCAGCCGCCCCGGCATTTCTTTGTGCGATTTCCGGAAAATCTCTCGAAATAATCTCTTAATTCGATTACGGACAACAGCGCCGCCGACTTTTCTCGACACCGTTATCCCCAACCGGTGATGGCCGATTCCGTTCTCTCGTCCAAAAAGAACGAATTTCTCCGAATGCACTTTCCTGCCTTCTTTGTAAATCTTCTGATAGTCCGAGGAGCGCACAATCCGGACTTCATGTCTGAATTCCTCGGAGTTTTCCCTAACCACTCACCGTCAACCTTTTTCTGCCTTTGGCGCGTCTTCGCTTGAGCACCAGCCGGCCGCCCTTGCTCGACATCCGCTCCCTGAAGCCGTGCACTTTCTTTCTCTTGCTGTTGTTCGGTTGGAACGTTCTTTTACTCATGATTTGCGTGTCTCCGTAACTGCATCCGTCTGAATGCAAAACCTAAATCATAGAAATTGCTCTCGAAAAAAGCAAGCCTAATGCCGCATGCCGGGCATAAATTAACCGCGAGCCATAGAATACAGTGGGTTTATAGACGCCGGACGAACGATTTTACGGCCGCAGCGGATGATTTATTGAGCGGAAAATGAGTAAAACGAATCCAAAGATATGGCTGGCGCTTCTATTTCGTAGTAATATTCGAAAAATTTTTTAGTGAGTTTCGGCGGCGATTTGCCGGGCAAAAGAAGGAAGCAGCGGTCTGCCTTTTTAAGCCTGATTGAATTAAACTGGTTTTCGGACTTTTTGGAGCGGATGCCGGAAACATTCCTGAAAATCACCCGCCCGTTTGGGCGGCGCCTGCCGGATTTTTTCTATTTTTGGAAAAACCGGGCTTTCGAGAGGAAGGAGCTCAATGTCCACAGCATTAGTGATCGCAATTGCCTATTTTTTTATCCTGAGCGTTGGCACGAGCCTGTTTCTAAAAAAGAAAATAAAATCGGGCAATGATTTCGTGACCGGCGGCGGTTCGCTTGCCTGGCCTCTTGTCATGGCCGGGTTTGTCCTTGCTCCTCTCGGGTCGGGGCACACGCTCTCGTTGTGGGAGGCTTCGGCGGATATGGGCGCCAGCGTTTTATGGTGGGGCATCATTTCCGGCGGCCTGTTCGTGCCTCTCTTCCTGCTCTGGTTCGGCCCCTGGTTCCGCCGCCTTAACGTGCAGACTTTCCCGGAAGGCATGGGAAAAATTTTCGGCGAAAGAATCGGATGGCTGATATCCGCCGTTTTTCCCGCTCAATTGATCGGCATCTGCATTGCCGAAATAACAGCCACAGCCACGGCTCTTTATGCCTTGAGCGGCGGCGCCATTCCCTTTGCCCCTCATTGCATTGTTATAGGCGTCGTTTTGACAATTCTATATATCATCGCCGCCGGATTGATGCAGGCTGCGTGGATGAACTTGTTTAACGCCTGCATGCTGATCGCGGGCTCCTTTACAGCCGTTTTTGCCACCGGCGCCTGGCTGTCCGGACGCGGCGGCTGGGAATCCATATCCGATTATTATGCAAATGCGGGAACAGCCTGGAAAACCAGCGTCGCCCATTTTTCGCCTGACGTGATGATGGGGATCATTTTCCCCTGCATGATTCTGCTGGTGTTTATGTGCAGCGCATCCCAGGCCCAGAATCAGCCGATTCTGGCCGCCAGATCCGAGTCGGACATCCGGCGGGGCGTTTTCTGGGCCGCATTCATCAACAGCATGGCCGCGTTCCCCTGGGTCATTCTGGCCCTCGTCGGAATGGCCATCCCCACGATAGCCGCTAAAGGGGCGAAGCTTTCGGTTCCCGGCCTGGCGCTGGAAGCGCTTCCTCCATGGATCGTCGGCCTTTTGATGATAGCCCTTCTTTCCGCGACCCTCTCCACCACCGGCGGCCTGATCCTCGCTTCCTCTCATATTATCGTGCACGACATCTTCAAAAGAGCCGTCCATCCGAAAATGAGCGATCGGGCATTTTTAATTTGCACACGAATCATGATTATCGTGGCTTCGGTTCTGGTCGTCGTTCCTGCGCTTAAACTGCCTTCGATCCTGCCGGTCTTTATGTGGACATTCTCTTTTGCAATTCCTGTTTTCGGAGTCTATCTGATAGGAATGATGTGGAAGGTCAACAAAATCGCCGCCTGGACCACCATTCTGGCAGCTTACGCGGCGAATTTCTATTGGACGATCGCAATCCCTTCCTGGGCGCCTCCCTATTTGACCAACAACGTCTACCCTACAGTCTTTGTCACTTTTGTGCTGGGGATGGTTTTGAATCTCGTGCTGCCGGGCAAACCCGGCTTTTTGCGTCAGTTAAAAGAATCCGAACAAAAAAGCGAAGCGAATCCATTCGCTGCAAAAGCATAATATCGAAAGGATGATTGCGATATGGCGTGGCCATGGAAAATTCTGATAATACAGATCTTGGTATCGATGGGCGCAGCTTTGTTGTTTTACATTATCTGGAGGCTGAGTCATCGCGGCCAAAAGTGGTAAAACCATCGCATGGCGTTCTAAAGGAGGCAGAAAATGCAGTCCGTAGATCCTTCCGTTGCATACTATTTATGCGGAATAATGGCAGTTCTGGGATTGATTATTTTACTTGGCGCCGGCAGGCAGTTTTTCAAAAATAAAAAATGAGTTGCCGGCACGGACGAACCTTTCAGGAAAAATAACTGTAAAAATCAGCGTTGGGATTCTCGTCCGCTTCGGTCGATTCCCGTGAATCTCAGAGGATTGTGTGGTGCGCAAATATTTTATTTTCATCTCTTTTGTCGTGATTGCCGCAATTATTTACCTCGGCTGGACTTACTTTTCACGACAAAACACAAGCCGCGCATTGATCGAACGATTGGAGAAGAGCCAGTCGGCCAAAAAGCGGGATGTAGCCGAGGCGTATCACGAAGGACGCCTCGCCATTTTGGGATTCTATGCCAGCCCGGGAACCGTTCGCCGCGGTGAAAAAGTGAAAATTTGCTACAGCGTTCTGAACTCGGAGCGCGTGCGCATTGAACCGCCCATCGGGGATGTCTGGCCTTCATTGAGCCGTTGCATTGACGTCATGCCGCACCAGGACACCAAATACAAGCTTTTTGCCGAGGATGCCGAAGGAAACGTTAAAACCGCCGAATTCACGATAACGGTGCGTTAGGGCTTGCGCATAAATAAGTTCGCATTTTGGCGCGAGCGCCGGGCGGGCAGATGCAAGGCGGCGCGACGCAGGCGATGTGGGACATCGTCGAGGAGCGCTAACGCAGCAGATGCCCGCCCGCCGCCGCGCCCCGCAGGGCTGCTGGCTCTCAGAATTGCAAATATCTACGTCACTTTTTCGCATGTTCAACCATCCTGAGAGCCAGCAGCAAAATGTGAAGTTATTTTTGCGCAGGCCCTAAGCAGCCCGGCCGAGAATAAGGAGCGAGCAATACTCCCGATTGCACTTTGCCACGCTGTTAGACGCAGTCCTGCCTTCTTCCTTGCGGAAACGACAAGGACAGTCTTTTATTCCTTCGCGGGATCCGGGCAAGTGCATGCCCCCTCGTAGACGATTTGGACGATTTCACTCGATTCCAGGGCTTGGATTCGGAAGGGCGCAGCCCGCCTGAAATGGACGACGCTTCCTTCCTCCAGAAGCTCCACGGAATTCTCGACAAGCCCCCGGATGTTCACAATGAGACGCCCGGCCATCACAATCCAGCTCGCAACGGCTCCCATTGAAAGCCATGGCTGTTCATTGATTTCGACAGAGGCGCCGGCGGGCAGATATCGCCAGCTCGGATGCAGAAAATGTTCGCGCGCCGGAGGCTTCGCCATTCGCACGTGCAATGGATCCGCAGACTTTTCGTTCGCATCGGGCAAATGGAATATTTGGCGCTGCCACGGAGGAGGGGCGATTAGATTGTCGATGCCGATGCGCAGGAACCTGGCGACCCGGATCAGCGTTTCAAGCGGCGCGTCGATTTCAGCGTTTTCTATCCTGCTCAGCTGGGCGGCGTCGATGCCGCACGCATTCGCCACCTGGGAAACACGAAGGTTCGCCTGCTCCCGAGATAGCCTCATCCTTTCCGCAATTCCCCACGAGATCATGGCATATCGACCGGGGACCTGAAGATCGTTTTCCCGCAAGGCGCGAGGCGCCGAATGAAGATCCATCCCGGTCCAGTCGTAATTGACGCGAATCGAAGCTTCCGCGCTCCCCAGGTGCCTCAGAACCATCCACGCCTCGGCGTCGCATTCATCCACCGCCCATGCATGGTGCGGCAACTGAGAGTTGATTCGAATCAACTCGCCGGGGCTGATGATGTTTTCTGCAACTTTGACATCCGCTCTTTGCGCATCATTGTTGCAGAAAAAGTGAAACCGAATCCGACCGGAGATGGGGATAAGCAGCTCCTCGCCGCCATGATAGACAAAATCGTTCCTCGGCGTGTGGTCAAGATGAACGCGAAGCACCGAGAAGGGGACGTTCCAGAGCGAAGGAGCGTTGAAGCTTTTGTACGCCACGTTTTCTGCGGATTGGATGTCGGTTCTTTGCGCAAGCTGGCCTTGTCCGGGCCTCTGCAGGCAATAGGAGCGCAAATCGGCATCGGGCAGCAGCCGCTGAAAAGCTTCGTTTGCCGCTTCATGCCCTTCCGTGAAATAAATCTGTTCCAGCCATGATATGGCAGGTTGTTTTGGCAATTCCCGGTTTTTCTTTATAGCCATTGTCGGCATCAATCCTAAGGCGCCGTTTTTTCAAGGTCAACGTTAATAGCCGGTTCCCGTCATGTTCATCGCCTTGAAAGTTTCTCGGGATCGATGACGTCGGCATCGCCGAACTGAATGACTATGAAACGCCTTTTGAAATTGCCGCCGTAGCCGCCTATCAGCGAACGACCTCCCCTCCCCAGTGCGTATCGGAAATGAATTGAAGATCGTCCAACGCCCGCTGAATGGCTGTCTCCGCTTTCCTTATCTCCTCTTCTGTTGCGTCTTTCCCGACGTAAATCGGATCGCCAAGGACCAGAAAAGCCCTGGAAAACGGTCTGGGGACAATAAAATGATCCCAGCTGCGCACAATCCATTTCTTTTCGACCGAGACGCTGATCGGAAGCACGGCGTTGCCGCTTTTTCGGGCTACGTATGCGGCGCCCGGCTTGGCCACATAGCGTGGGCCGAGCGGACCGTCCATTGTAAAAGCCACGTCCCGGTTTTGTTTCATCTGGCGAAGCATTTCGACAACGGCGCCGCGCCCGCCCCTGGTGCTGGATCCTCTGGCGGCGCCGTAACCGAAGCGCCGGATGACGCGCGCGATGTATTCGCCGTCTCGGTTTTGGCTTGTCATTACCACGATGCCTCGACCGCGAAACGCGTAAGTCCCGATGAATATTCTGTTATGCCAGAATGCGACGATGCACCGCTTGCCCTTTTTATGGACCGACTCCATCAGGCGCCAGTCGGTCTTCTCCCAGCGCAGCGAACTGCAGACCAACCGGATGGTCCAATAGCCGAGAATGGAAACCAGTCCAAATTTAAAACGGTCCAGGAAGCGCCATCGTCTTGACCCTGTCGCTTCCTCTTTGGTCTTTTCACTCACGGTTGCGCCGAGCCCTTAGGGCCTGTCAATGAATAACGTTTGCACTTTGCTGCCGGCCCCCAGACTCGCTGGCCAGGCGCGAGCGACGAGCATGCTGGTGTGCATGTAAGGAGCGAGCA
>CAZXSV010000007.1:0-40391 GCA_964642735.1 uncultured Acidobacteriota bacterium
TGGCCAGCCCGATGCCCGGCGTCACCGTCAGCGTCGCCCCATTGCTGACGACGCTGCCGTTTGCATTGGAGACCAGACAGCTGAAAGACGCTCCATTGTCGGCTTCGGTCGTCGCGGCCGTGGTATAGGAATTGCTGTTGGCGCCGGCGATGTTCACGCCGTTGCGCCGCCACTGGAAAGTAACGATTCCTTCTCCGGTCGCTGCAATGTTGAATGTAGCCGTCTGACCGGCGGCGACCGTTTGATTCGAAGGCTGAACCGTGATGGTCGGAAGAGCGCTTGCCGTAACGGTCAAGGTCGCGGCATTGCTGATGGCGCTGCCGCTGGCGTTGGAAACCACGCAGGTGAACAGAGCCCCGTTGTCGGCCGCGGTTGCAGCCGGGGTTGTGTAAGATGCGCTGGTGGCGTTTGTTATATTCACGCCGTTGCGCCGCCACTGGTAGGACAAGGGCGCCGTCCCGGTCGCGGAAACATTGAAGGTTGCGGTCTGGCCCGCGGCGACCGTTTGGCTTGCAGGCTGAGTCAGGATGCTGGGAGGCGAAACATTCGAATTGGAAATGATCGAAACATTCCCGAAGGTCACATCTCCGTTATAGGCAAGCAGTAAAATCGAACCTGCGCGCGTCGTAACTTCCGCGTTTAAATCCCAAGTGGCCGGTTCCGTCGAGTTCTGCGGCCAGAATTTGACATAGAATTTGCTCTTCCCTCCGCCTATGGATTCGGAACGGGCTTTTAATATATAGGTCCTGTCTATCAAGGTGGAAACCGGCTTTGTCGCCCGCACCACTTCCCAGGTAGCCAAGCCGGCGTAGGTCATGATGTCCAACGAGGAAGTGCCGACAGGACCGCGCAGCCAGGCCAAAGACTGGGCCGGCCATTCCATCCTCGGCGACTGGGTTCCTTCATGACCTTGCCACCCGACGGCGAATCCGATTCCGGAAAAATTCGAATTGATTCTAAAAGGCGCCGTCACTTCATAATCGGTCGTCCAGGTTTTGTCTCCGACCGCGATGGACCGGTCGTATCCAATCTGAGTCGTGCGGATGCCGTCAGGGGTCAAATGCCACGATCCATCCACAATCTGGGCAATGCTCCCGACATTCTGGATGGAGGCCAGCGATCCCCAGTTGACCGTATAAGGAAGAGGCCATACGGCGCCGGAATAATACTGGATCGGAACTGTTTTGACCGTCTGGACGCCGAAAATGTCGACAGCCCTGATTTCAACATTATTTGCGCCGGTGGCAAAATTCGCGCAGTCAATTTCAATGTTGAAATCGCCGCTTCCGACAAGCCGTCCTTTCGTATGCGCCGCATCGGGAGTTTGCGGACCAATATACAGCGTTTGAGCCGGGCTGCCGTTCAGAGACCACGTCAGGCTGGAGATTCCGAAAGAAGAAGACGCCTTCCCGAGGATGTTGAACCATTTCTGCGGACTGCCGGGCTGACCCGCGGTCTTTGCATCGCCGTACCAGACTTCTATGTTGGGCGCGGCAAATCCGGCGCCGTCATCCGCAATCGGCGACGCCATGTTCATAAAATAATCGACGCTGGCGGTGAACGCGGGAGCGGGATCGTGATTGCCCGCGAACAGTCCCACTTCCGTTATGGCGATCGCTTGTGTGAATGTTGCGGCGTCCACCCATGTCGCGCCGTCGGAGGAGGTGCGATAGGTCCACGTGTTCCCCACGCGGACGACTTGTGCGTACGCCGGCGTGCTGGAAACGGGCGTCATCTTGTGGATCTTATAGCTGGCGCCGTTCAGGTACGCTATGAAAATCTGCGGCGTCACCCCGTCGTGGACTGTGCCGAACCGTATGAAGATGTCATCGGTCTGCTGAACGACAATTCCCTGCAACTGGTATTGCCGCGTCACCTGCGAGTCGAACTTCGCCTGGATGGAGAAGTCCGTATTATCGACAGGCTGCAGAATGCGCGGGGCTTTATTGTAAGGACTCGACCAGAGGTCGTGAGTCAACCCCGCGGGGATGTCGAATATCAAATTAGTGCCATCCAAGGTCAGGGTCGACTGTCCCGGGTCGTTGGCGGCGGTTGTGTCGTAAGGATCAAGAAGCCGCCAGGTCGGATTCTGCTCCCCAGTGGAAGCGTTGAAATCATCCGATAATAAAGACGCTCCCTGCGCGTGCGTTGCAGATCCGAATACAACGACAGCGAGCATCAATAAAATGCCGAATAATGTTCTTTTTCCAGTTAACCGTGGATTCATAGTATTTGCCCCATGTTAATGAACCTTAACAATGACACCTCTTCGAAAAGCGGTTTTCATAGCGATTTGATCATGTGTCACGATGTTTGTTTTATCAATGGCACACAAGTTTCGTCCGGATGGCACAAAAGAGTTATGGAAGATGGGAAGCGCGCACGGCGCGAGAGACAGAATGAAAGAATTTCATTCGGACGCGAATTCATGCAAGATTAGTTTTTGCTGCAAGTTACAGGGCTTTCAGCCGCGCTTTCTGTTCAGGGCGCCGTTCGACGCGGGCCGCCTCGGCGTTGTGGGCCGGTTTGCGCAAAATCAGCAAGTCCAAACCCGCCGGCAGGAAATCGAGCACGTCAAATTCCTTGCCGAAAGCGTTCAGGACTTCGCCCCGGGTGAGGAATACATCCCACGATCCGATGATCTGTGTGGAAAGCGACGCTTTGGCGTCTGCGCCGGTCAGCGTGAGAGTCCCTTTCTTTCGCAGGTCCTGCAAATCATTCTGGGAGAGCATGCGTTGCTGGTAATACCGGCCCAGGACGTCGCAAAGAAGAATGCCGCCCGGGCGCAGGATTCTGTGCATCTCCTGGATCCAGAGCGCCTGAGTGTCCATCGGGATGTGGGTGAAAACGGAGGAAGCGAACACCAGGTCGAAGGAATTGTCCTGGGCGAATTGGAGCGGCGGAGTCAATTCATTGGTGTAAAACTCGACGCCGGAAATATTCTTGCGGCACCATTCGATATGGTCGGCCCTCAAATCGCAGCCGACCAGCCGGATGCCGTCGATGCATTTCAGAAGCCGGATCAGCCGCGCCGACCCGCACCCCAGCTCCATGATGGAGCGAACCGTCCTGAGATTGAAGCCATGCTTTTCCAGAATTTTCATCCATTCGTGCATCTGGTTGTAGGCGCTGTAAAAATAGAAGTCCGAGCTCGTCTTCAAGGCCGCTTCCTTCTTGTTCAGCACCGCGGTCTGCATGATGATTTCTTTCGATCCCACCGGGCCCTCTCCGACTTCCTCCAGGAAAGCCCCGAGGCGCTCGCGCATGAACTGATAGAACCGGATGCGGGCGCGCTGGCAGTGCACGCCGTACTTCAGTTCATCGGAACCCCACCGGAGCGCGCGGTCCAGCAGGGCGCCGGCGAGGCGATAAACAAAGTTTCTATTCGGAGATTCGATACGTCTAAGCAGATAGGATTTTGCTTTAGATGAAATGGATTTTGACATGGTTGCCTCCAGGCAATTATAAAAGGTTTCCTGTGCGAACGGCGCGGGCGCCGGCGGCCAGGGACGGAGCGCGCGGAGAGAAGCGTCTCAGCATGCTTTTCTCGCCGCCATTTTCCTGCGGATGAGGAGCAGGTCGCGTCCCAAACGGGAGCGCGCAAGAAGATTTCGCACGATATTTCTGGCGTCGGGGAAAAGCGCTTTTTCAAGGCGGCGTCCCGCGCGGGTCCTCCGCAACCGGGTCCGGAGGGCGGCGGGAACGTCGAGAAAGAGCCAGGGATCCAATTTCCTTCCCCACTCGGTCTGCAGCAGCAGGTGGCGCAGGGCGGCGTGGAGGTCCCGGTACAAATATCCCGCCCAGCGGCAATGCCAGGAAAGAATGTGCAGAAAGCAGAGAGCCCGGTCGGCCGGCCGGAGCTGCGCTTTCCGCGCAATGCGGAAGAACTCGCGCCCGTATCTCCAGTACGGCAGGCAGATTTTCACTTTTTTGCTCGTGTCGAACCATTCCATCTGCCGGCGAAAATCCTTGTGCGCCACGGTCGAAGCGTTCGCATGAAACCGATGGAAAAAGAGAAATTCGGGCAGCCGGCGCATGCGGCCGAGGAGCGACGCTTCCGCCAGCAGGCAGCGGTCGGACCCGACAAAGTTGGCGATCAACGAAGTCTTCCCGAGCTCCCGGGCGCGAAAGACGCCGAAGACCGGAATGCACCAGTGCCTTACGTCCATGGCCGCCTTGAAGCGGCGATGAGCCTGCGGCGCGTCAAAACTCATTCCATTGTCGAAGGCGTAATTCGCGGCTTTTTCGCCGATCCCGACGATCCCGGAGAAGCACAGGACCGCGGAAGGATCGCGATCGAGGGCGTCGATGCATGCGGAAAGGCACTCCGGGTGCAACACGTCGTCGTGGGCGGCCCATTTGAAATATTCTCCGCTGGAAAGGGCGAAGCAGAGATTGAAATTCTTCGCCGCGCCGGCGTTTTGCTCATTCCGGACGTAGCGGATCCGGGGATCCCGGGCGCAATACCCGCGGCATATTTCTTCGGTGGAATCGGTGGAGGCGTTGTCGGCGATGATCAGTTCAAAATCGCGAAAACTCTGGGCGAGAATGGAATCCAGGGCTTCCCGGATGAAATTCTGCCCGTTGTACACCGGCATCCCTATGCTGAGTCTCGGCATCTTCTACCTTAATCTGAAATTCTGGCGGTCTCCGGCGACAAAGGAGTGCAGGTTCGCCGCTTTGACCCTCAGGCCGGCGTCTTCCCCGGCGGTCTCCGCATTTGCGGCTTTGGCGATCCAGGGGGCGGCGCCGGATTCCCAAAGAGTCTCCAGCAGCCGTTTGTCTCGGAGAGTGTCCATGCATTGCCAAAAAGAGGCGTGGTGATACGCCATCAGTTGGGAGTCCCGCGAGAGGCGTTCCAGCGGCGCCCGCTCCCACTGCGTGTCGTCGCCGTCGATATAATCGAAAATTCCCGGTTCCAGCACGAAAAAAGCTCCGTTGATCCAGCCTTCGCTGGTTTGCGGTTTTTCGGTGAACCGGACGACTTTATTCCCCTCGAACTCAAGATGGCCGAAGCGGGCGGGCGGGCGGACTGCAGTCAAAGTCGCCAGCTTCCCGTGGGCGCGGTGAAAGGCCAGCAGATTGCGCAAATGGACATTGGAAACGCCGTCCCCCCAGGTCAACATGAAAGTTTCGTTCCCCAGGTAAGGGGCCAGCCTTTTAATCCGGCCTCCCGTGAGGGAGCTGACGCCTGTGTCCACCAGGTCGACTTTCCAGTCGGGCCGGTAGCCGTCATGGACCTTCACTTCGCCCAGTCCGAAATCCACGGTCAGGTTGCTGTTGAGCTTGCAGTAGTCGACCATGTATTTTTTGATGACTTCGCCCTTGTATCCAAGCGCAATGACGAATTCGGAAAATCCGTAGGAGGCGTAGTGCATCATGATATGCCATAGAATCGGTTTGCCGCCTATTTCGATCATCGGCTTGGGTTTGGTTTCGGTTTCCTCCGCCAGCCGGGTTCCGACGCCGCCTGCCAAAATCGCTACTTTCAAAACTCCCCTCCGCAAAAATCGGCCCATAATCCGTGGACGGATTCCCCGGGGAACCCGTCCACGGCGGTCACTCGGTCTCAGCGACGGAAAGCCGCGCGTGAGTGTCATACCATCCCGGGACGGCCGCATGGGTGAAACTGCCGACGATGCGCGCCGCCCACGACTGAAGCCGGCACGCTCCGCGGAAGCTCCACCGGCTCATGATTCCGGCGTCCCCAAGAAAAAGGTAGCCGAGGCGGATCAAGCGATACTGGTGCAGGATCTCGCGCCTGGATTTCCACGAACCGTCCAGTTCCGCTCCAAAGAGGCCGGACGCCCCCCATGCAAAATTATGGAACACGTATTTGCCTTCTTTGGGCGGTCTGGGAGGCGATTGACGCGCCGGTATCGCCGACTGCTCCACCGCCTGAAAAGAGGCGTAGCCCAATTGGCACAGCAAATCGATCTCTTCCCTGATTTTCTCGAAGCTTGTTTTGTCCGATTCGATGGAAATATAAGTCGGCCGTTTGGCAAATTCCCGCAGCGCACGGATGCACACCAGGTCGCAGCCTTCGATATCCACTTTCATGAAATAGGGGACGCCGTGCTCCCTTATCGCCTGGACAAAATCAATGGCATCGAGATCGAGGACCGTGCTGGACGTCCCAAGCCCCTCATTGCGCTCCGCCCAGTTGTTGCAGACCGTTCCCCAGGTCGAATCGCTGCTGTTCTTATAAAACCGCACTTTCTTTTGGCCGGCCCGGATCCAGGCAGGGTCCACAATCGCGCCCTCGACAATTTTCAATTGTCCGCGATCGAGGTATTTTTTAAATTTCCCCCTGCAAAAGGCGATGAGGTCGGGATCGGCTTCAAAAGCGACGACTCGGAAGCCTTTGCGCAGATAAAACTCGGAGTCCTCGCCTTTGTGCAATCCGACGTCATAGATAAGGTCCCGGTGTTTGGGCGTGAGAGCGGGAGTTTCCATTTTTTAAATCTCCATTGTGTGAAATGTCGGGTCGGGCGCCTTGAAGATCTGCGGGCGGGCGGCTGAAAGTTCTCGGCGGCAGCGGGAGATTTTCGAGAACCCGTCGTCCGGCGCCATCGATCCTCACTTTATTGCATAAGTCCCGTTAAGAGGCGGCCAGGGCGCATGCTCCACATCGGCCGGAGTTGAGGCCCTCTGCTTCATGTAATCCAGGGCCCGTTCGAGATTTCTGGGATTGCTGTGCAGTTTGATGTCGGCGTGGACCGACACTTCCATGTCCTTGATGGCGAATGGCGCCGCCATCAGCGTCCTGGTGCGATCGAGAATCGTCTGTGCCGCCGCGTTGCTGGGCACATTTTCCAGAAGCAGCGCGAACTCATTCCCCTCGAAACGCGCCAGCGTGTCGCTTTCTCTTTTAAAGGTCAGCAGCCTCTTGGCCACTGTCCGCAACAGGTCGTCTTCCGCCCTTTGGCCTGCAATCCCCGCCATCTCGGCGGACCCGTTCAAATTGATGAACAGCAGCGCGGGCGAGGTGTTGTAGCGCCTGGCATAGGCCAGGGAATGCTGCAACCGCTCCTGCAGCAGGGATCCGTTGGGCAGGCCGGTGATGGAATCATGAAGGGGTTTTTGATCGGCGCGCTGCCCAAGCCAGTCCAAATACTCCCTGGCTTCCGCGGGCTTGTCCAGCGGCTGGTGCACGAAGCCCAGCAGATCGTCCAGGAAGACCAGTTTGACTTTCGAGGTTTTGCTGAGAGTGAAGACCATGTCGCGGATATGGGCGGCGGCGCTCCCCAACGTATAGACGATCACGCGCACATCGTACCGGTCGATCAAATCCGGCAAGTCGCGCACTCCGCCGACGATCCGGCACCCGTTCAGCCTCATTCCCTGAACCGTGGGATTTTCGTCGCTGACGATTCCCACCACCGAAAAGATATGGTGAAACATCCCGCGCTTGAGCAGCCAGCTGGCGATCTGGCATTTCTCGCCGTCTCCCAGGATCAGGACCGGCTCTCCGAGCCGAGGAGCGTATTTATGCAGCGCCGCGAGGCTTCCCACGAGCCATGAAAGCAGACGCAGACGATAGCGTGCGATGATAAATCCTGTGTGCGCCATCAGGCCGATGGTGAGCAGCAGTTCGACGCGCAGAGCGGGAAGCGGAAGCCATTGATGAACCATCTGAAGGCGATTGAGAACGATCGTCAACAGAGTCACCAGGCCGCTGGAAAAGAACAGCCCGATGGCGTCTTCCGCCGGCGCTTCGGCCCAGATGATCCGGTTGAATCCCGCCAGGTAATTGACGGCGCTGAATGCGAGCGCCAGCAAAAGAGAAAGCAAGGCGAGATAATTCCAGCCCCAGTCCAGCGGCTGCTGGAAACGCCAGGCAATGGCGGCCACCGAAACGGAAATAAAAGCGACCACAAGGTCTACGGTGAACCAGGAAAAATGCCTGTGGATGAATCGTGAAAACGGGCCTGCAAAGAGGTATCCCTCCGGGATGTTGGACCATGCGATCCGCGGCACCAGGATGGCCATCGTCCAGAACAGGATGTCCAGATCGGAAGCCAGGGACCGGTTTCGCACGTAGAGTTGGTCCAACCGCAGTTTGTCCGGCAGAATATGCTGCAGGTACTTCCCCATCAGGTTTGTTTTGGTTAAAAGATTCTCTTCGTCGTTGTACAGAACGCTGGCCGGACTTGTAACCCCGGGCCGGATCGACAGGATTTCGTCTCGAAGCTCTCCGGAATAGGTCGCGACAATTTTCGGATCCTCAGGGCGCGGCCCCACAAGGCTCATTTCGCCGGTCAAGACGTTCCAGAGCTGGGGCAGCTCGTTGATCTTGGTGTCGCGCAGCCAGCTGCCGAAGGGGGTGATGCGGGGATCGTCGTAGGACGTCACACAAGGCCCTTCGTAGCTCGCCATGTCCTCGAACATCGTCCGGAATTTCAATATCCGGAAGGGCCGCCCTTCCTTGCCGATGCGGCATCCGCGGTAAAAAACCGGGCCTTTGGAATCCCGTTTGATCAGGAGGCTTATCATGGCAAACGCCGGCGAGAGAACAATCAGTCCAAGCGACGCCGCGACAATGTCGAACAGGCGCTTGACGAGATCGCCGAATCTGAAACGCTTGTAGTTCACAACCATCTGAGCTTGCAGAGGCTCCAATAATGCTCCCATATTATTAGCTTCCTTGCTTTTGGAACGGCGGTTTATCCGCCATTTTCCTTGTTTTCAGTGCGGGCGAATCCGGATGTTCCTGTCTCGCATCCATGCGAATGAGCTGTTTCGTTTATGCCGTGACCGGCTGTCGTTCAATCCGCAGGATCCATGAAGCTTCCACTGCGTCGACGGATCCGGGCATAACTTCGCCGCCACGCTGCTAACCTTCGTGAACAATGCGGATTTCGGCGGATGAACGCGAGAGTTTCGCGCTTTCCCGCCATTGCCGGCCGTCCAAAGCCCGGCAAAACTCAGAGAGAACTGTCTTTTCTGCAGAAACGTTGTGGCGTCGGGCCGGCGTTGGACCGCCGGCGAGGAATTACAAATGGCTGAGGATGACAGAACAGATTTCTTCGACCTGCTCCACGGTCATTCCCGGGTAAAGCGGGAGTGTGATGGCGCGGGAGGCGAATTGTTCGCTGCGATCGAGCCCCTCGGCCTTGAAGTTTTGAAACGCCTGGAAATTGGGAATGAACGGATAGTGGAGGCTCGTTTGTATTTTCGCCTCTTTGAGAGCCCCTGCGATCCGGGCGCGCGAATCCTTTCCGGGCGCGATCAGAACCGCCAGGTGATGCGCGCTGTCGCCTTCATAGCCGGCGAAAGCGAACGTGCATCCCGAAAGCCCGTTCAACCGGCTTTTATATTCCGCCGCAAGACGCGCGCGCCGGCCGTTGTTCACCGGGAGCTTGCGGAGCTGCACGCGCCCGAGAGCCGCGTGCAGTTCGTCGAGTCTGTAGTTGTAGCCGTGGGAAGAGACGTCATAGCTGTAGGCGTGGCCGCGGTGGCGGTCCCAAGTCAGAGTGGTCATCCCGTGAGACAGCAGCCGCCGGATCCTTTGGGCCAGATCATCCCGGTCGGTAGTGATCATGCCTCCTTCGCCAACCGCCATATTCTTGTTGCTGAAGAAGGAAAAGCATCCGACGTCGCCGAGGTTCCCGGCCATTTTCCCATGGGGCGGCCTGGATTCCGGATCGAGGCAGCGTGCGCCCACGGCATGACATGCATCCTCAATCAGCGGGAGCCCATGCTTGACGCAGATTCCCAGGATCGGCGCCATTTTTGCAAGATAGCCGCCATAGTGCATGACGACCACCGCCCTGGTGCGCGGAGTGATGCGCCGGCTCAATTCCTCCGGGGCCAGAGTCGGCTCGTCGAGCGCAACGATGTCGCCAAACACGGGGGTTGCGCCCGACGCCACCGTCATGTTCGCGGCCGCGACAAAATTGACCGCCGGCTGAACGATTTCATCGCCGGAACGGACGCCCAAAGCCAGGAGAGCCAAATGCAGCGCGGCGGTTCCGTTCGCAGCGGCAATGGCGTGTTTGGATCCGATGAACGCGGCGAATTCGCGCTCAAAATCCGCCACCTCGGCGCCCATGGTCAGCCATTTGCTGCGCAGCACCCGGAGGGCCGCTTCCTCTTCAGTCGTGTCGTAATCCAGATCGCTCAACGGAATGCGCCATTCAGACATTGACGACTTGCTCCTCTAAAAAGTCTTTCTTCTGGTTGACAAAGAGCTTTTGAGCCAGCGCATAGTCGTCCGGGCGGCCGATATCCAGCCACATGCAGTCGCTCGGATATGCGCAGACATGCTCGCCCGATTCCAGAAGCTTGATGACGAGGTCGGGAAAATCGAAATATTTCCCGGGCGGCAGATATTTCAGAACTCTTGGCTCGTACACGTAAATGCCCATGCTGACATTATGGGTGCTTCGGGGTTTTTCGAGATAGCGCTTTACGGTGTAGCCGCCATTGAACTCGATCACTCCGAGGTCGATCTTTACTTCGCGCTTTTGAACGGCTATTGTCAAGGCTGCTTTTCGCTCCCGGTGAAATTCCACGAGAGCGTGAAAATCGAGGTTGGTCAGCAGGTCCCCGTTCATCACCAGAAAAGTCCGGTCGAGAGAAGGGACGAGCGCAAGCGATCCCGCGGTTCCGGTTGGCTCCGATTCCTCCACATAGCGCAGAGTGCACTGGCCCGACAAGCAACGTCGATGCTGCAGATAGGCCATGATCAGCTCTGCAAGATGGCCCAGCGTGAGAGTGATGTCCGAAATGCCGTATTGCAGCAGCCGGCGGATCAAAACCTCCAGGACCGGAATGTCGCCCAGCGGAACGAGCGGTTTGGGGAAGCTGGCCGTGTAAGGGGCCAGCCGGGTGCCTTTCCCCCCTGCGAGAATGACCGCCCGCAATCCCGTCGCAGCACCTTTGGTAAAATGGCCAGTCGTATTTGTCTCAATCATCTGTGTGCCCTGAATAGTGAATAATTTTTCCGTTTCCGCGACTGTTCAAAGGATCCGGCGTTCGATCCATGCAGCTTCGCTCCTTCAGTCCCATTTTCAGGTTGAGGCGCTGAACCGGGAGCCGTCGCTTGAGTCGAATCAGGATCCGCGAGCAATCAAGCGGATTCGCTATGGCGAGGATTGTATTTTGGGCGCCCGGAACTGTCCATGGCCCGCCGGTAGTGCTCCGGTGGCACAGAAGTGCCGGGGAAAAAACCGAGTCTTCCGCCCGGGAGTCCGGCAAAGATGTGCAAACGTTCGATTTCACGGGGTGATTTTTCAATTCTGCCAAACTGCTTCCATCGAAGGCTTTCGAAAAAAGACTGCAGGAATCCATGGCTTGGAAAAAAGGTCGAGAACGCCGCCCGCGGCTGCGCGTTGAAGGCTTCGTACACTAAAAATCAGGAGAGGCGTTCTTTCAGAGGATTGCGAACAATATTTTCTTAAAGCGGGTTAGGGCCTGTCAATGACCGTTGGATTCAGAAGCGGCGCGGAAACGCGAAGAGTTCGGCCGGCATCCCGCGTCATTGCCCGTTTGCGGATGAAGCGGCTTTTACCCGCAGATTTCCGGGAGGCGCCGGGTCTTCCGACGACGACCGGAAGTCCACCAGGAATATCCCCTCGGTTCCCCAGGGCGTCGCTTTCCTGGCTTGATAATCTTCATAGGAGTATTTGCCGTCCGTGCTCATGAAGATCGCCTGCCGTCCGTCTTTTCTCAGCGTCGCGATGGCTATGGCCTGATAGTTCATGTAGTCCGCTTTGCCGGGCGCTGTTTCCCACCGTCCCGCCGACTGCTTCGCAACGAGTTCGCGGTAGGAGAACGAATGCCCGTTGAACGTAGCCTGATAAAGCCTGAACGTATCCAGGTGGGGCGCCTCGCGG
The DNA here is from genome assembly GCA_964642735.1 of uncultured Acidobacteriota bacterium. Taxonomy (GTDB): domain Bacteria; phylum Acidobacteriota; class UBA6911; order UBA6911; family UBA6911; genus UBA6911. The sequence continues at coordinate 11,841 of CAZXSV010000007.1, forward strand.
TAGTTGCAGTCGTCCCCGCAGGTGCTCGTCAGGAACCAATCGTTCGACGCCTGCCAGCTCACGTGCGTCGAATGGTTGTCCGAACCGGCCTGGTCCGGGATGACGGAGCAGTCCGACCTGCGGATGACCCCTTTGGTATCGATCGCTCCGGGGTAGGTCCCGCGCCCGTAGTTGTTCAGCCAGAACGTTCTGCCCGGATTCTTCCCTCCATGTCCGTGCTGAAAATAATCCGGCCATGTCCAGCCTTCATTGTCGATATAGGAGGGCTGCATGAGGCATGTCGAAGTCGCGGCCAGCGGCTGACGGCTGATGAAGGTCTTGCTCCTGGCCTGCACGTCTATCTTGTATCCGCCGTCGGTCCAGTCCTCATACTTCATGCTGCACACCAGCTTTTCGTCATCGGTCCACCCGTAGCACGCAAAGCTCTTGCAGTCGACTCCGCTGTCGTTGATCGACACGACGTCCGAAATGGCGCCCGTGTCGACGTTGATTTTCTTCAACGCGCTGCAATTGTCGCCGCTGTAAAATGGCGCATAAATGACGTTCTCTTCTCCGGGGAATATGCTCCAGTAAGCCGAAACCTGCTTTGTCATGTGCATTTCATCCGGCACAGGCTTTACAAATTTCTTATATTCATCCAGAGTGGTCCACTCCGTCACGCAATCCCTGACGTCGCACCCTTCCACATACCCCCAAACCAATCCTCGCCCCGTCTCGCCGTATTCCGGAATCGGGTCTTTCGTTTCAAACAGGAGAATCCTCGTCATGTCGCGGTTCCACGGACTTTTGGGGCCAAACCACAGGTTGTTGGCGCGAAATGCGGGATGCGTCGCCCTGGCGACTTTCGAAACGCTCAGCGGCTCTTCGGCGCGGCCCGTCAGGGGAGCCCAACAGAGAAGGCTTAGGACCGCAAGCGGCCGGATGGCGTTCCATAAAATATTCAGGGAGATCTTCCGCCTCGAAGTGAACACTACGACACCTCCTCGCTCGTGTATTTATATCGGGAGGAGGCCGCCGGCGCCTGTGACTCCAATCACATTTGTGCGGGAAGGCGGCGAGAACGGTTTCCGGAACGTCGAAAAACCCATCCAAGCGCCGTGCATCTCATCGTTTGACGATCGCTCCGAGGTAATGGGTGTTGAGGAGCTTGAATTTCTCGAGCATATGGCAGACAAGGCACGAACAGGGCGCGAGCGCTCTCGCTATCGGAGGCGCGAGCGTCACGCGGGAAAGACGGATGTCGCACCCTGCGAACAGCCTGAAAATCTCCTTTTTCCCGACTCCGCGCACGTCCGGGTTGCTCGGATTGTTCATGTGGTAGTCGTACCACAGCACAAACCCTCCCGGTTTCAAGACCCTCCGCATTTCCCCGGCGATGCTCTTTTTCATGGAGGCGTCCAGGATGGATGTAAATGCCGTGAACTGCAGAACCATGTCGAAAGTCCCGTCCGGATAGGGCAAACGTGTGGCGTCGCCGCAGCAAAACTCGATGTTGGGGCTCAGTCGTTGCGCCTTCGCAATCCGGTCCGGGAGGAGGTCGATGCCGCATAAGTTCTCAGGTTTCGCGGAGTATCGCAGCAGGTTGATCAGCTCCATGCCCTCCCCGCATCCGACGTCGAGAACTTTCATATTCTCCAGGGACGAAACGCCTCTGGCCCTGAGGCATTTCAGAATTTCCCATTCGCGGCGCTGGACGATATACAGATTGGCTTTATTGAAAAGGGAATACCGTCCCGCCGGGACCCGGACGTCTCTTTGGCCGTATGCTTTCCTGATGCGTTCGGTTTCGCTCGCGCTGTCTTTCATCGCTCACCGTGTCATGGGCATGTCGTGAAGCTTTTCTCTTTTCCGCTTCCCGACTGCAAGGAAATCCCACGCCCCCTTGATATAGCCGAGGCCGTAGGCGAAATGGATCGTGGGAAAAACGACAGGAAGAACGAGAAGATGTCCGCCCCGCTCCCGGACGGCCGCCCGGGATGAAATCGCCAGGCTTGCGCCTGCATAAAACAGGAGGGTCGTGAAAAACGGCCACTGCAAAGGAGTCGCCGCCGAAAGCGCCCCGGCGACCGCAAGCCACGCGACGAACAGAGCGGGCATCAGCTGACGCCAGGTCAGAACGCCCTTGACCTTGGCGGCCACCAGCGGCTTGAAATAGCCGTACTGGAACATCATCCGCCACAGTTTGGACAGCGAATCCCTGGCATAATAACGGGAAACAATGCGGGGATTGAGCAGGATCTTCCCTCCGCGCCGGACGAGCCTGAGATTGAACTCGTCGTCCTGATTGCGGATGAGATCCTCGTCGAACAGTCCGATTCTTTCGAAGACGTCGCGTTTGTAGCATCCGAACGGCACCGTGTCCACATATCGGGTTTCGCTGGACCCGATCCGGAAATAGGAGTTCCCGACGCCGAAGGAATGAGACAGGGCGAAGGCGATGCATCGGGAAACGACCGATTTCTTTGAGGCCAGGGTGACGAGCACGCCGCCGACGCAGTCTGCAGCATATTGCCGGAAAGTCTCGACGTTGCGCCGGATGAATTCCCCGTCCACCATCGAATGCACGCCCAGGATCAGGATGAAGTCGCCGGTCGCATTCCGGACGCCGATGTTCAGCGAAACCGGCGTCACCTTTCGCGGATTGTCCAGCAGCCTCACGCAATCGTGCTTTTCCGCATACGCTTTCACAATCTCCCTGGAGCCGTCCTCGCTCATGCCGTCGACGACGACGATTTCGAGAGAATCCTTCGGGTAGTCGCTGGCAAGGATGGAATCAAGGCAGTTTTGTACGAAAGCAGCCTCATTCCTGCAGGGGGTGACGATCGACACTCGGGGCGCCGGGCCGCAGGCTGAAGCGGAAGTAAAGGATGTATTTTTCACTAAACGGCTCCTGTGGGATTCGCCGATCCGGCGCGATTCGGAAGGAGGAACTTTCTCGCCCACAACTCGAGGATATAGAAGCGGAAAAAGATATCGCTCCGGTAGAACGATTGTCCTTCCAGATACTTCTTGAAATGCCCTACAAGAGCATTTTGGTTCACATAATTTCCCAGGAAAATGGCCTTCTCGAACGTCTCGAGCACCTTCTTCGCGATCACTTCCCGGAACCAGATGTCTTCCGGAGTGACAAATCCCAATTTGCTTTTGCGGCGGGCGATCTTCTCGGGCAGAACGCCCGAAAGAGCTTTCCTAAGGACATACTTCGTCCACCCGTTCTTCATTTTTTGGGACAGGGGGAAGGAAGCGATCTTTTCGACAAGCCTGTAGTCGAGGAACGGGAGCCTGGCTTCAACGGAATGCGCCATCGAGTTCTTGTCTTCATAGCGAAGCAAGACCGGAAGGCTGAACTGAAAAAGGTCGGCTCTCATCCGCGCTCCCAGGTCGAGGTTGAAGCCGAAATCGAGGCGCCGGTCGCCGAACCTGTTCCGGAAGCCGTCCGAAAGGAGCCCCTCGACGCCGAGCATTTTGTCGCCTGCGCGAAAATACCTGAGCCCTTCTCTCATATTCAGGGTTTTCAAAATTTCCGGGGACAGGGAAAACTGCAGGGCCTCGGACATAAACCTTGCATACTGCCTCGTCCGAAGCAGTTTCATGAGGTAGAAAACATAAAATTTCCGGTAGCCGGCCAACTGTTCGTCTCCGCCCTGACCGTCGAGCAGCACGACAACGCCGCGCTCCCGGACTTTTTTAATTACGCACCACTGCCCGTAAATGCTTGCTCCGGCGAAGGGCTCCTCCTGGTGCCAAAGAAGCCGGTCAAGCTCGCCCGTAAAACCTTCCGGTTGCGGGAAAATGTAATTCCTTTCCGCATGCGTCTTGTTCAAGACCTCCTCAATGTACTCCCGTTCGTCAAAACGTCTGTCTTCGAAACAGGAAGAAAAGGTCTTCTGCCGCTCCGTCGCCGAAACCCCGCTGCAGGACTGCAGCAGGCCGTTCGCCACGCAAACGATGGAAGAAGAATCCAGCCCCCCGCTCAAACAGGACCCGACGGGCACGTCGCTCCTCAGTCTCAGACGGACGGCGTCCGTAAAAAGCTCCAGGAAGTCGTCCCGGCACGCTCCGGTTTCTTCCCGGCCGACTATTTCGTCGGAGACCTCCAGGTCCCAATACCGATGAAAGCTCATTTCGCCCGATTGCCGGACGACCATATAGTGCGCGGGAGGCAGTTTGCGAACGCCTTCGAAGAAGGTATCGTCCGTGTGGTCCAGCATGCCGAACTTGAGGAAGTCGTACATGAGCGTTTCGTTCACGTCCCTCTTTTCCAGCAGGCAGAGCAGAGACTTGATTTCCGAGGAAAAAGCCAGAGTTCTTCCATCATGGAAATAGTAAAAAGGCTTCACTCCGAGCCTGTCTCTCGCGCAGAAAAGGATCTGTCGCTGCAAGTCCCACAGGCAGATGGCCCACATGCCGTTGAACTTCTTAAGGCACTCGAATCCCCATTCTTCATAAGCCTTGAGGACGACTTCGGTGTCGGAGTCGGAGAAGAAGCGATGATTCCTGGCAATGAGCTCGGCGCGTATTTCCTTGTAGTTGTAAATCTCTCCGTTGAACACCACCCATGCCGACCTTTTTTCGTTGGTCATCGGCTGGTGGCCCGCGGGAGACAGGTCGAGGATCGCGAGACGGCGGTTGCTCAAGGCCAGATTGAATCCGTTGTTATCGACCGCGCTGATCCTATTTTTCGGAGCATAGAGTTCGCCGCTCTGGAAAACGGATGCGGGAGTGTCGCCTCCGCCCGCAGGCAGGAACTTCCCGGAAATCATGTTCCCGAGGAGATAGCCTTCGTCGTCGGGCCCCCGGTGCGCAATCAGCCGGGTCATGTCTTCAAATTGTCTGTTGTCGCTGTTCCCCTGAAAAGAAACGAACCCTGCAATCCCGCACATATCAGTCCATTCCGTCCGCTACGGAGGCGGAGGCGAAGACATCGGATGAAGACTCCTGAGCCTCCAGTTCCTTCACCGCCTCCCGGTAGCCGACAAAGCTCCAACCTTTTTTGGCGCAATAGTCAATGAGCCGGAAATACCATTCCCGGATGTCCCGGAAACTGCCGCTGAAAAAAAAGTCGTGAAACAGGATCGAAAAATAAGGGAGGCCCTTCCGGGCGGCTCTATTGAGCAGCTCCTCCGTCTCCCGGACTGCCTGCGCCGCGCTTCTGTTCTGCCATTTCCCGTTTTTATAGAAAAGGTACGCTTCCATTATGTTTACGGGGAATTCCCACAAACTGCCGGTTCGGAACGGGGCTTTCCATTCAAAAGTGTTGCTGCTGAAAAGATAGCCGGCCTTGTCCAGCAAAGCGAGGGTGGCGCCGTTCAGACGGACGTCGCCCGCCCGGACGCCGATATCATGCACCCGGACGCCGAAAACGTCGATTCCCGCCGCCTCCCTGAAGGCCGCGCATTCGTGAAATATGCCGGAGGCGTCTTCGCAGGCGATGCCGTGCACGCCGACGTCGAATCCCTTGTCTCGAATGCGCCGGATCCAGAATTTCGAAACATCCAGGGAATAATCGAGATCTCTGCCGTTTTCAACGGCGACGAAAAAAGTCGAAGGAATCCCATGGCAGGCGTCGAACTCCATGAGTTCGTCGATGTTGTTCCATTTGTTTGCCGCGACTTCCCGAAACCTGGAAGCCATTTCTCCAATAGAGATGCTGGCGCAGCCCAGTTCGATAAAGCTGCGCACGACGTGTTTGAACACGAAAAGGCTTTTCCGGTGCTCCCACGGAGCGATATGGTCCACATCGTGCGAGATGATGATCTTCATCAGAAAAGCTCCCGCCGGTAAAACTTCAGGATCAATTCAAGCGGCAGCCGCGCTTTATTGATCCTGAAATAGGGCCTCAACTCTCCGCCGAATCCGCGGAAGTACCTCTCGATCGCCGGAATCATCGATCCTTCGAAATCGAACCGTTCCAGGCCGAGGTTTTTTGCGTGCTTCACCGCTTCCCACATCGCCAGAGCCCCGGCGCCGTGATGTTTCATCCCTTCATCATATCCGCCGACGAGATAATAAGCCGTCCTGTCGTCGTGAACGACGAAAGAGCACGCCACCGGCCGGCCGTCCCTCAAGGCCGCAAAAGCATAGCTGTTGGCGCGGCCGGCGAAAGTGAACAGCAGATTGTGCAGAGGGCCGTTTTCGATCTGCAGATTTTGCCTTGCGAATGTCTTGCGGGCCAGGGAAGCGACTTCCTCGTAATCGGCGATCGCTTTGATGGAGACGCCGTCTTTTTCGGCCTTGAGGATGTTCTTCCTCCGTTCGCCGGACATCCGTTTCCTGATTTCCTCGACGGACTGGGCAAGGTCCAGGACGTAAGTATACGCAGGGACGACTTTGAATTTTTTCCAGATGAACGGCTGCATGTCGACAAGGTTGCCGTTCATCGAGAGCGACACCAGAGAGCAGGGCAATCGATCGATCCAGTCCGCCATCAAACCCACCGCATCCTTCCACAGGCTCATGACCGCGACGGGATTGGAGGCGTCCACCCGCAGGAAAGGCCCGATCATCGGAGTGTACGGGGGATCGCGATAGACGGACAGCCCGAACCGGCTTTGCCTGTACATATTAAAGCCGCCAATCAACTCTCCTCCGTCGTTAAACAGCCCGCAGCGCGTGATGGCGCCGTTGAACATGTCGGTCCACTCGACGGTGTTGAAAACCGTCCCGCAGGATCGCGCCAGTGCGTTGAAAGCGGGCTTTTCTTCGTCTTTAAGTTCGCGAATTCTCAACGCTGTCTACCTCGTTTTTCCGCCCGGTTCCGGCGACCTGTTCGTAGACCCTCAAGAGTCTCTTCTCCATCTCGTCCCAGTTCCACCGGTCCTGCACCGCCCGCTTCCCGGCGTCGGACATTTTTTTCCATTCCCGCTCATTTTCGAGAATGGCCAGCACTCCTTTCGCAAGCGCATCCGGACTCGTCGAATCGAAAGTCAATCCGGTCCGGGATTCATTCACATAGGAAGCGATCGGGGGCAGGTCGGCGCCAAGCACCGGGACTCCGCAGGCCATGTACTCAAACTGCTTGATCGGGATGTTCTTCATGAATTTCTTTGTCGGCAGCAGCGGCACGAGGCCGACCCTGGAAACGGCGATGAAATTGACGACGTCTTTGTGCGGCACGGGGCCGATGATTTGAACGCAGTCCTCCAGACGCTTCTCCGACACAAGATCCTCGGCCGAACGCTTCAGGCCGCCGTCCATCGGCCCCACCAGGAGCAGGACGACGTCCGGCCTCGACGCCCGCACGATCTCCATGGCGCGAATCATGACGAACAATCCCCGCTCTTCCCCCATGCTGCCCTGATAGAGGATCGGCGTTCTTCCTCTATAGACATTCCGCAACGACCGCAGCCGTTCCTCGTCCGGTTTGAACAGCGCCAGCCGGGGGTAATTGAAAATCGTCTCCACGGGAGTCTTCCGCTCGTCAAAACCCTCCGCAATGCTTTGATCCGAGGCTATGACATAATCCGCCAGCCCTGAGAGAGTCTTTTCAGCTTTGTCGACGAGCCTGGAGAAGGGGCGTCGGAATAAGCGGGGGATTTTACCGGACTCCAGCGCCGTCTCGAAATTCAACTCATGGGCGTCGTAGATGACGCGCCTGCTGAAAAGTTTCAACAGCGGAATGGCAAAAATAAGTTCGTAGTCGTGGAAATGGCACACCGACGGACGAAGTCTTGCAGTGGCGAGAACGGCCCTCGGGATCAACAGGACTCTTCCAAGGAGCGATTTGGCCTGCCCCAGGGAACGGAATTCGATTCCGCAGCCATTTTCGCGTTTTGTCGGCGCGCCCTGGGCGACGATCGTTATCGCGGGGTGCCGTTTAGCGAGACTCAGAGCTTCTTTGTAATAGATCCGGTCGTCGAGCGGATCGTGCCCCGTGCTCAGCATGCAAATACGATTCATAGAATCAGTCCCATCCTCAGGATGCCGTGCAGGAAGAAGGTTCGGCTATCGCGATTGCATCCATTCGAACATTTTTGCCGCCCGCGCATCGATATTAAACGCTTTCGCTCTTTCGGCGGCTTTCCGAGCCATCAACAGTCTTTTATCGCGGCCCTCCAGCAGTTTCAAAATTGCGGCTCGAATCTCGCCTTCGCTTCGAGGATCGACCCGGATGGAGGTTTCGTCCGTTGCGATATCGTCGTTGAATTCGCCGTCGGAAGTGACGAGCGGCAGACCGCAGGCCAGCGCTTCGATGAGGGCGTTGCAGCAACCTTCCGCCAGCGTCGGCAGGACAAAAACATCGGAAGCCGAGAGCATTTCCGGGATTTTTGCATGGTCCACAAGGCCGCTGAAGAGAATATTGTCGCCGCGGAGGGGCATGTCGCCTTTGCCGATGAAGATCAGTCCGACATCCTTCATCCCCGCGACGGCCCCTAAAACCCTGTGCGGGCCTTTCCTTTCGTCAAAATGGCCGACAAAGGAAATAATAAATTGATCCCTGGGGAAGCCGTATTTTTCCCGCATCGCGAGACGATTCCGAGGGTAAAAGATTCCCGGATTCACCCCGTTGGGCAATACGGCGATCTTTTCCTCCGGGATCCGGAGTTTGCTTTTCAGGTTTTTTCGAATCGCCGTCGACACGGCGACAAAACCATTGGCCCGGGAAAAATCACGAACGGCTCTTTCGATCCCGATGGGATCGACGCTCCAGAAACTGCTTTCCCCGACGCCGACAAACGATTTCGCGCCCAATTTCGACGCCAACCGGACCGCCGTGCAACCCGCATCGTAAAGAAAGTGCCCGTAAAAACAACCGGGGGTCGAATCCAGGCTCGACAGTCCCCGCCGTGCGGCGCTGTGGAAACTGGCCAGGGTGGCTCTGGCGCTGTTGTATCGGAATATCTGCTTGTTGGAAAAGGACACGTATCTTGGACGGACGATCTTGATGGGATTTCCTTTCACTTCCTCGTCCGTCTCCGAAAAGGGCGGAGACCCGCCCCGCAGGATGTCGAAAACGCTGACCGGGCAGATCACGCTGCACCGGACCCCCAAACGGGCCATGCCGTGGACAAGCTGCCGGACAAAGGTGCCGTTGGAGGGCGTTTGTGCGGACGGATAATTCAATGTAATGAAAGCGATATGATGCATCGGGACGCCGTCTACTGCTTTCTCAGGGCTTTTTTTATCGGAACAATCAGAGGGTTGTAGCGGGCGTAAACGTATTTTTCAGTTTTTTCAAAACCGTGCCGCTCTTTGAACTCATTGAGCGACGGGACGTCGCTGCTCCAGTCCCCGAAAACGACTTTTTGGCACTCGTTGAGCGTTTTGCAGTATTGGAGAAATGAAAAAACGAGCGCGTCGTTCGGGCATCGGTCGAGGAAGTCCGTGTGGCTTTTTGCCGTGTAGATAAACATGGTGTCGTCGATCAGGACGGAGTAAAGATACGCGATCAGCGAATCCTGATCGTAAGCTCCCCACCACTCCCGGTTGGCGAGAGAATGCTCGCGGACAATCCATGAACGCCATTCATCGTAATGCTTATCGTAGTACTCCGGCGATTTCCCATGTCTCGTCCTCTTCGCCGCCGATATGCAAATCCCTTTCAAATCGTTCAAAACCGGCTCAATATCTTCAATGACCTTGACCGCTGTCATCTTGAGGCCCTTGCGGACCCGCGCTCTTTTGGATGAAGAAATGCTGCTGATGGAAAACTCCCGCAGTTTCTCGCTGCCCATCATCATGACCTGCCAGCATTTATTTCCCTTCTCGGGCGCGTCCACCAAATGACTGTAGCCGAGCAGGGCTTTGCTCGCCGCAGGGCGCGACCGCCCCGGATCGACCATTTCGAAATGAATTGCCGGCTTATAAAAGAAAGGGGCCGTCTTCTGCCACCATATCCCCTTGTTAAAATGGAGACTGTAGCCGGCTTTTATTTGTTGTTCGATAAATTCTCTGGATGTCATAGTTCCTCTCAATAGGCGATTTTCAGAGCACAACGGGCAGCTCGGAAACGACGAGTCTCATCTTTCCCCGCGGCGTCGGAGGGATATGATCGCATTGCTGCGCCTCCACCCTGGCGGAAGCTCCGACGATCCCGCCAAGGAAACGCACCATCGCATCCAGTTCCTTCTGCGAGAACGATGCGTTAGGCACCACTTTCACCGCAACGTCCAGATTGGCTCTTTGGACGACCTGATACTGCTCGATCCCCTTCAAGTCTTTGAACTGAATGGCCAGTAAAACCGATGAAACGAGGCCGCCGTCCACAGTCCGCAAAAACTCCTGCACCCTTCCTTCCAGATGTTCAATGGTTTGCAGACTCCGTCCGCACGGGCACGCGCTTTCATCCGTCAACTCCGCCACGTCTCCCAGCTTATAGCGGACAAACGGCATGGCATAGTTGTCGAGGTCGGTCACGACGATCTCGCCCCCGCGGGCGCCTGCGGGGCCCACCGTCTCCACAATGAGTCTCTCCTGAGATACGTGTTTTTTATGGCGCTTGCATTCGTAGGCGATGGTCCCGACCTCGTTGCAGCCGTAATAGTCGAACACTTCTCCCTTAAACTGACTCTCGAGGTAAGCCCTCTGATGATCGTGGAGCAGTTCGGCCGTCGAAAAGACGACGGGGCTGCGGAAGCCATCGATCCCTGATTTCTCGCGGATCCTGGCGATTCGACGGAGGTTGGACGAATAGCCCCGGACGGCGAAAGGCTTGAAACTTCGCGCCTGCGCCAGATAGTCGCGGATGTCGCCGTCCCCGGCGAAGGCGGGATAATAGCGCGCGTTTATCAGCCGGCCCCTCCACTTGCCGAGCCGGCTCGGCCAGTCCGGAGACCTTAAATCGATCATTTTTTTCCCGAGATGATAGCCCGCCCAGAGCATGCCTCGCATTTCGTCGGCGTCCGCCCACAAAACGGATTCGCTGTCCCGAATAAACTTGAGCGGTTCGCCTGTGCTGCCTCCCGTTGAACCTTCAATGTGCCGCCTGGCGCTCAAATCCTCCGACAGGAGTTTCCGATAATTGGCGCGCACATCGCTCTTTGTTAGAACCGGAAAGCGCCGGACATCGGAAACGTCTTTAATGTCTTCCGGCGCCAATCCTATCTCCAGCATGATCTCCCGGTAGTATGGAACGTTTTTGTAAAGGTGGGCCGCCAGTTTTTGCAGCTTTCGGGTCTGGAATGCCGATATTTCCTCTTTGGAGAACCACTGGGTTCTCTCCAGCAGGCTTTCGAGGGCCATGACTTTGAACCCGTGGGCAAGACCGGTTTTCAAATGATAGACGGGAGGTAAAACGCGCCACCAGGACATATGGTCCTACACCTCTTCCGCTTGCCGAACAGGGTTGAGTCTCGCGCGAAACCGGTTTTTCAACAGGATCGGTTTACGGGCGTCCGACCGGATGGGCCGGCCGCGTTGCATCGTTGCAGCCTGCATCCTCGAATTCGCCAAACTCCATCTCCAGAGGATTGCGCCGAGCGCCATATAAATCCAGAAGATCCTCTGGAAAACAATCGGGTTTCCAAAACAGGAAATCACGAGGGCGATAAAACCCGACTCCACCGTAATTCCCAGGCTCAGCAATCTTTTTTCGCCATGATTTGCAAAAGTCCGCAAGGCCGAGGTGAAATGCTTAAACGTCTTGTAAACCAAGGCGAGGATTATGCAAATCCCGAAGAGCCCGGTGCTTGCAAAGGGCACGGAGAGAATGTCGTGCCCGGGCCTTCCGGCGATGCTGCCGTAACTGCCGCCCGGACCCCGAAGCATCTCGAAGTTGCTGAACCCGACGCCGAACAGCGGATTTTCCTTCAGCAGGGCGAGCCCTTTCTGCATCATGTGGAAACGGTGTTCGCTCGAACCGTCGTTGAAAGCGAAGCTCCTTGTCGTGATCACATCGAAGAGAAAAAAATAGAACACGACCGCTATGACGATCAGCACAAAGCAAAGGATCAGGAATTGACCGGAGGAGATGGTTTTATATTTTGCGCTCAGCATAAGAAAGGCGCACAGGAAAAGGCCGAAGCCGACAATGTTGGTTCGCGACATGGTCAGTCCTAGAGAAACGACCGACGTCAGGAACAGAAGAAACGACAACGGCTTCAGAAAACGCCCTTTCGCGTTCAGGACGAAGAAGAAGAGCGCGGGAATGCCCGACATCAGCATGACCGCGTAGGCGTTCGGATTGAGCGTGATCCCGGCGATCCGCTTCGCCTGGCCTTCCTGCTCAAAGGCGACTCTGCCGAAAGTCTCCTGGCCCTGCAGCAGGCTTTCGTACTGCAGGATTCCGAGAAGGGAAGAAAGCCCGATGGACAGGGCTACGGTAAGGAGGAAGAGGTTCAACGCTTTATGGTCTTTGATAAAATCCTCAAGGAACAAAACCATGAAGACGAGGAGCGCTATCGTGAGAGAGTCTGCCGCGCTCCGGCCTGGGAATGCGGCCAAAGCGGAAGAGACTCCCATGGAGAGCAAAAACAGCAGCAGCGTCCTGTTGAATTTCATGAAGTCGAAGAGGACGGTCTTTTTGAAGAAATAGTTCAGCAGCCATCCGAATCCCACAAAAACGCCGCACAGCCGGCCGAGCGATGAAAAATAGGGCACGGAGACGAGGCTGTCCACCTGGTTGGCCACAATAATCAGGAGAAGCCCCCAAAAAGGTCTCAGGACGATCAGCACGACAATCGGGACCCCGACTGCAAAACCGATGGTTCCGAAGGGGCCGAACAGCATGTCGTTGGACAGGCAAATTCCCGTCAGGGAGAAGAGGATCATTCCCGCGGCGAATAGAAGAACCTGCTTCGAAGTCGCGCCGGTCGCTGTGGCTGCATTCATCGTGATTGTTTTAAGCCCCCAGACTCGTAGTTGACCCGGATGTATTGTTCTCTGTCTTCAAGAAGAACGCAGATGGCGAGCTGCCAGGTTCCCGGAGGGATCTGTTCTCTGCCGGTTCCACACGCGCTTCGCGGCATGCCACGCCGGGCGGACGCAAGGAAACGCGCGGGAAGCCTCCACGAGAAGGAGCAATTTCATCTTCTCGACAGGGCCCGGCCCCCTGTTGTTTCTCAAAAGACGCCTCAGGAGCGTTTTGGCCTCTTTCGCCTGTCCGCGAAGGGCCAGGGTCCGGACGGCGGCGACGGTCATGTCGGCGAGCAGTCCGCCCATGACGTTTCGTTTCGATTCAGGGCAGGCGTCCATGAGGTCGCTGTCGTCCGCCATGTGCGGCTCCATCTCGAACGCCAACATTTTTCCGCCTCCGTACAAAGAGGAAGCCTCCGTATGATAAAAGCCCATGGGTTGACGAATGACGCCGATTCTCTCGTTGAAGACAATTTTATAAAAAAGATGCTTGTCTTCTCCCCGCAGACACCGGTAGCGGTCGAAAAATCCCCCCCATTTTCGCGCCACTTCCGTCCGGATGATTGCAGTGCAGACGCAGGTAAAAATCATGATTTTTCGGACGGCTTCGACGCTCGTCCCCGGAACGACTTCAAAAACATCATCCATCCCCTCCAGGATGCCGGCGTTATTCTCCCCCTCGGGAAATCGCACAAAGTCGGCGAATACGGCCGCTATATCTTTCGCCGGATCCTCAAGCCAGGACAATCCGGTCTCGAGAAAGGGAGGCAGCCATTCGTCGTCGGCGTCCAGGAAAGCCACATATCTGCCGCTTGCCCTGGACAAACCCGCATTCCTCGCAGCTCCGGGGCCTCGATTCTCCTGCCGGACAAGTTTCACTTTGGGATTTCCGAAATCGAGCGCTTTCGCGGGGCCATCGTCGGTGGAGCCGTCGTCCACGACGATAATCTCGTGAGCGGGAAAGGTTTGGTTGAGAATTGAAGAGACGGCCCGTTTCACATAGAGTTCCTTGTTGTAGAGAGGAACGACAACCGAAACGGTTGCGTCACGAAACCCTTTTCCGCCGGCGAGCGTCGATGCGTCTTTCACGAAATCATCCCCATGATGGCCTCTGTGCGGTTTGCTGATTTTCAACGGATTGATTGCAGCTCCGCCCCTTCAGTCACAGTTTCCGACTGAGGATTTGAAACCGAACAGCTGGAGCTGCCCGGCCCCCCGATCCCGTTCAGGATCCCGGGCCTTCAGCAGCTTTGCTATGGCGGAGATTGTATTTTTCGAATCCGGAATCGTCCATGGCCCGCCGGTGGCGCCCGGATAGCACGGAGGTGCCGGCAGGATTGCCGGGGGAACGCCGCAACATTGCTGGACGGGCGGAGTTGCGGATATAATGGCCGTGGTTGTTGACTAGCCCGGGGTTCTGTTCTATGTTTTAAATCTGTCGCGGGCGTTGCGTTCGCTTAAGTCAATTCTTTTCTATGATTGCGCCTGCTTGCGGACGATATAATTGGAAGGCGCCTTTGTGCGCCCGGACATTCAAACCACTCGACCCGTTTGTTTGAAAAAGATGTCCACTGGTACGGGAGATGATGAGCAAAGCGCAAACCCCAATCCGAATTGTCATCGCAGGCCAGCAGGGCTTTTTCAGAGAAGGTCTGAAAACCCTGATCGAGGAGCAGCCGGAGTTTTCAGTAGTCGGCGAAGCCTTCGACGGGGACGATATGCTTCAGCTGGACGATTCCATTAAACCCGACATTCTTCTCATTCACACCGAGGCCCCCGACCGCTCCGGCATCGAAATGCTCCGGAAGCTGCAATCCTCCGATTTCAAGCCAAAAATCATTTGGCTGGTCGCGGGAATAAAAAAAGAGCTGGAGGCGGAGGCGTTCAATACGGGAATCCGGGGAATCATCCTGAAAGGTTCCGCGGCGGATTCGCTTTACAAGTGCATCAGCGCAGTCATGAACGGAAAATATTGGACGCCCGGCGGAGGATTGGCCGATTCGCCGCGGCTCCAGACGCCACGGGAGGAAGCCGTTCCTCCGGAGTCGAAAGCAAAATCTCCGGCGAAAAAATTCGGACTGACCAAAAGAGAAATGCAGATTCTCACCCTCGTGGTCGCCGGCAGGACCAACAGGGAAATCGCCAAACGATTCTCCATCAGCGAACAAACGGTCAAGCACCATGTAACGAACATCTTCGACAAGGTCGGAGCTTACAACCGCCTGGAACTGGCGCTGTTTGCCATCCACCACGGCCTCGCCTCGGAAGGCAAATAATTCAAAATTGCACTTCCGCCGGAGCGCGCGGAGCTTCGGGCCGCGGAGAACAGGCGCGGCCCCCATGTGCCATCCGGGGTGCAACCTTTGTACCATTGCCGGTTTCCCCAATTAAATTTAGAGTCTAGCTGGTTTTTAATTTTTGCTGATTGTTTTGTTTTCATGGCAAACTGCGGCAATGAAAATTTTTTCGGTTTCCTTTGATGCATCCGGCGTCGACAGGAGAAACCGGCCGCATGTTTAACGACGTAAAAAATGCCTAAAAGATCCATGCATCCCGACACTGCGGCCGATTGTTCCGAACCCTTTTCACGCGCCCCCAGATTCCCGATTCAGATTCCCATGAGATTTCGGGAAAGCGGCGCAAAAGAGTGGCATGAAGGAAAATCCATAAATATCAGCCGCACCGGAATTCTTTTCCGATCGGACATGGACGTGCTTCCCAAAACGCTGCTTGAAATGCAAATCATCCTTCCGCCGGAGATTGTCGGCAAAAAGCAGGTCCAAGTGCGTTGCTGGGGGCCCGTCGTGCGCATGGCGCCCCTCGCTCCCGACAACGACGGGACGGCGTCGGCGGCAGTAATCCTGCGCTATCGTTTCCATGGCGAATAGATCCCCGGATTGCATTCCCGATGAGTTTTCACTCGAATCCAGAGCCTATTTAATGATATTTTGCACGGCGAAGATGCAAAGGAACGCGAAAAAGCGGCAGGGCGTTCCCCCACTTTCCGGCAAATCTTACACAGAGGGCGAGGAAAATTATGTTTTCTAAACGCATTGCATGCATTGGCGCCGGCTACGTCGGCGGGCCGACCATGGCCGTGATTGCCATGAAGTGCCCTCAATACAAAGTCCACGTCGTGGATCTGAACGAAACCCGCATCAAGGAATGGCAGACGGATGCGCTTCCGATTTACGAACCCGGACTTCTCGAGGTCGTGAAGGTCGCGCGCGGCCGGAATCTTTTCTTCTCCACCGACATCGCCGCGGCGATCCGGGAGTCCGATATCATATTCGTTTCGGTGAACACTCCGACCAAGACGTTCGGGGAAGGCGCGGGCAAGGCCGCCGATCTTCAATACTGGGAGAAAGTGGCGCGCGAGATCCTGAGGGTCTCCGATTCGCCCAAAATCGTCGTGGAAAAAAGCACTCTTCCGGTGAAGACCGCGCAGACGATGGAAAACATCCTCAACGGCAGGAACAGAGAAGTGCGTTTTGAAGTGGTCTCCAACCCGGAATTTCTTGCGGAAGGGACCGCGGTGGCAGACCTGCTGGAGCCGGATCGGGTCCTTATCGGGTCGCGCGAAACGCCGGCGGGTCTGAAGGCGCGCCAGGAAATCGCCGACATTTACCGGAACTGGGTGCCGTCGGACCGCATCCTGACCAGCAATGTCTGGAGCTCCGAACTGTCCAAACTCGTGGCCAACGCCTTTCTGGCGCAAAGGATCTCCTCGATCAACAGCATTTCGGCGCTGTGCGAAAAAACCGACGCCAACGTCGAAGAGGTCGCGCGCGCCATCGGGATGGATACGCGCATCGGCGGCCGCTTTCTGAAAGCGAGCGTCGGATTCGGGGGGTCCTGCTTCAAGAAGGACATCCTGAACCTCGTCTATATTTGCGACAGCTACGGGCTCGACGAGCCTGCGCGCTACTGGGAATCGGTCCTGAAAATGAACGAATATCAGGAGGCGCGCTTCGTCCGGACCATCATCCGCGAGATGTTCAATACGGTCGTGGGAAAGAGAATCGCATTGTTCGGGTTTGCATTCAAAGCGGACACCAGCGACACGCGCGAATCCCCGGCGATTTACGTAGCCCGGAAGCTCCTCGAAGAAAGAGCCTGCGTGGCCGTCACGGATCCCAAAGCCCTTGCAAACGCCCGTCTCGACATGGCCAAAACCGAGGGCGTCGTCGAATACGTCGAGGACCCTTACGAAGCGGCCCGGAACGCCCATGCCGTGGCGATCCTGACCGAGTGGGATCTCTTCCGCACTCTCTCCTGGGAGAAGATCTACGACGGGATGGACAAACCCGCGTTTCTTTTCGACGGGCGGAACATCCTGGACCACGAAAAGCTTTACGAAATTGGATTCAACGTCTATCCGCTCGGGCGTCCGCCCTTGAAGCATTTTTAGCTGCGGCATTCCTCGGCCGCGAAATGCGAGCGATTAACAAAATCGGAATTTTGCGCGCGGACGCGTGTTTCGCGGTTAGGGTTTTTGAAGAGCTACCAGAAGCAATAGGCGTCGCGGGAAACCACCCAGATCCCGAGCAGAAGATTGGTTATGGTGTGAGCGCTGATGGCGTCGCCCAGACGTCCTTTGCGACAAACCAGCGCCTGGTAGGCGAAAGCGCATAGGATTCCGGGGAGCCATTCATAATGGCTGATCCCGAAAACGGCCCCTGCGACGACAAACGCCCGAAGATCGAAGCGGTTCAACGGCGTCTTCCAGAACTGCGAATGCATGATGTAACGGTACAGGAACGATCGATAAAAGACCTCTTCGATCATCGGCACGATCAGAGCGGATCCGAACAGCCGCACCCCCACGAACAGGATGCTCAGGACGCTGCCTTCGCCGAATGTGCGGGCGGGGTGAAAACTTCCTTCCCGCCGCATCATCGGATAGAGGCCGTCCAGTCCAACCCAGGCGATGAAAACCGCGACTCCGACCGCGGCCGCCTCCCATGAAAACTTCCATTTCAATTCCGGAACCTGCGGCCGAAACATCCAGAGCAAAGGGATTACGGCGAACGTTTTCAAAGCGTAAATCCAATATTGCGCGGCATCGCCGAACCTTCCCTGGACAAGAGTCAGCAATGCAAAAACGGCGAAAGGGAGTATCCGGACCCAGTAGGGAGAAGTTTTTATTCGGTCTAAAATGACGATCCTCGCTTGAGTTCAATGCCGGCGGTCGACAGCCATGGCGAAGAGCCGCCGGTTCATGGCAACGGAGAAGAGCCGGCGGCCTGATCGGGCCGCCGGCGTCGCAGATTGCGCCGTCCGCCCGATCAGGCCTTCCAGACCTGACCCGGCTTGGTTTGGACCGAAGCCATGGCATTTCGCGAGTCCACGATGCAGTCGGCGCATTCGGCCAGCTGCCGATAGTCGATCGACTCGTGGTTGGAGGAGATCAGCACCACATCGTAGCTTCGGAGCACGGCCGGGCTCCAGGACACGGAACGCGTTCCGGCCCAGTGCCCGTGTTCCCGCGTGGGACGGATGACCGGGATGTAGGGATCGTAGTAGCTCACTTCCGCCCCGCGTTGTTTCAGCATCTCCATCAGCGCATAGCTGGGCGATTCCCGCTCGTCATCCACATTCGGCTTGTAGGCCAGGCCCAAAATGAGGATTTTGGATCCGTTCAGAGACTTGCGCCTGGAGTTCAAGGCATCGGCCACCCGGTGGACCACATACAGCGGCATGGAGGTGTTTATTTCTCCGGCCAGTTCGATGAAGCGGGTGTTCTGGCCGTATTCCCGAGCCTTCCAGGTCAGATAAAAGGGATCGATCGGAATGCAATGCCCGCCCAATCCGGGGCCCGGATAAAACGGCATGAAGCCGAACGGCTTTGTCTTCGCGGAATTGATGACTTCCCAGACGTCTATCCCCATTGCTTCATAGACGACTTTCAGTTCGTTGACCAGCGCGATGTTCACTGCGCGGAAAGTGTTCTCCAGCAGCTTCGTGGCTTCCGCCGCCCTGCACGAGGAAACCGGAACGATCGTTTGGATCGCTTTCCCATAAAGGTCGACAGCCTTCTTCAGGCATGCGGGGGTCAACCCCCCGACCACTTTCGGGATCAGCGCGACTTTGCTGTCCGGGTTTCCCGGGTCTTCTCTTTCCGGCGAAAAAGCGAGGTGAAAGTCCGCCCCGGCTTTCATTCCGGAGCCGGATTCCAGAACTTCACGCAGGTCCTCATCGGTAGTCCCGGGGTAGGTGGTGGATTCGAGGACGACGAGCGCGCCTTTTGCCAGATAGGGAGCGATGGCTTTGCCGGTTTCCACGATATAGCTGATGTCGGGCTCTCGATTCTTGTTCAGCGGCGTCGGCACGCAAATGATCGCTGCTTCCGCTTCCTTGACCCGGGGGAATTCCACCGAAGCCTCAAAAGAGCCGGCTTGGACGACTTCCGCGATTTCCTTCGCCTCAATGTGTTTGATATAGCTCTTGCCGGCGTTGAGAGCGTCGACCTTTTCCCGATCCACGTCCAATCCCAATACGTGAACTCCGGCGCGGGCAAATTGAAGAGAAAGGGGCAATCCGACATAACCGAGTCCTACAACTGCAATTTTCATTTGCTGTTCCTTTCTACGGATATTTCAGAGAGGCCGGATAAGAACTCAGATATCGGCCAATTTTTTCAAATCCAGTCTGCCACCGGCTTGCAATGTTTTTGAAAATCGTTCGGCATCCGCCATAGGGAAACCACTATACCTCAAACTCTATCGGCAGCAAGCGTCGCGGAAGAAAGAAAAATCAAGCAGCCGTGTTTTGACGCGGAAAGGCTCTTAGTGGGCAAGGCTTTCATAGACGGCGAAAAGCAGCGCGCCAATCAGCAGGATGGCCGGAAGCACAAA
Organism: uncultured Acidobacteriota bacterium; assembly: GCA_964642735.1. Classification (GTDB taxonomy): domain Bacteria; phylum Acidobacteriota; class UBA6911; order UBA6911; family UBA6911; genus UBA6911. The sequence goes on from CAZXSV010000007.1 coordinate 31,490, forward strand.
AGGCATTCGCCAATTCCAGGAAAGGCGCCGCACTTCATCTTTCCCCTGCAGACTGCCGGCGGCCGTGCGAACAATTTTGCGAGTGATCACGCGCGAACGCTCGTTATAGCCGGTCAGAAGCGCCCGGTCGCAAATGAGGTTGATCAATCGGGGATAGCCTTTGGAGTGCTTCCAGATGGCTTTAAACGCGCCCGCCCCAAAAACCAGCCTTGGCGCGCCCCCCGCAGCCGCAATGCGATGACGTATGTACAGCTCGGTGTCTTCTCTCGACAGCGTTTTGGTCTCGAATCGAATGGAGATCCTCTGATTCAGCTGCCTCATCGAGGCGAGCTTCAGCTTCTGATCGAGCTCCAGCTGACCGACAAATATTATCTGAAGCAATTTCTTCTTCGCCGTTTCAAGGTTGGACAAAAGGCGCAGCTGTTCGAGCAGGGACATCGAAACGTTCTGCGCTTCATCCACAATGAGAACGGTGAACACATTTTCCTGCGCCCGCCCTGCCAAAAACATATTGAGGCGGTCGATGAGCTGTTTCTTGCTCATCCCCTGCATCCAATCGGTGTCGAAGACATCCAGCTTCGAGCCGTCCGGCGATTGGGCGGGCGACGGCGGCGCCTCGGGGCGAACGCCCAAATCCTGCAGAATCGCCTTCAGGATGTCCGTCTCGGAAAGCATGGGGTTCTGGATCAGGGCCGTGCATATCTTTTTCTTTGCAAGCCTGTCCAGCAGGGCCCAGCACATGGTCGTCTTGCCGGTCCCCACATCGCCGATGATCAGCGCGAAGCCTTCTCTGCGTTCAATGCCGTAGAGAATCAGGTCCAGCGCGTCCTTGCTCCGCTTGTTGAGGAACAGGAATGCAGGGTCCGGCGTGAGATTGAATGCCGTTTCTTTTAAACCATAAAAATTTTCGTACATCGATAGCCTTATCGGCACGCGCCATTTTCACCATATATTTTTATCGATTGGGTTTGGGGGCCGGGATCCCGTTCTCGCGCCCGGACGGACCCTTGCGCGGCGGGGCGCTCCCGGCCGCAACGTCGGATAAAGCAGCGTCTATCGGAGGATGCGAACATTAGGGCCTGTCAATGAATAACGTTTACAGGCCCTAATCCGGCGTCCGCGGCGCCGGCGGCGCCGCATGCTCATCGGCGCCGATGTCGATCCCGGCGCCGGCAGGGCGGCTTTGACCGTCGAAATCGTCCGTCAATCCGGGCAGGGTCCGCCCCGCATCCACGACGCCGCGGATGGCCGACGCCAGATGAAGGTCTCCGGCGGAGGGATGGAGGAACCACGAACTCGCGGCATTGGAAAGATTATTGGCGAGTTCGCCGGACGCTCCGTCGCGCGCGAGGATTTTCCTGTTCGTAAGATTGTTCGAAATCGAAATATTCCTGCTCGCCGCGAAGCGATATTCTATTGCGTTGGGATAGCTGTTTTCGAAAAATATCGTATTGTTATAGACTTGGACGTCGGGGCAGGATTCGATTCCGATGCCCACATCCGCGAAGGCGCCCCGATCGGCCGCATGATAAATCATATTGTTCCGGACAATCCCGCCGGCGCCGCCCCGGCCGCCCAGCCCCAATCCGATCCCTCGGTCGCAATTGACAATCAGGTTGCCTTCGATCAGGGCGTTCGCGGATGGAGGGTCCCAGACATGAATGGCGTGCTCGGCGACGGCGACGCCCGGGCTGATAATATTCTTGAAGACGTTTTTCCTGATGATCCAATCCCTCGATCCGTGCGCGTCGATCCCTCCTATATAGCGCTGGGGCCCGATCCCGGCCGTGTATTCGAACAGGCAGTTTTCCACCAATCCATTGTCGCCCGTAACGCCGGGATTTGCGGAATCGTTGGAAACTTTCAACAATTGTTCGAAGGCGTCGCGGAGCACGCAGTTGCGGATGGCCGGATAGTCGGCGTTCAACTCTCCGGCGATCTGAATGACATGCCATCCGACTCTCTGCATCGTGACATCGCGCAAAGTGAAACGGCTTGCCGCAACCCGGAAAATCGACTTGACCGCCGCGCTCGCGCTCATCGCATCGCCCTGCAGGACGACCTTGTCCCGGTTCCCGGACGCGCCGGCTATCGTGACATTGGGCGCAAGGATGTGCTGGGTGGTTGCGAGGGCATAGGCGCCGTCGCGGAGCAGGATTGTCGTATTCCCCCCCGTTGAATTGGCGTAAGAGATGGCGTTTTGAAGTTCAGCCGCGTTGCCGACGACGATGGATGCGGACGGCAGCGCCGGCGCCGAAACTGAAAAAACCAAAATCAGCGCCGCCAGAAAGGATTTCATCGCACACCGGTTCCCCGTCATGTCGTTCTTGATCGTAGGGCGGAATGAAATCCTTGGTGACAAAACTCACATTCTTTGGGATTTGCGATCCGGCGTCCCGGGGACGGCGGCGCGCCGGCCCGCGGGAAAAGCCGAAGGCCGGCCTGCGGCGCTATTTCTGCGGGCTGCTCTGGGCTAGGGCGCGACGAATGCGCTCCAGACCTTTTTCGATTGTGGCGATCGAAGTCGCATAGGACAGGCGCAGATAGCCTTCCCCATACCGGCCGAACGCCGAACCGGGCAGCAAAGCGACGCCGGCTTTTTCGAGAATCAGGTTCGCAAGTTCGCCGGATTTCATTCCGACGCCCGAAATGTTCGGGAAAGCGTAAAAGGCGCCCTGGGGTTTCTGGCAGCTGAAGCCGGGAATGGCATTGCAGCCCGCGACAATCGCATCGCGGCGGCGTTGATATTCCGCCACCATCCCGTCCACCATGTCTTGCGGGCCTGCGACGGCCTCCACGCCGGCGAACTGGGTAAAATGCGCGGTGGACCCGAGCGAATGAGTCAGCAACAAACCGACCCGCTCCGCAAGCTCCCTGGGCATGATTCCGTAACCGAGACGCCATCCTGTCATGGAATACGTCTTGGAAAAGCCGTCCACGATGATGGTCCGTTCTTTCATTCCCGGGAGGGCTGCGATGGAAAAAGCCTGCAGCCCGTCATAAACGATGCGGGCGTAAATTTCGTCCGACATCACCCAGCAGTCGAATTCCAAAACCCGGGCAGCGATATGTTCGAGATCGCACCGCGGGATGACCCCTCCAGTCGGATTGCTGGGGGAGTTCAGGATGACCATTTTGGTGCGCTTGTTGATGAGTCTGTCGAACGCATCCAGATCGAACGAAAAATTGTTTTTCTCCAGAAGCGGAACCGGGACGGCCGAACCGCCTGCCACACCGATCATGGCCTCGTAAGTCGGGAAGCCGGGATTGGGGTAAATGACTTCGTCCCCCGGCTCGATCAGCGCCAAGACCGGGAAAAACAGATTCGGTTTGCCTCCGGGGCTGACCACGACTTCATCAGGATTTATCTTTATGTTGCGCCTTCGGCCGGCGTCCTCCGCGATCGCTTCTCTCAAAAGCGGCATCCCGGCGGGATCGGTGTATCGGGTTTTCCCCTCGCTGATCGCTTTGATGCCGGCGAGACTGACGTTGCTGAAGGTTTCGTAATCCGGCTGCCCGATCTCGAAATGGACAATCTCTTTGCCGGCCGCCTCCAATCGGCCGGCCTTGGCCAAAACCTGATAAGCGCCTTCCGGCGCCAGGTGGCGGGTTCGTCCGGCGTATTCCATTTCCGCTCCTTCGCCCAAAAAACGCCGCGGATTTCGCATAAAAATATTTATGGAAAACCGAGGAAATGCGCGGCGTCGGATCAAAACTATCGAAGCAGCTTTTTCAGCCCTTCGAACTCTTCGTCCTGCATGCCGAACCAGTTCTCTCTTGCGGGGAAAACCTTGCTCTTGACTTCTTCGCGGTAGGCGTTCAATCCCTTGAGGATCACTTCGCCGGCATTGCCGAATGTTTTAGCCATCTTCGGCTTGAATTTGGGATAAAGCCCGAACATGTCATGATAAATCAACAACTGTCCATGCGAGTGCGGCCCGGAGCCCAGGCCCATAATGATGCAGTTCTCCGCGCGTTCGGCGATTATTTTGCACAGCCGGTCGGGAACGAGCTCCAGCAAAATCGAAAAAGCTCCTGCCTTTTCCAGGGCCTTGGCGTCCTCCGCGATCGTCTTCGCCAGCGCTGCAGATTTGCCCTGCAAACGGAATCCTCCGAGGGCTGCCACGGATTGCGGCGTCAAGCCCAGGTGCCCGATGGCCGGGATGCCTGCGTCCACAATCGCTCCAATCCGGGGCGCCATGGCCGCGCCTCCTTCCAGTTTGATCGCATCGCAGCCTGCTTCCGCCATGAAGCGCCCGGCGTTTAGCACCGCCAGCTCATTGCTGGGCTGATAGGACATATAGGGCATATCCCCGACCAGAAAAGCGCTGGGCGCTCCCCGGCGAACCGCGCAGGTATGGCGTATCATATCGTCCATCTTGACCGGCAAGGTGGAGTCGTAGCCCAGCATCGTCATTCCGAGGCTGTCGCCCACCAGGATCATTTCAATTCCCGCCTGTTCCTGGAGGCAGGCGGTTGGATAGTCGTAGCAGGTGAGCCACGTGACCGGCTCCCCCTGCTGGACTTTCTGGAAAAGATACGGCAGAGTGATTTTTTGACGCGATTCAGTCATAAAGAACTCCTAATTTAACGCGAGCCAGAGTCCGCGATTTTACACTATTCTTCGCGAAACGAGAAACTTTATAAGCGCCCGGCGCCCAAGACCGGAGAGGTTCGCATGCTAAACTTGTATTGGGGAAGGAAGCCTGCGGTTATAATGACGCAGTGGAGTCCGCGTTGCGGCAATTGGGTGGAGGATCGATTATGAAATATGTCATTTTCCTGGGCGACGGGATGGCCGACTACCCTGTCCCTGAACTGGATGGGAAAACCCCTCTGATGGCGGCGAAAAAGCCAGGGATGGACCGGATCGCCCGAGAAGGGCGCACCGGCCTGTTCCGGACAATCGGCCCGGAGATGCTGACGGGCTCCGCAATAGCCAACCTCTCGGTGCTTGGGTATAACGCGGATGAGCTTTTCCACGGGGTCGAAGGACGCGGCGTTCTGGAGGCGGCCAGCCTGGGAATTCCTCTCGACGATGGCGACATGGCCATGAGGGTGAACCTCATCTGCATCGAAGATGGAAAAATTCGCAGCCATTCCGCAGGGCACATCGCCACGGAAGAAGCTCGAACATTGATTCGCGATTGCCAGTCCTTTTTCAGGGAGTGGAAGCTGCGCCTTTACCCGGGGCTAAGCTATCGCCACGTGCTCGTCGTTCCGGGCGGCGAATTCCGGCTTGAATGCTTCCCGCCGCACGATTACGTCGGGGCGCCGTGGAGGGATTTGGCTATCCGGCCCGCCGCCGCCGCCGGGACCGAAACCGCCGATTTGTTGAACCGTCTCGTGGCGGATTCGCAGGAATTCCTCCAGCGCCACCCGGTCAATGTCAAAAGGCTCAAGGAAGGGAAGCAGGCGGCCAACTCTCTATGGCCGTGGGCCCCCGGGAAGAAGCCCATAATCAAAACCCTGCAAGAGCGGTTCGGGATATCCGGCGCCGCCATCACCGCCGTGGATCTGATCAAGGGGCTGGCGATCTATGCGGGCATGAAACCCGTTGAAGTCGACGGCGCGACGGGACTGTACGACACCAATTACGAAGGGAAGGCGGACGCAGCCCTGAAAGCGCTCGAGGAAGTCGATTTTGTGTACATTCACGTGGAAGCCCCCGACGAAGCCGGTCATGAAAAAAATCTCCGGCTAAAAATCCGCTGCATCGAAGATCTGGACCGGCGGCTGATCCAACGCGTGCTCGAAGGGCTTGAAAGAAGAGGGTGGGAAAACACGGTGGCGGTTCTGCCGGATCATCCCACGCCGATCGCAAACGGGAATCACACGCGGGAGCCTGTGCCGGTGGCCATTCGCGGCCCCCTGGCGCCGGCCGACGCCGTTTCCTGCTTTGACGAGGAGAGCGTCAAAAGCGGGTCGCTGGGATTATTGACCGGGTCCCAATTCATCGAAACATTCTTCCGCGGGCGCCGGAATCCGCCGCACAGAGAATGAAAACAAAGGACGCCGGCGCCTACTTTGCATAATGGAATTCGTATTTGGACGTCAACGATACGGCCATGCAAAGGAAAGGCTTTTGAAATTTGACGGCGTACATGGGACAGTGCCACACTCCCTTGGGAATGACAACGGCAGTCGGAACTGAGAAAATGTGGTCTTCCTCATGCCCCTTTTCCCCGATCTGAAAATTGACTTCCGCCCCGAGGTCCCCTATATCCTTGGGATCGGCGCCTATGAAATAGACGACTTCGTCATGATCGTGGACATGAGGCTCCGTCGACGCGCCCAGACGGCCGGCCTGCAATCCGAAAGCGTAAATGATATTGCAGGGGAAGCCGTTCAGAAGGTCGGCCCCGGTGGAAAACATCGAGGACGCTCCCATTTTCATGATCGGCAGCTTGACCAGGCACTTCCCGTATTTGGTCTTTCCGTCCGATGTCTGGATCGACACGCCCTGCGGCGGCGATCCGGCGTTTGCATCCAGGTTGAATAACGAACCGGGCGCCGCCAGCGCAGCGCTCCCGACGACCGTCCTGACAAAATCTCTTCGTGAAGCAAGATCCATAGCAGTCCTCCTTTTCTCAACGGCCTTGAACCCCGGGACGCGCCGACTCTCGGAATATAAAAATGGACGCTCCTCTTGCATGCGGCTCAAGACTTTTTAATCGGCAATCAATATCCGGGCGTCTACGACACGGGCGCCCGAGCCTTCAGGAAGCACAATCAATGGATTGATGTCCATCTCCTCGATTTCAGGGAAGTCGGTGACCAGCTGCGAAAGCCGCAAAAGAGACTGTGCAATGGCGGCGAGGTCGGAAGGAGGTTCGCCGCGGCAGCCGGTCAGCAGTTTGATCCCCTTGATGTTTTCTATCATATGTTGCGCCCCCAGCTCCCGGATCGGCGCAATCCTGAACGTGACGTCGCGGAGGACTTCCACATAAATGCCGCCCAGTCCGAACATCAGCAGCGCTCCGAAATGAGGATCCCGTTTCATTCCGAGGATGGTTTCCTTGCCGCCGCGCACCATTTCCTGAACCAGAACGCCCCAAATCTTCACGTCGTTTTTTGCCGCCTTCACCTGCTGAAGCAGTTCGTCATACGCTTCCCTCACCTCGGCCTCCGATTCGAGGTTCAACTTGACCCCGCCGACGTCCACTTTGTGGACGATATCGGGCGAAACGATCTTCAAAACGACGGGGCCGCCCATCTCCCGGGCGGCAGCGACCGCTTCGGACGAATCGCCGACCATTTTTGAGCGCAGCATCGGGAGTCCGTAAGCCTGCAGGACCGCATGCGCTTCCGGTTCCGGCAAAAATTTCCGGCGTTCTTGTTTCGCCTTCGCCAGTATTTCGCGGACTTTGCCCTGCTGCACGTCTTGAAAGTTCTTTATTTCCGTCCGCGGCCGCGAGCGCCATTGAAAATAGCGCGCCATGGAACCCAGCGCCCGCGCGGCGTCCTCCGGGAATCGGTAGTGAGGTATCTGCGCGTCCTCGAGTATCTTCAGCGAGTCTTCAATATCGCCGGTCGCCATGTAGACGGCGAAGACCGGTTTGTTGGAGAACCGCGCCTGCTGGACGATTGCTTTCGACGTGGCTTCCAGATTCGTCAGCATCTGCGGAACGCAGATCACAATGACCCCGTCCACGTTCTCGTCCGTCAAAACCGCCTGCATCGCCAGCTGGTAACGGGACTCGTCCGCATCTCCGATCAGGTCGATCGGATTGTTGAGGCTCACAGTGGGCGGGAGGTCCGCGGTCAGGATCGACCTGGTCTTGGGATCCAGGCTGGACAGCTGCAGACCGTGGCGCACGGAATTGTCGGTCGCCATAATCCCGGGGCCTCCCGCGTTGGTGACGATGGCGACCCGGTTCCCGCGCGGCAGAGGCTGTTTGGAAAAAGCCAATCCCAGGCGGAAAAGCTCCTCGAGCGTGTCGACTCGCAAAACTCCGCACTGGGTAAACAGAGAATCATAGACTTCGTCCGAACCGGCCAGGGCGCCGGTGTGCGACGCGGCGGCTTTGGCGCCTTCCAGTGTGCGGCCGGATTTCACTCCCAGGATCGGCTTTTTTTCCGAAATGCGCCGGGCCAGCTTAAGAAATTCCTTCGGATTCTCCAGCGCTTCGAGATAGAGAAGGATGACGTCCGTTTCCGGGTCGTCCGCAAGGGCGGCGAGGACGTCGTTTTCGTCAAGATCCGCTTTGTTGCCTATGGAGATGAATTTGGAGAAGCCGATTCTTTCCGCCGCGGCGTATTCGAGAGCCGCGACTCCGACAGCGCCGCTCTGGGAGATGAAGGCGATCTTGCCGCCCAGAGGGAAGTTTCTGGAAAAAGTCGCGTTTAATGAAACCGAGGGATCCGTATTGATGACGCCAAAACAGTTCGGCCCGACGACCGCCATGCCATACTCGCAAGCGACCGCCTGCAGCTCGCGCTCCAGTTCGACGCCGTTTCCGCCGATTTCCCTGAATCCGGCGCTGATGACGATCGCCCCCTTGCAGCCCTTGCGTCCTGCATCTTTCAAAACCTGCGGGACAAAACCGGCCGGGACTAATACCACGGCAAGGTCCACTTCGTCAGGCACGTCCATCACGCTGGGATAGGCGCGCACTCCGAGGACGTTCTTCGCCTTTGCATTGACGGGATAGACGCAGCCGTCGTATCCGGCGAAAAGCAGGTTGGCGAAAACGGCGCGGCCAAGGCTCTGCGGCTTCGCCGAAGCGCCGATGACGGCAACGGAACGAGGAGAAAAAATCGTTTTGAGTTGTTCTGCTTTTGTCATGAGAGCTTTCCTTGCTCGATATTCCAGCCCGGATTATTCGGAGCAAATAATGAACTGCTGAAATGTGTCTCCCTCCAAACGAAAAATCGCAAGCTTCAGATCCGCCGGATCGAC
>CAZXSV010000007.1:40491-110856 GCA_964642735.1 uncultured Acidobacteriota bacterium
AAAATCCGCTTCCATTCCGCGACGTTCCTGAGATTCGTGGAGCGAGGGTAAAAGCCGGCCGGAGGACAGCAATCCGGACCGCCCGCCAGGCCATAAGCTTTACGCGGAAGCGCCGCCAGGCAGAGGTTTATAAGGCTATCGGACTTCTCTTTGCTGAGAAACATTTCGAGTTTTGTCGAATTGTTTTGCATACCCAAACGAGGATTATCACGGATCTGCAGGCATAAATCAATGTCCCATCAACCTGTGCGGATATAGGAACGGCATTAATGCGGCAGATAAAACAAAAACGCCACGGATTCCACGGGTTTATACTATTTTAATTCCGCGCAATCGGTGGAATCCGTGGCGGCGCTTTCATCATCAACTGGGCGGCAGTTTGCCCGCTGCGGGCATGGGATCTTTCGGCCTTGCAACCCGCGCGAATTCAAATCCGGCCGCCGCGATGGGATCAAGCGTCCCGCCCGCAAGAATGGCGTATCTGAGGCACAGCCCGCCGAACAATCCCAGGACGGCCGCAAGGCCTGATGCGATTCCGTGGCCTCCGAACGCTTCCAGGAAAAATGGCGCCAGCAGTCCGCACGCGACGACTCCCAGCCAGAAGGCCGGGGCGACGGCGCCGGCGAGCATGCGTTTCGCCGAAAACCTCGATTCAATTGTCCTGTAAGCGTTGTAAAGGAAGACGACCAGGACAAACATCTCAAAAAGCAGGACCAGGGCGTCGATTTTGGCCAGGAGCGCAAGCTGCGTTTCAGCGACTCCCATGAATTGGCCGATCAGCACGATCGCCATCACCCCTGTCGAGACGGCCGAAACAAAAAACAAAACCGGCAGCAGCGCCGTTCTCCAAAGCGCGATCGGCTGGCTGTATCCCAGCAGAAGACCCGTATAGATCACGGTGAGAAAGCCGAAAAAGGCGCCCAGGATGGCGATTGCATTGCGGGCGTTTTCGATGGATCCCGGGAAGGGCCAGATCCAAAAAGCGGTTTGGATGGCGGCGAAAATCATGAAAAGAACGATGATGATCGTCCCCCGGGCCATCCAGGAAGTTCCCGGCTTCATCCATACCCTCCAGGCGTTGACCGGCCGGCCCAAGTCGGCGAGCAGAAAGAGGCACCCGATCAACACGCAGGGCATGCCCAAAAATACACCGATCTTCGACACCGTCGTCCAATCCGGGCCTCCGGCGAAGTCGGCGACGACGCCGGCGAGGAAAGCCCCGCCGCCGACGCCGGCAAGAAATAAATATACGGCTATGATCCAGCGCCATTCTGTCTGAACCTGGCCTTCCAATTTAACTGATCCCATATAATTCTCCTATCTGCGTGTATGCCCGCATTCCGGGCGCTGTATGGATGAATCACCTCGGCGGCAGATAATAAACTTTGGGTTCGGTGCCGACCTCGGGCCGGAGGACAAAACCGCGCTTTGTCTTGATGAGAAAAGAGATCTCGCTTTCAGGATCGTCGAGATCTCCGAAAACCCGCGCTTGGGCCGGACAGGCCTGCACGCAGGCGGGCTCTTTCCCTTCGGCGCGCCTGTCGACGCAAAAATCGCATTTGGTCGATACGCCGTTCCCCGATTTCTTTTCCCAAAACTCCTTGGAATGCGCTTCATACGGACTGAGAGGAAGCCCTTCCGGGAAATAGCTCTTCCACTCCTGCACCGAATAGCGGGCGCCGTAAGGGCAAGCCATTATGCAGTATTTGCAGCCGATGCATTTGTTTTTATCTATCCGGACGATCTTGTCTTCCGTTTGATAGGTCGCTCCCGTGGGACAGACTTTCATGCAATCCGGCTCCTCGCATTGATTGCAGAGCACTGGCAAGGCCTGCCGAACGGTATTGGGGAAAACCCCCATTTCGCCCTTCAAGACCCGGCTCCAAAAAACACCGGGCGGCGTACGGTTCGCCGTTTTGCATGCCAGCACACAGGCGTAGCAGCCGTAGCATCTTTTAAGGTCTATGACCATTCCGTAACGTGCCATTTTCAACTCCCATCAAAAATGGGCCCATGCCCGCCGGTACGCGTTCACGGGACCGCAGTCTCTCATCCCTACGCCTTGTAAATTTTCACGCGGCAACAGATATCCTGGTTTAACGTCAGGGGATCCGTATGCGATTTGTCCATCATGACAAGATCATTGAAGAATGCGCCCTTGCCCTTCGCTATCGGCATGAACTCCCCCCAATGGCCGGAAATGGCGGCGATGGCCAAATGGTGAGGCTCTATTCCTTCGGTAAGCGCAGCCCAGCCCTTGACCCGTTTGCCCTCCGGATTTTCCAACCAGATTTGGTCTCCTTCCTGAATCCCTTTTTCTTCGGCGATTTTTCTGTGCACCTGGACGCCGTAGACATAAGGATCCTCCTGAGATATTTCATCCAGCCAGGGGATTTGCTGCGTCATGGAATTGCAGTGCATGACTGCGCGCCAGTAAAACGCATACATGTCAAAATCCGGATTTTTCTCCGTATGCGTCGGACAGGGGTGCCAATCCGGGAGCGGCTTGAACACCGACCAGTCGAGATCGAAAAACTCATCCCCGTTGAATTCTTTCCATAGCTTGGAAATCTTCTCGCCGGCGTCGATGAAATATTCAAAATAGACCGGCACCCTGGAGGGGTTGAACCATTTCCAGTAGACGTCTTCCTTGCGTTTTGGCCAGGTGAAGACGCCTTTTTTTCGGATATGCTCGAGCCCGTGCTCGGGGCCGAACCGGTCCTTCAGGAGGCGGTCGCAAACGTCTTCCCAGGAGTGTTCGACGCTGCCGTCCTCGCACAGCTTGAACTCCTCGCTCATCGGCCCGCCGTAGCGCATGACAACCGCATCGTTCAGCCCCTTGTAATACTTGCCCAATATCCCAAGCCTCTTGCAGATGTCCATCATAACCACATTGAAATCCCGCCGTTCGTACATCGGCTCGACGACCGGCTGCCGGATAGTCCACCCCCAATCATCCTCGCCCTGCGGATGGGAAAAAGTGGAGGGAAAGCTTACGGCGGGCGTATATCGTTCGAGGAAGCAGGCGTCCGGAAGGACGATGTCCGCCACCGCTTCCTCGAACTCCGTGACATAAAGCTGGAAAGAAAAGATAAAGTTGAACTTCTTCAGAAAATTTTCCGTGACAATCTCGGAGTTTCCCATGGTCATGACGGAATTGGACCCGAAATTGATCATGATATCCGGCTTGTAAGGAATCTTGAATTGCTCCAGCATTTCGAACCAGCGGGGGCTCGTGATGGTGAACGCGTTGTAGATCGATGTGGGGAACATGTCATGCAGATCCAGCCGGGTTGGAGGTTTTGGGACCCTCAGCGGATACGGCACGTGGTCGTATACCCAGGCCTTGCAAACAAGAAGCCCGTCCTCGTCCGGATACGGAATTTGATAAGGTTTTCCGGTTTTTTTGTATCCGTCGCCGACTGCGGCGCCCAGGCCCAGCGCGGCGCCGTACGTATCGGCCGCCCCAACCATATGATTGATCATATCGATGGAAAGGCAAGTCCATCCGGAGTTGACATGGCCCTGGGCTCCCCGGAAAAAATGGGCGGCGATGGGCCGCTTAGGAATTTTCTTGGGGCCTTGTTCCGTCTGGATGGTCACGGTTGCGCCGATTTCCACGTTTTCGGCGATTTCCCTTGCGATACGTTTTATGGTTGCGGCGGGCACCCAGGTGATTTTTTCCACATATTCCGGCGTGTATTTTTTCACATGCTCTTTAAGCAGTTCGAACCCGGGGCGGCATTTCACGCCGTCGACTTCGTATTCGCCCATCAGAGCCACATCGTGGGCTTTGTCCTCATACTGAACGCGCGTCACTGAAGGATCGTTATGGACTTTGGGGCAGCCGTCCACAAGGTCCCAGACCAGGGGCTTGTTGGTCTTCTTGTCGCGCATATAGCGGCCATCCGAGGGACGAATCAGATAAGGCCCATTCGTCTTGTATTTCAAATATTCGTCGTCCCAGACGCCGAGGCCGTTCAACAGCTCATTCACCAGTCCGAGGGCGAGCGCTCCATCCGTGCCGACGCGGAGAGAAACCCATTCGTGGGCCTTGGACGCCTGCGCGCTCTGCATGGGATCAAAGGTAATGGTCCTGGATCCCCTCGCTCGGGCCTCGGCGGCCTGAGTGGCGTTTTGGACTGCAACGTGGCCGGCCCCATGCCCTTTGGAGCATCCGAAATTCAAGGGCAGGTTGCAGTGGGCGAAATCGGGGATAATGGACCAGGCGACGTGCATGATGCCGTTCATAAAATGTGCGCCGTTGCCGCAGTGAAGCCCTCCGCCGGACACCCAATAGTTCGGCGTCCCGAAAGCCTTCATGAACCCGATCACTCCGAATCGAATCTCGGACGCCTGGGTGGTCGTCGCTTGGAAATAAACGCCGCGCGGATCTTTCTCCTGGCAGGCCTTCAGCTTCTTGACAATGGTATCGAGCGCTTCCTCCCAGGTAATGCGGACAAACTTGGGGTCCACGCCGACGCCTTTTTGGGGGTTGGTTCGCTTGAGAGGATAGTTCACCCGGTACGGATCATAAAGCAGCTGGGGTGCGGCAAGACCTTTCACACAGATTTTGCCTCGTCCCGACGGCGCATCCGGGTTTCCCTCAATCTCAGTCACGACGCCGTTCTGCCGCCGGACCATGATCCCGCACATACAGTAGCAATCGCCGCAACATGTGGGGATCCAGACATCCTCCTGAAATTTGGACGCTATTGTAGCAGCCATCTAACCATCCTTTCCTTGAATTGCATAACTGAGTTTGAGTTGATGAAACGATTGAACGCAGCCGTCCGACGCCCCATGGCCGGCGCCTGCGACGATTCCCAAGATCTTATGGACGCAGGCAGCTTTTATTATTGTCTCTTGTTTACAGATCCGCCGCCGACGTAGTAATGTGGTGCGCGAACAGCGGCTGCCGTTTCCGAAACGCGCCGCGCGCCGGAAACCGTCCCGGGCAAACCCGAGGAGAGTCTGTTGAACAGACCGACGCAAGAGCCTGACTGGTCGGAAGCCGAAAGGCGGTTGGAGCCGCAGTATGTGTCTTTTTTCCGCGAATCCATGAACATGCCGGAGGAGATCGCGCGACAGCTTTTCAAAGCTCTGGCAAAGGAGCAGAAAGACGCCGCCTGCAGAGAGGGAACGGCTTGGCTTCCTGAATCTTTCGGCGAAATCCTTCTGGAGCGGGAGCGAACCGATGAAAAAGTCCGCCGCGCCTTCGCCCCCAAAAGAGCCGAAGGCGTCGCCGACGAGGACATCTCCCTGTGGTGGAACATGCACGACCTGGACCGGCGGATGGCATGCAGGGTCGACGAGATGAACCGCATCTTGCTCTTTGAAAAGCTCAGGCAAGACAGCGGCGAAACTGAGCCCGGCGCGGCGCGAAAAGTGGCGAAACGGTTTCCGATTTACGGCGATCCCGATCATCTTGTTCTGGAAACCGAGGACGACCGGCCTTTGCCGTTCGAACTGAAATGGCGGATCAACCGATATATCGCGGCCAGGACGGCAGCCGATCCCGACGGGTTCCGGGAGGAAACGGAAGCCTCCACTTCTCTGAACGCTCTTCTGCGCCGGGCCGTGAGGCGAAAAGAGCTCTGATTCGAAGCCAAACGGTTTCGGGTAGTATCGATTTGCTTTTGCCGCCGTCATAAACGCTTCCTGTCCCGTATCCCCGCCTCTCTATATCACGCCCGCTGATTGCAAACTTTCGATACGCTGGCCGTCGTACCCCAATATTTCGCTGAGGATCTCGCGCGTATGCTCCCCGAGAACGGGAGGCGGCCTGCGAACATCCGCTTTGGCATCGGAATATTTGACCGGGATTCCGACTATTTTGATTCTGCCGGCCTTCGGGTGGTTCACTTCCACAAGCATGTTTCGATGGAGCACTTGAGGATTTTGAAAAACCTCGTCCATGCTGTTGATGGGAGCGCATGGGATCGCGTCGTCGTTCAGCAGCCGGACCCACTCGTCCCGCGTCTTTGTCTTCATGATGGGGGCGAGAATCCCGATGCATTCCTTACGGTTTTCAACCCGGAGCGGATTGGTCTTGAAGCGGGGATCTTCGGCCAGCTCGGGCCTGCCGATAATCTTGCAGAAACGGATCCAGAGGGCGTCGTTCCCGACCGCCACGATGACATACTTGTCTTGGGTTTCAAATCCCTGGTACGGAACGATGGTCTCGTGGGCGGTGCCCCACCTTTTAGGGATTTCTCCTGATAGAAGATAGGAGCTTGCGATATTCACGAGAGCCGACACCTGGGTCTCCAAAAGCGACAGGTCGATGCGCTGCCCTCGTCCTGTTTTTTCGCGCGCATACAGAGCCGCGCAGATGGCGCCCTGCGCCGATATTCCGGTGGCGACGTCGGTAATGGCCACTCCGACCTTGACCGGAGGCCCCTCCTGCTCGCCGGTAATGCCCATCAACCCCCCGAAAGCCGAGACGGCCAGGTCGTAACCGGCGCGGCGGCTGAACGGACCGTCAGGGCCGAAGCCGGTGATGGAGCAATAAACAATCCGGGGATTGGCGGCGCGCAACGCCTCGTAGCCGATTCCCAATCCGTCCATCACCCCGGGTGTAAAATTCTCCAGGACGACGTCCGATTGGCGCGCCAACGCCTTGACGATCTCGACGCCGGCGGGTTTTTTCAGATCGATGGCGATGCTTCGCTTGTTGCGATTGACGCACAGAAAGTAGGCGCTCTCGCCGGGCGCCGCGAACGGCGGGCCCCAGTGCCTGGTCTCATCGCCAACGCCGGGGCGTTCCACTTTGATGACATCCGCTCCGAGGTCGCCCAGGATCATGGAGCAGTAGGGGCCGGCCAGAACCCGGGAGAGGTCCAGAACTCGGATGTCGGACAACAAACCTTCCATGGCGTCAATCCTTTAAAAGCGAATGTCGACTGCCGGATAAGAAATTTCGAAGAATCAACCTGCCGATTTTCATCTTTTTATCGGCGGATCCGGCGTTCGAGGAAGCCAGCCGGCAAGAACGCCGGCGCTCCCGGCCCGCCGTCTCACGCCTTTTGAAAAACGTAATTCAGCCGTCCGTTCGGCAGCTGGTTCGCCACCGCTTTCATTTCCATGCCGATCTTGATCTCTTCATCCGCGATGTCCTTGGCGATCCTGCCGAAGACTTTATATTTGCCGTAATCCAAAACGGCTATGCAGTAGGGAAGGTCCCCCTCGAATCCCATAGGCCCGTATTGAAGCTTGCTGAACGCGGCCAGCCGGCCCTTCCCTGCGACTTCAAACCATTCCATGTCGCTGGAAAGGCACTGGTAGCAATCCGCTCTTGGAGGGAAGAACGTGAGGCCGCATGTCCTGCATTGGGTTCCCATGATCTTCCCCTGTTCAAGGTATCCGACGAAATCATTCGTCTTCGTAATGGCCGTGAAGCTGACCGTCCCGAATTTCTTGAATCGATCGTCGACTTCTTTCTTCGCCATTTCAGGACCTCCCCAAAATAAGGACGTTGGCGTACAGGCCTACGCCGCCGATGTTATGAACCAGCCCGATCTCTGGATTCTCGACCTGCATGTCTCCCGATTCGCCTCGGAGCTGAAGCACAATGGTCCGGACCTGCGAGCCGCCGGTGGCGCCGATCGGGTGCCCTTTCGACAGGAGGCCTCCATCGATATTTACGGGGATGCTTCCTTCTTTATAGGTCTCTTTGCTCCTGATGAGGTCTTTGCCTTCGCCGGGTTTGGCGAACCCCAAGCCTTCATAGGCCATCATTTCCGCGATGGTGAAGCAATCGTGAACTTCGGCGACATCCACGTTCTGGGGCGTGATTCCGGCCATTTTATAGGCCTGTTTGCCCGCAATATCGGCGACGTCCAATCCCGCAAAATTATTTCTTCCCGCCATGTTGACGGGAGCGGATGCGGCGCCTATGCCCAAAATCCAAACCGGCTTTTTGCTGAACGCTTTGGCTTTTTCTTCGCAGGCGAGGATGAGGCAGGAGCAGCCGTCGGCGTTCGCGCAGCAATCGCCTACCCGCAGAGGGGTTGCGACCGGTCCGGACATCGGATTCTGCGGATCCGAAAACATGTCGAGGGCCACCGCTTTTCTATAAACGGCCTTTTCGTTGATTTGGCCATAGGTGGAGGCTTTGACCCTTATGAGGGCCAGATCCTCCAATGTCGTGCCGTATTTTTCCATGTGGCCTTTGGCGAACATGGCGTAGTAGGCCGGCATCATGGTCCCAAAGGGGCTTTCCCACTGGATGTCCGTGCCGCGCCCCATTCTTTCCTGAGACTCCGCCGAGGAGATCTCGGACATTTTCTGAAAGCCGATGACGGCCACGACATCGTGGAGGCCGGATTGGATAAGAGAGTAGGCCAGCTTCACCCCGGTAGTGCTGGAGGAGCAGAGACTTTCCACATAGAAAGTCGGCTGCGGCGTGAGCCCGAGATATTCGGCAAACACCCCGGACGGCGACCGCTGCTTGTCGTATTCAGGCGCCGAGCAGACGATGGACGCGTCGATATCTTTCACGGATATCTGAGCGTCGATCATGCAGTCCTTAAAGCCTTCAAAGGCCAGCTCTCGAATGGACCCGGGATATCCCCGGACAAACGCCGTCTGGCCAACGCCGATTATTGCCACTTTTCCCATATTGTCTCTCCTGTTGAAACCGCTTCTGCACCCTGCAGCGCGCTGCTAAATATATTGCCCGCCATCCACCTTGATCACTTCCCCGGTAACATGCCGAGCGCGTTCGGTGCAAAGGAAAGTGACGACCCAGGCGACTTCTTCCGGCGACCCCATTCTGCCGAGGACAATTTCCGCCATCGCTTTCTGGCGGACGTCTTCGGGCGCCTGCTTGACCATGTCCGTCTCGATCAGCCCCGGCGCCACCGCGTTGCAATTGACGTTGAATTTGGCGAGTTCCCGTGCCACGGTTTTGGTCAGCCCGATAATTCCTGCTTTGGCTGCAGTGTAATTCGCCTGGCCGAATTTCCCGCGCAGGCCGTTGATGGACGTAATGTTGACGATTTTGCCGCTCCCCTGCTCTTTCAGGATCGGGGCCGCCGCGCGGATGTAATTGAAATAACCTTTTAGATTGATGTCGAGGGCTTCGTCCCACTGTTGTTCGGTCATTTTCCAGATGACGGCGTCGCGATTCACCCCGGCGTTGTTGACCAGGATGTCCATGCGCCCGAACTCTTTGACAACCGCAGCCGTCATGGACTGCGCATCCTCAAAACTGGCTACGTCGGCGCGCACCGCCAGCGCCCGCCGGCCCATGGCTTCAATCTGGCCGCAAATGGCGCGCGCTTCGGCGTCATGCTTCCGGTAATTGATGGCCACGTTTGCGCCGTTTTTTGCGAGATCGAGCGCGCAAGCGCTTCCAATCCCAAGGCTTGCGCCTGTTACGATCGCAACTTTTCCTTCAAGTTCCACTGGTTTGCCCTCCGGAAAAATGCAGTTTGTTTTTTCGTTCCGCCAATGAACAACCTCTCATTCCGGCAATCCACGCCTCGCCGAAGCGCAAGTCCCGATGCCTCCTGAAAGCGCGTGAAAGCTGGCCCCCATGCTTGGTCCCGGCGTCATAGCGCGCCGTCATTCGAGTACAGACTTTTTGCAACAAAAGTTAATAGGAATCCAAAATTCTATTTGTTTCACTTATATACGCTTTCCGGTCAATAGTCCATAGACTTTACAAAACGGCGCTTCGAGATCTTTCCCCCTCGCGGGCGCCCATCCGGCCGCGAAGCGCCCGGAGCCATCCATCCTTAAACTCGGATGATCGTTGACGGGAAGATATTTGTAAGGCATGGTATGGATTATGAGACTTCACCGACTTGCGCTCCGATTCTCGGCGCTGTTGCTCCTGGCTGTTTGGGCTGCCGGCGGCGCGGATTCCGCCGATCCCACGCCGGGCCGCATCCCCGCTGCGGAATTTTCCAAAATCATCGTTTCCTTCTCCGAAGAGGAAGGGTATTTTCTCTCGGACAACCTCATTTCCAACGAGGACGGATACCTCTCCATCCTTAATAAAATGAGCGAATTGCGCATTTCCGGCGGCGCCTATATCGGAGTCGGGCCCGAGCAGAATTTCACCTATATCGCCAAGCTGCGCCCCGAAATCGCCTTTCTTATCGATATACGGCGCGGCGCGATGATTCAGCACCTGATGTACAAGGCGCTGTTTCATCTTTCCGAAGACCGCGCGGAATTTCTTTCCCGCCTGCTGAGCCGGCGTCTGGCCGGCAAAGACGCCCCGGACGCCCGCTCGAAGCTCGGGGCGATGATGAACTATTTCAGCGCCGCTCCCGCCAGCAAGCCTTACTGCGAGGCCAATCTGGCCGAAATCGAGCGAACCATCCAATCCGATTTCGCGTTTCCTCTCGTCCAGGAAGACCGCAGCGTCCTCGCGGACATTTATCGATCTTTTTATTCGGAAGGCGTCGATCTCTCTTTTCAATTCCGTTCTTCGCACCGGGGCGGCTTCGGGATGCCTTCGCTGAGAGACCTGATTGAACAGACGGCCCCGGACGGAAAGCCGGGCAATTTCCTGGCCAGCGCCGATGAATACCGATTCGTCCGCGATCTTCATGAGAAAAACCGGATCATTCCGGTCGTCGGCGACTTCGCCGGCGACAAAACAATCAAGGCGATCGCAGGCTTTCTCCGCGATCGTTCGTATGTTGTCAACGCTTTCTATACTTCCAATGTCGAAATGTACTTGTTCCAAAATGACGCGTTCGCCGATTTCGTTAAAAACGTGAAACTCCTGCCGACGACTTCCAAAAGCATTTTCATCCGGTCCGCAAACAACAGGGGCCGCGAATCCTTCATGGGCTACCGCATGGCCACGATGATGCAATATATTTCGGTCTTCCTGAAGGATTGTCAGGAAGGCCTCTACACGGACTATTGGACTTTCATCCGCACGCATACTATCCAGTAAACCGTTTCTCGGGCGAATCGCCTGAAGCGCAACTATCAAATTTTGAAGCCTTTTCAAAATGCTCATTCACGCCTGTTGGCATAACCGATCTCGCAGCCTCTTCTCCTTCGGAATTGGGCCGTTATTCGACCTTCTTTTAACCCGCATTATTCATGAAACTTCATGAATATGCGGGTTGGCGCTTCCGGCCGAACGGGAAAAAGCTTCCGTCAACACGTAAGCCGCCTGCAAATAAGACGTCGGGCAAAGGGGAAAACATTCCTTGCAGCTCCAACAAACCCTGGACGCCACTTCCGGAATAAAAATGATTTCCCGCTTCGACCCCCTGTCGCCGAATCCGACGGCGTTCTCCTTTTTGATTTCCGAGCAATACCGGACGCAAAGGCCGCAAAGAATGCAGAAAGCAGGCTCCTTTTCAAAGCGGTTTTTGTCCGCTCCGTATTCTTGAGCCAAAACCCGCAAGGGTTCGGAATCCGGAGCATGGGCCAGGAGCTCCTCCAGAATGACCTTCCGGGTTTTATCCACTCTTTCGGATCTCGTTCGAACCGCCATGTTCTCTTCCGCCGGATAGACGCACGCGGCGACGAGGCGAATCCTGCCGCCGGACGCCACCTCAACCGTGCAGATCCTGCAAGCTCCGTAAGGCGCCAGCTTCTCGTGATGGCAAAGGGTCGGGATGGGGATGCCGACGCTTTGAGCGGCCTGAAGGATGGTCATCCCCTCGCTCGCTTTCACTTCCCTGCCGTCAATCTGCAAAAGGATTTCACTCATTTTTTGACTCTCGGGCCAGGATTCTTGAATCTTCAGGGATAGGAAGCGGAACCGGCTCTCCCGAAATCTTTCGCACAGCGCCGAAACGCGGAGGGCAAACTTCCATGCAGGCGCCGCACTTGTTGCATTTTTCCTGGTCGATCACGTGTATCCGGTTCTTGCCTCCCTCGATCGCCTGCGCCGGACACTTTCGGAGGCAAATCATGCATGCCTTGCATCGGGCCGGGTCAATGCAATAAGCAATCAGCTCCTTGCAGACGAAAGCCGGGCAGCGCTTTTCCTTGATGTGCGCCTCATATTCGTTTCGGAAATATCGGATCGTGCTGAGAACGGGATTGGGGGCGCTTCCGCCCAGGGCGCAGAGAGAGGCGTCCCGGGTCGTCTCCGCCAGAGACTCCAGCGATTCGATGTCGCCCGCCTTCCCCTTCCCCCGGCTGATATTGTCCAGTATTTTCAGCATCTGCCGGATGCCTTCGCGGCAAGGGGTGCATTTGCCGCAGGACTCGTCGGCAAGGAAATTGAGGAAATATCTGGCGACGTCCACCATGCAGGTGTCTTCGTCCATGACGATCATGCCGCCCGATCCCATGATGGCGCCGACCTTGGCTAGTTCATCAAAATCGACTCCGATATCCAGGCATTCTTCAGGGATGCACCCTCCGGACGGGCCGCCGGTCTGAACGGCTTTGAATTTCTTGCCTCCGGGAACGCCGCCGCCCACGTCGTAGATTATGTTTCTCAGCGTTATCCCCATCGGCACTTCGACGAGGCCGGTGTTTTTCACCTTGCCGACCAGCGAAAATATTTTCGTCCCTTTGCTGTTCTCCGTCCCGATGGAAGTCAGAAAACCGGCGCCGTTATTGACGATCAACGGGATATTGGCCCATGTCTCCACATTGTTGATATTGGTCGGCTTGTCCCAAAGCCCTTTCACCGCCGGGTAGGGAGGTCTCGCTCTCGGCTCCCCCGCTTTGCCTTCCAGAGACATCAGCAGCGCCGTCTCCTCGCCGCAGACAAAAGCGCCGGCGCCCCGATGCACATGGACGTGGAAGTCGAATCCGGAGTTGAGGATGTTCGATCCCAGCAGGCCAAGCTCGCCGGCCTGGCGGATGGCGACGCCGACATTTTCAACCGCCAGCGGGTATTCCTGACGGACATAGATAAAGCCTTCGTGCGCGCCGATGGCATACGCGCCGATGGCCAGCCCTTCAAGCACGGAATGAGGGTTCCCTTCGAGCAAAGCCCTGTCCATAAAAGCGCCCGGATCCCCTTCGTCGGCGTTGACGACGACGTATTTGACGTCGCCCGGGCTTTTCCTTGCGAATTCCCATTTTTTGCCGGCCGGGAATCCTGCGCCGCCACGGCCTCTCAGCCTGGATTCCTTCACCAGCTCCACGATCCGCTCGGGCGTCGACTGAAACAGCGCTTTGGATAAAGCCGAATAGCCGCCGATCGCGATATAGTCTTCGATGCTTTTCGGATCCAGCTTGATATTGTTGCCGATCAGGAGCCGCATCTGATTTTTGTAGAACGGTATTTCGGACTCATGGACCGATTTCTCATTCGTAGCGGGATCGACGTAGAGAAGCCTCTCGACGACTTTCCCGGCGAGGATGGTCTGAGCAATAATTTCTCCGGCGTCGGCCGGCTGGACCTGAAGGTAACAGATCTCCTCCGGATAGATCACGAGGACGGGGCCTCGTTCGCAAAAGCCCGGGCAGCCCGTTTCCCTGACGTCCACCCTGACGTCCACGGAGTCGTCCAGACCTTTCTCTCTAATTTCCTTCTTCAGAGCGGCGACGACGTCGGCGGCGCCGAGAGCGAGGCATCCGGTCCCCGTGCACACGGCGATACAGGGCCTTTCGGGATCCTTCCCGGACGCTATCTCTTTTCTGAGCCCCTCCAATTCGCCCGGCGAATTTATCCTCGGCATGATCTGTCCCTGACGCCGCAGAACGGAAACAAGAAACTGTCCTGGTCCATCATTTTTCAACCTTCTCCGTGCCATTCCGCGGCATGAACGCTTCCGTTAATGGCAATTCTTCAACACGGCTTCCACTTTGGCCGGCGCCATTTTGCCGTGATAGTCTCCGTCGATGACGATCACCGGACCGAGGGCGCAACAGCCGACGCAGCCTACGGTCTCGAGCGTGAACTTCAGATCCGCATCCGTCTCTCCCGCTTTGACCCCGATGAGGTCCTCGACGGAGTCGAGGAGCCGTGGGGCCCCGCGGACGTGGCAGGCGGTGCCCGTGCAGACGTGAACTTCGTGGCGGCCTTTGGGAATCAGGCTGAACGCCTTATAAAAAGTGACGATATGTTGTATCCGGTTCAACGGAACGTGCAGTCTCGCGCTGACTTTGTCGATGGCCTCTTTGGGAATCCAGCGGTTTTCACGCTGGATCGCCAGCAATATTTGAATAAGCGAACCGGAGTCGCTTTGATGCTGATCTATAATCTCGTCGACTCTATGGCTATCCATCGCCCGCATCCTTTACACAGTCGCAACGTATCGCTTCTGATCCTCGTCGAATCTGGCCAATCCCTGTTTTGCCGAGACATGCAGGTGTCTGGAAATTTCCGACGGGGCAAGGCCCAACGCCGCGCAAATCTCGCCGGTTGAACGCGGTTTTTCCCGCAAAAGCGCCAGGACCCGGCCTATCGTCATTTTGTCTGCAATCAATTCCCGGAAGAGCCTGTTCACTTCCTCGCTGTTGAAATACGCGTCGTATTCTTCTTCCGTGGCGAAACGCACCCTCAGCCTTTCTCTTTCCACAAGCCGGATATAGGGAACCAGTCGAGCGGCGGCCTTCAGCCTGCCCTTCAACGCCTCAACCTCCATTCCCTCGCTCTTGCCAAGAGGCCCCAGTTTTTCTATTTTCGCGCCATACTCGTTCATGATATTGGCAAAGCGAATTCCTTCTCCTGCAGACACCCATTCAAGCCGCAGCCTTTCAGGGTTCACGCCTGCGTGCGCCAGCAGTTTTTTGCACAGGTGCACCATGCTCAACGCGTCATAATTTCCGTTGGTAATATAATGGCAGTCGCCAAGATGACACCCTCCCACAAAGACCCCGTCCTGCCCGTTTGAAAACGCGCGGAGTATATGGGCCATGTCCATTCTTCCTGAGCACATCACCCTGATGAGCCTTATATAGGGAGGGTATTGGAAGCGGGAAACTCCGCAAAGGTCCGCGCCTCCATAGCAACACCAGTTGCAGACAAATCCCAGGATCCTGGGCTTGAATGCAGGCCCTGTGCTCATTCTTATCGCCCTCCTGTTTCAGAAGCCCGGCCGTGTTCATGAGGCGAAAAAACGTCCGGCGTCGCCGCGTCGATCTGATCCATAAGCTCTTCGTCGGTATAGTGTTTGAGAATGATGGCCCCGGTCGGACACTTGGCGTTGCAGAGGCCGTCGCCTTTGCAAAGCACGGCATTGACCCGGGCCTTGTTTCCCAGCGGCGTTTCGCAAAATTCGATTGCGCCGTAAGTGCATGCGGTGATGCATGCGCCGCACGACACGCACGCGCTCTCATCGACTTCGCAAACCGAGCCCGAAGCGGTGACGGTATCATGCGCAAGCAGCGTCAGCGCCCGGCCCGCCGCTCCATACGCCTGACTGATCGCTTCCGATATGTGCTTGGGATAATGGGCGATCCCGCACAGGTAAACGCCTTCCGCGCCGAAATCGACGGGCCTCAATTTGACGTGCGCCTCCTGGAAAAAACCATCCGGATTCAGAGTCGCCTTGAATAACGCCGCAATCTTCCTGCTCTCCGCGGAGGGGATGACCGCTGCAGCCAGGGCGATGAAATCAGCGTCGACGCCCAGCTCCACGCCCAAGATCGGGTCCTTCACGACGACTCTTAAAATGCGCCGCCCATTCTCCCCGACGGCTTCCACTTTCGGTTTGTCCTCTGCTTCATAGCGGATAAACCTGACATCCTTTTCCGAGGCTTCCCGATAATAGTCTTCCCTGAATCCATAGGTCCGGATATCTCTGAACAGAATGTAGATGTCCATCCCGGGATTGATTTCTTTCAGTTTCAGGGCGTTCTTTATGGCATGGCCGCAGCATATCCGAGCGCAGTAATTTCTGTCTTCCTGTCTGCAGCCCACGCACTGAATCATCGCCAGGGTCCGGGCGTTGATCACATCTTCGTCTCTCCTGGCGATTCGCTCCTCGAGCTCCAGCTGGGTCAAAACCCTGTCCTCTTGGCCGTAAAGGTATTCGGCGGGTTTATATTCATCCGCGCCGATGGCGACGATGGTCGCGCCATGTTTGATTTCCGCGACTCGTCCGCCGGACTTCACCACGGTTTTGAAATTTCCCACATAGCCGGCGGCCTCCGTGACGATGGCGTCCGTGTAGACATGGACCAGCGGGTGTCGATAAACCTTGCGGACGAGATCGCGCAAGTAGGCCTGGACATCCAGCCCTTCCAGGGTGTAATGAAGTCTCCGCGCCATGCCCCCCAGATCCGGCTCTTTTTCCACAAGGTAAACCTCGTGGCCTTGATTTCCGATGCTCAGAGCGCAGGTCATGCCGGCCAGGCCGCCTCCCACCACAAGCGCCGCCTTGTTGACCGGCAAATCAAACTCCTGCAGGGGCTCCAGATGCGTCGTCCGGGCCACCGCCATGCGGATAATATCCTTGGCCTTCTGGGTCGCGTCCTCCTTTTCCTTGGAGTGAACCCAGGAGCAGTGCTCCCGTATATTCGCCATATCATAGAAATATTGATTGATGCCCGCCTCGCGGAGAGTGTCCCTAAAGAGCGGCTCGTGGGTTCTCGGGGTGCAGGCGGCGACGACCACCCGGTTGAGCTTTTTCTCCCGGATGGAATTCGCCAATCGCTGGGCGGCGTCCGTGGAGCATATAAAAAGGCTTTCCTCGGCGTGCGCCACATGGGGCAGGCTCAACGCATACTGGACGGCGGAAGGGACGTCGACCACCCTTCCGATATTCGCTCCGCATCGGCACACATAAACTCCCACCCGGGGCTCTTCTTTCGAAACATCCCGTTCGGGCGGATAGATCCTTTGTTTTGCCAGCTTGCCCCGCCGGTAAGCGAGGAGCTGGCCGCACAAAGAGCCGGCCGCGCTTGCGGCCACCACCGATTCCGGTATGTCGACCGGGCCTTGGAACGCGCCGCTGATGAATACTCCCGGCCGGGAGGTTTCGATGGGATTTTCAGGATTGGTTTTGCAGAATCCGTGAGAGTTGAGTTCGACGCCGAATTTGTCTGCGAGAGCCTTGAAGCCGGAGGGAGGATTCAGTCCGACCGACAAGACCACCATGTCGAACTCTTCTTCCTTCACGCCTTCATCCGGCGTGGAATATCGGACCGTTACGTTCTTGCTCCCCGGGATTTCCCTTCCCACCGATGTATAGCTTCGGATAAAGCGCACTCCGGGCAAATTCTCCGCTCTTTTGTAAAACCGCTCGAAATCCTTGCCGTAGGAACGGATGTCGTTGTGAAACACGACGCATTCGGCTTCAGCATCGTGATCCTTCGTTAATATCACCTGTTTCTGGGTGTAGGTGCAGCAAACGGCCGAGCAGTAGGAGTTGCCTCCCGGGATGACCTGACGGGAGCCCACGCAGTGGATCCAGGCTATTTTGCGGGGATGCTTCCTGTCCGAAGCGCGCCTTATCTCCCCTTCATAGGGTCCGGTGGCGCACAGCAGGCGCTCATAATCAAGGCTGGAGACTACGTTCTCATATTTCCCATAGCCGTAGTCGGCTCTGACGACGGGATCAAACGGTTCGAAACCCGGCGCCAAAACGATGGCGCCCACCTTTATTTTTTTCCTGTCGGCCGTCTGATTGAAATCAATGGCGCCGGTTTTGCAGACGCCCTGGCAGATCCTGCACTTCCCTTCTTTCAGATAGAGGCAGCTGGAATCGATATAAGTGACCAGGGGAATCGCCTGCGAGAAGTAGATGTGGATGGCTTTGTTGGAGGAGATGCTCTGATTGAAGGGATCGGGGTATTGGACGGGACAGTATTCCACGCAGACCGTGCACCCGGTGCACTTGCTTTCGTCAATGTATCTGGGCTTCTTGACCAGAGTCGCGGTGAAATCGCCCGCCTCCCCTTCCACGCTTTCCACTTCCGTGTAGGTCAGGATTTCGATATTCGGATGCCGGTGGCATTCCACAAACTTGGGGGACTCGATGCACATGGAGCAGTCGTTGGTGGGGAAGGTTTTGTCCAGTTGAGCCATATGGCCGCCGATAGTCGGCGATTTTTCGACCAGATAAACCTTGAAACCTGCGGTGGCGAGATCGAGAGCGGCCTGGATTCCGCTGATCCCTCCTCCGACAATCATGACATCCCCGAAATCGCCGTTCATTTTAGTTCCCAATTCCCAGTGCGCTGGCGGCCCCGCCGCTCAAGGTTGCATTCCTTCGTCATCCGGCATTCTCTGATGTTTCGCGAAGCGATGGATCGCGCCAGTTTGTTCTACAGCGCCTCCTGAATGATTTCCGCAATGTCGTTGACGGCCAGGCGGTCGCTGTCCTCCCGGCTCATCCGGCTGTCTTCAAAATTGGTGATGCAATAGGGGCAGCAGGTCGCCAGCCGGTCCGCCCCGGCTTCCACCGCCTGATTCAGCCGGAGGTCGGAGAATCGTTCTTCCTTGGGAGTTTCCATCCAGATCCTGCCGCCGCCGCCGCCGCAGCAGAGGCTGTCGGCGCGAGAATCCGGCATTTCGACGAGCTCCAGCCCCGGGATTTTCTTCAAAACCTCCCTGGGCGCTTCGTAAATGCCGTTATGCCTGCCCAGGTAGCAAGGGTCGTGATAGGCGACTTTTGCCGCCAGCTTCTTATCCAGCTTCAGCCTTCCATCGCGGATCAACTCCAACAGGTATTCGGATAAATGAACCACTTCGAAATTCACTTTGAATTGCGCGTATTCATTTTTAAATGCGTGATAGCAGTGCGGGGAGGAAACCAGTATTTTCTTCACGCCGTGATCGATGAATGTCTTAATGTTTTCTTTGGCCAGGCGCCTGAAAAGATCCTCTTCCCCTGCTTTGCGGATGCTTTCCCCGCAGCAATTCTCCATGACGCCCAGTATGCCGAAATCCACTCCGGCGGCCGTGAGAATTGCTGCGACGGCCCGGGCCGTCTTCTTCAACCGGGGATCGTAACTGAGATAGCAGCAGGGAAAGTACAGGATCTCCATTCCTTCGACAAAAGTCTTGACGGAAAGGCCTTCGGTCCAGCCGGCCCTCCTGCTCCGCTCCCCGTTCAGGGGATTGCCTTCGAAAGCCAGGCTCGAACTCACCCCTCGGACAGGGGTTACATGCGCGGGGAACACGCCGAATTCGGTAGCCATTCTGCGGGCGGCCATCCCGACTTCGACGATCCCGACTCCCCGCGGGCATTTCTGAACGCACCTTCCGCAGGTCGTGCAGCGCCAGATTTCCTCGGTTTCTATCTCGGTCATTCCGAAAGTCGCCTGGCGGACCAGCTTGCGCATGCTGAAGCTTCGCACCCTGTTCCATGGGCAGACCGTGTCGCACAGTCCGCATTGATAGCAGAGCTTGAAAGCTCCGCCGCCGTTGGTCCGGATGGCGTCCACGATTTCTTTGAAATCCGCAATATTCTCCACGGCCTCGCTCGATCCTTTTCCGCTTCAAAATTTCATCCCGGAGGGATGCTTTGAAAACAGCGAATGTTCGCTCTGTCCTGGGCGCCTCGACGCCGGGCTGTTTTCATTGCATCCCTGCGGGAAAGCCAAAACGTCTAATCCTTTCTCGACATACGGGCGACGGCGTCCGCGACCTTCTGCAATCCGTACTTGTCGGCCAAAAACTCCAGTCCGACCTCCATGGCGTCAAGCTTCTCTTCCTCCTCCACTTCCTCTTCCCTTTCCTGATAAACAAGGGCGTTGTTCAAACACCACTGGACGCACATGGGTTCGGAAAGCGGCGGATCGGATTCGCACATGTCGCACTTCAAAGGCAGGAACGAATCCGGCTCCTTGAATATCTCCCGGGACGAACAGGAAGCTCTGCAGAAGCCGCATTCGTCGTATTCCTTTCCGTCGATGACATAGCGGTCCCTTCCCATGCATTCCGCCGCAGCGCGCTCTCCGGCGTAGACAGGTATAAACATGTCCCTCATGGGATCGCGAATGAGCCGGATGCGGGATCTGGCCGGATTATTGCTGCTGTATTTCGGGGTGGCGTGAAAAGCGGAGCAGATTATTTCGCATGCCCGGCAGCCGTTGCATTTATCCACATCGATTTTAATCGATCGGACTTTTTTTCTGACTTTACTCATCTTGAACGATCCCTCTCTGTTCGAAATCTCCGGAGACGAAAGCCAAATCCAGCGCCTGCAAGGATTTCTTTGTCGGGACGCCCTGGCTGTCCCATCCCTTGTACCGGTAATAAGCGTCCAGCAGCTTCGCTTCGAGATCGGGGAATCTTTTCTTCCAATGGTCTTCCGGAGGCTTCTCGTCGGCTTTTCTAAGGCCCCTCCGGACATTGACTGATCGAACCAGCGTCCTGTTTCTCCTGGTGATTTGCGTCAACCGCGCTTCATCCATTTCCATTCCGGTCGCGGCGGATATCAAAGCAGGGTAGTTGTGAATATGATAGGGAGGCTTCAGCGGGAAGGACGAAAGCCCGGCGCATATGCCGAGCGCATCATCGATATAGTGCATCATTTCCTGCCAGTCCACGATATCGCAGCTCGCCTGGACGTCCGGATAATTCGGATTTGAAAATTCCCCCCGCATTTCCCATTTCCGCAGATACTCTTTGAACTTTTCATCGGGGACCTGGATCCAGTCTTTGATGAAATCCTCGGTTTCCTCTTTAGTGAGGAAAGGCGCCTGCGGGAACTGCCCCTCGATCTGGGTGATGTTGATCTTCTCGCCGGTGGAATACATGAGGAAATAGACGGGATTGAGCATGCCCAGCTTCAGAGGCAGCTGCTCCTGCTTTTTTATATTGTTGTGAGCGTATTGCTCCGCGCCGTTCCCGATCTTTTTTGCGGCCCAGTAGGTGCCGTCGGCCAAGACGTCGCCAATCCCTTCCCTGCGCACGATCCTGTCCAGAAGCCAGTAGAACCGCCCTTCGCTGTCGGAGGGCATGCCTTCAAAATCCTTGTCCTTCAAAACTCCGGCTTCGAGAAGCTCGAGTGCGAAGGCCATGACTTGCGGCGCCGAAAATCCGTCCACTCCGTATTCCGTGGCGCGCTGGGCGATTTTGAATCCGAAATCAAGGTCGGAGTAAGCGGCCATCGTATAAGTGAGCTTCGTGAAGCATTTCATCATGTAGGTCGCGATTTCCGGCGAGGAAATGATGGCCCCGCACTTCATGGGGCAGTTGTAGCAGCTGATGAGCCGCTTGCGCACGTTTTCCTGGGTTTCCGCCCATTTCTGTTCGATCTCTTTGGTCCAGAAATCCTTCCTCCGGGTGCGGGAATTGCCCCACATGAAGTTCGTCGTATGCCACTCCTCGTCAATGAGCTTCATCTCCTGCGGCGAGCCGAGGCCGGCCAAAATCGGCATGACTCCCGGGATCGGTTTGGATTCCCGGTCTTTGATGAACTTCAGAACTTCATTGCAGAGCCCGATGAATTCAGCCGGCCGGGCGATGTGGACATCCTTGGTTCCGCGAACCGCGATGGCCTTCACCCCTTTGTCTCCCATGACCGCGCCGATTCCACCGCGGCTGGCGCTCGACCGGCCTTGCTCGATGGAAGCGAAAAAAACCCTGTTCTCGCCGGCGAGTCCGATGGCCGAAACCTGAGCTCTCGGCTCATGCAGTTCCCGGCGGATAAGCTCCGCAGTTTCGCCGGCGCCTTTCCCCCGGAGGTGCGAAGCGTCCCTTATCTCCACCTTGTCGTTGTGGATCCACAGATAAACCAGCCCGGGAGATTTTCCGCGAAGGACGACCTTGTCGTAGCCGGCGTATTTCAATTCAGGCGCCCAAAAACCTCCCATCATGGAATAAGCCATCAGCTGCGTTTGAGGAGAAAAGGTGGAAACTATGGTGCGATTGGCGCCCGGAGCGGGCGTGCCTCCGAGGAGGCCGGAGCTGAAGACCAGCAGATTGTCGGGAGAAAAGGGAGCGGTTTCAGGCGAAACTCTGTCCCAAAGCATCTTCGCGCTCGTCCCCAGCCCGCCGAGGTAAAGCTCGGTCAGGGCGGGATCCGTTTCCGCTCTTTCTATGTTTCCACGGGACAGATCGACTTCAAGATTAAACCCTGTTTCCGCGTACCGCATACTCTGAATCCTCTTTCGGGACTAAGAAGCAAGGAGTCGGAATCCGCTATTGCATCCTAGATCTCCTTCTCCAAGGGCATCATGTTCAACGGTTTGAAACCTAAAGATTTAAAATAGGATATAAGATCCCCTTCATGCCATTCCACGAGGGTTCGGACTTTCTCGACGTTCTTTTTCTTGAAATGGTCGAGAAGCGAGACGCCGAGCTTGTGTCCCGCGCCCGTGCCCTGATATTCCTGGTCGACGCCGAGAATCAGTATCCAGCCGGTCATTTCTCCGCGGCCGAACTCCCAGCGCCGGACTTCGCCGAGAATGAACCCGACCAGCTTCCCGTCGATTTCCGCTCCCAGGTTCAGCAGGGGATCGCCTTGTTGCAGGCGGTAGACCGTCGTCTCTTTCAGAGAAGCCAGCTTGTCGAGGCTGTCGGATTTTTGCTCGCGGATGATTTTTTCCTGGATGCGCAGAATGTCGTCGAGATCCTCCGTGCCGAGGAACCGGATCGTCACGTTTTTTGAAACATCCGTCCACAGCTTCGTTCGCCCGGCCTTGGTGTAGTGGACTTTCCCTTCAGCCCGGAGCACCTCAAGGTATTTGGCCACGGTATGACGCGTCAAATTCAACCGGTCGGATAGATCCTCCACTTGAACGCCGGACTTGGCGGACTGAAGAATCTTCAGGATCCCATCCTGAATGCTCGCTTCCATAACAATCCTATGGTTACCGATATTGGTTACCACAAACATAATTGCGGGAACTTCCCCCTGTCAAGAAAATTCTCCCCGCCTTAAAAAGCTTTTACAATTCGAAACGAACCGCAAGAAATAACAGGGGTTGTGTTCGATTCCGCAGCCGTGAGCCCGGCCGCGATATTCAGCAGTCCTTCCAGACGGGCTTGCGGCGTTCGATGAACGCGGCAATCCCTTCGTTGCCGTCGTTGCCTTCGAGCAGCTCTTCCACGTACCGGCGCTCGATCTCATCCAGCGAAGCCTGCAACGCAGCCGCGAGCCCCGAACCGATGCGGGCGACCCGGCTGGCCTGCCGGATCGAAAAAGCCGAAAGCGGGAGAATCGTCTTGCGATACCATTCGATCAGTTCATCTTCCGAGTTTCCGGAAGAAAATATCGCGGTTGCCAAACCCGCTTCTTTTATCGAATTCGCGTCGATTGTGGCGCCCGTAAGTATCAATTTTTCCGCCAGCGGCCCGCCGAGCCTCTGAGCGCCGATGGCCGCCAGGACCGGCGGGAAGACGCCGAGCTTGATTTCGGGACATCCGAAAACGGCGCTGGGCGCCGCAAAAACAAAGTGGCATGCCAGGATCAATTCAAATGCCCCTCCCAGGCAGGACCCTTCGACCAGCGCGGCGATCGGGACCGGGTAGGAGGCGACCTGGCGGATCATGGAATGGAAACCGGCGAGCATGGCCGGCGCCTGCTCTTTCCGGTGTTCTTCCACGGATGCGCCGAATGAAAAGTGATTCCCGGCGCCCCGGATGAAAACCATCCGCAGCCTGGGATTGTCCTGTTGAAGCGAGAGCGCCTCGGAGAGCGCTCTCATCATTTCCGAAGTCAGCACATTGCCTTTGGGGCGGTCCAGCAAGAGCCGGAGCAGCGTTCCATCCTCCATCAGAGTTGCGCCCACAACCGGGGAAGCGTTTTCCATAGCCATAACACTCCTTTTCTTCAGCGGCATTTCTCTTTGACGCCTGAACAAATGCAACTATCGAATGCCGACGAATGCCGAATTCCGAATTGCCGAATTCCGAATTGCCGAATTCCGAATTGCCGAATTGCCGAATTGCCGAAGGCTTCGAACGCCCGCATGCCCGGAAGCGTCCGCCTCCGCCGGCGGATGCTTCCGGTTCGACATTCGATCCTCGTCGTTCTTTCTATTGGAGCGGGTCCATCACCATCCGGCGTTCGAGCTTGTGCGCCGCCATATCCGAAAGATAGTCGTTGACCTTGGACATCGGCCCGTAGGCGATAAAAGGATCCAGTTTGACCTTGCCGGTCTCGATCAAACGGAGCACTCCCGGGTAGACCTCCGGAGGACAGCCCCAGGTGCCGTGGATCGTGGCGTCGAAAGCCATAAGATTCGACAAACGCACCTCGATCCTGTTGGGCGTGTATCCCACCTGCAGCATGGTCGCGCCGCGTTCCAGCAGGCCGTAGGCCGTGACTTGCCCCTGAGCGCTTCCGCTGCATTCGAAAATCTTGTATTTCAGCGTGGGCGCGCCTTTGGCGAAGGCCCGGACCTGCTTGCGGAGCTCTTTCGGATCCAGATCGGCCAGGTTGATCGTTTGAGCCGCGCCGTGATTGGAAATCAAATTCAATCGCTCGGCGAGGACGTCGCAGGCGAGGACGCGCGCGCCCAAAGCATTGGCGATCTGGACGACGAAGCTTCCGACGCCGCCGGCCCCCACCACGACCGCCACATCCCCTTCCGCAAGATTGGCGCGAAGGATGGCCTGGTAGGCCGTAGAAACGGCGTCCGCAACGACAGAAAGCGCCGCGACGTTGGAGGAAAAACCGGGGCCTATCCGGATCAGAGGGCGGGCCGGCACGAGAAAGTGAGTGGAAAATCCTCCATCGATGTCATTCCCTGGCATCTTTTGATTCGGACAGGCGTTGCCTCGCCCTGCAAGACAGAAGGGGCATTCTCCGCAAGGCAAAACCGCCGGAACGAGCACGACGCTTCCGACGAGCGGCTCATAATCCTTGCCGGCGGCGATCACGCGTCCGACAGCCTCATGCCCCAGAACAATAGGGATGCCCTTCTTTGTCGGAACGGACCCGTCGGCATAGCCGAGATCGGTGTGGCACAAGCCGCACGCGATCACTTCCACAATGGCTTCTTTCGGCCCGGGGTCGGGCACCCGCAAAGGCCGGCGAACCAATGGGGCTTTTGCAGCTTCCAAAAAATATGCTTGTGCGGTAACGGTCATAGCATCTCCATTAAGAATAGGAAAAACGCCGCGAAGGGCGCGGATTTCGCCGAAAAATCGAGAGCCGGGGGAACCCGTGAAATCCGCGGCGTGTTGGCATGGATTGCCCGGCTATTTCGGTTTTCCAAGGACTTGCTCCATGAAAGACTCGTCCACAAGTGCGCCTTCAGCGACGAGCTGCCGGTATTTGACGAAATCGATAGTGTCGACGCCGGTAATTTTCTTCGCATTGAACGCGCCAAATCCCAAAAAAGCTTCTCCCATCATATTCGCCGCGAGCCAATGCCGGTTCGGATTCTTCATCTGGTCCCAGAAGAATTTCTTTTTATTCCGGATCCCGTCGACAGACATCATCAGACATCCGGGAAACAGGTTGGCGAAGGTCCAGACAATTTTATCGACTTCGGCGTCCAGGAGGGAGAAGTCGAAGTCGTTGTTTTTGAGTTTGTCATTGACCCACGCTCTCGCCTGTTTGAATTCGTCCCCAACCTTATACTCGCCGTAAACGATTTCTCCGTCTTTGACATAAGCGTCGGTGACGACCTGCGGATTTCGAACCCATTTTCCATTGTCCTTCAACACCGGCACAACTTTGGAAACCAGGTTCTTTGCCTTCATTTTGTAGGCGCTCCACATTTCGCAGCTGATGCAGTTCCACATGGCGTCTTCCGCCGACAAGAACCACGGAAGAAAATCGGACGCCCCGCCTACCGGCGCCGATCCATGCCTGGGGCCGGCCTGGCCGAAAATCGCCAGGTCGGAGGAAACCGCAATATCGCAGGCAAGCCCGATTTCCTGGCCGCCCGCGACCCGCATCCCGTTGACGCGGCAAATCACGGGCCTTTTGCACATCAAAATGGAGTCCACCATGTTGTTGAAGAGCTCCATGTATGCGCCGTACTCCTCCGGCCGCTTGCTGTAGTATTCGGAATATTCCTTGGTATTGCCTCCCGTGCAGAATGCCTGGGCGCCCGTCCCGGTAAAAACGACGGCGACAACCTCCCGGTCCACGGAGGAATTTTCAAATCCGGCGATGACTCCTTTGACCATCTCGGTCGTGTAGGAATTATATTGAGCGGGATTGTTCAGCCGAATCCAGGAAACGAAAAGACCCGGCAGCACGCTCCCGTTGGGGTTCTTCAGAGGCCTTTTTTCGTAGACCACGCACGGGGCTTCCGTCCCCCAATGCTCGGCGCCAAATCGGCCGTGATCCTTTTTCCCATGTTCTCTTGGCATCCAATCAAGTCCCATAAACATCCTCCTGAACGGAAAAAACCCAGTGGCAGAAATACAGACACTTTTCCGGAAAAATGCCGTCTGCAATTTTTCGATAACAGCGGTTTTAAGTAGAACAGAGCGTTTTAAGCACTAACTTTTTTTTCGCCGTCTGTCAAGAAAGAAAAACCGCCGAAGGTTTCCCGTCCCCGGTTAAAGCGCCGCTCATTATTTGCATCGTGATCGCCGACAGCCCGCGGCGAAAGTGCAATGGGCCGCGCTCCTCTTTTTTCAGCCGCGAAACGACCCAAAGCGCTCAATCAAAAATATTGGATGGTTTCGCGCCGTTCGTTTGTTTTGCGGCCAAATTTTTTGAGAACTGGGCGCCGTTTTTTGGTAGCATCCGAGGATGGATATTTTGGCTGGTTTGAATCCTCCGCAGCGTCTGGCCGTCGAGCACGGACGGGGGCCGGCGCTGGTGCTCGCCGGCGCGGGCAGCGGGAAAACGCGCGTCATCACGCACCGGATCGCTTACCTGATCCAGAATTCGGCCGCCCGCCCCGAAAACATTCTGGCGGTGACGTTTACGAACAAAGCCGCCCAGGAAATGCGGGGACGGGTTCAGAAAATCGTCGGCCCTTCCCGCAGCGCCGAACCTCTGATCTCGACGTTCCATTCTTTCTGCGTCCGCCTGCTCCGAAGGGAAATCCACCATCTCGGGTACAAACGGGATTTTTCCATTTACGACGTCGACGATCAGAAACGGCTCGTCAAACGGATTCTGGAAGATTTCAAAGGCGCCGATCCGGAGATCCCTCCCCGGGAGATTCTCAGCCGGATCAGCTACTCCAAGAATCACGGCGTTTCGCCGGAGCAGTTCGCCGTCCGGTTCCCTTCGGATTCGGCGGAGGATTTGCAGCGCATTTACGGGCAGTACAACGCTCGATTGAAAAGCTCCAATTCGCTGGATTTCGACGATCTGCTCCTGCTGGCCGTGGCCGTGCTGGCGAAAAATCCGGAATTGAGGAAATATTACGGCGACTGGTACAAATATATCCTGGTGGACGAATATCAGGACACCAATCGCCCTCAATATGAGCTCCTCCGTTTGCTGACGTCCGTACACAACAATCTTTTCGTCGTCGGCGATGAAGACCAGTCGATCTATAAGTTCCGCGGGGCGGACATTCAGAACATACTGAAATTTGAGAAAGACTTCCCGGGCGCGCGCATCATCAAGCTGGAACAGAATTACAGGTCCAGCCAGAACATACTGCGGGTGGCCGGCGCCGTTGTCGAAAACAACACGGAGCGCAAAGGCAAAATCCTTTGGACCGAAAATGAAAGCGGCGATGTCATAGTCTGCCGCTGCGCCGAATCGCCCCGGGAAGAAGCGGCATGGGTCGCGGGACAGATTCGCCGCATTCTGGACGAAGAGCCCGATTCCAAGGTTGCCGTCCTGTATCGCGCCAATTTCCTCTCGCGCAATTTTGAAGATGTTCTGACCGAAAGAGGCATGCCTTACGCGCTCGTGGGAAGCGTTGCGTTTTTCGGACGCATGGAAGTCAAAGACCTGCTCGCCTACCTGAGGATTGTTTTCAATCCCGAAGACGACGTGGCCCTCCTTCGAATAATCAACACGCCGCCGAGGGGGATCGGGAACTCCACGGTTGACCTGCTGACCGAAGCGGCGTTGTCTCAGAACACGCCCGTTCTGCAAGCTATGCGCGAAAAAGCCGGGGATCCGCAGTTGCCGACCCGCACCTCGAACAGCATCCGGAATTTTCAAAAGCTCGTCGACAAGTGGGCCGGCCTTCGGGATCAGATCCCGATGGCCGAGCTGATGGGAACCATCCTGGAGGACGTTCATTACAAAGAAATGCTTCAGAAGCAGGAAACGGCGGCCGAAGCTGAAAACCGGCTGGCCAACCTCGAGGAGCTTATGCGCGCAGCCGCAGAGTCCGAAGAAAGAGGCGAGAGCATTTCGGACTTTCTCGACCGGGCTTCGCTTTCTTCCGAACTCGACCACCTGGATCCCAACGCGCACATAGCATTAATGACCCTGCACAGCTCCAAAGGACTGGAATTCGACGCCGTCTTCCTGGCGGGGATGGAAGAGGGTTTGTTTCCTCATTCCCAGTCCATGAACTCCAGAGAAGACATTGAAGAGGAACGCCGGCTATGCTACGTCGGCATCACGAGGGCCCGGCGAAAGCTTTTCATCACCTGGACCCCCTATCGAAAAAACTATGGCCCGGACGCCGGATTCGCCGCATCGATGTCCCGTTTTTTGGAGGAAATGCCCGCAGGCCTTGTCGAAGGGCTCGAAAGCCAGGATTGCAATCCCATCGATCCGAGGCCGGGCTATCGAAACCGGCTTCGCGAAGATGCCGAAGCCTACGCCGCAACCTCATTCCGCCGGCCCCAGCGCAGCCCCGCGCCCGTCGACACGGAGCTGAAACCCAAGTCTATTGCGGAGCTCAAGGCCTACATCGAACGGCAGAACCGGAGCTCTTCAGGGATCAGCGGCAAAGTTGGCCCCGCCGGCCCGGGGTTGAAAGCGGGGATGAGGGTCCGTCACGAGCAGTTTGGAGACGGCATCATCCTGAGCCGAGAGCGCATTGGAAACGATTTCAAGCTTGTCGTCACCTTCAGCCGCGTCGGCAAGAAATCCCTGATGGAGAAGTACGCAAAACTCAAATTGCCCTAGCCAGCCCGGAAGGCGCCTCCGGCGCATTCCCCGGGCCGTCCGGCGCCATTCATTTTTTCGACGACGGACCGCTTTCGCAGAAAGTTCGTTTCCGACGCGGGCGTCCGGCGCCGGCGAGCAGCGATTTCAGGGTCGCCAGATTCATGATGTCTTCTTCGAGATCCGGACCTTTGGGCGTCTCCAATATTTTGGGCGTCCGCAGAAAACGCCGGTCATTGACGAGGCGCCGGAAGCCTTCGAGCCCGATGCAGCCCTCGCCGATATGGGCATGCCGGTCCACCCGGGATCCAAGATCCTTCTTGCTGTCGTTGACGTGAAACGCACGGATTCTCCCGACGCCGATTAGACGGTCAAAAGACTTCATCGTCGTCTCATAGCCGGCTTGAGTGCGGATGTCATATCCCGCCGCGAAAAGGTGGCACGTATCGAGACAAAAACCTATCCTCTCAGAATAAGTAACTTTTTCGACAATTGAGGCCAGGTGTTCAAAGCAGTAGCCGATCCCGCTCCCCTGCCCCGCCGTATTTTCCAGTAAAATGGAGACAGGCGGGCCTACGGCCTCAAGCGCATGTCGAAGAGCCTCCGATATCCGTGCGATTCCGGCGTCCTCCCCGGCTCCGACATGCGATCCGGGGTGCGTGATCAAGCAGGGGATTCCCATAAAATTGGCCCGTTCCATTTCCTCAATAAACGCCCCGAGGGATCTCTTCCACAGGAATTTGTCCGGCGAAGCCAGATTGATCAGGTAGCTGTCATGCGCCAGGACAGGCCGAATGCCGCTCTTTGTTTGCGCTTGCAGAAAAAGCTCCCGGTCCTGTGCGGTCAAAGGCTTCGCTTCCCACCGGTTGCTGTTTTTGAGGAAAACCTGAATAGTCTGGCATCCGGCTTTGAGGCCGCGTTCGAATGCGCGGTGCATCCCTCCGGCAATCGACATATGGGCGCCCGCCAACAGTGCGTTCATGGATCTCAAATCACGGCGCCGGAGCGGATCCAGGCGCCTTTGGGCACGACGATAATGCCGTCCCGGATGTTGTAGTTTTCGTCGTCTTTTTCCTGCAGATTGTGGGCGTTGATGATGGAAACGTTGTCGCCGATGCGGGCGTCCTTGTCGATGATCGCGTTGATGACGGTGCAGTGATTGCCTATCCCGATGTTGGGAATTCTCTTCGCGGCGTTTTCTTCCATTTCTTTGTACGTTTCGTAGCGGTCCGCGCCCATCAGGATGGAATGCTTGACGGTCGTGCCGTTTCCGATGCGGCTCCGGATTCCAATAATGGAGTGGGCGATTTCCACGCCGTTCAGAATGCAGCCCTCTGCGATTATGGATTGATGCACGCTGCAGTTGTTGAGTTTGGAGCAGGGCAGCTTCCTCGGATTGGTGAAGATGGGCGTGTGGATGTTATAGAAGCTGAATTCCGGCGCGGGAGCGGTCAGGGCCAGATTGGCTTCATAAAAGGAACGGATGGTCCCGATGTCCTGCCAGTAGCGATCAAACACATACGCCATTACTTTATATTTTCCCAGGGATTGCGGGATGATTTCTTTCCCGAAATCGACGGCCGCCGATTCCATCAGCAGGTCCACGAGCAGCTGCTTGGAAAACACGTATATGCCCATGCTCGCCAGGAATCGCGGGTCGGAGGCTGATCGGGCGAACTCAGACTCCTGCAACTCTCCCGGTTTGGGCTTTTCGACAAAGGCGACCGCCCGGCCGTCTTCCTCGACCTTCATGATGCCCAATCCGGAAGCCGCTTCGGCTGGGACGGGCTTGGCCGCCACCGTGATGTCCGCGTGGTTGTCGATATGGAACTCGACGATGGAACGATAGTCCATCTGATAAAGCTGGTCGCCGGAAAGGATAAGAATATACTGGACCGGAAGCGGCAGCAGGTGCTTGATGCTCTGCCGCACTGCATCCGCGGTCCCTTGAAACCAATGGGGATTGTCGGGAGTCTGTTCGGCGGCCAGGATATCGACGAATCCGTCGCTGAACATGTCGAATCGATAGGTCTGAACAATGTGCTTGTTCAGCGATGCGGAGTTGAATTGCGTCAGCACGAAGATCTTGTTGATCTGTGAATTCAGGCAATTGCTGATCGGAATGTCGATCAGCCGGTATTTCCCTCCCAGAGGAACGGCCGGCTTGCTTCTCAGCTTGGTGAGTGGGTAAAGCCGTTTGCCTTGACCGCCGCTAAGAACGACTCCCATGACGTCCAGCATCGCTTGTCTCCGCATTTTGATAAAAGCAGAACCAGCCCTTCGGGAGCGCGACGCGCTCCCGGGGATGAATCTGGATTGCTCATGAAGCTTCTGTTGCGGCGGGACCCGGGCATGTCTTTGACGCTTGCGCGCCGGCGCCGATCTCGAACCGCGCCGCCTCGCCACGACGCTTCATGAATAATCCGGCTTAAAATCCTTCCACCTCTTCAAAAAAGCAGGAACGCGCGCCCGTATGGCAGGCAGGGCCTTTCGGATTCACTCGGATGACGAGAGCGTCCAGATCGCAATCGGCCGTGACGCCAACCACTTTCTGCGTGTTGCCGGAAGTCTCCCCTTTATGCCAGAGGCACTGCCGGCTCCTGCTGTAAAAAACGGTTTCCCCGCATTCCCGCATTTTTTCCATGCTCTCCCGGCTGACATAAGCCACGGTCAGCACCTCGCCTGTCGATGCGTCCTGAACGACAGCCGGTATCAATCCTCTGGAGTCCCATTTCAATTCATCAACTTTTTTCATGTTTTTCCCGTCAAAATATTAAGTCAGGCGCACCGGAATGCCGAGCGCCTTGAGATATTGCTTGGCTTCGGCTATCGTGTGCCGGCCAAAATGAAAAATGGAGGCCGCCAGGGCGGCGCTTGCTCCCCCCTCGGTGAAGGCTTCGGCCAAATGCCGAAGAGAACCGCATCCGCCGGAGGCGATCACCGGGATCTTGACTTTTTCCGATATCCTGGCGTTCAGCAGATTGTCGTAGCCGGACTGTGTCCCGTCGCGATCCATGGAAGTGAGCAGTATCTCGCCGGCCCCAAGATCCGCGGCTTCCTGAGCCCAGGCGACTGCTTCCAGCGACCTTGTGACTCTCCCCCCGTGGGTCGTCACTTCCCAGCGCGGATTCTCCGGATCCCAGTTTTTTGCGCGCCGAGCGTCGATCGCCACAAGGATGCATTGGGATCCGAAGTATTTCGCCGCCTCCGAAATCAATCCGGGACTCTCGATGGCCGAGGTGTTCAGCGAGACTTTGTCGGCGCCCGCCCTCAGGATCGCCTGAATGTCCTCCAGCGTGCGCAATCCCCCGCCCACCGTAAAGGGGATGAAGATGCGGTCGGCGACCGCTCGGACCATCCGGGAGACGATCTCCCTGCGATCGGAGGACGCCGTGATGTCCAGGAAAACCAGTTCATCCGCGCCTTCGGAATCGTAGCGTTCCGCGGTCTCCACCGGGTCTCCGGCGTCGACGAGATTGATAAAATAAGTGCCTTTGACGACCCTGCCATCGCGCACGTCCAGGCAGGGGATGATTCTTTTCGCCAGCATTGCAGCGTTCCCAGGCCGCCGCGGAAATCCGGTTTATCCAATGGACTTTTCCCGTGCTTTCCGCGGCTTTCCTTTCGCAACAAGTTTTATGTCCAGGCGTCCATTTGCGCCTTCAGCCCGGCAAAATCAATCTTCCGGTCGTATAGCGCACGGCCGAGAATCGCCCCATCGATCCCCGATGCCCGTCTTTCCCAAATCCCGCGGACGTCTTCGACCGAAGAGACGCCGCCGCTGGCTATAACCCGTATCCCAGCTTCCCGGCACAAGGTCTCCGTTTCATCCACGTTGACGCCTCGAAGCATCCCATCCCGCGAAACGTCGGTATAAATAATCCGTTCTATGCCAAGAGCCTTCATTCTGCGGGCAAGCTCGACTCCTGTCAGAGCGGTTTGGTCGACCCAGCCTCGCAGCGCAACTTTGCCTCCCCGCGCATCGATTCCGACCAGAATCGCCCCCGGGTGGCGCCGCACGGCTTCTTCCACCATCGCCGGATTGTCGACCGCGGCAGTCCCGATAATAGCCTGTTTTGCGCCAAGGGCCAGGATGGTTTCAACCTGCTCCAATGTCCTCAAGCCGCCGCCGAACTGAACCGGAATTCTCAGCGACTGAAAAATCGACCTGGCGATCTGGAGATGCGCCGCCCGGCCTGAAAAAGCGCCGTCCAGATCGACAAGGTGCAGACGAGTCGCCCCCTGGGCCTCCCAATGGAGAGCCATGGCCACAGGGTCGCTGCCGTATTCGGTCGATCTGGACGCCACCCCCTCTTGAAGCCGGACGCATTTGCCGCCCTTGAGGTCCACCGCAGGAATCAGCTCAAACATGTTCCCTCAAACACAATAAGTTTATCGAACGTTGAACGCCGGAACTCCCGGACCGAGACTTATCGCATCTCCAGAAAATTGCTTAGGAGCTGCTTGCCTGCATCCTGGCTCTTTTCAGGATGGAACTGGGCGCCCCACACTTTTCCCCTGCAGGCGATGGAACAGAACAATCGGCCATAGCTGGTCCGTGCCAGGACATCCTCCGGCCGCTCCGGCGCCACAAAATAGGAGTGAACAAAATAAAAATAGCTTTCGTCCGGAATGCTCCTCAACAAAGGATCCGGCCGAACCGATTCCACCTGGTTCCAGCCTACATGAGGCACTCGCAAAACCGAATCGTCCAATCTGCGGACTGTTCCCGGGATCAGATTCAATCCCTCATGGACGCCGAATTCTTCGCTCCGGCTGAAAAGCAGCTGAAGCCCCAGGCACAGCCCAAGGAGCGGCTTCTCTTTGCGAACGGCTTCGCATAGGGCGTTATTCAGCCCGCTCCGCCGGAGATTCCTCATCGCATCCCCAAACGCTCCGACGCCGGGAAGGATCAACCGCTCGGCATTTAGAATGGTCTCGGGATCGCCGGAAATCAGCGGGCGTCCGCCGACCGCCGCGACGGCTTTTTCGACGCTCCGAAGGTTCCCCATCCCGTAATCCACGATGACGGCGCTGGAATCCGCAGACACTAAAGCACTCCCTTGGTGGACGGAACTCCCTGAACCCGCGCATCAATCCGGGAAGCGAGGCTCAGGGCGCGCGCGGCCGCCTTGAACACGGCTTCGAAGATGTGGTGGGCGTTGCGGCCATAGAGCAGCTCGATGTGCGCATTCATCCGGGCGTGCGACACAACCGCCTTCCAGAATTCCTCGATGAGATCCGATTCCAGCTCTCCGACATGCTCGCGTTCCGCTTTGACGTTGTAGACGAGGTAAGGCCTCCCGGAAAGATCCACGGCTGCTCGGACGAGGGTTTCATCCATCGGGAAATAAGAATGGGCGAAGCGCACAATGCCCTCTTTGTCTCCGAGAGCCTTGTCAATCGCCAAGCCAAGGCAGATCCCGATATCTTCGACCGAGTGGTGGGCGTCGACTCCGAGATCGCCTTTGCACAAAATATCCAGATCGAACAATCCGTGCTTGGCGAAAAGATTGAGCATATGATCCAGAAACTGCACTCCAGTCTGCACGCGGCTTTGCCCTGCGCCATCCAGATTCAGCGTCAGGGCGACGTCGGTTTCATTCGTAGTCCGGTTAATGGTTGTCGTTCGTGCGCTCATAGGGGTTTCTCGATCGCTGCGTCCTCCGCCGCTTCTTCGAGCGCGGTGCGCAGCGCGGATATTAATAAATTGTTTTCCTGCCATTTGCCGATGCTGACCCGCAGGCATTTTGAGAGCATCGGATAGGAAGACACGTCCCGGATCAGGATGCTTTGGCTGTAAAGCCTGTCAAAAAGAGCCTTCGGATCGACCGGGACTTCAATAAGAAAAAAATTCGCTTCCGACGGATACACCTTGACTCCGGGGATCCGGCAAAGCTCCTGGCTCAAACGATCCCGTTCATTCAGAATCGCCTCAATCGCCGGCCGGAAGCGGCCGACATTCTCCAGCGCCACGGCTGCTGCGGTAAGGCTGAACTGATTGACATTGTACGGAAGTTTCGCCTTGGAAATCTGCGCGGTCAATTCGGGATGGGCCAGAAGGTATCCGACTCTCAATCCGGCCATCCCCATGGCTTTGGAAAAAGTCCGGGTGATGATCAGCTTCGGATAGTTTTCCAGCAACTGCAGTCCGCTGCACCCGTAAAATTCATAGTAAGCTTCGTCCAGGAGAACAAAGCCCGAGAATTCCTCCAGGAGACGGCGGATCTCATCCTTGTTCAAAGCCGACCCGGTGGGATTATTCGGATTGTTGACAATCATCACTTTAGCCCGAGCTTCATTCGACTTCGAAACAAGTTCGTCGACATTGTACGTCATGTCCGGATTCAGCGGGATCCCGACCACCCTGGCGCCCAAGACCGTGGCAATGAGCTTATAGACCGAGAAGGTCGGGTATGGAATCGCGACCTGCGAGCGGCTGCCTGCCAGGACCATTAGGGCCGAGAGAAGCAGCTCATTGGAGCCGTTGCCCACCAGGATGCCGTCGCTGCGCCAGCCGGCGAATTCCGCAAGACTGCGGTGCAGCGAGTCCGGCGTAAAATCGGGGTAAACCGACCATCGGCGTCCCTTGTATCGGCGAAACGCCTCTTCCTTCAAATCTTCAGGAAAATCAAAGGGATTTTCATTCTGGTTGAGCTTCACTTCGGCCTCGTAGGCGCGCAGCGTGTAAGCGGGCGCTTTCAAGACCTCGGGTTTGACTCCCTGGAGCGGAGAGTTCTTCTTCAC
This sequence comes from uncultured Acidobacteriota bacterium, assembly GCA_964642735.1. Lineage (GTDB taxonomy): Bacteria > Acidobacteriota > UBA6911 > UBA6911 > UBA6911 > UBA6911. The sequence goes on from CAZXSV010000007.1 coordinate 76,023, forward strand.
GGCCTTTGTTCCTTGCGCCGTGCATCGGGCTGCTGCCGGATGCACACGGATTTTGCATGGGCGTCCAGTCCTTCGGAAAGCGCCAATGCATTAATGGATTTCCAGGTGCGGGCCAGTTCCTCTTTCGTATACCGGATAATACCCGTCCTGCGTTGAAAATGATAGACGCCGAGCGGCGAGAAAAAGCGGGCGGTTCCTCCTGTGGGGAGCACGTGATTGCTTCCCGCGAAATAATCGCCGACGGCTTCGGGAGTATAGTCCCCGTAGAAAATGGAGCCGGCGTTCCGGATTTTGTCGATCGCCGAAATGGGAACGCTCGAAAAGATTTCCAGATGCTCCGGAGCGATCTCGTTGATCCACAGGGCGGCGTCGAGGTAGCTGTCCATAACCACAATCGCTCCGTAATCCTGAAGCGATTTCAGGGCGATTTCTTTCCTTTTCAGCCCCTGGATCTGCAGCTGCAGCTCGCGTTTCACAAGCATGGCGTGCGGCAGCGAGTCGGTAAAGCAGATGGAGCACGCCGACGCATCGTGCTCGGCCTGGGAAAGCATGTCCGCCGCAATGAACCGGGGATTGGATTCCGCGGTTGCCAGGACCACCACCTCGCTGGGGCCCGCGATCATATCCACATCGACCTGTCCGAACACTTCCCGTTTTGCAGCCGTCACATAGGCGTTCCCAGGACCGACTATCTTGTCGACGCGGGGGATGGTCTGAGTGCCGTAAGCCAAAGCCGCAACCGCCTGCGCGCCGCCGACGAGGTATATTTCCCCGGCGTTGAGCTCGCGGAGAGCCGCTGCGATAATGGGGTGCTGCTGAAACGTCCCCGGCGGCGTCACGACCACGATGCGCGGAACCCCGGCTATCTTTGCGGGAATGATGTTCATCAGGACGGACGAAGGGTAGGCGGCGCTGCCTCCCGGCACATAAACCCCTACGCTATCCAGGGGAAGCACTCGCTGCCCTAAAACAACCCCGCGCTTGGAGTATTCCCAGGACTTCTGCTCCTGCCTGCGGTGGAATGCGTGGATGTTGAAAATCGCTTTTTCCAATTCTCTCAAAAGAGCCGGATCGGCTTTTTTCGCCGCAGCGCGCAACTCCTGAGGCTTCACGCGCAATTGCTGCGCCGACATTTTAACCTTGTCGAATTGCGCCGTATAATCCAGGAGCGCGCGGTCGCCTCTTTTTCTTACTTGAGAAATGATGTCCCGGACCAGGCCTGTGATCTCGGACGACGCCAGGACTTTCCGGCTCTCAAGCCTTTGAAAAAGCCTGGCTTTATCCTTTTCGTGGAAAATGCGTATCATATCTCCATCCTGTTCCCGTTTCCGGCTGAAAGACTTCATAGGAATAAGTTTCATTTCATCCGTTCTGAAAGGCCGTCCTCCGACATGAGCCGTTCAATTTCACCGATCTCCTTCGGGGCATCCCCGGTGAGAATCTCACATTCGTCTTTGGTCACCAGAACGGTGTCTTCGATGCGAACGCCCAGATTCTTTTCCGGAATATAAACGCCGGGCTCGACGGCGACGACGACTCCGGGCTCGAATTTATCCGGCTTCCCCACGTCATGCACCGACATCCCCACGTAATGGATCACGGCGTGGGTTAAATGCTTCTCCAATCCGAAGCGTTCCAACGCTTTTCGAACCGTTTCCTCCACTTCGGCAAAAGCGCCCCCGGGCCGCACTTTCCCGAGCGCCGACTTATGCGCGTCCAGAACGACTTGATAGATCCGGGCTTGTTCTTCACTGAAACGGCCGGACGCCGGGAACGTGCGCGTGATATCCGATACGTAGTACCGGTAATCGGGGCCGAAATCCATTACGACGACGTCCCCCTTTTCCGTCCTGCGAGAGCCTTTTTCATAATGCAGGATGCAGGAATTGGGCCCCGATCCGACAATGGGGAAAAACGCCGGCCCGGCGGCGCCGTTCCACCTGAAAACAAATTCCGCCAGCGCTGCAAGGTGGAATTCATACATTCCGGGCCTGGCCGACCGGATCGCTTCTTTAATCCCCAAGGCGGCAATGCGCCCGGCTTCGCGAAGGCGCCCGATTTCCATGGCGTCTTTGACGCGCCTCATTTCATCGAGGATTGGAGACAAATCCTTAACTTCAACATCGCGCCCAAGCCGCGTCCGCAAGCTCTTCTCAAAAGAGGCTTCATGGCTCGGGCGGCCGTCCCAGACATCGCTTTGGCGTGCGGCGTCATGACGCAAAGCCCTGTCTCGGCTGGTTGCAGCCGTTTCCTGTGGAGCGAAAGGAACGTAAACGACCGGCGCCGCCTCGCTGCGCTTTTTCAATTCATCTTCGAAACAGGACGCATCAAGCGCTTCATCGACGCCTGTCTGGCGGGCGGCTTCCGGTCCGGGGTGGAGCCTGGGGCCATCCCATTTCTCTTCATCTTTCACCAGGGCCGGAAGAAACAGAATGGATTTCCCTTTTGAAGCGTCCAGCAGAAGCAGGGCGCCCGGGACCTCCACGCCCGTCAGATAATAGAAGCTGTTGTCCTGCCGGAACGCGGCATAAGCCCTTGTGGCCGGCGCGCCCTTCAGAACCGCGACGGCGTTTCCGATTTCTTTCATCAGGGCTTTTCGTCTGGAGGCAAAGAAGGAACCATCGTCATCAGCGCCTGTGACGGAATGAAGAGAAAAATAAAGGATGATTCCCGCAGTCATCAAAGCTCTGAACATGGCGGCGCGCCTGCAGTCGAATTTTGCTCCCGGATAAGCTTATTCCAGTAATTGACCGCTTCGATATGCTGTTCTCTTGTTAACAACGCCTTATTTTTCAGGTCGGTGGGGCTGCCGCCCAACAGGACCGGCTGGATTTCAAAAATCTCCTTGCCTCGGTCTATCGGATCGGGTCCCGCATCGGCCGCTCCCGCCAAAGGCTCGGATTTGGCCAGAAATTCAAGGAATTCGTTAAACGTCGGGGCGACGCTTTCGGTCCGATCGGGACTCATTCCCACAAAAGGAACTTTGACCACCTCCATCTGCATATACACATCAAAACCATACGCCTCGCCGGCGCCGCTCGAACCAAAGAGGAGAACGTTGGGAGCGCACTCTTCGACGCGATAGGCTTTATTCATTTCCAGCAGTTCGTCGACGCCCCAGAGAATGAGATAGGCGCTCTTCTGGCCGACGAATCCTTCGCCGCCGTTACTCTTTTTTAAAAATTGAATGTATTGCCGGGGCAAAAACAACCCGCTTTGTTCCGCAAACAGGCGGATAGCTTCTTCCGACGCAGGCTCTTTATCGCCAAAACCGGATATCAACGGAGCAACAGATTCGTCCATTCTTGCCTTTCTCGCTCTCCCGGTCCGGTTATTTCGCCAGACTGAATGAAATGTTCGGATCCGCCTTCTGCGAACGGCTTATCAAAAGCTTGCTGAGGTCATACATCACCCTGAAAGGTTGAATGTCGGTAATGCTGTCCACAAACCGGGCTTTATCGGTAGCGATCTTTTCGATGCTCTCTCCGGCCGCAACCCTCGCGAGAAGCTCCCGATGATACTTCTCCGTCGCGTGCATCGCATATTGCAGGTGTTCCCGGACATTGCCGAAGATAACGCAGTTGTGGCTCAGGACGGCGCGTTTTGCCGGGAGGGTTGCGAGCTTGCGAATGCTGCTGACGTAATCCGCAAGGGATACGAAATAGTTCGGCCAGATGGCGTCTTTTTCAGGGACATAAAACCCGGTCGCGTCCCCGACAATCAGAGTGCCCGCCGCCTCTTCGAAGAGAGACATGTGGCAGGGCGAATGGCCCGGCGTTTCATAGACGTTCCACGCAATCCCCTTGCCCAAGTCGATCTTTTCGCCTTCCTTGACGCTTGAATCAAGGCCGAAGTGGTAATCAGTCAGAAAAGGAGGCAGGTCGTCGATTTCATTCTTCGCCTTCATCATTTGCGCTATTGCCGTGTCCGCCAGCAGGTATTCGTGGAACAAGTCTTTTTTCTGAAAAATTTTGTCTGCGCCGGCGCTTCCGATAACCTTGATGTGAGGCCAGATGCGCTTGAAATGCGGGATCCCTCCTATGTGATCGGCGTGCGTGTGCGTAAGCGCGATATATCGGATCCTCTCGGGGCTGATCCCCAGGGATCTTATCTGTTCCACTATAATCGGGAAGGTCGGGCCGGTTCCCCCTTCTATCAGCATTCCGAAATCCCCCATGGACAAAAAAGCGGGGAAAGCCGGGGTCCCCAAATGGAAGAAATCGGGAGTCAAAGCAATGGGCGGATGCTTCATCAAATGCATCGAATTATTCCTCCTTCGATGGAAATAATATAGGCCGGGCCGGGTTTCGAGAAGACATTTTCTTGCGCTTCTCCGCGCGACTCGAGACTTCAGCGTCAACTTCCTCTCATGCGGCTTTCGGGCGCCCGCGCCGAAACCCGGTCGGGAACCTATAAGGAGGCCTCTGGTGGCAGCGGAAGCATTTACCGGGGCTTTTCCCGGAGAAGTGCAATCATCCCTTTGATTTCGGCGCAAGGGCGGCGCGCGTGATCGCCTGTCGGCCGAATCTGCGGGAGATGTCGTCAAGCGCAGCCGCAAGTTTCCGGTCTTTTGGCGTTTTCGGATCGAAAAGAGACATTTGCTTTTCGCCTGCGCTCGCCTCCAGATTGCCGGCGGACACGCCGACAAGCCGCACGGAAATTCCTTTGCGGAACAAATTTTTCAGAAGTTTCAGCGCTTCGGGAAATATTTTCTCGGAAGTGTCGGCCGGACTGCTCAATGTCACGCGCCGGACGCATGTGGAAAAATCGGATTCCCTGAATTTCAGAGCGATCGTGCGGGCCCGGAACCCATTGTTTCGAAGCCTGTGAGCCACCCTTTCGCTTAAATCCAGAAGAGTCGTCTCGATCAGCGCCAGGTCCCCGGTGTCTTGTTCGAAAGTAATTTCATGCCCGATGGACTTGCATCCTTCCCCGGGTTCCACCGGCCGGCTGTCGACGCCTTGGGAAAGCTGCCAGAGCTGCTCGCCCCTCCTTCCAATCCTTGCCGTCATTTCGCTTTGCGACAGGGCGGCGATCTGCCCGATTTTTTCCAGACCGGCTGCTTTCAAAACAGATTCGGTTTTCGGCCCGACGCCCCATAAACGTCCTATTTCCAGCGGCGCCAGGAATTCTTTTTCGCCGCCGGGCGCAACGACGACCAGGCCGTCAGGCTTCTCGAGGTCGGAAGCCACTTTTGCGACAAATTTGTTGGAAGCGACGCCGACGGAAGCGGTCAACCCCAAATCGCGCTTTATCCTGCTCTTTATTTTCAAGGCGATTTCCACGCCTGTCCCCAGCAATTTCTCGCTGCCGGAGACGTCCAGGAACGCCTCATCCACGCTGACCTGTTCCAGCATGTCCGTAAATTCCAGCAGAATGTTCATAATCCGCGAGGAGACCCGTGAATATTTATCCATGTCAGGGCGCACATAGACCCCCCGGGGGCAGAGCCTCCATGCCTGAGAAATCGGCTGCGCGGAGTGGACTCCGAATTTCCGGGCCTCATAGGAGCAGGTGGCGACAATGCCCCGCCCTTTCCCGTCCTTCGGATCCGAGCCCACAATCAACGGTCGGCCCCGATACTCAGGATGATCCCGCTGCTCGATGGAAGCGTAGAAAGCGTCCATGTCTACATGAAGAATAGTCCGGTTCACGGCGGCTGCATCTCCAGAAGGGGATTTGCCTGATTTTATCGACATTCTCCGAAAACGTCCACAAGCGCCTGCTAAACGCTTTTATGGATGATCTATTGCGCAACTCGAGAGCGGCAAGTATATTAGCATTATTGTCGTGCGACTTTCCGGTTGCAATGGCGTCAAAGTCCGGAAGCTGTCCGCCATTGCATCGGACCTGCAGCGGAGACAAGCCTTGCTTTTACCCAAAATGAAATATCTGATTTTAGCGGCGTTTTTTTTGCTCCGCAGCGATTCGGTTATGCCTCAATCGCCGCAGGCGATTGAGGAATCTCAGAAGGCCGAAGTCCGGATTGTCGACGGCTATTTGTTCGACCGGGCAGGCAACAGGAAAGAGGCGATCCGCTCCTATGAATTGGCGTCCAAGCACTATCAGCGGGCGGCGGACATCGATCCGGAACAAGCGGAATTCTGGAAGAAGCTTGGTTTTGCCTATTGGCTCTGCGACAAAAAGAGCCTCGGCTTGACCTCCTACGAAGAAGCCCTTCGATTGCAGCCTGAAGACGCCGAGTCTCATTTTATGATCGGACTGTTGCAGTCCAACGACCCGGACGCCGCCATCGGAAAATACCGGGAGGCGGCGCGCCTGAAACCTTTCGAAGCAAAATATCATGTGGAACTCGGCCTTGCGCTCGATCAAAAAAAGGATGTCAAAGGCGCGATTGCGGCCATAGAGGAGGCGATACGCCTGGATCCTGAAAACGGCGTGAACCACGCAATCCTGGGCGGAATCCTGCTGAAAAATGGAGAAATAGAAAAAGCCGTTCCCGAATACCGCAAAGCTCTCGCCTTGAGAGTAACGGACGCCGAGGCGGGCAAGATGCGTCCGTCATGGATCGACGTCCTGGCAATGGAAAAGAAAGACGCCGCTGCCCGGGATTTCGATTACTGGATCCGAAAGACGCAGGACTGGCAGGCGGCTGTCGCACAGCACAAGCCGGGAGAGCGGGACCTCGCCGCCGTTGCAGTCGGCGCCTGGCCGATAGGCGATATGGAAGTCCTGGTCGGCGCCGTAGTCGAGCTGAACGGGAAGAAAAAGCCCTGGAAGCGCCTGCTGCCCGCCGAATTCAGGAGCGGCTACCCGGCATACAAGAAAGCTCTGGCCGCCCTTCTGAAATTTGAAGACGGCCCGAATTCATTCCTGAAAAAAGCGGCGCTGCTGCATACCGACATCGCCCTGTTGCGTCTGGAGACGGGAAAAGACGATGTATTCAGCTCGATGTTCAGCCTGACCCAGGACGGCCTCGGGATCGCGGCCAATGGAGGACAGCATTGGGAGTTCGCCAGATCCCTGCTGAACTCGATTAAACCGGACCCCTCGAAAGACGAGACCGTGCGTCAGTGGTATAGAGCCACGACAGCGCATATGCTGAACCACCGGGAGCGCGCTTTTGCGGATGTAAATATCCGGCATGCGCTCGAGCTATTCCCCGGGGACGCGGAGCTTTTATATTATGCCGGCGTTCTGCACGAAAGCTATGCTGCGCCTAAAAGTCAAAACGCCCTGCCTCCGCCCGGAATGGTTTTCCAGTTCGGCTCGCAGAAATCCGAACTGCAGCTGGCTCGGCGATTTTTTCAACAATCGTTGAATTCCGATTCGAAATTTCCGGAAGCGCGTCTTCGGCTGGGCCGGGTGGCGGGACTCCTCGGCGGCCATGAAGAGGCTGTCGCCGAGTTGAAGAAAGCGGCTGCAGCGGTGAAAGAACCGCAACTCCGGTATTACGTTTCGCTGTTCCTTGGGCAAGAATATGCGGCGCTCGGCCGCACGAGCGAAGCGCGAGAGTGTTTTGGACGCGCGGCGGCATTATATCCGGCCGCCCAGGCCCCTCTCCTGGCCGACAGCCACCTCGCCCGCAGCAGCGGCGATTTGCAGCTCGCGTTGCGCGGCGTTCGCAGGATGTTCGAACTGCCGACGGGCGCGCTCAAGCGGAACGATCCCTGGTGGGAATACGACAAAACTCACAGCCGCGACTCCGCGGCTCTTGTCGCTGAAATGCGAAGCCTGTTCGCAGGGCTGCCTCAATGAACCATCGATGGCCGGGCGCGCTTCTCATTGCGTTTCTGACGGCATGCCTTTCCGCCCCCGCTCAGATCCCCACTTTTTCGGTCAAAACGGAAGAGGTAAGGATCGATCTGCTGGCGACCGAGAACGGCAAGCCGGTCTTGGGCTTAAGCGCGCACGATTTTGAAGTGCGCGACAACGGGGTGCTTCAGAAAATCGAATTCGTGCATTTCGAGCAGACGCCGATAAGCGCCACCCTGGTCCTTGACATGAGCAGCAGCGTGGCCGGCGAAACTCTGGACAACCTGAAGGCCGCCGGCAATGCGCTTCTTGACCGCTTGAAAGAAGGCGACCGGGCCGCGCTCATCCAATTCAGCCAGACGGTGAACCTGGGCTCTCCGCTCACCTCCGACATCCGGAGCGTCCAAAGAGTTCTTGAAAAAGCCCGGGCCAACCCGTTTGGCGATTCCGCTCTGATCGACGCAGCCTATGCGGGGCTGATCACGGCGGAATCCAAAGTGGAACGGCCGCTGCTTGTTTTATTCAGCGACGGCCTCGACACCTGCAGCTGGCTGACCTCCGAGGCGGCGCTCGAAAGCGCCAAGCGCGGCAACGCGGTTGTTTATGGCGTATCGGCCGGCGGCATGCCGAACCGTAACTTCCTTCGCGACCTCAGCAAAGCCACGGGCGGCGTCCTGCTCGAAGTCGAGTCTGCCAGAGACCTCGGCGCGCTTTTCCTGAAAATTATTCATGAGTTCCGGCAGCGCTACCTTTTAACCTACTCGCCGCGGGGCGTTTCCGATCGCGGCTGGCATCGGATCGAAGTCCGGGTCAAAAAGCGCAAAGCAAAAGTCCTGGCGCGTTCAGGATATCTGGCCGGCCCGGCAGAGTAGATTCGAGTTCCTTTGTCCGGAATAAAGGCCTGCAGCCGTCAAGCGCGAATGCTTCTATGAAACCGCTTCGACGTAGCGTGGGAAAACGCCTTCGGGTTCGGGGAGCGAGGTTCCGGGGACCAGTTTGCCGGATTCGAGCGACGCGAAACTGCGATTGTCCTCTCGGACCGAAAGAAAATCGAGAATCCGCCCGCAGGACTGTGGCATAAAAGGCTGGGCCGTTATCGCCAGGCGCCGGATCGTCTCCGCCGTCGTGTATAGAACCGTATTCATGCGCGCAGGATCGGTCTTCTTCAGACTCCAGGGCTTCTGTTCGTTGATGTATCGGTCCCCGGCGCTCACCACCTGCCACAAAGCGTCCAGCGCTTTGTGAAACGCCTGCTGCAGCAATTCCTCTCGAACCCTGGCGTGCAGACCGCCCCCGGCGGCAAGCAAAGCTTCATCTTCGGGCGTCTGCGGCCCGGGAGCGGGCACGGCGGCGCCGCAGCTGGCGTGAATCATCTTCAGCACGCGTTGCGCAAGATTTCCAATGCCGTTGGCAAGGTCGCCATTGATCCGATTCACCATGGACTTATGGGAAAAGTCCCCGTCGTTGCCAAACGGCACTTCCCTTAAAAGAAAATACCGGACCTGGTCGAGTCCGTATTTTTCAATCAGCTCGAGCGGATCGATGGCGTTGCCCAGCCTCTTGGAGATTTTTTGCCCTTCGTTTGTCCACCACCCGTGGGCGAAAAGGCGCTTTGGCGGCTCCAATCCCGCCGCCATCAGAAAAGCCGGCCAATAGACGGCGTGGAACCGCAGGATATCCTTGCCGACCATGTGAACGTCGGCAGGCCAGAATGACTTAAATTCGGCGCTGTCGACGTCGGGATAGCCGACTGCCGTAATGTAGTTGGTCAGCGCATCCAGCCACACATACATGATATGAGCGGGATCGTCCGGCACCGGGACGCCCCATTTAAAAGTTGTGCGCGAAATCGACAAATCTTTCAGGCCGCCCCTGACGAAGCTTGCCACTTCATTGAGCCTGGATTCCGGAGCTATAGGGGACGGATTGCGATCATAGTAGGCCAGCAATCGATCCTGCCATTCCGACAGCTTGAAAAAATAGCTGGGCTCTTCCACCCAACAGCACTCCGCGCCGGATGACGTCATTTTCTTCCCGCCCGGGCCGTCGATCAGATCGCCTTCGTCGACAAAAGCCTCATCCGCAACGGCATACCAGCCGGCATAGCTGCCGAGGTAGATTTGATCGTTCGCCTTCAGACGCCGCCACAGGTCCTGGCAGGCTCGAATGTGCCGCGGTTCGGTCGTCCGGATGAAATCGTCGTTGCTGAAATTCATGGCGCGAGCGAGGCTCCGGAAATTTTCCGAAACTTTGTCTGTGAAAGCCTGAGGATCCATGCCGGCGGCGGCGGCGGACTTCTCGATTTTCTGGCCATGCTCGTCGGCGCCGGTCAGGAATTTTACGGCGCACCCGTCCAGGCGCATGAACCGGGCGAGGACGTCGCAAGCCAGCGTCGTGTAGGCGTGGCCGATATGGGGGGCGTCGTTCACATAGTAGATTGGCGTCGTGATGTAATAGCGGCTGTTTTGCGACATTGGATCTCCCGCGGTCTGCTCCGCAAGCGTCTTCGCCCTTGGCCAGACAGTCGAATATCAGCTTTCTAGGATACCAACTTAAGCGGCGCAAAGGAAATAATTCGGCGTCTTTTGGCGGGAAACGTCTTCCTTTCCGGCCCCGGTGAACGGACAGGATTCCCTCGCTTCAGAGACTAAGGATGTTCGATAAGGGCCTGTCCATAAATATAGGCTGCAATTTGCTGCCGGCTCGCAAGCCCGCAGGAACGCGGCGAGGGGCGCTCGCGCCAAAAGGCAACCTTTTTTTTGACAGGCCCTGACAGCCGGCGGTAAAAGTGCAATGGGTTGTAAATCCGCATTATTCATGAAGCTTCGGCTGCGGCAACGGATCCTGGCATGTTTGCGCCGCCTCGCTGCGAAGCTTCATAAATAATGCGGGTTAAGTCTACGGCGTCGCCGTCCATGTGAAATGATCGACGCTGGCTGTGAAAGCCGGCGCAGGATCATAAGTGCCGGCGAAGAATCCCGCTTCCGCGACAGAGATTGCCTGAGTGAATGTCGCGGCTTCATCCCAGAAAACCCCGTCAAAAGAATAGCGATAGGTCCATTGATCTCCCGAACGCAGGACTCGAAGGAAGAGAGGGATCGCCGGGAGCCGTTGATCCACAAAAATCCTGTAATCGGCGCCATGGACGCAACCCGCAAACAACCGGGGACTGATCCCGTCATGATAGACTTCTAACCGAAGGAAGATGTCGTCGGTCTGTTGAACGACGATTCCCTGCATCTGATACCGGGAAGAAGGCGTGGATTGGAATTTCACTTCCACTTCAAAGTTCGTGTTTGGAACCGGTTGCAGGACTCGAGGCGCCTTGTTTTCGGCGCCCGTCCAGAGGTTGTGCGACAATCCTGCGGGAACGGCAATCGATGCATTGGCGCCGTCGAAACTCAGGACGGACTCGCCCGGATCGTCTTCCGCGGTCAGGTTGTAGGGATCGTGGAATCGCCACGCGGGATTGGGTTCGGCGGTCGCGGGATTGAAGTCGTCCGACAGCGCCGATTGGCCCGAAGAGTCCTGATCGAAAACCGGCGCCTCCAGATTCATGAAATAATCCGCCCTGGCTTCAAACGCAGGGCTGGGGTCGTAGGTCCCGCCATAAAAGCCGGCTTCCGCGACCGCCATCTCCCGGCTGAAAGCAATCCAGGCCGTCCAAACCGCTCCGTCAAAAGAATAGCGGAAATCCCATCGGTCCCCTGAGCGGATCACCCTCAAATAATGCGGCGCGCCGGGAAACGCTACGTCCGCATACACCGTCGAATCGTCGCCATCGACGCATCCCGCAAACAGCCGGGGGCTGATCCCATCATGATAAACTTCAAAACGAAGGAAGATGTCGTCGGTCTGCTGAACGACGATTCCCTGCATCTGATACCGGGAGGAAGGCGTGGATTCGAATTTGACCTCGACTCCAAAGTCCGCGTTCGCAACCGGCTGCAAAACCCGGGGCGCCTTGTTCTCCGCGCCTGTCCAGAGATTGTGCGACAAGCCTGCGGGAATGGCAATCGAAGCATCAGCGCCGTCGAAACTCAGGACGGACTCGCCCGCATCGGCCTCCACGGTGGCATTGTAGGGGTCGTGGAACCGCCACGCGGGATTGGGCTCGGCGGTCGCGGGATTGAAGTCGTCCGACAACAGCGCAAAGACTGCCGGCCGGATTGTCAGGAAGGCCGGATTGCTGTCTGCACTGCCTGCGCTGTTGGAAACCGCGCAGGAAAATGCAGCCCCGTCGTCGTCGGGGTCTGTCGGCGCCGTGGTGTAAGAGGGACCCGTCGCCCCTTCGATGTTCGCCCCGTCGCGCATCCATTGATAGGAAATCGGGCCGGCCCCCGCCGCCGCGACGCTGAATGTCGCCGGTTGACCTGCCGCAACCGATTGGTCCGCCGGTTGAACCGCAATGACGGGCGGCATGGCCGCCGCGACGGTCAGAACGGCCGGACTGCTGAAAACTCCGCCCGCTCGGTTGCGAACCACACAGCTGAAAACGGCGCCGCTGTCAGCCATGGACAGCGGCCCTGTGACATAGGACGCGTTCGTAGCGCCTGTAATGCTCCATCCATTGCGCTTCCATTGATAGGAAAGGCCTGCGCCGTCGGCCACGACGCTGAAGCGAGCGGTCAGGCCTTCTTTAACCGTCTGATCCGCAGGTTGCGTGCTGATTGCGGGAGGCGCGGGCAGGTCCGGCGCTTTCATGTTCAGAAAATAATCGACTCTGGCGGTAAAAGCCGGCGCCGGGTCGTGAGTGCCGGCGAAGAATCCGGCTTCCATAACGGAAATTTTCTGGCTGAAAGCCGCGGCTTCATCCCAAACATTTCCGTCAAAAGAATAGAGATAGGTCCATTGATCCCCCGAGCGCAGGACTCGAAGGAAGAGAGGAGTCTCGGACAGCCTTTTTTCCGCAAAGACTTTGTAGTAATCGCCGTTAAAATAGGCGGCAAAGAGGCGCGGCGAAACACCGTCATGGACGACGTCGAAACGCATCAGAATGTCGCCTGTCTGCTGGATGACCACGCCCTGCAACTGGTGCTTGGAAGACACCGTTGAGGCGAATTTTGCCTCTATCGACAGATCGGCGTCTGCGGCGTGCTGAAGAAGCCGGGGCGCTTTGTTAAAGCCAGGCCACAGGTCATGCGTCAGCCCCGCGGGAATGGCGATCGATGCGCTCGTTCCGTCGAAGGAAACGGCCGACTGGCCCGGATCGTCTTCCGCAGTCGTGTCGTAAGGATCGTAGAATCGCCAGACAGGATTGGCTTCATCGGTCGCGGGATCGAAATCGTCAGAATAGAAAGACGCAACCGGCGGCGCCGCGGCCGTGGCAAAACTCCAGGCCGCCTTGTCCGAAATACCCGGGAAGGCATTGGGCGCGGGAGCGGCGGCGTCGGTCAAAACGCCTCCGGGCATGACAATATAGTAGCCGGCGTCGTTTTCAAGATCGGAGAGAAGGATCTCCACACTGGCGCCGTCTACGATCACCCGGCCGCTCGAAACATCTATGGCTTGCGCCGTGGAGTCGTCGACGGTCTTTTTGATCAGAATTTTCCCCGAACCCTTGGCTATATTTTCATTGAAAGCCATAACCAGATTCGTGTTTACAGAAACGTCGGTGGCGCCGTTGGGGGGGGTGCAGGCGGCTGCGACAGGGGGGACGAGATCCGATTGGCGATTAATGGCGATCGCGTCATAATCGCTGTTTCCCGCAGAATCGTGTGCGGTTACGGTGATGATGTTGACCCCTGTCTGCAGCTCAATATCCGTCGCGCTCCAGTTCCCGGTTCCGATCGCCGTCCCGGATCCGCCGCGATTGTTGGACCAGGTGACTTCTGTGACGGCCTCGTTGTCGCTTGCCGTTCCAGCCAGGGTCGCAAGAGACGATGCGCCGGTGGTGTAATCCGGTTCGGATGTCGGCGCCGTGATGGAGATTGCAGGTTTGGAGGTGTCATGCCCCGAAAAGTTCACCAGAAAGATGCCTTCATTGCCCCAGGGCGTGACGCCGCCGCCTTCCAAATGGTCGCTGTAGGTGTATTTGCCGTCGGTGCTGCTGAAGATCAGCTGCTTGCCGTCTTTCCGGATCGTTGCCACGGGCGCGGCGTCGAAATTCACGTGATCCGCCGCTCCCGGCCGGGTCTGCCATCTCCCCGCCGACTGTTTCGACAGCAATTCGGCATAGGAAAATTTGCTTCCATCCCAATTGACCTGGTAGATGCGGTAGGTTTCAAGAAAAGGACGGTCATGATAGATGCAGCGGTCCCCGCAGGTTGAAGCTATAAAATAATCGTCCGACGACAGCCAGCTTACATGCGTTGCGCGGCGAATGTTCCCTTCATGGTCAGGAATGACCGAACAATCCGAGCGTTTGATGATTCCTTTGACATTGATAAAATCGCTGCCATAGTCGGCGCCGCCATAGTTGTTCAGCCAGGCGGTTCTGCCCGGATTTTTCCCTTGATGGCCGTGGCCCACGTAATCCGGCATATCCCAAAAAGAATCAAGCCGGGTCGGCGGGGCGGTGTTGCAGGTAAAGGCCGGATTCCACCAGAAGTCGGGATAGGGAATCCATTTTTTGGTTTTGGCTTTGACGTCGATCAAATATCCGCCGTAATTCCATCCTCCATAACCTTCGCTTTCGCCCTGGATGGAACAGATCAGTTCCTTTTTGTCCGTGAACCCGTAGCAAGTAAACCTCTGAAACGGCGGGATTTCGCCATTCACTGCGTCATCAATGGAAACGACGTCCTCTATCGCTTCGGTGTCGACATTGATTTTCTTCAGCCAGCTGCCATTTTCCCCGCTTGTGAAGGGCGCATAAATTATGTTTTCTTCCTCTTCAAAAGGAGACCAGTACGCGGACGAAGACTGGGTGATGTCGGCGCCGCCGGGGACCGGAGAGGCATAATCCTTGTACTCGTCAAGCGTGTTCCACTCGGTCAGGCAATCGTGGTTGTCGCAATCGTCAACGAATCCCCAGACCAGTCCGCGTCCCTTTTCGTTGTAGTCGGGAGTGGCCGTCGTCACCTCAAACATCATGATGCGCTTGTAGTCCCGGCTCCATACATTCCTGACTCCAAACCCAATGTTGCTCATCTGATACGCGGGATGAGAAATCCGGGTTTCGGATGAAATTTGCGCGCCGGCCTCGCCGGCGAACACGAAAAAGGACAGAAGCAGATTCAATGTGATTATGCTTTTGATATCTCTCGACATACAGACTCCTTTAAGAAGGAGCGGCGGATTTCTAAGGTTAAGGGCGTCGATTGGAATCCTGAAAAATAAATCCCCCTCTGCGTGCGTTCGAAACAGAACCCGTAACTCTAAGAGCCGCCGTATTGACTTATTAGACTCTTAGTTTTTCTGGGCGGAATTATAACATTAAAAAAAACACAATCTTCCGTCGCTTGAAGCCAAATCAAGTCCCGATGATCCATAAAGCTTTATATGGCAATTATTTATAGTTGTCATACACAATAGCATCCGGGGCGCGGAATCCACCTTGATTCTGTCATTGCGCATTGAGGAGCTTCGGCAATAATGCCGGAAACTGGCCAGAGGCGATGTGTTTTGTCTTGTCGGGAAAAAGCTTTTCAGCCTCGCCGGGATCTATAGAATCGACGCGATAAATTCGCTTTTGATGAGGCGGCCTGAAAAGTCCTCGAGAAGTCCGGCGGCGAATTCCAATCGGGAGGAATAATCCTGGCTTTTACCGTCCCGGCGCCGGGCGCTATCTTTTTCTTTCCGGGATTATTTCTAGCCAATATCCGTCGGGATCTTCGATGAAGTAGATGCCCATTGCGGGATTCTCGTAGCAGACGCAGCCCATCTCTTTGTGCCTGGCGAAAGCCGCCGCATAATCATCCGCGACAAACGCCAGGTGGAACTCGTTGTCGCCGAGGTTGTAGGGTTCCGACCGGTCTTTCAGCCAGGTCAATTCGAGTTTGTGGGATGTTTCCGAGTCGCCAAGAAAAACGAGGATGAAGCCGTCCGTTTCTTTTCTCCTGGTTTCCGCGAGTCCCAATGCATCGCGATAAAAATTCAAGCTTCGGGCGAGGTCCCTGACGTTGATGCTGTTATGGTCGAACCGAAATTTCATATCGTCTCCAATCGCGTCGCACCCGATTTCGGAAACCGCAAACCGCTTGACGGTTCCGTGAGCTTTTCGCCTCTGCGAAGCGCACCGAACCCGATTTTTAATGCATCCCAAAGAGGGGCCCAGCGCTTTGAGCGCCGAGCCGCATATTTGAATAAGGGTTTTGAATAATCTTTGAAATTATATTAGCTCCGCTTATTTATGAAGTCAAATATTTCTTTGCTCTTTTTTTAAAAAAAAGCGCTGAAAAAACCGCACGCTTTAATTTTTATAAAGGATTTCAAAACAGAGGACGGCCCAGGAGGCGAGCAGGCATGCGGCCGCCCATTTGAAAAGATTGAGGTTGAGAAAGTCCAACCGTTCCTTCGCGGCGTCGGCGGCGGCATGCCGCAGCCAGAGAGGCCAAACGGCCAAATAGGTCCCCAGGATGAGGAGGCCGAGGATGACGATCGAAACCGGTTCGTATTGAAGAAGGCAATACAGGCAGTGATGGTCCGGAAGGCCCATGAGCCTCGGTCCCAAATAATCCTTGAAGGCGAGGCCGGCGATGGCGGCGTTCAGGCACGCCGCCATCGCCGCGAAAACCAGCGACAGGCGTTTCGCATTTTTCCTCCGGACGAGAAAGCAGAGAAATCCTGCCAATCCGAGGTTGAGTCCATGATATGCGGCGATGAAGGCGTCCTGGCGGCTCGGATTTAAAATCGGGATGGGCGTCAAGAGTTTCGCGGGAAGGACCAGGTCCGCGACGGCGGTGCAGCAGGAGACTGCCGCGCCGGGAGGCGAAAAAACAAAGACAAAGAGGATCTCCGCGAATGCGTCTGTTGCAGCGACCGTTGAGGCCACGGCCAGCATTCGGACGCTTTCGTTGATGAACGGACGGTTTTTCATCGAAAGATCGAGTCCGTAGAAAAGAAGAAAGCCGCCGACAAGGAAAAAAGCCGCCGGTTTGATAATCTCCAAAAAAGCTGTGAATGCAGGCATCGCCTGGGTCGTCCCGTAGATGCACATAGCGCCGGGGACAACGGGTATCAGGCTTTGGAGCAGAATATAGAAAAGCGGCCAGGCGGCGAGACGAAGAAGGAAGGCCGTAAACAGCAGCAACATCGACAGGTGGAAGCGATTTTCCACGCGAGCTTTTTCGTCGGCGCTTTCGCTTCTCTTCCACTGACGATGGAAATAGAGGGCGGATAGAGCGGCCCCCGCGATTAAAAGAAGAGAGATAGCCCCGACAAAAAGGGTTGTCAGGGCGAAGGCGTTAAGAACCATGGGCGCAAGTTTTTTCGATAAGCCTTGCAATGATATGACTTATCGTAATTTTTCATTTTAGGCGCCGGTTATTGAGATGGTCCGCCAGCCGGCATGTTCGGCGGTTTCGTGATTCGGTAAGTCGACAACAGCATTTCCTGCAATGGCTCATTGACCGCAGGATCGCCGGCTGAAAGCCTGGCGGCAACACGATTGCACATGGATAAGAGGCTGTCGAAGTCCTGTTTGAGTTCCGGGTTTTTGTTTGCATCCGACAAGGCGCGCAATTGATCAAAATAGCCGGCAAAGCGTTCCCCTGCCAAACCATAATTTTTTCTGGCAACCTCAAAATAAGTCAGGGAAATTCCATCGCGCAGCCCTGAAAGAACAGTCTCTTTTTCATACGCAGCCAAGGATTGTTTCATTTTCAAGGCTTCAGATTCGAGCTTTTGCGCGCGAGTGAACTGCCAAACGAAACCGGCCAGGAATCCCAGAATCAACCACACCAGCCATGAGACCGGTTTGAGCCGCCCCCGTCGAGGCGGTACGGGTTCATTTTCTTCGGGCATAAACGGCATCTCCAAATAGAAGGAAACTATTTTCCAGCCGCCCGACCCGATTGGGCCATGGCGACTTTCAACATCCTATAGCATTTTTCTTCAAATTGCCGCCCTGAACTTCCTCTGTGTTCCTCCAAAAAATAAGAAGGCGAATTTGGCAGGGTTGCCATCGTGCGCAAATCTCATGTACGCGTCTTGTCGCCAATCATCTATCTGTTAAATATGAACGGCGATAATTCTGCCATAAATGCGGTCCATTCAGCTCCGGCAAGCCATAAATAAAAACCTTTCTATTTTCATGGAGTGGAATCCTTTTCCATTATTTAAAAGCTAATTGTAGACAATTAGTGATATTTTGTTATTATTTCATTTTTTTTACCCTATTTTAATATTTTATGACCGAATTTTGCTGGTTTCGATACGGCAGAAGAGAATATTGAAATAGCTGTTTCAGAATCCATCGGCATGTGCAACGTGAATTTTAAACTTCAGAAAAAGGGGGAAAATGCAAAAGGTTACGCTCACAGTAAATGGCCTTAAACAGGAGGTCATGGCGGATCCAGACATGGTTCTGATCGATCTGCTTCGCAAAGATCTGCGTCTGACAGGCACGAAGCAGTCCTGCGACCGAAAGGGACAATGCGGCGCGTGCACGGTGATTGCAAACGGCAAGGCAATCCGTTCGTGCATCACGAAAGTGGCCAAGCTGGAAGGCGCGGATATCGTCACAGTCGAGGGCCTCGGCACTCCGCAGAATCCTCACCTGATCCAGGAAGCATTCGTGCTGGCGGGCGCCATTCAGTGTGGATTCTGCACGCCGGGAATGATTATGGCCGCCAAGGCCCTCCTGGACGAAAATCCGAATCCGAATGTGGAGGCGATCAAAAAAGCCCTGGCTCGAAATTTCTGCCGATGCACCGGTTATAAGAAAATTATAGAAGCCGTGCAGCTCGCCGGACGATTCATCCGAAAAGAGGCATTTCCGGATGAAATTCGCAGCAAGCTTGACAAAGCGATGTTGGGATCGTCCCACGAACGGCCGACGGCAATGGTCAAGGCTTGCGGCGTGGCGCAATTCGGCGCAGATATCCAGCTCCCTGCTGACGCCTTGGAGATATCCGTCGTTCGAAGCACGCAATACCATGCGATCATCAAATCGGTGGAAACGTCAGAAGCTGAAAAAATGCCCGGAGTCGCCGGCATTGTAAAAGCTTCGGATATTAAAGGCACAAACCGTCTCCGGCAGGTTCATCCGGACCAACCGGTTCTTTGCGAAGACAAAGTCAAGATTCTGGGCGATCCTATTGTCATTATTGCAGCTGCCACCAAGGCTCAAGCAGACGCAGCCGTTGCCCGTGTAAAAGTCGTCTATGAACCTTTGCCGGTCGTGTTCGAACCCGAGGACGCCCTGAAACCTGGCGCCTATGTCATCCACGCCCATGCGCCTGACAATATCTGCGCGTCGCAGCCAATCATCAAGGGCGACGCTCGAAAAGCCCTGGCGGATGCGAAGGGCGTTGTTGAAGCGTATTTTAGGACTCAGACCAATCATCAGGCGCCTTTGGAACCGGAAACATGCGTTGCATATTTCGAGGGGAATGGGGATAAGGAAGAACTAGTCGTCTGCGGCCGCAGCATCAACATCCATTTCCATCTGAATCAGTTGAAGGAAGCGTTGGGCTATCCTCAAATGAGGTATAAGGAGCCCTTTTCTGGAGGCCAGTTCGGCATAAAAACGTGGATTACCTCAGAAGCGCTTGCTGCAGCGGCTGCAATCCATTTCAAACGTCCCGTTCGATATATTCCAACTCTGGAAGAATCGATCCTCATCTGCAATAAGCGGCATTCCTATCACATTAAAACGAAGCTTTGCTGCGATGCTGAAGGGAATCTCACCGCGCTGTTCTGCGACTGGCTGATGAACAAGGGCGCGTATACGCTGAACGGCCCCGTCCTGCTGGGACGTTCCATCATGATGCTTTCGGGCTCCTACAATATCCCGAACCTGGAAGTTATGGGCAAATCCGTCTATACGAACAATGCCTACACCGGATCGGCTCGGGGCGCCGGACCGCCGCAGACCACATTTGCCACAGAAGTTGCGGTGGATATGCTGGCCGAAAAGATGGGAATCGATCCGCTGGAGTTCCGTCGCAGGAACTCGCTCAAACCGGGTCAAACGAAGTCAACCGGCATGGTTGCCAAAGAATGGTCTTTCATCGAAGTCTGCGACGCGATCAAGCCTGCCTATGACAAGGCCAAGAAAGCGGCGGAAGAATTCAACGCCAAATCCCAAGGTCCGGTTAAACGGGGCGTCGGCATTGCAGCCCATTCATTCGGCGTTGGCGGAGCAGGAGACTCCGCCAAGATGTCCATTGAAATCGATCCGGACAACGGCGTGACCATCTATGCCGCCGTCGCCGACCCGGGCGAAGGAAACGACAGCATGCTGGCCCAGATTGCAGCGCATCAGTTGGGGCTCCCGCTGAATAAAGTGCGCCTGTACACCCGCGACACGGATAAAACCGTGCTGATGGGGCCTGCCGCCGGCAGCCGAATGACATTCATGGCGGGGCATTCTCTGCTGGATGCCATCAAAAACCTGGAAGCCGCTGCTAAAGAAGCCGGCGCCAGGACTTACGAAGCCTTGAAAAAAGCCGGCAAGCCGACCCGTTTCGAAGGCAGTCAGAAGAACCCGGGCCCGGCCGGTCTCGATCCGAAAACCGGCCAGGGTAATGCCCAGGTGACCGAGTGCCATAACATTCAGATGGCCGAGGTGGAGGTGAATGCTGAAACCGGCGCAGCCAGGGTCCTTAAAATGACCGTCTGCGTAGATGGAGGAACGGTCATCAATCCTCAAGCCTTCGAAGGTCAGTTGGAAGGAGGCATGGATCAAGGCGTAGGGTACGCTTTGCGGGAAGAATATACGCTGGGCAAAGAGAAAGACTATGTCCAGTTCAAGTTCCCCACCACCCGGGATATGTTCGATGTGGAA
Organism: uncultured Acidobacteriota bacterium; assembly: GCA_964642735.1. Taxonomy (GTDB): domain Bacteria; phylum Acidobacteriota; class UBA6911; order UBA6911; family UBA6911; genus UBA6911. The sequence goes on from CAZXSV010000007.1 coordinate 96,631, forward strand.
ATGATTGCTCTCCAAACGCCTCGCTCCAATGGTCCGCTGGGCGCCACCGGCGTCGGCGAAATGACCATGGTTTCCACGGCGCCTGCCGTCATCAATGCAATCTACAATGCCTGTGGGGCCAGAGTATTCGATCTGCCGGCCACACCGGCAAAAGTGAAAGCAGCGCTCGCCGCCAAATAGCCTGTATTCGCGATGAATGCAAACTCAACCAAGCGCAAGCCCCTGAATCCCATTCAGGGGCTTGCTGAAGGGTTTTGTGAATTCTAAACATGCCATCCCATAGCAGCGGCACATTCAATTGCAGAAACCTGTTCCCTTCACTGAAAAGGCAGCGCAACGGCAAACCGCCCATCTATCTGGATAATGCCTGCACAACGCTTGTGCCGCAAGCGGTCATAAGTTCCATTGACGAATACTATGCAAGTTTCCCTGCATGTGGCGGCAGAAGAAGCCATCATTGGTTTTCCGACGACGTGACCAGCCGCATTGAGGGAAATTCGGACGCCGGGATAAGGGGATCGCGTCAAATTCTCGCCGAATTTATCAATGCGGCGTCCGAGAAAGAAATCATCTTCACTTCGAATACAACGCATGCAATCAATATGGTGGCTCTTGGCTTTAATTTCAGATCCGGAGACTCTGTATTGCTGACCGACAGGGAGCATAACTCCAATCTGCTTCCCTGGCTGCGGCTGCAGAAGGCAGGGCGGATCAATGTTATGGTCACGCAGGCGGATCCGGAGGATTGTTTCGATCTTCAGGCTTTCGAGCATAAATTGAAAACCGGCAGGGTCCGGCTGGTGAGCATGGCCTCTACCTCCAACGTTACCGGGCATTCCATCCCTGCCGCTGAAATAATAAAAATCGCCCATCAATATGACGCTCGAGTGCTCCTTGACGGCGCCCAGCAGATTCCGCATCAGCCTGTCGACGTCCAAGCCCTGGATGTAGATTTCCTGGCTTTCTCCCTGCATAAAATGTGCGGGCCCCGCGGCGTCGGAGTTCTTTACGTCAAGCACGACCTCCTTGGCCGAAGCCCCCAGGAAGCCGTTGCCGGCGCCGCCGATACCCTGGAACCGGCAATTTTGGGCGGAGGCGCTGTAAGCGAGACGACCTACGACTCCTACAGCCTTTTAGCCGCGCCTGAAAGATTCGAAGCCGGCATTCAGAACTACTCCGGCCAAATTGCCGCGGGCGCGGCGATTCGATTCTTGCAGCAGTTGGGAATGGACAAAATAGCCGCCCACGAATGTCGATTGAATCGGTTTTTAACGGAAGAGCTATGGAACCGGTATGGAGACGCCGGATGGTTCAAAATAATTGGACCTCAAGATCCGGCGCTAAGGGGAAGCATTTTGACCTTTGAAGTCCGGCGCCCAAATGCCATTGGAATCGCCGATGCGTTGAATCGAAAAAATAACATCATGATCAGGGATGGAGTTTTCTGCGTCCATTCTTACTTTAATTCTCTCTATGGACAGGGTTGGATGCGCCCCAAATCCCACAAAGAACACCGAATGATCTACCGCGTTTCTTTCTATCTTTATAACACGATCGAAGAATGCAGGATTTTCCTGGAAACTTTGGACGAGGTATTCCAGGAACGCTGCTACATATAAACAAAAGGAATCACGTGGATCAGGCAATTATTCAATATTATCGCCAATTGTTGAAAACCGATTTTCAAAACGCCGGTTCCATAGAAAACGCCAGTATTTTCCTGGAAGCTGTTGGAGAAAGAATGATTCATTGCGGCAATACCGGCAACTACATGCAGATTTTTCTCAATGTCGCGGACGGCAGGATCGAAGATATTAAATACCGCTGTTCCTGCGAACCGACGGCAAATGTCGCCGTCGAAGCATTATGCTCCCTGGTAAAAGGAAAAGCCCTGGAAGAAGCCGCCGCAATTCCCGAAAAGGCTTTTTACCAACTCGTGGGCTGTCGGGATGAAGAACTGCAAATCAAGGTCCGGGGCTTGCTGGAAATGGTGCATGAAGGCATCGCCGATTATCAAAGCCGGCACGAAACAACTTGCCTCCAATGGCTGCCAGATTAAGGCGCTTTTGAGGCTGCCGGCGCCCCAGACTCGCTGACAAGGCGCAAGCGACGAGAACCGGGTCCGGAGACCCAAGCCTAACCGGGTTGAAGGCAAGGAGCGAGCAACGCAGTCAGCGGGCCTGATATTGTGCGACAGACCCTTAGATGCGACAGCCTATTGAAGCACGGCATTTGTCGATTGCAACTGGGCCAGGCCAAGCCCAGTTTTGAGAATTCAACAGAAGCATATATTGGATATATACTGACAAATTATAACTATTTATTACTTTTTTATACCTTGATGTGTTACTATGGACGCATCTCTAGCCATGGAGATACTGGGGGCCGGAAGAGCGTATGGATGCTCCAAACCGGCCCTCTGTGTTTTTGCGGCTGTCTCCTTTCCCGGAAATACTGTTACAGCTTTCAAGTGATGGGTTTGAAGGATCGCAGCGTATGAAATTGAGCGCGGATATGCTTGATTGTTTAAATTCCATAGAACTGAGAGACCAAAAATTGCGCGAAGTCATCCATGCCACGATAGAAGCTTACGCCAAAGGCGAATCGAATAAGTTAACCGGCATCATAACCACACTGCAATTTTTTGAAAACACTCCTGACAGAGCCAAAGCAATCATTTTCAGGCTCCAGGCGATCGGGCTAATGATACAAAAGGACGAGCTTAAGGATTGGATTCAAAGGAATGGCGCCGGCATTGCCCCGACGAACATTCAAAAAGCTCTGGTATCTGCAACCGCAGAGCACCCTCTCTCTATCGTTGGCGATGATATTTTATTTGAAAGGGAATCATTCCTTCAGCGAGTCCTCGAGCTGGCCGAACCCGAGGGAAGCTTTAAAAATTAGCCCGCAGCAACCTGATGCATCTGGAGACCTACTGGCGTTTGATACAAACATGCTTCAGTTGCGTGTAGCCTATCCACATTTTAATTTTTTCTACGATCTCTCCGAGTTCTAAAAACATTGCTTGAAGCCAAATAGGTTTGAGCGCCTATTTCCTCTAATAATGACAAAATATTACGATATATGGTAAATTATAACTCGTTTATGCCATTCCGAATTCAATGGCTGCAATAGATGGAGGAAACAGGCGTTCTTTATGAAGCCCAGCGCCGATCTGGTACGGAACCTTAACGCAGTTAAGCTGAACGAAGAGGAGCTGTTCGACGCCATCGGTTTGGCGACAGACGCTTATGACAACGGCGACTGTCACTTGATGACCGGGGCGATCACCACCGTGCAGCTGTATGCGCACGCCCCGGAAAAAGCCAAGGCAATAATCTTCAGACTCCAGGCCCTGAGTTTGCTGATCGAGGACAATGAACTGAGCAACTGGATCCGGATGGATGAAACATGCTTTGCCACTCCGATGGCAAAAAGAGCTCTGATTTCCGCAGCTGCGGAGCATCCTCTTGCCTTGATCGACGGCGACATCTTATTCGAAAAAGAATCCTTTCTTCGCAAAGTCCTCGAGCTGGCCGGAGGGATGGCGGGCGAAGAAGGCATCTGCATTGTATAAAATTTCAGCGGCATAAACGGACAGCGGAGGCGCAACCCCTTCCGTTCATCCGATCCTCCATGCAGGGATCCACTCGCCTCCGAGATCCAATTGGGATGGATCCACCGTTATGAATGCTCGATCCCGATTGTCTTGCCGGTCCCAAGACATGCTTTCCCGCAGGCAACGACAATGCCTCCCCACTCTGGATGCCTGCGCGGGGCTCAACCTTATCTGGATAAGTCCGCATTGTATGGCGAATAAATCCTCCGGAAAAACCCGCACGCGAACGACGGCGGACTTGTGCTGGCAGCCAAGGGTCACTGCTTTTCTTTGCATTGTTCATCCATTCCGAATTCTTCTGTCGGCAATAAAGCGTTTTGAAGTTCCTGTCGTGAAAAACTCTGCTTCGCCCTCCCGCACATCCAACCTCAATCGCCCTTGCTTCGCCAATGCCTGGAACAAAACGGCAAGATCGGATTTCATCTGTTCGGCGGCGGACGGCGCGGCTTGCACAGTTAGGACAAGGCAGTCCCGATCGTCTTGGGAGCAGACCTCCGCCGCATAAGAAGAAACGCCCGGATGGCGATACATGATTTCATCGAGCTGTGCGATGGAAAGAAAAGATCCGTCGCACAACCGCACGAATTCATTTATTCTGCCGGAGACGCGTTCCATTCGATTCAGGAGCGAACCGCAGGGACAGGGCTCGGACAGAAATCGCGACCGGTCGCCGGTCCGGTATCTTATTAAGGGCATGCCCTGTCGTGTCAATGTCGAGAAAACCACCTCCCCGTGCTTTCCGTTTTCCACCGGTTTCCCGTCGACGGGGTCCACGATCTCGAAGAGAAGGTCCGCGTCCCTCATGTGATAGCCGTTGCGGGCGCTGCACTCGACCCCTCCGCCCAGCCCCATCTCGGTCATGCCGTAATGGCCATAAACTTCGCATCCCCAAGTGCGTTTGAGCGAATCGGCCACGGCTTGCGCAACGTAATCCGTGCTTAGCAGAACGCTCTTGAGCTGAATCCCGCCGCCAGGAAGCGCCCATTCGCCATATCTCGACAGAGCCAGCAACTGGGAAGGGATCCCCACCGCGCAGGAAGCCCTCGCCTCAATCATCGCTTTGAGAGCGCGGGCGCAATCATCCACCGGCCCGAAAACAAGGCTATCACATCCGAACCGCGCGAGCGCCTTCGCCAGGAGATCGCCGACGCTTCCTTCTGTTTTGCCCGGCAGGAATACGAGGACGCGATCGGAGGAATCGACCAGGGTCCTGATGCCATAATGAAAAAAATCGATTGTAAGCTCCTGATCGTCAGAGGTGAACGCAATCCTTTTCGGCCGCCCGGTCGTCCCCGATGTCGGGAGAGTGACGATTCGGCTGATCTCTCCGGGCGGAACGCACAGGAAATCGTAGAATCGTTCGGCCAGCATGCCCGATTCCGTATACGGGAGTTTAGCGACATCGTCCATGCTTTGAACGGACGCCGGATCGGTTCCTCTCAAATGTTCTTTATAGAAACGGCTGTTCGCCAGAACATGCTCGAGGGTTTCCCGGAGTTTGCCAAGTTGATAAGCCCGAAGAGCCGCAAGAGTCGGCGGCTGGCTTGTCTGCAGCTTGCGCGAAGTCCAGTCGTCCACCGGGGTAATTTTCACGGCTCAAATCTCGTGGCCGAATTCAGCCAAAAGCTCGCGGCACTTTTCCATGGTTTCTTCCATCATTTTGGGGCAGCGCTCCACACGGTTCATAGGATTGCCCTGAAGAATCTCTTCGCAGTTGATTCCTCCGCAGGACTGCCTATAGCTTGCCGCAAACCAATGGACCAGTCTCGGGATCATGTGCGATGCGGCGTTTTCCTTGTCGCAGAGCGACAACAGACAGGCTGCGCCCGTCAGGATGCCGCAAACGAGTCCGGAATGCATGCCCCCGCAAAGCCCTGCGACGGCATCGAGCAACTCCGGATTTTCCTCCTGTCCGGCGTCCAGCCCGATCTGGATCATAATTTGGCTGCAGCAGTAGCCCTGGGCGGACAATCTTCGAATTTCCCTGGCGGCGTCGATCATCTTCTTCCCTCCATGGATCATGGGAGAAATCGTTCACTCTCCCGCCGGACGCCCGAGCCGCGAGTTCAGTCGTCCGGCGTTTTTGCGGATAAGTCTTATCGTCAGGCGCCGACGTTTGTTTGCCGCCGACGGCCCGGCTTTAAATTTCGAAACAGCCTCTCACGCGCCTCTGTCGCGCCCGATGGCGCAGGCGACTATTTTCGGAACGGCAGCTCATGCGTTTCCCGCGGTCAGGTATCTGGCGCAAAATGGCACGATCCTGCCGTTCTGATAGACATGCAGGCTGCACCGGCGCAGGCGCTCGATGTCGAGGTTATAGGCGTCCTGAAAGGCCATCGCCGAGACCGTAAATCCCCGAGATTGGATCAAGGACAGGAAATCATCCATATCGCGACCTCCTTCACCGCAGCAACTCTTTTCCTCGCCGGCGGGCTCGCGTTTCCACCTGCGAGCAATGAACTTGCGTTTCCTGATATGGGCCCTGCCGTCCTCCCGATTGCAGCAGCCGGTTTCCGCACGGGACGTCAACCTCAGGAGCCCATCCGGGAGAACCACAAAATCGGCGTGGAATCCGCATCTGGGATGATCGCAGCCGGATGGGACAAAATCGGCCGCTTGGAACTTTCCGGCGGTTTGCTTCTCTATGGAGCAGAGCAACTCGGGAAGAGTGATCCTGTTTTCGTCGCCCGGGGGGCTGGGGTAACGGCCGAAATAGCTGACAGGCTGAAAATGAACGCCCCGCACCGCCGGAGAATTTTCCAATGCAAAGTTCATAATATCGCCGATGCTCTGATCGTTGACGCCCGGCACGATGGTCGGAACGAGCGTGACGCCGATCCGCAAGTCGGAGCATGCCCGGATGGCGGCCCGCTTCTCCGCGAAAAGGGGTCGGCCGCGCAATTTCTCGTAACAGGCGTCTTCAACGCCGTCAAATTGCATGAAGACGTTGGACAATCCGGCCTTGGACAGAGCCTTTAACCAGGCTCTGTCCTCCCCCAGCCGAATGCCGTTGGAATTCAGCTGTATGTTCTCGCAGCCTGCCGATTGCGCCGCCGCAACGATTTCGGGCAGATCGTCTCTTACGGTCGGCTCGCCGCCTGAGAGCTGAACAAAGGTTCGGCCGTCGTTCACCAACTGCCGGAAGCTGTCAGAAAGCTCCTGGACCGAAGGATCCGGCGGGCCTCCTCCGCTTTGTGCAAAGCAGTACGGGCAGCTCAAATTGCATCGCCGGGTCGTCTCGACCACCACGCAACAGGTCTGCTGCAGATGGCCGGAGCAGAGCCCGCAGGAGTTCGGGCAGTCGGGCTGCTCCCCTTCCGATTCGACCGGCGGCGCATAATCGCCCCATTTCTCGAACGAAGGGCATTCTCCCCGCCAGATCACAGTTGAAAACGAACCGTGGCGGAGGCAAGTCTTTTCAAGGAAGCACTCGTGTTCCCGCTTGACGATCACGGCCGGAAGCCTTTGAAGGCACACGGGGCAGACGCTATAGGCGCTACGAATGATTTTCTCCAATAGATCGGCTCCAAAGAGGAAAAACGCCGCAGGCGTTGAAGATTTCCGCACAGATAAAAAAATGCATCGGCAAAATTCCTGCAATCCGCGGCTCTTATTTATCTTCGAGCTGTTCCTCGACTTCGGCCATTCTGCCTTCAGCCAGTTTCTCAGGAATGAAAATTTTGCCGCAGCCCGGGCAAACCCGCACATCATGAGCGACCGTATGCCCGAGGTAGAAAAAGACCGTCTTTTTTACTTCCAGTTCCCTGCGGCACTTCGCGCATTTCCATTTTCTTTCTTCGGCGTTCACAGCTGCGATCCCTTGTTGAAGCGCATGCGATGGCAGTACGCGCTGAATATCTCGTATGTCTTCGGAGCAATCTCTTTATATTGAACCCAATAGGTAAGGACAGGCTTCACCAAACTGCAAAGGCGCATGCCATCCTTCTCGTCATAGAATAAATCGCCGGAACTTTCTGCCAGCGCGATGGCCTCCTTTAAATCGGCAGCCGCTATGAGCTTTTGATCCAGGCTGCGCTGCAGCTCACTGCTGATTTTGAGAATCAGACTGTCCCATTCATGGCTTTCCGGTTGAAAATCAGAGCCTTGGATTGTCTTCATAAGCTCCTTCTTCGTTTTCAAGCTATTGTCCCTTTTTTCCTGCAGGCTCGGCAGCGTGCGCGGCGCATTCAATCCGAAAACCATATCCAAAACATGGGCGCATTCTTTGCCTCGGACGTCGAATACTTCTTTGCAATTGACGCAGTACACAATATAGGGTTTATCGCTGGCTCCGGCGCGATTCCTCGTTATCTCGTCATAAAGGGCCGGATTGGCGATGCGCATATGCCCGCCATGGCCGCAACAGCGATTGGCCTCGCGAAGCTCTTCGACGGCGATGCCCGCTTTCGCCGCAAGCTTTCGGACTCCCTGCTGCATTCCGCGATCGTCTCTTGCCGCACAGGGATCGAAAATCGCCGCCTCGGGAAAAACTCGGGCGGGGAAAATGCCATCCTCCGCGGCGAGCAATTCGTAGAGAGAAATCCTCCGGGCTTCCGGCAGATAGGAGTTGAAAATGCTTTCGCAAGTCGCGCAGGCAAAGACCAGGGTCGGGCTCCCGATGGATTTCCATTCCTGCCGGATTTTATCCATATTCATGCCCCGCCGCACATCGTCGCCGGCCCAATGCGCCGGAGCGCCGCAGCAGCCGAGGATGACGCCCGCGTTATACTTTTCCGAGAGGAACCCATACGACCTCGCCACATATTCCGGATTCGATGCGCCAAGCTGGCATCCGGGGAAGAAGGCGTACTTGCAGCTTTTCCCCCCTCCAGGGGCGGAAACGAAAAAGCCTTCCGACGAGGCGAAATCCATCTCACGCATCCAAAAATCATGAAGAGCGGCAGGATGAATGCCGGCGCTCATGCGCGCAGCGCGCGAAAACTGCAGCAGGGCGCCCATATCCACATTCTCAGGGCATATAGAACTGCAATAGCCGCAGATGTTGCAGGAATAAACCTCCCTGGCAAGCGTGCGGACGGAAAAAGGAGGGTTGACCCCCATGTCGTTAAACGCCTCGACGGCTATTTTGTGGGGGTTCTTGCGGAACCGCTTCAGCATCTCGCAACCAACCATGCATTTGACGCAATCGCACTGCAGACAGCGCGCCGCTTCCTGTTTCGCCTCTTCCTCGGAATAGCCGGCCTGAGCGGAAGCCTGAACGCGCGGCGCGGATGCAACATTTTCGTGTCTGAGGTATCGATTGCAGTATTTTTGATCCAAGCGGCCATGGGTGAAAGAAGCCTTGCCTGTCTGGAGAAACACTTCGATGGTCTTGGACGCTTCGGCGCCCTGGGCGATGCTCTCCATGAGAGTCGCCCCGCAGAGCAGACCGCCCATAAACACCTTGGAAACGGATGTGGTCAGAAGCTCTCCTCCCCAGCTCTGGAGCAGCCCGAAGGAAGTCCCGCCGGCGCCGGTGGCAATATACGCCGCATCATAATCGCCGAGCTCTTCGAGAGCCTTCACTTCAGTCCCGAAGCGAAATTCCGTCATGACAGCGGAGAACTGCAGAGCTATATCCTCATCGAATTCAGGAAACCGCTCGTGGCCGCGGAGCGCGCCGCCCCAGCCGTTTTCCTTTTCAAATACCGTGACTAAGAATCTTTTCTGGGCAAGATTCAATGCGCAGGCGAGTCCCGACGCTCCGGCCCCGACGACGGCGATGCGCTTGTCTTTAGGGGGTATCACGTAGGATTCCGGCTTGCGGCTTTTCGTGTATCGGACGCAGGCGGCCTCCAATTCCCTTAAGGCAATCGCTTCATCGCCGATCAATGTTCGTTGGCAGTGACGTTGACAGGGCTGGTCGCAAAGAGCGGAGACTATTGCAGGAAAAACAACGGCATTTCGCAGGATCCTGTAGGCCGCCAGCCACCGGCCCTTGCCGGCCTTTTCCAGAAAAGAACGGATGTCCTGATGGAAAGGGCAAGCATAGGAACAGGAAGCGGGCTCTCCATGAAAACATCTCGCGGTATATCTGGTGGCATCCTCAAGCTTCATAAACGCTCATCGAATCATACCATTTTCCAGAAGACGAAATCGGCGCCGGGGCCGAGTCGAAGAATCCCGCAGCGGACTCAGGCTCCGACGCCGATTGGATTGATTACAGCGGATTGGCTTTGATGTACTCCAATTCCTCCTCAAGATCGGAGCCGAGGAAATATTTCGGAGGAGTCAAATCTTCGCCGCGCTGTTTCGCTTCATGGGCCGCCTTCACTTTGTCGGGAGTCGCGGGCAAAGAGTAAATTCGAACGCCGCAGGCGTTATTAATGGCGTTGATGACCGCCATATGGTTGGAACTCTGGAAGACTTCCGAACAGCCGCAGGAACCGTGCGGTCCGGCCGGACGCCTGGTCTCCTGGAAGATGAGGTTGAAGTCGTCCGGGATCATGTCGATCGTGGGCACGCCGCAACCGACCATATTGCCGTGTTTATCCTGAGCGTCGTAATCTTCGCTGAGCGCGAATCCTATGGCGTGGGAAATGCCTCCGTAGCCTTGGCCTTCAACGGCGAGCTGGTTGCCGACAGCGCCGACATCGCCGGCCCAGGTGAACTTCAGCACCTTTGTCTTGCCGGTTTTGACATCGACTTCGACTTGGGCGCAGTTGACGCCGTACATGTAGGTCGGATTCTTCTCCCCTTCGCCCGTATTGGGATTAAGCCCAGGCGGAAGGCCGATGTTGAACTGGTCGTAGTGACCGACGTATTTCGTGGGAATCTTGTCGGCGACCATCTCCGCATAGGTGCGATAAGAGCCGTCCTTCTTCCGCATCGCATCCATCAGCTTGTTGGCGGCGTCGATGGTGGCGTTGCCCGCCATGTAATGGGAACGGCTGGCCGCAGCCAGTCCGGTATCCGGGCAGATCTTGCTGTCGTTCATAACCAGCTTCACCTTGTCGGCGGAAATGCCCAGAGGCGCCAGCGCCTTCACCGTATGGGTCAACGTGCCGATGTCGCCGCCCTGTCCCATGTCTTCCCATGTGTTGAAGTGTGTAATGGAGCCGTCGGCGTTCAGTTCAAGAGCGACCTCGGCTTTGTCGAACATGCCGATTGTAATGATAAATCCGCCCATGGCCAAGCCGACTCCGACATTCCTTCCTTTGGCCTTTGCCGCTTCGGCTTCCGCTTTGTACTGGTCGTAGACAGGTTTGATTTTTTCGAGCAGGGCGGGATAGACATAGTCATGGTAGGGACGGCTATTGACCGTGAGGTCGCCGGGCCTTGCCGCATTCTTATAGCGGAATTCCCACGGGTCGATGCCCGCCTTCTCGGCGATCATGTCAATGAGAGCTTCGGTGCAGGTGTAAATCTGCGGGGAGCCGAAGCCGCGATAAGCGGTGTTGAAAGCATGGTTCGAAGAGCCGCCGCGCGCGAGCGCCTTGAAGTTCGGGATGTTGTATCCGTGGAATCCGACCGAAACCAGGTTGTTGAAAATATGTCCGGCCACGACAGCGTAGGCGCCATGATCAAGAGCGACGTCGTATTCAGCGGCAATGATCTTCCCTTCTTTGTCGCAGGCTATCCTGCCATTGGTAAACGTCGAGGACCGCTTGCCGGTCATGTGGTTGAACTCATCGTAGCTCAACGTCAGAGAACAGGGCATGTTGAGGTTCTGAACCGCCGTGGCGACCAGAGCATAGGTGTTGGAACTGGTGGAGTAGCCGAAAGAACCGCCGACATTGTTCAGTATCATCCGGAGGTTCTCTTTGGGAATGCCGCATGCCATCGCAACCGCGTCTCTGGACTCGTCGATGGACTGCGACTTGCACTGGATGGTAAGCATCCCGTCCGTTCCCCAATAACCCTGAACGACGTCGGGCTCTATGGGGAGGTGAGGCTCATGCTGGGAATGGAAGCTGCCTTCGGCGACAAATGCAGCCTCTTCGAACGCTTCGGCGGTGTCTCTGCCTTTGAAGACAGGCTGTTCCATGTAAAAGTTCGGCAGGCTTTCGTGAAGCTGGATGGAGTTGGGCATCACAGCCTCGGGGAAGGTCATGTACGCAGGAAGGATTTCCAGATTCTGCTTGACTTTTTTAGCGGCGGCGCGCGCATGTTCCTCGGTATCGGCTGCAACCAGGGCCACTACATCGCCGCGCCGGCAGATCTTCTTCCCTGCGATGATGGGAAATTCCGTGATGCCTTTGCCCTTCTGGCGCGGAATTACCGCCGGGGACGCCATATTATTGGGGCCCTTGACATCCTTGGCGGTCATAACCTTGATGACGCCGGGCATCTTTTCCGCTTCCGCGGTGTCGATGTTGATAATTTTCGCATGCGGCACTTCGGAGATGGCTACGGCAAGAAAAGCGGTTCCTTCGGGCATCTTGAGCTTGATGTCGTCTCCATAGTCGGCAAGGCCTGTAACTTTCGCCAAAGCGGAAGGTCTGGGACGACGGGAACCGTAAATCTCCTTTTCTCCGGCGAAATCATAGGTAATCTCTTTCATCTCGGCTTCGCCGCGCATCACTTTGGCGGCGGCCATCACCGCGTCCACAAGCGGTTTATATCCGGTACAGCGGCAGATGTTCCTGTTCTTTCGGAACCATTCCCGAACTTCCTCTCGAGTGGGAGAGGCGTTCTCTGCAAGCAACTGGAAGGCGGAGACGATAAACCCCGGAGAGCAAAAACCGCACTGTGCGCCGCCATAGGTAATCCATGCCTGTTGCAGAGGATGCAGGCGCTGGGGAGCGCCGATGCCCTCAATCGTGGTGATCGCGCTGAATTCAGGAACGCTTTTCATCTTCCTTGTGCAGGAACGAACCACTTTACCGTTCAGAATTACGGAACAGGCGCCGCATACGCCTGTGCCGCATCCAATCTTGGTCCCGGTAAGGCCCAGTCGACGAATAACCACAGCAAGATTGTCATTTTCAGGGTCGCAAACGACGGGTCTTTCGACGCCGTTGATGGTCAGGCATATCCTTGTCAGTTTCATGTACGCATCCTTGTCAAAAAGAGTTGTTTAATTCCGGAATGCTGCAGCCGCATGTTTCACCGAAACGGGTGGACGACCGTTTCCGCTTTCTGGATAGCGAATCTGTTTTTCGGTTCCGATCCAATCGCACGGGCGCCAATCCGATTTTCCCATGCCTGTCATTGCACCGCCGACATGCTAAAGGCTGAGGGCGCAACGGCCACGCTGCCGCAGGCGAGAAATCCCCGGCGCATCAACGCTTTATCTACGGCTTTCTCCAATACAGCCCAAAAACCTCCTTCGGTTTGATTCATTGACGATTTCCAGCCTATTGGACTGGCGGCAAATTCATCAAAAGAAGAATTGTAAGCAAAAATCTCAAAAGATGACAATAAATAACACAATCGCTGAATTCCGGATTTTTTGGTGCTTTAATCCCGAGGCGATCGGTCAAGCTTTTTGAAATTACCTCTCGAAATTCATAGCTCCTTCCATGAGAAGGTCAATAACGTCAAGTCCTGATATGCAATATGTCTGCTTGAATGTCTTCGATCCGGTTGCAGGTTTATCTTCCAGCGAAATCCTGTTGCTGAAAATGGCTTTTTAATACACGATTGCCTTATTGCAGCCAATGCGTCCTATCTTTGGCGAATTGCTGAATTCCAGGAGGTATGGGATGAAAGAGCTATCGCAGGATCTGTCAATCTATAAAAGGTTTAAGTTTGAATATGCGCCGGTAGCCGTAAAATTTCTTCTTCCCAGACCGGATGAAGGGATCAAACAACTGAACAAGACTCTGTCTCTCTGTGAAATGATCACGGAAGCCCGCGTACAAAACGAACCCTTCTATATAACGAAAGACAATGAAGGATGCGTCGGCAAAGTTGCCTTGGGCATGATTGATTTGGAAGTCCCGGTGGAAGCGGGGCTGGTGGGACCCCAGTTCGGCATATACCAGGAGGACCGCGCAAACAACGCCCTTTTCAGGCATGCGCCCTTGTTCCGAAGAGGATTGGTCAATTTTGTTGTCTTCTCTACACTGGAGAAGCTGACGTTTGAACCGGATCTTCTTATTTTGAATGCCGACGTGGAACAGGCAGAAATCATTATAAGGGCCATGAGCTATTCCACCGGCGAGCCGGTTGAATCGAAGCTTACGCCTGCTCTTGGATGTTCATGGATATTTGTGCACCCCTTCCAGACCGGCAAGGCGAATTATATGATTACGGGAACGACCTTCGGCGCCAAAGCAAAGGAAGCATTTAAACCGGGACAGTTGCTTTTCTCTATTCCCTATCAGCAGTTGCCCGCCGTGACACAAAATCTGAAGGAAATGGAGTGGCATCTTCCGTCCTATTCGGATGGCAGGAAGAAATTCCTGGAAAGGGACGAGAAGGCGTTCAAAGAAGCTCAAAAAGCCTATAAGGACGCCTTGGCAATCATTGGATGATTTTCTTTAATTGAACACTAAAGGACTATGGGAATTGATTGCGCGATTCTTTAGCCCGGATTATTCATGAAGGTTCGTAGCGAGGCGGCGTAGACGGGCATGGATACAAGGCGCGCGACGGGAGGATTCCGCAGGATAGGGAAAGCTCCATTTTCCCTGTCTTTTTTCTTGTCATGTGTTTTCTGG
>CAZXSV010000008.1:0-106349 GCA_964642735.1 uncultured Acidobacteriota bacterium
CGCAGCAACTGTTGTCTGATGAGCATTTCACCGTTGACGGTACGCTGATTGAGGTCTGGGCCGGACAAAAAGGCTTCAAAAAGAAGGGAGACAAGCCGGGATGTTCCTCTGGCGATCCCGGCAACACGGCAGTAGATTTCAAAGGGGAAAAAAGATCGAATGCAATCCATCAATCGACGACCGATCTCGATGCAAGACTGTACAAGAAGGCCAAAGTTCAGGAATCGAAGCTGTGTTACTTGGGACACATGCTGATGGAAAACCGGAATGGCCTCGCGGTCAACGCACGCATTACCAAGGCCACGGGTAAGGCTGAACGGCAAGCCGCGGTTAACATGTTTGGAGAATTGCCGGGAAAGAGCCGCGCTACTGTTGGAGGCGACAAAGCCTACGATACCAAAGAATTTGTCGAACAGATGCGAAGCCTCAATGTGACTCCTCCTATGGCTCAAAACAAGAAGAACAGAGCGAGTGCTTTCGACAAGCGCACCACTCGCCATGCCGGATATCCTGTTAGTCAAAGGAAACGAAAACGCGTCGAAGAAGTCTTCGGCTAGCTGAAGACCGTCGCGTTCCTGAGAAAGACAAGGCATCGTGGGACAGACCGCGTTGTCTGGATGTTTACCTTTGGAGTTGCCGTTTATAACCTGGTAAGGATGCGAAATATGATGGAGACTCCCCCATGAAATGGGGAGCAATGCCCGATCAACAACATGGCCGGGACAATGCGGTGAGGCATTTACTCCTTCCCAAGCGATATTTTCAGGAAAATCCATACTCATAATAGGTTCACGGACGCTTTTGAAAGAAGAATTCATGAAAATCGTCGTTTTTCAGCACCTTGCTAAACTCCAGAATAAAATATGATTATAAATAATAGCATTCTATCATAAATCTGTGGTTCGATATGGTTGTTTGACTGATGAATATAAAACTGCAGTTCTGAACAAGCACGCGCGTATGAGTTCCATAATTATGTTTCGATCGAATTTCGCGCGTGCCGATAAGGCCGCAAGAAAAACATATGCTGGAATGCGTAATTATCCATGAAAATGAAATTGCCGCAAAGCTCTTCTCGCATATTGGTCCAAAGGATCTCTCCCGTTCTTAGAAGACCCAGTCAATTCGTCATCGAAGCTTAGGCATTCCAATCAATTGCTCTGGCGAATTTTTGGAAGGTATCGTGGACCACCATATTTTATTAAGTTGCTCTTCTCTTTTTGGCCATTCAGCGATCAACAATTCGCGGCATCAAAGTTTGCACATGTTTTCATCTCCATGCGCCTGTGGAACTCTCAAAAAGGAAAAGCTGGATGTCATCTTTCTCCGGGCTCTTTCTCTCCAGGCCACTTCCTTCATAAGGTCTGCGGGTAGGAGCTTTGCCAGCTTTAGAATCGCTACGAGCTGTCGAGCTATACTGCGCCGTATTCTCGATTTCAGGAGGCCTTTTTTCGACCGTTTCTTTGATGGAAGCCGTACCATGTCTGGCAGCCATACTGTTGTTTCTCCCCCGATACGCCTTGCACAGACATTTTTACGCTACAACAACCATTCTTGGAAAGCAATAACATTGTATGTACACGACATCCGCCACCACTTGCGCAGCCGACAACAAATTGTAGCAAGCCTTGTCGATCATATTTAGCGATATTTAAATATTGGTTTAAATTTCGACGGTCCTGGGATTACCTACAACATCTCGTCCTTGGGATTATTTTACCCAAATTCGGTGATGATAAAATCAATACGCCGGTACTTTTGTGGCTTAATCACCAATGGAAAGGCTTACAGCCTACCTGATAATTATCCTGCTTTCACAGCACTCCACAGTATTGTCGCGCGATGCCAACCGAATGCTTATGTCAATTTATAACGCCTTCGTCATTGATGATCGATCCAGCCCCAGCGCGATCATGCTCCATAACATAAAAGGATGAATCGAATGATTAAGCATTCTAACGCGTTGCAGCTCTATACGGACTTCCATATCTACGCTTTCCCACTCGCCAGGCAGCTACAAACCAGTAAGAAAGGCCTAGGAATGGTTGCGTCGGTCAGGCTGGTCTAAAATGCCTGCATTTTCTTGGAAATAATACTAGTATCCGTTTTCAACGGATTCAGTCATAAGAACCATGCCCTTATGATCTCATAACACACTCGCAATATTCATCATCTTATGAAATAGTAGTACTTTGATAGTAGCGGCCTTGCATATCACCACAACAGATACATATTACTATATTTTTCTATTTTCTAATAAGCGGGATGCAGGCAGCACTTTGTCAATAGCTTTAATACCTAAACCAGTTTAATCGTTTTCATCTGAATATGCTGAGTAATATAAATAATATCAACTCAACCTTATCGCACAGAGAATAATATAACCTTCAAACAGTGCCGGCCTGACATTATGTTACTTAACAGTAGTCTAGTGTATGGCGTCGGAAGTCTCTTGACCTATGATTTGCAGGATTAATAATGCCTTTGGCTATTTCATAGCCTCCATAATCATAGATCCGTTGAACGCACTACACAACTTAATGTACGTATTATGTACAACAGGCATCGTAGCACATCTCATAATTGCCTGTATAATACATGCATACCATAAAGCAATCATAGCCGCATTCTGGCGGAGGCGAGAATCCACCACACAAAGACTGGCCATTTGCTATATCTTCAATATCGCATAACTGCTCAGTAATATGAAATGCATGCAGCTTATAACATTGCAAATCACATATATTTCCCTGCAGTGTTTCTGCTCTATAGCCAGAACATGATTGACTTGGTCCCATGCAACCAGGACGATTATAACAATTAAAGTCAACCATTATTGCTGCATCCACTCGGCAATAGGCATAGGCGCATGAATCCGGACAATTTGTGCAATTATCACCCGGATCACATGCCATAGCTAGCGATGGCATTGCTGCAAGAGCGAGCAATAGCGCGACCATTCTAAGTAGATTGCGATAGTTCATTTTGATCTCCTTTATTGAATTTGTGCGATAATAGCCTTTTGTAAAAGCGAACATTTTTATTTATCATTTCTGCTTTGGTTCAAGCGCATTTATTGCCTTAGCAATTTCTTCCTCATATTTCGTAATCGATTGAAACCCTTGTATATAACTAATTGCCTTTACGCCATCAGAGGCCGTATTAATTGAATTTGCGATAATAAATAATGGAACAGCTTTTATGCCTAACCTATCTGCTAGGGAAGCATTTTGTGAGACAACATATTTATATTTATTTGTATTAATACAATTAGCGAATTGGGCATAATTCAGTTGAAGTGAATTGGAATAAAATTGTAAATCATCAAGCCTATCCTGATTTGACATCAACATTTTATGCATTTCCCAGTATTTATTCTGGTCGCCGGCGCAATGGGTTGCTTCGGCAGCCTTATCTGCTAGCTTATGTGTGGGAATCGGTCGATCAACAACTGCATAACGAATAACGCCACTTTTTATATATTTATCATAAATAATAGGAAATAGTTCATTCGTATATCGACTGCAATAAGGGCATTGATAATCAGTGAATTCCACTAATATGATATTAGCTGAAGGGCTTCCAGCTATTTGAATATTGTTAAGCTTAAATGAAATATCCTTTATATTTAGCGTTGGCATGTTCACAGATATAACTTTGGACAGTGCCATTTTAATATCCATAAGATCGATAAGAATAGCCTGCTGTGCTTTTTTTATATCGCTTATGTCTTTCTCTATATTAATGCCCTCTTGAGACAATGCCATATTAATAGGCATAAGTGAAAGGAATGTGAAAATGAAATATTCAAATGCCATTCTGTGTCGCATATACACCTCCATAATATTAGGGCTGCGATAATTAATAATGTGTTATTCAATTTAAATATAATAATGGTGCAAGCTATTATACTCGGCAAGTAATATCTTTATAATTTAGGGAAGGCATGAAGCACACTATCATTCTTCAAACAGCACTCTCCGTCACTGCAAGAAGGAACGATGCATAAACTCTGTAATTCCCAAACTAATTTTGATGCGGCAAGTATTAGAAGAAATACAAATTATTGTCAATAGCAAATATTATTAAACCTAGCAGTTCAGGCAAATATTATTTCATTCTTGTCCAATATAGCTTTAATACATTAGAACTTGATTCCTGAATTTAGGCCTGAAATCCCAAATAGGGCTGCCAAAGGGACCGCCAAACGATGATTTCAGGAGGTTCCATGCGATCATCCAGCGTCGAGCCATTTTGGACAGCATTTTTCGGTTAATGCAACCTTAACTTAAGCCGAATTTGCTGGCCCTTTGTTTTCAGTGGCTTAACCTGCCCAAAATGGTCATTTCAGAGCTATTTTGGATAGCAGTGATATTTTCCTGTTGATATTGCCAATATGAGCTTTTTGGGAGGCAATCCAGTCATTTGCCTGATAAATCGAGAAAACGCTTCAGGCGACTTATAGTTGAGATATGCTGCAAGTTTGCCAACCTTAATTAACTTATTATTATCAATTAATTTAATAACCAAGCGCATTTTGCATTTATTCTGAAAGTCGCGAAATGAATTCGAGGTCATCCGAGAAACAATACTTTGAATCTTATGCCGGTCTGCTCTCATCATCCGGGCAACTTCGGATAGGTGAACACTTGGATTATTCAACAAAAGATCCTGAATCTTCGCGAAGAGCATTGGTTGGCTATTGATCATTTGTCTCTCCTTAATTAGAGACTTGGTCAAATGCAAAGCTATTCTTATAATTAATTGAACGTAAATATTTAGAAAACGCCCACCGGCAAGTTATGATTTTGTTTTTTTCTTTACAGGATTCATAGTTCATACGATATTGTATCCGATTGGCAGTAACTCCATAAGATCGCGCGTCTTCCGAGGTTACGTTTTATCTAAAAACTAAGACACTGGTTCAGGAGACTAAAAACTATGGCTCAAATCACGATCATTTCGCATTGGTGCAAGCTGATTGAAAGTTTGCAGTTTTCCCCTTTAGGATTTTACGGTTTGGTTGATCAAGCAATCAAAAGGCGGCAGGTGCCCGATGCGGAGACCTGCAGGGTCGAATACCACGAATCAGGAATATTCGCCGCCAAGAGAGAATATCTGCGCGTTCAAAGGAAAAATCTTGCTTACGATATTTGCGGGGCACCGTTTGGTACCGGATTTTTCGTCTCCTCCTGGTTTGGAAAGGAATTACCGAAAGGTGGAGTGCTACTGCTCCTTGGCATTTTCATAGCGTCATTCCTTATCTACCCATTATTTAAAGTGATCTTTGGCACCTTGCTCGGCATTATTTTCTGGATCGCCGGAACTCCGTGCCTTCTCCTTTTGCTTGGATTTATGATCAGCGAAGAAATAATTGGGGGAGAAGATACTGTATTAAGCATTCCAGTTTTAGGTTTTTTATATGAAAAGATCTTTCATCCATTCTCGTACTACAAGCTTGATCAGATTCAGATGTATCAGGCGGCCATCCATGCGGCTATAATGGAAGCAGTCGACGAGATCACGAAGGCTAACGGCCTGCGGGCTCTGTCGGAAGAAGAACGCAAACCGATTATGAAAGACTTCTTGGGAAAGTAGCTTGATGGCTGATGCTGATTGGCGAAGCCGGCAAGAGCTGCTAACGGAGCAGTTCTTTGCCTGGGAAAAAAGAGGCCGAGGTTGGCAGGTCTGGGGAGAGCCGGTTCTGCTTGAACCCCCGTTTAAGCCGTTCTTTTTTCATTACGTGATGCCTGAAGGAATTTCAGACGATGCTAGGCATCCTTCGCTCATCGGCTCTTTGATTGAGAAAACAAAAGCTCATTTTTCTAAGAAAAACGAGCTTCCCGCTTTAGTAGAATCAGAAGAGGAAGAAGAAGCGCCGGCCATAGCCGATGACCTTCCCGACTTGGTTGAGCTCTCTATTGCTCTACCTTCCACTCAAGTCGTAACCACAGATGCTACCGAACAGTTTCTTTTGAGCCTCAATTATGCCAGCTATCCGATGGTGCTTGAGGTTATCGGAATATCAGATCGCATAATCTTACAGATGGTTTGCTCTGAGCCTGACAGCGCCCAGCTCCGTCAGCAGATAGGTGCATATTTCCCGGAAGGGGTGGTTACCGGACAAAATGGATTTTTAGAACAGAATTGGGGTAATTTCGGATTCAAAGAATCGGTCATAGCGGATTTCGGACTCTCAAATGAATTCATGCTGCCGATCAGGACGTTTGGCAACTTCAATGTCGATCCTTTGATTGCCGTTACAGGGGCTTTGAGCAACTTAGAGAAGGGTGAAATTGGGATTCTTCAAATCATCTTCCAGCCTGTTCGCCACCCTTGGGCGGAAAGCATCATTAGAGCCGTATCGGACGGAGAGGGCAAATCCTTTTTTGCCGATGCTCCACAGATTTTGTCCTTGGCAAAAGAAAAGGTCTCTCGGCCGCTTTTCGCGGCGGTTGTTCGAGTGGCGGCCAATAGCCGGGAATATGAAAGGAGCCTGCAAATCGCCAAAGCTCTGGGCGGAGCTTTAAGCCAGTTCGCCGATCCAGCGGGCAACGAGCTCATTCCTTTGGCAAACGATGGCTATCCCGATGATTCCCATGAAGAGGATCTGCTTGCAAGGCAAACTCACAGAAGCGGCATGATCCTTAATTCAGAAGAATTAATCTCCCTGGTTCACTTCCCTTCAACCTCAGTCAGATCAGAAAAACTCGTACGGGATGAAAGAAGAACCAAAGCGGCACCCACAATAGCTTTGGGCCATAGCACCGTAATCGGAGAGAATCTGCATAATGGAAAGAAAACCGAAATCACACTCTCTCCGCAGCAAAGAATCCAGCACACTTACATCATCGGCGCTTCCGGAACCGGCAAATCAACCCTGCTTTTGAACATGATCATCCAAGACATCCAGAATGGAGAAGGTGTAGGAGTCTTGGATCCTCATGGAGACCTCATAGACAAGGTGCTGGAGCATATTCCGGAAAACAGATTGTTGGATGTGATTTTGTTTGATCCTTCAGATGAAGATTTTCCCATTGGATTCAATATTCTGTCGGCGCATTCAGAACAGGAAAAGATCCTTCTATCCTCGGACCTGGTCGCCGGTTTCCGCAGGCTTTCGACTACCTGGGGCGATCAGATGACCTCGGTTTTGGGCAATGCTATCTTAGCTTTCTTGGAGAGCGAAAAGGGAGGAACGCTTTCAGATCTAAGACGATTCTTGGTTGAGAAGGATTTCCGGCAATCCTTCCTGGAATCGGTAAAAGATCAGCAGGTTGTATATTTCTGGCAGAAGGAATTCCCATTGCTGATTAGCAAACCCCAGGGACCTCTGCTAACGCGGCTTGATACTTTTTTGCGGCCGAAACTCATCCGACATATGATTTGTCAAAAAGAGAACCGTCTTGATTTCCGAAAGATCATGGACGAGAAGAAGATCTTTTTAGCTAAGCTGGCGCAAGGGGCGGTCGGCGAAGAGAACTCATATCTGCTCGGAACCCTCATAGTTTCCAAAATCCATCAGAGGGCTATGGGGCGGCAAGAGCTTTCGGAAGCCAAGCGGCAGAGCTTCTTTCTCTATATCGATGAGTTCCACAATTTCATCACACCGTCGATGGCTTCGATATTATCCGGAGCCCGGAAGTATCGATTAGGTTTGGTCTTAGCTCATCAGGAACTCCGGCAGCTTTGGAATAAGGATGCTGATGTCGCCAGCGCCGTCATTTCTAATCCTTACACCCGAATTTGTTTCAGATGCGGAGACTTTGACGCTCAAAAGCTGAAAGATGGCTTCTCCTTCTTTGAATCCAAGGATCTTCAGAATCTGGGAACCGGCCAAGCAATCGTCAGAATCGAAAAGGCTGAATACGATTTCAATCTGAAAACGTTCTCTTTGCCGACGGTTGATTCTGAGGAAGCCAGGAAGAGGCAGGAACAGATAGTTGCTTTATCCAGAAGCGCCTATGCAAGCAAACGAGAGGACGTAGAAAAACTGCTATCTTTTGAGGAAGTTAAGGCAAGACCGGCAGAACCGGTCAAAAAGGAATTCAAGAAGGTCCAAGAAGCGGCTATCCCAGAACAGAAGGAAAAGCCGATTCAGAAAGAAATCAAAGAGGCAACTCCAAGGAAGCCCGCCGTAAAGCTAGAAGTGCCGATTAGTCCTCCTTCGACTCCGGGCCGTGGCGGTCAACAACATAAATATTTACAGCAGCTCATTAAGAGACTCGGGGAAGAAAAAGGCTATAAGGCAACTATTGAAGATCCGGTTTTGGGTAAAACCGGTAGCGTAGATATTGCTTTGGAAAAACAAGGGTATAAAATTGGATGTGAAATATCCATAACCACGAGCGATGAGCACGAACTTGCCAATGTTCAAAAATGCTTGGCCGCGGGCTTCGATCAGGTGGTTATGATCTCGCCGGAGAAAAAAGCTCTCGCCAAGATCAGACGGCTTGCCGAAGACGCTCTTAAAAAAGAAAGCTTGGAGAAGATTTCATTTTTAACTCCGGAAGGTTTTGTGGCATTCCTTGAAGAACGCGAGGCCAAAGCCGCCAGCGTCGAAAAGACCGTAAAAGGGTACAGGGTGAAGGTTAGATTTAAGCCTATGGCGGAAGAAGAAAAGAAAACTCGACGAGATGTCATTTCCCAAGTTGTGCTAAAAGCAGTAAAGAGAATGAAAAGAACAGAATAGAGTTACAAATCAAACCCTATGGTATTGGATTTAAAAGCAACCGCAATAACCCATCCCCTCTGAAGGGAGGAGAAATATGCGAGTTATGCCAAGATCAATAATTCCAGCAATATTATTGATGGTTTTGCTCATCCCAGCGTTGCAGTCGGTTAAAGCACAAACCAAAGAAGATTTTGTCGGTGAGTTTGGCAAGATGATCAAAAAGCTTGAGTATCAACAGAACGATACTGAGCTAAAGAATCTGATTAGTGCCTACCGTTCAGGTGCCCTATATATTGGGCTTAGAGTTCAGACAGATGGCCTAGATCCGAAGAACAAAAGGCAATTTAGTTGCGCTGATAATTCATTTTGGCATTTCCTGAAAAAATTCGCCAAGGAGAAAAACCAAACATTTACGGTTGAGATAACTACAACAATTGGTGGCTACCCGATGCCAACGGTTCCAGTCTTAGTCCTGTCTGATGTAGATGGTCAATGCCGATATTCCGAAATCGATTACAAAATGGTCGTGCCAATGACACGCATTGGCGGCATGACAGATGTTGAAGTCGCCTACAATATTCGTTCATCCAGGTCCGTTAAATTCAAACTCTTTAACTCTCTTTTGCAGGTGTTGCAGGGTTCTAGCAAGCTTTTGGGCGCAACTCAATTGGCATCGGACCTATCAGCACCACTGCTACAGAAAGGTGCTGACGATCTCGCCAAGCTCATTAACGATAATTCGCTGGTCAGCATGTCCGGGGACATTTCCAGTGGATTCGATTTCCGCAAGAACAAAGGATTAGAATTTTCGCCTGCAGGATTTCCGGGCGGAATTTTCAGGATGCGAATACTGGCAGAGCCAGGTCTGTCAATCTATACGAAGCTCAATACTGGAACCGGCCTGGCCATGAGGCCCGTTTACCCTTCGGCATTGGTTGTGAGTAACGAACCCATATATGCTGTTGAGCATAATAGAGTATTAAAACAAACCAGTCTCTCACGCCATTTCAAAACCAATCAACAAGCATTAAGTCGCCTAACTGCCTTTAAGAACAGTAGTATCGATACTTTTGAACAGAATTGCATCGAGGTGCGCGAAGAACTTCAATCCGACCTTCGTTTATCGGAAGCAGATATGCTAAAGAATTTTTTCGAAATTCTAAGACCAACTAAATGGTACACGGATATGGCCTATAGAGGTCTGTCATGCCCGAGTAATGAGGAGCTAGCTGAGATGAAATTATTGGGAATACCTGTAATGTCTACATCTATCAGCCGCAACGAAGGGTTTGCTCTTTTAAACAGTATTTTGGATAGATTCGCAGGAGTCATGCGCTATGGAACGGAGGAGAAAAAACGAGCTTTTGGCGAAACCTTCTTCTCTCCCGAGATTGAATTAATGGATCCCAGCGACATTCTGAAAGCTTCTGATACAAAAAAAGCTTCTCTTCTTGCCGCTTTCAGCAAATTTAGGGCGGATGCGGTTGGATGCTATAGCACCGGCGCTAATGAACCTCCCGTAACGCGAACAGCTCTTGTCGTGGGGGAGGATCACAAAAATAGAATGGCATTCTCCATAAATGTAAAAAGGATGGATGCTTCAACAAAGGTAAACGAGCTTTCGGTTGATTTGGTAAAACTTATACCTCTTGATAAAAAGGATTCAACCGCTCAATCTCTTATCGATAGAGTCAACAAAACCGATCCAACGGATTCATGTAAGGCTTTGTTGAAGGAATACTTTTCAGACTTTTAGCCTTCGGATGTTAATGTGAACAAACAAGAAAAAGAAAGAGCCAATGCGATAAAGAATGTAGCGATCTGGATTCGCGTTTCCACTGAAGATCAAGCCAAAGGCGAAAGCCCGGAGCATCATGAAAAGCGTGCCCGAGCTTACGCGGAAGCCCGATCTTGGAATGTTCGCGATGTCTACCACCTGGAAGCGGTCAGTGGCAAATCGGTCATGGGTAATCCGGAAACCGAACGGATGCTCCGGGACATCAAATCCGGTCGGGTTACCGGATTGATCTTTTCGAAACTGGCTCGACTTGCCCGCAACACGCGAGAACTCCTGGAATTTGCCGATATCTTCAGGGACCACGGAGCTGACCTCATTTCCCTTCAGGAAGCCATCGATACTTCAACTCCAGCCGGCCGGCTCTTTTTCACCATCATCGCCGCCATGGCTCAGTGGGAACGGGAAGAAATTTCCGACAGAGTTGCTGCATCGGTTCCGATTCGAGCAAAGCTGGGAAAACCGGTGGGCGGTCAAGCTCCATTCGGTTATCAATGGCAAAATCGGCAGCTCGTGCCGCATCCTGATGAAGCGCCGATCCGCAGGCGGATCTATGAGCTTTTCCTGGAGCACCACCGCAAGAAAACTGTTGCCCGGATTCTAAACGAAGCCGGTTATCGAACCCGTACCGGCTCAAAGTTCTCCGACACAACCGTCGATAGGCTTATCCGCGATCCCGTTGCCAAGGGGCTTCGCCGGTCAAATTACACGAAAAGCCTAGGCAACAAAAAGCATTGGAAAATGAAGTCCGAAGATGAGTGGGTTTTCAGCCAGGTTGACTCAATAGTGACAGAAGAAGTCTGGAATCAGTGCAACCTTATTCTGGACGAAAAGCGCAACGGCAGGAAGCCTGCCAGAAAAACAGTTCACCTGTTTTCAGGATTCGCATATTGCGATTGCGGACAGAAGCTGTATGTCCCTTCAAGCAATCCAAAATACACCTGCTACAAGTGCCATAACAAAATCGGGATTGATGACCTTGAAATGGTTTTTCATGAGCAGCTCAAGACCTTCTTTTTCTCTCCAACCGATTGGTTGAGTTACCTCGATCAGGCAGACAACAAGATTAAAGAAAAACAGGAGCTGTTAGAGGCTCTCGAAAAGGAACGACAGAAAATTCTTCAGGAGTCGGAGAAGCTAATTCGGCTATATATGGCTGACCAGATCTCGCCTGAAGGATTTGGGAAACAAAACAAGCCCATTGAGGAAAGAGCCAAACAACTCGAAGAGGAAATACCAAACCTCCAGGGCGAAATCGACTTCCTCAAAATTCACTACCTTTCAAGCGATCAGATACTTTCCAACGCCCGAGACCTTTACTCCCGATGGCCGGATCTTAAAGCTGAGGAAAGACGCAAAATCGTGGAAAACATTACGGAGCGCATAGTTATAGGCAAAGATGATGTGACGATCGAGCTTTGCTACCTCCCTTCACCCTCCGAGATAGCGTCAAAAGAGCAACGCAACCTCAGGGATTCATGGCGGCTGCAAGCATGAATTGGGCGGGAAAGGTCAGCGACATGGCGGCTCGGGCGATCGTCACTTCGCCATCCTCGAGTGGCTGCCGCAGCACATCCAGAACATGGCGGTGAAATTCGGGCAGTTCGTCCAAAAAAAGCACGCCGTTGTGCGCGAGGCTGACCTCGCCCGGCCTCGGCATCGTGCCGCCGCCAATCAAGCCTGCATCCGAAATGGTGTGATGCGGCCCGCGGAAGGGGCGCGCGGCTATCAAGCCGGCCCGATCCGAAAGCAAACCCGCCACCGAGTGGATTTTCGTGGTTTCAATCGCCTCATCAAAACTCATGGGGGGAAGGATCCCCGGCAGGCGCCTTGCAAGCATCGTCTTGCCGGACCCCGGAGGCCCGATTAAGATGATATTGTGCCCGCCGGCCACCGCCACTTCCATGGCGCGCTTGGCCTGATACTGCCCCTTGACGTCCTTGAAATCGACGTCAACGGCGCTTTGCTGCGTCAGGAGCTGTTCCCTGTCCACGGCCAACGGGATCCAGGGCTCGTCGCCGTTGAGCAGCTGCACAACCTGAGCCAGAGAACGGACCGGAAACGCCCGCACGCCGTCGACCACGGCCGCTTCGCGCGCGTTCGCCTCCGGAACGATCAGATGATGCAGTCCGCGTTCGCGCGCCATCGCGGCCATCGAAAGCGTGCCCTTGATAGGACGGACCGATCCGTCCAGCGAAAGCTCTCCCATGAACAGAAAAGCCGACAGGTTCTGGGTGCGGACACATCCGGAAGCGCCCAGGATGCCCACCGCCATGGGAAGGTCGAAGGCGGATCCTTCTTTCTTAAGATCCGCTGGAGCGAGATTGATGGTGATATGCCGGGCAGGCAGAACGAAGCCGCAGTTTCGCAGCGCAGCTTTCACCCGTTCACTGCTCTCCCGAACAGCCGTATCCGGCAATCCGACGGTCATAAAATTCAGCTTTTGCCCCGAGCTGAGGTCCACTTCCACTGAGATGGGATATGCTTTGATGCCGAAGACGGCGGCCGATTGCACGCGAAAGAGCATGTTGAATGAGCTCCTTTCGCCCTATCCAACCGCCATCCTCAAATTTGAGCCAAATTTTTTTTGGGAATTCGAAAAAAGCGCGCGGCGAGACGCCGCGTCTATTTTGACGATCGGGAGGATGCCGCCAGAAGGAACAATCCAACCAGTGCATATCCGAGCGTTATCTGCCAGACAAACCCGCTGCCTAATTTCCAGGGGAGATAAATTTCGCCGGCCGGCGTTATGGAGTGAATAAGACCAAACATCGTGAACGCCGCACAGAGGAGCATCCCCAGCGCGGCTCTTCGGACCTTGCCGTCTATGAGATCGGCGAGCAGGCCTCCCCAAAGAATCGCCGTAAGGATGAATCCGTGCCCTACGGCGCGCAGAACGGTCAAATCCGCCGTCAAGGCTCCGGGAAGCAGCGTGGCCGGATCGAGTTTTCCGAGCATGCTGTCGGCGTAGGTGAGGACGAGATATCCAACGGTGGGAACAACAGCAAAAGCGACCGCCGCGGCGTGCCGGCGAGGCGATTCGACAAACGCCTGAGAAACGATCTCAATCCCCACAAACAGCAGAATCGGAGTGATGACCGCTTCAGGAATGGCTTCGACCACAAAAGACATTATTCCCAGCGCTCCGCCTATCCCCACAAAAAGACCTGTCGCCAGCGTGTAAGCCGCCCGGCCGCCCATGGCCTTGTAGGCAGGGTGGCCGATATAGGGAGTGGTCTGCGCAACTCCGCCAAACAACGCGGCGACGATGGTTGAAAACGCCTCGGCAAGGAGGATGTCGCGGGTCCGGTATTCGTCGCCGGCGACTCGTGCGCTTTCCGTGTTGTTGATGCCTCCGATGATCGTCAGGAGCGCGAACGGGAAGGCGATCGGGAGATAGGATATTGCTTTTGACATTCCGTGGATGAAGCCCAACGTCGGAACAGGAAAAGCCGGATGAAGCTCCAGGGCCGGCGCCGTTGCGGCATGGCCGAACAGGTGAAACGCTCCCGAAAGATAATACAGGAGGCATCCGGCGGCAACCGCAAAGAAAGCCCCGGGAACGCCCCACGGAAGCCTGCGCCTGGCAATTAACGCATACAAAACAATCCCGAGCGCGGCGATTCCGGCGATGGGCGTCGAGAAGATTTTCATGACGGGGAAAAAAGCGAGCAGCGTAATCCCGATGCCGGCCAAAGATCCGAGCAGTCCCGCCTGGGGGATGCAGCGCCGCGCCCAGTCCCCCGCGAAAGAAAGCGCCAATTTGAAGACGCCGACGATCATGAGCGTCGCCATCCCCACCTGCCAGGCGATCGTCGCATCCTTCGTCTCCAGAAACACAGGGCCAATGACCGCTGTAGCGATGCCGATCGTGGAGGGCGTATCGAGCCCCAGAGGCATGGCCGTCACATCCGTTCTTCCGGTCTTTTTTGCCAGCCGGAATGCCAGCCATGTGTAAACTGCGTCTCCGAAGAGCACGCCCAATGCGACGCCGGGTATCATGAGGCTGTGGACCTTCCCGGCCGGATACCCGAAAACGCCCACCAGGATTCCCGTCAGGACTACCAGATTGGTGACATTATCGAGCATGAGGCCGAAGAAGGCGTTCAGATCGCCCCACTGCGCCCAGCGATATCGTTGTGCCTGCATCACGAGACCTCCAAAATATGTCGCCCGTCAACGCCGCTATCGTTTTTGCAATTCCGGATGTTGTTAGGCTATGACCCGGCCGAAGCGTTTTCAAATGAAAATTTATCCTTTTCTTCCAACGGGATAATAAGCGATCATTCTGCGTCGCCTCTTGAAACTGAAAAAGGATTATTTTGTGAAAATGCCGAAAATTTTCCGGCTCCTATGCGTTCTGCTGATCGTCTCCGCCATGCGAGGCGGCGAGGATTCGCTGGACGACGCCCGAGCCTTTTTTTTGAAGGGCGACTTTGCGGATGCAGCCCGGATTTTCCGCGCCGTCATCCAGCGGGATCCTGAATGCGAAACGGCGCATATCGGCCTCGTCCGGGCTCTGTTGAAAAACGACGACGTGCGGGAGGCGCATCAATCTGCGGAGGCCGCCCTGGCAGCGTTCCCCGAAAGCCCGGCTTTGCACGCGGACGCAGGAGATGTGCTTTTCAGAATGTCGCGGGTTTCGGACGCTCAAAAAGCGTATGCCCGGGCGATCGGCATCGATCCCGGAAATGCCAGGGGGTACAGCGGGCTTGGGAAAATCTACTCTTTCGACTTCAATCGCAAATCCGCCGCGAAAATGAGGCGAAAAGCCTACGAATGCGATCCGGCGGACCTGGATGTTCTTTATGATTCCATTCAGCTTCTGCCCGCCGCAGAACAGATTTTTCTTCTGGAGAAATTTCTGGCTTCTGCGGCATTTGAAACCGAGGAGAGCAAAGCCGACATTGCGGAATGGATCAACCATCTCAAAAACGCGAGCGCACTCAAACCCCAACAGCTTAAAAATGCGCCTTCGCAAGCCGACGTCCCCTTGGATGCGGTTTTGCCCTCTCCCGTCAAAGGCGTTCGAGGATATGCCGTCAAAGCGCGGATCAACGGCGGCAAACCCGTCCATCTGCTGCTGGACACAGGAGCTTCAGGCATTCTCATTCATCGAAAGCTCGCCGCAAAACTGAAGCTCGACATCATCCGTTCCCACGATGTCAAAGGAATCGGCGACGCCGGCCCTGTCGCGGGGTGGATAGCCCAGGCCGACGCCCTTGAAATAGGGCCGCTGCAGTTCTTGCACCCCAAATTGGGCGTAGTGGACAAAAATATCAGCGACGACGCCGACGGCGTTATCGGCATCGACATGTTCGGCAGGTATCTGACAACTTTGAATTTCCCCAAAAACATGTTGGAACTCCGCCCTTTGCCGCGGATAGGCAACAATCCGTACAGCGATCCTGCGTCCTGGGAGGAGCTGGATCGCACGAAATGCCCCGAGCTGGCATCCTTTCATTCCGTTGGGATAAGAGGGCATTTGCTCATTCCCGCCGTCGTGAACGACAAAAAGGCCGGCTTTTTCATCCTGGACACCGGAGCTCAGGTCAACTTGCTCAGCCGGGAATTCGCGGCCGGAATGCTGAAATTGGGCAGCGCCGCCGAAGAGATCCGCGGCATTTCGGGAGCGACGAAGACCTATGCCGCCTATGAAGATATCACCTTGAAAATGGGCGGCTTCACCCAGAAACAGCGTTCGATGTATGTCATAAGCCTCAAAGACATCAGCCGCCATTCCGGATTTGAAATCTCGGGGATCATCGGCTATCCCTTGCTCAGCCACCTTGCCGTCACGATCGATTTTCGGGACGGCTTCATCCGCTTCCAATATCGGAACTGACCGAAAGAATTAAAACCCTCGCTTGCGGAACTGCGCATTTTGAGCTTGAGTTGCGTCGATCCCATGCTCTATAAAGTTTCGCTATGACGATCAAGGTTTTTAAGGGCGTCGTGCAGGGCGCCGAGCGGGATTTCCTCCTGTTTCTCATTTCCGGGATTTTTCTTGGAATCAGCATAAGCGTCGACGGTTCCACTCTCACCAATTATCTTAAAGAGCATTTTGAGATGATGATCCTCCATCGATCCGCGCTGGAGTTCCCCAGGGAGCTTCCCGGCCTGATTGTGGTGCTGTCCATCGGCGCGCTTTCATTTCTCGGCGGAGACGTGCGCATCTCCGTGGCGGCAAACCTGGTTTCCGCCGCCGGCATGTTTGCGCTGGGCGTTCTGCCGCCGCAGTATGCGCTGGTCGTCCTCGTCATCTTCGTCTACAGCATGGGACAGCACATTTTCATGCCTCTGAGCGGAAGCATCGGGATGAGTTTCGCCAAACACGGAGAAGAGGGGAAAATTCTCGGCCGGCTGAGTTCCGCCGGCAATATTGCGATCGTTTTCAGTTCCGCCGCTTTATGGGCGCTGTACCGGTTCCTGCACATCAGCTTCACCACGGCTTTTACGATAGGCGCCGCAGCCTTTGTCGCTTCAGCGGCCCTGATAGCTTTTATTAAGCCTGCTCAGACGGTTCACGTGAAGAAGCGCTACATCTACAGGAAAGAATACCGCCTCTTTTACTGGCTTTCCATGCTCTATGGCGCCAGGAAACAGATCTTCCTTACCTTCGGCCCCTGGGTTCTCGTCGATGTGTTCCGTCAGCCGGTGGCCACCATGACGCTGCTTTTCTTCATCATCGCCGTTATTGGAATTTTCGTGAAGCCTTGGATCGGCCATCTGATCGACAAAGTGGGCGAAAGATTCGTCTTGAGCGCCGAAGCCTTTTTGTTCTTCTTCACCTGCCTTGGATATGCGTTTGCCGAAAACCTGCTCCGCCCATCCCTGGCGATTCTATTTATCTATGTTTGCTATGTCGCGGATTTCACTCTCGACTCGGTTGGAATGGCCCGAATCACCTACATGAAAAAGATTGCGCTCAAGCCCGAAGAGATCTCTCCAAGCCTCTCGCTCGGAATAAGCCTCGACCATATTGTCACGATTATTCTTCCCTTCCTCGGGGGACTTGCGTGGTACAAGAGCGGGCCGGGAGGCTATCGATACGTATTCCTCGGCGGGGCGGTCATCGCGCTGATGAATTTTATTTCCTGCAGAAGGATACGGATCCCGGCGGAGAAGCCTGCCGGATAGGCTCGCCTTCTCGCGCCGCTCGTATTGCCAAAGCCTGAGGCACACAATGAAATCGCTTAACGTGCTTGCCGTCGCACCCGCGCTCTATCATTCGACTCCGCTCGCAGACAAGGAAAGCCTGCGGCTCATCCGCGCGACAAGCCCGATCGTCAAAGTCAAAGACGGCGCCGCGCTGACTCAAGCCGAACTCCATGGGGATTTCTCCAGCAGAAGGGAGCTGGATGCTTTGCTGGCCTGGGCGGACGTAATTTTCGGCCTTGTCCTGCCTCCCGACACCATCGCCCGGGCGCCGAATTTAAAATGGTTCCAGTCGATTTCCGCAGGCGTAGACCGCCTGTCGGACGTCGATATCTGGAACAGCCCGGTCGTTATTACGGGGACAAGCGGGATTCATTCAACTCCGATCGGCGAGTTCATTATGTCGCTGATGCTCATGTTCGCGAAGAAGTCGCCGCTAGCCTTCAGGCTGAAGCAGGAACGCAAGTGGCGGTTTTATCTGACGCAAGTCCTGCGCGGCAAAACGGTGGGGATACTGGGGCTGGGAGACATCGGCCGGGAGGTGGCGCGGCTTTCCAAAGCTTTCGGCATGAAAGTCATCGCCGCCCGGCGCTCGACGCGAAAGCCGGGGAAAGCCAGGAATGTGGACCTTTTGCTGCCTCGGGCTCTCATGGAACAGATGCTCGCGGCGAGCGACTACGTCGTCCTGTGCGCGCCGCTTACGCCTGAGACCCGCCACATTATCGGCGAACCGGAATTGAAGGCGATGAAGCCGACTGCCTGCCTCATCAATATCGGGCGCGGCCAGCTGATCGACGAAGAGGCGCTCATCCGCGCTCTCGATGAAAAATGGATCGCCGGGGCTGGCCTGGATGTAACCTATATAGAGCCTTTGCCCCGCGACAACCGGCTGTGGGAATTCGACAATGTCATCCTCAGCCCGCACATCTCCGGAGGGATGGAGGATTACATGGCTCGCGCCACCGAGCTGTTCTGCGAAAACCTCCGGCGTTGGCTGAAAGGGCAAAGGCTCCTGAACGTGGTCGACCGGAAAAGAGGATACTGAAATGCAGCGGTTCCGGCCATCGGGAACGAACAGATCAACGCATTCGTTGCGGACG
This sequence comes from uncultured Acidobacteriota bacterium, assembly GCA_964642735.1. GTDB lineage: Bacteria > Acidobacteriota > UBA6911 > UBA6911 > UBA6911 > UBA6911. The sequence continues at coordinate 18,728 of CAZXSV010000008.1, forward strand.
AAAAAGAGAATGCTGAATGTTGGAAGCCGGTTTCCGGACTATTTAGGGTAGTAGCCGGGGCGGGCTTTGACCCGAAGGTCGGGTCTTCCGCGCACCTTGACGGCAATGCGACGATAAATCGCCGGACCGGTGGTTGCCGGCGAGTAGTAGCCCAGCAGGTACTGGCCCTGCAGTTCATCCGCAATTCGATCGTAAAACTCCTCCAATTCCTCGACATTGTCCGCGACAAAAGTCGCGCCGCCCGTCTGCAGGGCCAGCGTCTCCATGCGCTCCTGGGCTCGGCGCGCAATAAAGTTCTTTTTATACGCGCCGCCGGCCGGATTGATGGAATAGAAAAGACAGCTGGAAAGCTGCAGCTCTCTTAAAACGTCCTCCGGTTTGTTTTCAATGCTGCGGTTGTCCTCGCCGTCGGAGAGGGCGACCATCACCCGGCGGGCGTCCGGCCGATCCACTTCCCTGAGCATGTACGCCGCTTTGACGACCGAGTTGTAAAAGGCTGTGGCCTCCCTCGTTCGGGAAATCCCGGCAATTGCATCCAGGAGCGCATCCAGGGAAAACGTTCTTTCCTTCAGTATCTTCGGCTCGTTCGCCACCATAAGGATGAACGCAGCGTCTTTTTGGCGCATGGTCCTGCGCAAGAACCGGGCGGCTGCCTGTCGTTCGAGCTCAAAGCGCATATAGACGCTGCCCGACGTGTCGAACAGCATCGCAAGCTCCAGCGGCGCTTCGCCGCACTCGCCCAGACGCGACGGGGCGATCCTGACGCCGGACTCCTCGATTTCGAAATCCTCCAAACCCAGATCGCGAACTGACTTGCCGCCGGCGTCCGCGACCGAAACCGGCGTCAGCACAAGATTGGCGGCCACCCGCACGGTCGTCGACTGCGAATAGGCTGTCGCCGCAGCGAGGGATGCCAGAATCAGCCGGGAAATCCATCCTTTCATGGCTTCCTTGTATCTTGTTCATTCCGCAGGAGCAAGAAAAAACAAAGCGGACGGCAGGTTGGCGCTTCAGAGTGGATCCGGTTTGTGTTTAGAATAAGCCTTTATTGGACTGGAGATCGACCGGTGCCCCGCAATATCGAAATAAAAGCCTATGCACGGAACTTTGACGCAATTCGCAGACTCGCCGAATCTTTGAGCGACTTTCCTTGCGAAGTCGTCGTGCAGGATGACGTTTTTTTCCCTGTAGATAAAGGGAGGCTCAAACTGCGCAGGCTCGCCTCAAACCGCGGTCAGCTCATTTATTACAATCGCGCAGATTCAAAGGGCCCGAAACGCTCGGAATACTGCCTGACCGAAACCAATGATCCGGGCGGATTAAAAAATGTCTTAGCCCAGGCTTATGGCGTTCGCGGAACGGTCAAGAAAACGCGATATCTCTATCTTGCCGGACAGACGCGCATCCATCTGGATGAAGTTGAAAATTTGGGGAAATTTGTGGAATTGGAAGTCGTTCTGCGCCCGGGGCAGCCGGATGAAGAAGGGCGAACAATCGCCGAGGAGCTGATGCGCTGCCTTGGCATTGCTCCTGATGATCTGATAGAAGACTCCTATGTGGATTTATTTGAACGAAACAAGAAATAACGCCTGACCCACCATCCTATTCGAGCATAACAACAATATCGCGGATTTTCATTACATCTCCATATCGCTGCTATGTATTCTCGTTTTGTCTCTGCCTAACGCTCAGCTTCAGCTGCGGCGGGTCTTGTGCGCCGCCAGCTTAAGCGGGAAGCAAGATTCTCCGTAAGAGGATCGACTTGGCGATTTTTAAATGAATCTAACGCTTGAGCTAAGCGGCGGGCCGCGCAGTGAACCGTCCGTTGGATCGAATAGTTAGGCGCCTCCTCTCCATGGTTTGCTAAAATCATCAATTGTTGAATGATACTCAGCTGCTCGTCGTGCTCTGCGCGCAGCTCGACCTTTAAGCTTCTTTGGCTTCTGCGAGAGTTTTCGCCATCGGAACAGCACTGCGCCAAGAACAAACATGCCTATGACGATCGCAAAGGAAGCAAAAACCGGCCTTCCCAATAGTTGCGGTATCCGAGATCACCCTTGAGAAGTGCTGCAATTCCAAACAAGATAAGAATGGGAGCAATAAACACCCCCATAAGCTGATTGAAGTACTGAGATTTAGCCACTTTTTTGAAAATTGTCATGTTTTTGTCTGCCTAAAGACCTGGCGTTAAGCCGCGGCGCCGTCGGCTGCAACGGCTTGTTAGGGCCTTCGGAGAATGGCGGACTTGCTGAACAGAACTTTGGGACCTGCTTCAGGCCGGAAGCCCGTCTTCTCCGCGAATCCTATAGTCTCCGCGAACGCTGCCGCCCACACATGGAACGGGGGCTCAACGACGAGAACGCAGCCATCGCGTCTTACGATGCTCGACAGTTCCTGGAAGAATCCCGCACGGTCAGGGACCTCATGAACGACATAGAATGCGAGAACGAAGTCAACCTTCTCGGTAACACCGATCCTCTCAGCTGCGCACCGGTGGAGTGAAACCCGCTTGTCGAGACCCGATCCTTCGAGCTTGGCCTGGAGTCTTTGAAGCATCCCGTCCTGAAGATCGGCGGCTATGACGCGTCCGACGCTACCGACCATCTCCGCCAGGGGGATGGTGAAGAATCCCGGACCACACCCAAGATCCAGCACAGTCATTCCTGCTTTGACGTACGGACTGAGGATCTTGTGCGGATTCTGAAACCACCGCCGGAGCCCTATCTCGAGGCCACCCGCACGACTGACAGGACATACACGAGTCGTTTCTTCTCTCGTCATGCGCTCCCCCTCATGGCGCTAATCTGTAATTAGACGGTTCTGGCTAAATAGGATGGCGGTGGGCGGCTGGTCGCCTAAATCGGGGGCGGACAGTCGCCGGATTGCGCCTCAAATAAATGCAATTTTTTATTATAGCATCTTTGGGGGGGGTCGTGGAGTTGCTGGATTAGACTGCGATTTCCGGCTCGCCTGAATTGGCGGGAAGCTTGGGCGGAAAGATCAGAACTCTTCCCGGCTCCTGAAATAGATGTGCAAGAACATGCGTTCATTCTTGTTCCTCTATGACGGCGCCCCAAACCAACACAGCGCGACCAAATTTTGAGGCTTCCAATACTTCGCTTGCCTTGGACAAGGGATATTGGACACAAATCCATCTCCATCGTAAAATAGCTGCGTGCAAATGACGATGACGCTGGCGAACATGCCAGCAGAATGGATGGAGGAATTTGAGGGGGCAGCACGCCGCCCGCTGCCCCCTCGATGGAAGTATGCCTTTATCCACAACTGCAAACCGGTTGTGGATGACGCTTCGCGCCGCGCATTCGACACAATGGAAGACTCCCGGCGCCGGTCTGAGTTGAACCTTCCAGACTGGTTTGGGTATGGCCGCCTTTGAGTGTCGACAGGCGAAAGAGGTTCGGGATGCTCCAAAACGCCCTCCTCTCCATTCATTTCGTGAATGCTGGGTCTCAAAACATCGCTCTTAAACTTAGTATATAATTTTTCGAAGGAGCTCCCCATCCAGATAGACGGAAATATTTTAGGAATAAAGCAGTCCCAGAGAAAAGCTTTGGAAAGAACTTTCCGGCGGCGCGTTCTGCCCGCTCAGGTTGTATCGGCCGAATTGGCCCGCCATTTAGCCTCTCTATCCAGAGAACTTGGAAGGCAGCTGGGGGTCCTGCTCTCTCGCGAGGGGGACGTCCGCAACGTGATTGTCGGAGACGCGACCCGCCTAGAACTGCCCGACATCGGGAGGCTTCGCGGCGGCGCGGGAAGATTCCGCGGCCTCCGTCTGATCCACACCCACCTCAGGGGAGAATCCCTGACCCAGGACGATTTGAACGATCTCGCGCTGCTGCGATTGGATCTGGTCGCCGCAATTCATGTGGAAGGAAACGGGGAGGCGGCAAAAATCGAGCTCGCCCACATCCTTCCGGGATTGGACGACGCGGAGGGGAAGAACGATCCGTTCCGGAGGATTGAAGCGCGGGATGTCTATCAGCTGAATTTTGATTTTGAATCGGAAATAAAAGCTCTGGAAAGCGAGTTTTCCAGGCTTGCCGGCAGAAAGTCCGGCGAATCCCAGCGGGAGCGGGCCCTGATCATCGCGGTGACTCCCGGACAAGCCGCTTTGTCGGAAACAAAAGAGCTCGTCAAAGCCGCCGGCGTCGAAATCGCCGAAGCGATGCATCTCTCCGGCGGCCGGATTCATCCCCGCACGATCATCGGCCAGGGAAGGCTGCAGCGCATCGTCCTGACGGCCATGCGCCGCAGCGCGGATGTCGCCATCTTCGATATCGATTTGAAGCCCGCGCAGGCTCGAGCCTTTGAAGACAGCACGGGACTGAAAGCTGTCGACCGCACTCAATTGATTCTCGACATCTTTGCGCAGCGGGCCCGAAGCCGGGACGGGAAACTGCAGGTGGAATTGGCTCAACTGAAATATTCCCTGCCCCGTTTGACGGAAGAGGACGCCGGGCTGTCCCGATTGACAGGCGGAATCGGGGGAAGAGGCCCGGGCGAAACCGTGCTGGAAATAGGCCGCCGCAGGACGCGCAGCCGCATCGGCAGCCTTGAAAAGGAAATTGAAAAGCTGTCCCGGCAGAGAAGCGTCCGGCGGCAGCGCCGGATTCGGCAGGGCTTGCCGGTGCTCTCCATCATCGGCTATACGAACGCGGGGAAAAGCACGCTTTTGAATGCCATGACCGAAAGCCGCATCGACACGGCCGACCAGATGTTCGTTACGCTCGACCCTACTTCGCGCCGGCTCCGATTCCCGCGCCGGGGAGAAGTCATCATCACCGACACCGTCGGTTTTATCCGGGACTTGCCGCCCGATCTTGTCACAGCATTCAAGGCGACTCTGGAGGAATTGGAGGACGCCAATCTTCTCCTGCACGTGGTCGACGCTTCCGATCCCAATCTGGAGACCAAAATGGAGGCGGTCGAGCGCGTCCTGACCGGACTGAATCTGGCGTCCATTCCCCGTCTCGTCGTCATGAACAAGGCGGACAAACTCGACTCCGTCGAGATGGAAAGGCTTTGCCGTCGCTTTGACGCCGTCGCCGTAAGCGCCCTCAAGCGGGAAGGGCTCGGCGGCCTGATCGAAACGGCCGAAGCAAGATTGCGAATGGAGTAGACGCAGAGCGTCCCGTCGCGCGCTGCAGACCAGTCCTTTGCACTCACGCGCAGAGAACGCCGCGCCCGCCCATGGCGACTCCAAAAAAATCCCATTCAATCGGCTTCTCAAAGGGGGTGCTCGCAGCTTGATTTCGTAGTAATATTCCGGTTCCATTTTCCCGTTCCTTGAAGCGTATCCCTCGGATATCCGGCATGGACAGAAAGGAATTCCACGATGCTTTTTTCTCAACGCGTTTTTTGCGGGCAATTAACGCAGAAAGATGTCGGCCGCAAGGCGCTGCTCGCCGGCTGGGTGGACGCCTTCCGCGATCACGGCGGCCTGCTGTTTATTCATCTGCGCGACCGCAGCGGCATTATTCAAATTGTCTTCAGCCCCGAAATCGCATCGTCGGATGTCTGCCAGAAAGCGGCAACCTTGCGCGCCGAGTATTGCGTCTCGGTCGAGGGCGAAGTCAAGAAGAGGCTTGAGGGAACGGAGAATCCCAACATCGAGACAGGTGATATCGAGGTGCTGGTCTCCGATCTGACGGTGCTTTCCGAATCGGATGCGCTCCCTTTCTCCGTCTCTGAAAAAGCGATGGTCGCAGGCGCCGCGTCGGCGGCTGGAGACAGCGTTTCCGAGGAACTGCGGCTCCAGTATCGCTATCTGGACATCCGCCGGCCGTCCATGCGGGACAATCTGACGGCGAGGCATCGCATTTTTCAATGCGTCCGCCAGTTTCTCGATTCGCGGGGATTTCTGGAAATCGAAACGCCGGTGTTGACGGCGAGCACTCCGGAAGGGGCGCGCGATTACCTGGTGCCCAGCCGCGTTCATCCGCGGAATTTTTACGCTCTGCCCCAATCGCCGCAACTGTTCAAACAGCTGCTCATGATCGGCGGCATGGAGCGTTACTTTCAGCTGGCGCGCTGCTTCCGCGACGAAGACCTGCGCCCGAACCGGCAGCCGGAATTCACCCAGCTGGACATTGAAGCTTCTTTCATCGACGAAGAATTTCTCTATGAAATGATCGAAGAACTCGCCGTCCGCATGTTCGAGATCGGCGGCTTGTCGCTTCCCCGCCCTTTCCCGCGCATGACCTACGCCGAAGCGATGGATACGACAGGCTCCGACCGCCCCGATCTTCGTTTCGGCCTTCGTTTTGTCGATGTAACCGACGTATTTCCGCAGACCAATTATTCGATTTTCCGTCAGATCCTGCAGCGCGGAGGCTGCATCAAAGGCTTCAACGTCAAAGGCCAATCCGAAAGGCTCAGCAAGAATGTGCTGCAGAATGAATACGCCAAGGAAATAGCGCCTTCGTTCGGGGCCAAGGGCATGACCTGGATGCGCGCCGAGGGCGGGAAGCTGGAATCCAACATCGTCCAGTTTTTCAGCAAACAGGAGCTGGACGATTTGCGCAAAAAGTTCGACGTCGCCGACGGAGACGTCCTCATCATGATCGCGGACGCCTCGTACGCCGTCGTCACATCGGCGCTGGGCCAGCTGCGCCTTCATCTGGCAAACCGGCTCGGCCTGATTCCCGACACGTTTCATCCGGTCTGGATCACGGAGTTTCCTTTGTTTGAGCCTGCCGAGGGAGGAGGCGTCTCCTCCAGCCACCATCCTTTCACCGCGCCGGACCGCATCGATTTCGATCCGAAAAATGTCGAAGAGTTGCTGACGCTGCGTTCGCGGGCCTACGACCTCGTGGTTAACGGGGAGGAACTGGGGGGCGGCAGCATCCGCATCAACAACCGCGAAGTGCAGCGGAAAATTTTCGCCGCCCTGGGGCTGACCGATGAAGAGATCAAGGAAAAATTCGGCTTTTTCCTCAGAGCGTTTGACTTCGGCGCGCCTCCGCATGGAGGACTCGCTCTGGGCATGGATCGCACGGTATCGATGATTCTGCAGACGCCGTCCATCCGTGAGGTGATCGCATTCCCCAAAAACCGGAGCGCCGCCTGCCCGTTGACTGGAGCGCCCTCGGCGGTGAAACGAGATCAGCTGGCCGAACTGGGCCTGCTGAATTTGGGCGGCGATGCTGTTTTGCCCGGAACGGCGCAGAAGCAAAACCGGGTCGACAACCTCTCCTGGGTGTCCCGCATCGGCCTTGCGGAAAAGGAGCGTCCGGCGATAGAAGATGCTTTGAAGCAGGCCGAAGAACTGGCCTCGCTTGCCTGTGAGAAAGCCGGTGCAGAAGACCCGGCTTACTCGGTCGCTCCGGTCGCCAACCGCATGCGCCCCGGAACCGAAGAGAAACGATCCCCGCAATCGCAATCAGGCCAATTGCTCAAAAGCGCGCCCGAGGTGAAGGGCCGATACTTTAAAGTCGCCGGTATTCTGGAATAGGGGGAGAATCATCCATGGATCCTATATTTTCCCATCCCAACCCTGACGCCGCCTCTGCCCGGAACGGCCCCTTGCGGAGCTTGAAAATCGCGATTGGGCCGAACATCTCGGCGGCGGGCTGGCCGGCGGAAGCGGGCGCCAACGCGTTGGCCGGCTTCACGGCGGTGGAGGATTCGACAATTGTGCAGCGCCTGCGACAGGCGGGCGCTGCTTTATGCGGCCCCACGCGCATCAGCGAATTCGGTTTCGGCCTCGAGGGGAGCATGGCCGGCGAAGCGGTTCAAAAGCGAACCGCAGACGCGGAACTGGCGATGGATTTTATGGGAGAGAGCCGCCTGGCCGCCTCGAGAGCGGGCGTTTGCGGTTTCAAACCCAGCTACGGCCTGGTATCGCGTTTCGGTCTCATCGATTTGATCCCGTCCATGGAGTGTTGCGGAATCCTTTCGGAAGATCCCAAAATAATCGGCGACATCCTGACAGCCATCGCAGGCCAGGACGGCCTGGATTTTTCTCTGCCCGATGAAGAAGTCGACCTTTCCGCCCGCAGAATCGATCCTCAAAAAACAACCATCGGCGTGATAGCGGAAGCGCTGAACGACCTCGCCGGCGGCCAGGCGGCGGCGTTTCATTCCTTGATCGATGAACTGAAAAAAGCAGGTTTCCCGATAAAAGAAATGTCCCTGCCGGACTATTCCCTGTTTCTTCCTGTTCACAAAATCGTCGGTTCGGTGGAAGCCTCCTCCTGCGCCGGGCGCTATGACTCGGTCCGCTATGGGCCGCGCGCGCCGGGCGCCAAAAACTGGAACGACATGTATTTGCTCTCGCGAAGCGCCGCATTCGGGCCGCTTTTAAAAAGCTACCTCTTTCAGGGAGCTTTTTTCCAGTTCGAACGTTACGACGCCTTTGAGAGCGCCTGTCGCATCCGCGCACGGCTGATTTCAGGCATGCAGCGGCTCGCTTCGCAGACGGATTTTCTGATTTTCCCGGCGCCCGATCCCGCAGCGCCTCCCGCCGAATCGATTGCCGACATCTACGCGCAATTTGCGTCAACGGCTTTCGCCAACGCGACCGGGCAGCCGGCGCTGTTTGCGCCGCCGGGCTTTCATCTGGCGGGTCCAAGGCTCAGCGACGCCCGGCTGCTGGCTCTGGGCCAACATCTTATAAACATGCGCCGAAAGGGCTGATCCTTATGGAATTTGAAGCGGTCATCGGATTGGAGATCCATGTGGAGCTGAATTGCGCCACGAAAATGTTTTGCGATTGCCCCAACCGTCCCGGCGACGAGCCCAACCTGAACACCTGCCCGACATGCCTGTGGTTTCCCGGCGCCATGCCCCGGCTGAGTCAGCAGGCGCTCGAAAAAGCATCGCTTCTTTGTCTGGCGCTGGGCGCAACTCTGCAGCCCAAAAGCGCTTTCGATCAGAAGGTCTATTATTATCCGGATCTTCCAAAAGGCTTTCAGCTGTCCCAGGCCCGCCTTCCGCTGTCGCGCGGCGGGGGCGTCGACATTGTCGATGAGCAGGGCGCATCGAAAAGATTGCGCATCCATCACATCCACATGGAGGAAGACGTCGCCAAACTGTTGCATGAAATGGAAGGGCGTCAGCCGATCAGCCTGGTGGACTTCAACCGGGCCGGCGCACCGCTGGTGGAAATCGTTACGGAGCCGGATTTTCGCTCGCCTTTTGAAGCAATGGAGTTTTTAAAGGCATTGCGCACGCAGGTGCGCTACGCAGGATCCTCCGAATGCAGCATGGAAAACGGCACCATGCGTGTGGACGCCAACATATCCATCCGCCCGAAAAAAACGAACCAGATGAACACCAAGGTGGAAGTCAAGAACATGAATTCCATCCGGCACGTGGGCGACGCCATCGCCTACGAAATCAGCCGCCAGAGCGCCTGCGTGCAGGCGGGCGAAGCGGTTGTTCTGCACACCCGTCTTTGGGATCCGGAAAAGAAAGCCACGCTCCCGATGCGCGCCAAATTCGAAGGCCCATGCGTCCCCGACCCTTCGGTTCCCGCCATCGAGCTGTCCGACGGCTGGATTGAAAAAATGCGCTCCCGCCTGCCGGAAATGCCCGCGGTGCGGGCTGCGCGCTTCGTATCCCGGCACGAATTGTCGGGCGCGGAAGCCGCTTTCCTGAGTTCGGACCCGGAAGTCGCCGATTATTTTGAAGCCCTGGTCGGACAGGGAATCGCTTCGCGCATGGCCATGCACTGGCTGACGACGCAGCTGATCCCTGCCGTCAAAGAGCGGCGCCAGGAATTGAGCCGTACCGCGGCGACCCCAAACCGCTTCGCTTCGTTGCTGAAAATGCTCTCAAAGGACGAAATCAACGCTGGTGCGGCGCGCGAAGCGCTCCTGCGTCTGTTTGACGACGACCGACCGCCGGAAGCGATCGTTGACGCCTTCGGATGGCGTCAGGTTTCCGATCGCAATGAGCTCGATTCGCTCATCGAAAAGACTGTTGGAGCGAACCCTTCCGCCGTTGCGGATTACAAAAGCGGCCAGGGAAAATCCATGGGATTTCTGATCGGTCAGGCCATGCAGCTTTCGGGCGGCAAAGCCAATCCAAAAATAATCCGGGAACTGCTGATAAAAAAACTGCAATCAGCCGATGGCGAATGACTGCGTCCGGGTTTGCGCTTCTCTATTGCCGCGCCGGAAATTCAGGATGCCGGCGCCCCGCATTGCGGCATGCAGCCATTTCGGCGTTTTGGAGCGCTCGTCTCAAAGAGTTGCGGCCGTTTGTTCTTGTGCCGCAACGCGGGAATGTGCTAAAAACAGGCCGAACTAACGCCATTTCAAATGCATCGGAAGGGAAGGAAAATGAAAATAAAGCAGGTTTTAACAAGTTTGGCGGCGTTGATCCTGGCAATAGTCGCATTTGCCGGACTGGCGCCGTTGGAGGCCCAGCAAAAAGCCTCCACAAAGCCGGCGGGAAAAGCCGCTGCAAAACCGAAGATCACGGTTCTGAATCCTGCCATTTCAAGCAAGATGGTGGACCGCACGCCTCTCTCCCCTCGGCTAGACACCCTCGAAGGGAAAACGATCTACCTGGTCGACATCAGCTGGGGCGGCCCCGAGGCGGCCTACGGCGTATTCGAGGAAATGCAGGCATGGTTTGCGCAAAACATTCCCAGCCTGAAAGTGGTCATCAAAAGAAAAACCGGGATGTACACGTCCGACGACCCGAAGCTGTGGGCGGAAATCAAACAGAATGCCAATGCCGCGCTGATCGGCATATCCGGCTGAGATGGCTGCACGTCGGCCGTGAGCCAACACTGCAAAAAGCTTGAAAATATGGGAGTTCCAACCGTAGGCGCAGCCGCCGCCAATATCGTGAAGTTTGCGATAGGCTACAACTTCGAATACACCAACGGAATGCCGATACGCTATGTCGGCTTCCCATTCCCCGTAGCGGGACAGCCGAAATCCGTGCATCACAAATACGTTTTTGAAAGCAACGATGTCGTGAGCGGCAAGCCGATGATGAAGGCCGTCGTCGACGCCCTGACGAGTCCGCTTACGGAAGCGGAAAAATACGCAGGTCCGGCTAAAGAATCGACCGAAGAGCCGCGAGCATTCGGGCCCGACACCGAGGACAATCTGCAGCAGCTGTTCAAAGACAAAGACTTCACCGATTACAATCCCATCATTCTTCCAACGGAAGAAAGAGTGGCCGAGATGCTCAAGGGCACCAGCAAAAGTCCTGAAACACGTGTAAAACAGCTCGGCTATCCAGGCGGCCCCCGCACCCTGACGGTTGAAAAAGTGGCCGTTTGCGCGGTAATGGCCGGGGCAAAACCGAAAATGTTCCCGTTGATCCTTGCAGTAGCCCAATCCGTTCCTTTCGGCAATTCGACCAGCTCCATGGCAAACATGATTCTGGTCAACGGCCCCATCCGGAACGAAATTGGCATGAACTATAAGGGCAATGTGATGGGCCCCCACAATGAAGTCAATGCCGTAGTAGGACGATGCTTCACCTTGCTGTCGAAATCCGCAGGAAACCTGCACGCCGGCAAGACGACCTTCAGCTCCCTCGGAAGCAACATTCAGTACAACAATCTGTGCATCGCTGAAAACGAGGAAGCGCTGCCTGCAGGCTGGCTGCCCTCTCACGTAGCGAAAGGCGCCAAACCTACCGACAGCATGGTTTCAGTAGGAACGGGGTGGAGCTATATTTCAAGCGTAGGCGAAGTTCAACGATGGTATCCCCCCCAATATCTGATCCGCGATTATATGAGATCGCTGAGCGGAATGGGCGCTACTATCATCATGGATCCTGGGGTCGCGGGAATACTCCACGACGAGCCCAACAACTTTGCAACGAAGATGGATCTCAGCAGATGGCTGGCCAACAACGTGGAAAAAACCGTTGCTTCATACTGGGGCAATGGCGTAGTTTCGACAATGAATACATCTATGGCCATCCAGGGATTAGACAATCCCAACTTGAGCACTCTCTCGAAATCCTATAAACAGATGAAGGAGGCCCCGGACACGATGATGAAGCCCTTCCAGGCGGGTCAGATCAATATTGTCGTGGCTGGCTCAGGACAGACAACCTGGTTCGCTACCGACTTCGGAGTCGGTCGCGGCACTTCGGTCGATGCCTGGAGATAGTTTCAAGTTTGAAGTTTGGAGTTTGAAGTTTGGAGATTGAAAGGAAGCGGGCCGTTTATTCGGCCCGTTTTCATTATGGGCGAAAGCCGTTTCCTTTCGTATTCCTGCCATAGAAGCTTTTCCGCTGACCGTCACGGACAAGCGCCGACTTGCGCTGCTTTGCGCTGCTATGAATTATTCAAATGCAACGATAAGAGGATTGCTTCTGTCGCCGGAATCGGCATGACCAAAAGAAACGGGCCGCATAAATGCGGCCCGTTTCTTTTGCTTGCCGGCAGCTGAACGCTGACAGCTCTATTCTACCGCCATTTATCGATGGCGATCGCTTGACCAGGCCTCAGGCCGCCGGCCATCCAGTAGTTATTGTTGGATGCTCCGGTAACGATGAGGTCAATGCCTCCGCCGCCCATCATGCCAAAGCCGCCACGGCCTCCGGGCTTTGCTGCTGGAGCTGCAGCCTGGGCTGCCGGATCCGGCTGGGTAACATATTTGTTCAGTGCTTCAACCGTATCGTATCCGGCGTCCTTGACAAAATTGGCGATCGGCGGACTCAGGATTATGAAAGTCCCGAACAAGCCAGGATTTTGTTGTTCATGGATGCCCTTGATAATCTTAGGATAGTCCATAAGGGACTGCCAAGCGTTGACTTTCCAGTTCGCCGCGGAAAGAACGCCCCATCCGGAAAGCAGGGTGACAACATTATCGCCCTTCTTGTACTTGGGAGAGGCGCCGCCCGGAGCGTTGCCAAAACCATAGCCCCTGCCGGCCTGAACATTGGATCTCCTGACCGAGAGCGGCTCAAAAGGAGATGCCTCTTCATTCTCGGCAATGATGGTGGCGAGTGCGTTCTGGGCGTTGCCTACGGTGCCCATATAGGTCGTTCCGATTTTTCCGCAGTTTCCGCCATTTATGGAAATGAGGTTCCAGGCCCTTCCAATCGCGACATTCGCATGGGCGTAGGGCCCCACGGCGCCGACATCGTAGTTGAGCCCGATTTCATCGCGGATTTTCCCATTCACCACGGCAGCAGCCGCAAAACCATTATCGGAGATATTGATGGATGTCTGATTGCCCGATGCTATGGCCAGAATGAGCGGGAAATATTCCGGTTTGGCGCCTGCCATAACGGCATTGACAGCACAATCCTTAACCGTGTAGGTCCATCGATCGCCGGCGTCAGATCCGGGATCCATACGGCCGACCACTTCCTCGGGAGCGTGGCTGGTGCCTTTCAGCATCTCGTTGACCTTTTCTTCGGTCGGAAGGATTATCGGCATGAAATCGGTATATCTCTTTTCCATATACAGTTTCTGCAGTTCATCCGGAGTGCCGGTAAAAGAAACCGGGCCTCTATCTCTTCTGATTTCTCCCGTTTTCCTTTCTTCGGCAGTCAAGGGTTTGGTAAGTTTGTCTACGATTTCCCGCATAACCGGTTTTCCGGTAACTGGATTGTTTCCTTCAATGACCTGCTTTCTGATCTGGTCGTTCGTTTTGGCCCAGATGGGACCACGGATATACTGAATCCGAACCTTGGGCATGCCGGCCAGTATGGCTACCTCAGTTTCCTGTTGTTCAAACTCGGACAAAAGAATAGGCACTGCAGGTTTTTTCAAGTCTGCCTGGACTTCGATTGCGAGGCGAACCGCCCCGGGCGCGCAGACGCTTCAATGCCCTAAGGCGAAGATCACGGCATCCGCTTTTTCCAGTTCTTTCTTTAATGTCGCATTCATGCTGCTCATGCCGGTTCTTTGATCGACGATAGTGGTTTTGGGGTAATTAGCCTGGAACCACTTTTTAAATTCTTCCATCAGGCGTTCGGTATTGACAAAACCCGTGTTGACCAGGTACAGCGTTTTGCCGTCCAGCGTGGACAGCGGTTCCGCCATCGGTTTTACCGTTATAGGCGGCGGCGTGCCCATTGGATTGATTACCGTTATTGCCGGCTCGGCTGCCCTTTTGGCCGGCGCTTTCTTTCCTTGTGCAAAGACCTGATCGCCCATGTACTGGACACCGCAGAAAAGGCCTATGCACAAAATTGCAATCACTGCCACTCGCAATTTCATGCTTTGTTCCTCCGTGCTGTTGACTTAATAAGACTCCAAAAAGGAATACGCGCCTAGCATACCAGAATTTCATTAAAAAAAGTGCAGAATGCAAGATAAAAGCGGCAAAAATTCTGCGGCCTTGCCTCTTAAAGCCAATTAAATAAATAACTTGTAACTCTAACAGAAATTCAATCCATCGACGGCAATCGGGTTCTTTGAGAAAAAATTCAGGCGCTGTGTAATAATTAGCCTGTTGGCGCGTTTAGCGGATTGAGGCGATTGATATGAGAACAGCCGAAAGCCTGGCGAACGCGCAAGCTATCCCTATGATCCCGTCAACCGAATTTGCCGGCTTATACGAAGCTTATCACGCATCGGTTTACCGCACAGCCCTTCGGATAACCGGGAATCCGGCCGACGCCGAGGATGTTCTCCAGACTGTTTTCCTGCGGTTTTTAAACGGGGGCGGACGGCTGAACGAATCGCATTTTTCGGAGGCCTATTTCCGCCGCGCGGCTGCAAACGCCGCGTTGGATTTGCTTCGCAAGCGAGTCTCGCATCGTGAAATACAGCTCGACGAAAAATCTGCGGAAGTCTCGGTGGAAAATACGGCGTTTTTAAAGGAGCGTCTCCGGCGTGCAATTGCATCTCTCGATCCCGAGGACGCCGTCCTGTTTATACTGCGTTATGTCGAGGGAATATCCAATGGTGAATTGGCCGGGCTTTTCGGCCAGGAGAAAAATAATATCGCCGTTCGTCTGCATCGCATCCGGCACGCCTTGCAGTCTGAAATCGAGCGATAGACGGGAGGCCGGCAATGTCGGAAGATAGATTGGAAAAAGCAATAGAGACGTTAAAAAATGAATCGCTAAAACCCGGGCAGCTGGAGGAGGCGCGAAGCCGCGTCTGGGCAAAGATTCGAAATTCCGCCACGGCGACATGCGCCGAATTCGAGTCTGAAATAGCAGACTACCTCGAAGGGAAACTCGCCGACAGCCGGCGGCTTTTAATGGAAGACCATTTAAGCCGCTGCGCTTCTTGCCGCGCAAGGCTGAATGAACAGAAAGGGAACCGGAATCCGACGCATTTTCAGAGCCGCCACGCTGTCCGGAAGCCCAAATGGATCGCCTGGGCGGCGGCCGCCGCTCTGTTTGTCGCCGCGCTCTATGTCGGACGCAACGGCATTTATTCGTTCCTGACTCAAAACAGCCCTCGGGCCACGGTTGTCTCCCAAACCGGTGGATTGTATCTCGTTCCGAATGGACTCCTGCAGGACGGCGCCGCCATTGGCGAGAGCTCGGCAATCCGAACCGGTCCCGGAGCCCGCGCCAGATTGCGCCTTGCCGACGGTTCGACGATGGAAATGAACCAGGGTACGGAATTGTTCATCCACGCGGCTCTGGGTGGCAAAACCATCCATCTGCAGCGCGGGGATATCATTGTGCATGCAGCCAAACAGCGCCTGGGGCGGCTGCGCGTGCAAACCCGCGACTCGGTCGCGTCGGTCAAAGGTACCATATTCGCCGTTTCGGCCGGGATCAGCGGCTCATTGGTCTCGGTTGTAGAAGGCTCGGTTGCGGTAAGGCAGCCCGGCGGCGAAGTCCTGCTGAGCCCGGGAGAGCAGGCGGCCACCAATCCGGTGCTGGCGAGTTCCGTCGAGAGCGCCATCGCCTGGAGCCCCGACGCCGAAACTTACATCGGAATTCTCGCTTCGCTCGCTCACGTGCAAAAGCAGATCGCCAACACCCTCTCTCCATCGCTGAACGCGCAATCCCGGCTGCTTCCGTTGACGCCTGCGAACACTGTCATTTATGGCGCGGTTGTGAATTTAAGCGGAACTGCAAACCAAGCGGCTCTTTTGCTGGAACAGCAGGCTGCAGAGAATCCTATTTTCAATCAGTGGTGGCATTCGGAGGCAAGCCGGGGGATAAAACAGATAATCGGCGGCATCCAGACATTCATGCCTTTGCTCGGGAATGAACTCGTGTATGGAATAGCGCTGAACGCATCGGCGCCAGGAGATACAGTTCCTATGTTTCTGGCCGAATCCAGAACCGGAAAGCAGGCTGACCTGGCAGCCAATCTGGAAGCGCTACGCGCTCAAACGGGACCCAAACCATTTCACTATAGTCTGAGCGATACAGTCCTGATCCTATCCGACTCTCAGACGCACCTGCAATGGCTGCTGAGCCATCTGGGAGAGGGCGCCGCAACTCCGTTTGCCAATGAGATCGCCGCGAGATATCAGGCAGGCGCCGGAAGCCTGCTCGGCGTGGATTTCAACTCCATGCCCTTTTCCGGCAATCCGGCGACTCGGATTATCGGCGCCCAACAGTTGAAACATATTTTCATCCAGCAACGAACCCTCCAGGGCGCCGAAGAGAACGAGCTGACCATATCTTTTCAGGGGCCGCGAACCGGCATTGGATCTTTCCTTGCCAGCACGGGTTCGGGAGGCGCTGCCGAATACATCACAGGAGGCGCCATTTTCGGCTTTTACGCGTCCACGCGTGAACCCCAACAGATGATCGCGGAACTGGCGGCAATAATCTCCCGTTTGAATCCCACGTTTCAAAACAATCTTGCCGGCGCCGAATCCAAACTGGGAATCAGCTTTACAGATGATTTTGCCCGGGCATTCGGTGTGGAATCAGCACTATCGCTTGAAGGCATTAATGCAGAAGGTCCGGTCTGGTCTATGGCGGCGCTGGTGAACAACCAGTCGCTCCTCGACAACACGATTCGCAAGCTTGTCGATGCAATAAATGCAGGGCGGGCGAAGGAAGGCAAGACCGTCGCAATCGAAATCCAAACGGAAAATATTGACGGACGAACGTGGAAAACGATGAGGTCTTCCGTATCGTCGTCAAACTTCTTTGCCTGGACTTACGATCGCGGCTATATGGTTGCAGGATCGGACCGGGATGCAGCTTCGCGGGCGCTTGCAACCCGCGATGGCGGATCGCCCCTTATCTTCTCCGACGCATTCCAGCGGCTGCTGCCGTCCATGGCAGGCCTGCATCCGTCGGGCTTTTTATGGCTGAATGCGAAGGGCGCATTGAACGGCCTGCCGATACCCATTCAAAATCCTGCCGTTCAAAAATTAATCGCGGAAGGAGAGCCGATCCTGGCAACCTTTAGCGGATCCACGGAACAAATCCGCGTGGCCAGTCGTACTCGAATATCGGGTATGATAATGAATCTCATGCTTTTGCAGGGCGCGAACCGGGCTTCATCCCCGGGAGGGAACGCGCCGACCGGGCGCTGAAGGGCATGCTTCAGAAAGACCACAGGATCGCTGAATGACATCGACGGTCGTCGAACTGGATAATCTGAAAGTCAAGCTAGGGCGGCAGGAAGTCCTTCGAGGGCTGTCCTGCCGTCTTGGCGTTTCCGGAGTTGGAAGAACCATCGGTTTGCTTGGGCCCAACGGCGCCGGGAAATCCACCCTGATCCTTACCCTGCTTGGATTTTACAAACCCGTCGAAGGCAGCGCTTCCGTGCTTGGCTTCGACTGCCAAAAGCAGACGCACGAAGTGCGGAAGCGCGTGGGGTACATGCCGGAAACGGACTCTTCTATCGGCAATTTGACAGCGGTCTCGTTTTTAAGGCTGATGGCGGAGCTTTCCGGCCTTCCGCCGAAGGCCGCCCTGGAAAAAGCTCATGAAGCCCTTTTCCATGTGGGCTTGGGAGAAGCGCGCTACCGGGAACTTAGGACGTATTCGCAGGGAATGAAACAGATGGCGAAGTTCGCTCAAGCCATCGTGCATGGACCCGAACTGTTGATCCTGGATGAACCGACCAACGCCCTGGATCCTTCCTCCCGTCAGCGCATGCTGCAACTGGTTCGCGAAGTGAAAGAAGAGCAGGGCATGAATGTGCTCCTCTGTTCGCATCTTCTCCACGATGTCGAACAAGTGTGCGACGAGGTTGTAATCATGCGGGACGGCAAAATCGTGCACGAATGCAACCTCGAAGCGGAACGGCGCTCGAATAAATGCTTTGTCGAACTCGAAGTCTCCGGCAATGATGAAAACCTTCGCAGCGCCTTGCCTGGAATCGGCGCCGACGGAGTATCCGAAGGAGGCGGCCGCTGGCGGATTGTTCTGCAGCCTGAAGTTGATTTGCAGGCGTTGTGGAAGCTGTTGGGAAGCCAGAATTTGATGGTCCGGAAGCTTCGCCATCGGCGCGACACGCTCGAGGAAATATTTTTGAAAGCCATGGGCCATATACAGCATACGCCCGGCGAAAGAGCGAATGGCCTGCATGCGGGAAATTAAAAGGTTCGGCGACGGGAACGGAGGTCGGCTTTTATGAGTCTCGATGCCGATAGTCCGACAAAGCGGGAGATATAATGGCGGTATACAGGCGCAGCTATCAGAGGTACCGCGGTCCCATGACAGGCCGATGGTCCCGTTTCGCCGTTTTGCCACGCTATGCATGGAAGCGGCTCCTGCAACAACGCCTGGTTCTGCTCCTCATTGTCATTTCCTTGATTTGGCCGATTCTCTGCGCCTTTTTCATCTATCTCTCCAACCATGCGGATCTGCTGTTGGGATCCAGCAAGCAGTTTCAGGACTTCATCGCCGTGAACAACAGGTTCTTTCTGGTCTTCATGAACGTGCAGGGATTTTTCGCCGTCCTTCTCTCGGCGTTTGTCGGCCCCGGGCTGATCGCCCCCGATCTCGCCAATAATGCTCTTCAGCTCTATTTCAGCCGGCCGATTCGCAGAATGGATTACGCCATCGCCCGGTTTCTCGCCATTGCAGGAATTTTATCGCTCATCACCTGGATCCCGGGACTGCTGCTGTTCGGAATTCAAACCGGGATGGCCGGGGCGGATTGGTTTTATGCAAACTGGCGTTTGAGCGTCGGCCTTGTCGCCGGCTTTCTCGTATGGTTGCTGCTGATAAGCGCGGTGGCGCTTGCAAGCTCCGCTTATGCGAGGTTGAAGATCGTTTCCGGAGCTCTTGTCCTGGCGTTTTTTTTCATTCTAAGCGGAGCGTCTTTAATGATTAACGGGGTTTTTCGCGCCACCTGGGGCCACGCCCTGAATCCGACATGGGCAGTCAGCCGTTTATGGCACGCCATGCTGAACGTCGATCCGCCTTCGGGGCCGGGAGCAGCCGCCTGCGCCTTTGTCGTAGCCGCATTCCTGATTCTGCTGGGATTTGTGCTTTTGCGCAAGCTTCGTCCTGTTGAGGTGATTTCGTGACTGTGCCCTTCGCAATTCTGGAAGAAGTGTCGAAATTCTACGGAGAGGTGCTCGGCGTCAATCATATCAATCTCCACATTCCGCCCGGGATCACAAGCCTGGTCGGGCCAAACGGCTCCGGAAAAACCACTTTGATGAACCTGATGACAGGGCTGATTCATCCCGACAGCGGTTCCATCAGGATGCGCGGGATCTCGCCGCGGGATCCTGAAGCTCTGATGCGCATTACGGGATACTCTGCGCAATACGACTCCGCTCCCCGCGGGGCGACCGGATTGAGTTTTATCGTCGCCGGCCTGCTGCTCTTCGGATACGACCGGACGGAAGCGGAGAAAAAAGCCTGGGAAGCGCTGGAACTTCTTAAACTCACGGCTGCGGCGCAGCGGAAAATGGCTTCTTACTCCAAAGGGATGAGGCAGCGCATTCGTCTGGCGCAGGCGATCGCTCATGATCCCGAACTGCTGATTCTCGACGAGCCTCTGAACGGATTGGACCCGCTGATTCGCGCCGAAACGATAGCGCTGTTCCGTCTCTGGGCGGCGCAGGGGCGTCACGTGATCCTTTCCAGCCATGTTCTCCAGGAAGTGGACGACATCAGCGACCAGGTCGT
The DNA here is from genome assembly GCA_964642735.1 of uncultured Acidobacteriota bacterium. Taxonomy (GTDB): domain Bacteria; phylum Acidobacteriota; class UBA6911; order UBA6911; family UBA6911; genus UBA6911. The sequence continues at coordinate 38,705 of CAZXSV010000008.1, forward strand.
TCTGATCTCCAACGGAACGATCATCGCCGAAGGAAAGATCCGCGAAGTGCGCGAAGAAATACACGAGCGTCCAAGCCAATATGTCATCCGCTGCGCGGATGCAGCCCGCGTCGCTTCCCTGCTGTTTATGGAAGAGCACATTGCCGAGATCCGGTTGAATGAAGACCGGGGCGGCCTGCTGGCAATGACCCGCGACCGCCGGAAGTTCGCTCAGTCTATCGGCCAAATCGCTCTCAACGGCCACAAGATAGACGCCGTCATCCCGGCGGATGAAAACGTCGACGCTTTGTACGACTACCTGATCGGTGAAGGATCGCGCTATGGACAATAAAGCCCGATGGCGGCAGGCTTGGACAATAGCAAAGATTGAGCTGAAGCGCGCCTTCTTTTCAAAACGAGCCTTCTGGGTATACGGGCTGGCGCTGTTCCCCTCCATCATCTTTCTGGGCTACAACATTACGATCCAATTCCGGCGGGAGCGGCTCTCTTCGCAAGGCCTGGTGAAGCCGGCGCTCATCCACGGCATTCGGATCGGCGAAACGCCTGAAGAGGTCCGCAGCCGCCTCGGCAAACCGCCGATGGACCGCTACCGCGTCCATTTCAGGCATGCGCCCCGCCCGGGCCAGTACACGGGGATTACGACCGACAAAATCGAGCCGGAAGTCGAAGCCCGCTTCGTCCGATTGAATATCCTTACGGCCATGAGAGCGGACGTTTCGAGCCGCATCTACGAGTTCGAGGTCTACGGAGAAGACGATTCGGTCAACCTGGCCCTCAATAAGCCGGCCAGCGGAAGCCAGCCATGCACGCCGGAGGAAGGTCCGGAAAAAGCTTTTAACGGCAGCGTCTCGGGCGGAATCGGCGATCGCTGGTGCACGCGGGATCGGAATGGATTTCTGCAGGTTGACCTGGGAGCCTCGCATAAATTAAGCAAGATCGTCCTGAAACATGGCAGCGCAGGCGGAGAAAGCGCGGACCAGGACGCCGCCCTGTTCAACGTTCAGGCCAGCAAAGACAACCGGATTTTCTTCACCATCGTGAATCCGACCGGTGCAAGATTCGTCAATCAACCGATTGCCAATCGTCAGATGCATTATTTCGACGGCGTGCGGGAAGTTCGCCTGTTTTTCGAAAATGAGAGGCTCGTCCGCCATTCCGTTCACAAGCTTGTGAGTTTCGAGGAAGACCGCCGCGTCTTCGCCGGAATTTTTCAATACTTTTATCTCAGGCTGGCGATTTTCTTCGGTTGCCTGGGCATTTTCATGAACCTTTTCCGAGGGGAGATGCTGGATCGAACGCTGCACTTCTGGTTCCTTGCCCCCGTCCGCCGCGAGGTGCTGCTGGCAGGAAAATACGGCGCCGGATTGATCGCCTCGATGACGATCTTCGTCGGCGGAGCGTTGCTGAGCTTTGGCATATTGCTCCAAATGCATAGCGCGGCGGAAGTTTCGGCATACTGGCAGACCGCCGGGATGGAACATGTTTTCTGGTACGCTGCGGCCGCGGCGCTTGGATGCATCGGTTACGGAAGCTTCTTCCTGGCCGCGGGCCTGTTGCTGCGCAATCCGATCATTCCGGCGGCGGCGCTGCTCGCCTGGGAAAACATCAACGGCTTTTTGCCCGCCATCCTGCAAAAACTCAGCGTTCTCTACTACCTGCAGTCTCTATGCCCGACGCCGGCGCCGAAAGACGAAACGATGCCCGCTTTGCTGCAGATGCTGCTGGCTCCGGCCGCTCCCGCTTCCCGAACGTGGGCCATTGCAGGTTTGCTTGCCGTAACGGCCCTGGTATTGGCGGCCGCCCGCTGCGCCGTCCGCCGAATGCAAATTTCCTACGGTTCCGACGTATAAAAAGTTGAAAAGTTTCGCGGATTCCCAGATGGAACCAATGCGAATACCTGTGGAATCCGCGGCGTTTTATTTTTATTATTACATTGCAGAGACGCAAGCGCATGGCCGGATCAGCGGCAGGGAGACACTGCATGAAAAACAATCGGATGACTCGTCGCCAATTTATACGTGAAACCTCGGCAACCGCGGGGGCGGCATTTCTTTCATCCAATGCCGCCATTTTTTCAGCGCAGAATCCGGTCCGGAAGCATTCCGACCAGGTGACGCTCGGCAAAACCGGAATCAAGCTAAGCCGCATCGGCTTTGGCTGCGGAACCGTCAGCGGCACCGTGCAACGCGGCCTAGGCCACGAAAAATTCAATGATCTTGTCCGCTACGCCTATGACCATGGCATCACCTACTTCGACACCGCCGAAACCTATGGCACCCACAAATGGGTGCGCGAGGCGATCAAGGGCATTCCCAGAGAGAAGCTTTACATCCAATCGAAAATCTCCGTCGTCGGAATGATGGGCGGAGGTTTTGGCGGAGGTTTTGGCCGAAGCCGTGGAATGGGCGGAAACATGGGAGGCAATTCGGAAAACGCTCTTGAAATTCTCGACCGGTTCCGCCAAGAACTGGGCATGGACTACATCGACACGGTATTGCTCCACTGTCAGATCGCCCCCGACTGGGATGAACAAACCAAACGGCTGAGAGACGGGCTGGAGGAAGCCAAGCAGAAGAAAATCATCCGCGCCCACGGCGTCTCCTGCCATTCGCTGGCGGCTACCACGAGGGCCGCATCTCTCGATTGGGTGGATGTCAATCTGGTGCGGGTCAATCCTCAGGGCGTGAACATTGACACTTCGGAAATGGCCGTCTTCGGCGAAAGCGACGCATCCCATTTTCCGGCAGTGATGGAACAACTCAAAGTCATGAAAAAAAACGGCCACGGGATCATCGGCATGAAGCTGATCGGCCAGGGAGATTTCGTCAACATCGCGGACCGCAAAAAATCCCTGACATGGGCAATGCAATCCGGCCTTGTCGACGCGGTTGTGATAGGCATGAAAAGCCGCGAGGAGATCGATGAAGCCATCGGCCACATCGACGCTGCATTAGCCTGAACATATTGACGATTGACGATTCAAACATCCTTCGCTTTTATTTTGGATGTATTCCCGACTCCTGCGAGTTCGCGGCTCTCCGCAAAGAAGCCCGCATCGTTCCGGATAAAAATTGGATTGGCGGCCGGAAACTTTCCGTTCAAATGGCGCCGACGCCTCCGGGAAGCCGCGCATCTGCAATCGTCAATGCTTCAATAGGCGAGTCCGAATCCAAACGGGAACAGCGGGTCATACTTTGCTTTCGGAGTATGAATGTTCAACGGCAGCTGGTCGTTGGATTTCGGCCACGAGAACGAGAGTTTGCCAGTCGGCTTGCAGTCGCCGAAAAGCACATCCACAATCCCCAGCCCTTCGGTCCCGGGCAGGAACGCGGCTATGAAGGCATCGGCCTGCGGAAGCACGTCTTGGATAATCATTGGCCTGCCTGAAATAAGGACGACGACGACCGGGATTCCGGCCTTCTTTAGGTTGGCGACGACGTTCACATCTTCCCGGGACAGAGAGAGATCTGCCCGATCCCCGATCCCTTCGGCATAGGGAAGCTCTCCGATCACGGCAATTCCCAAAGAAGCGCCCTCCGCGCCGGCGCCGTCCAGCGAATAGGTAACCTGGGTTTTCGAGGATACGGTCGCCTTGATTCCCTGCAAAATGGTGGTGCCGCCAGGAGTGACGGCGCCGCTTTGCCCCTGCCAGCGTATCGTCCACCCGCCGCACTGGTTCCCGATATTGTCCGCGCTTTTTCCTGAGATGTGGATCCGTGGGACGTTTTTGGATACCGGCAGAGCCTTATTTTCGTTCTTCAGCAGCACCTGAGATTTCTGCACTGCCTCCCTCGCCACGCCCCGGCGGTCCGCCTCGCCGAACAACCCGTGCAGCCTCCTGTCCGCCATCTTCGTCCGATCCTTATTCATCAATCCCATGGCGAACTTGACTCGCAGGATGCGCGTAACGGCGTCGTCAATGCGAGACATCGGCACTTTGCCCTCCTCGACGAGTTCCTTCAGAAAGCCGAAATATTCGCGATAGCTGCTGGGAACCATCGCCATATCCATCCCGGCGTTGATGGAAGTTGCAATAGCGCCTTTATAATCCTTGGGATCGATCTGCCGGATGGCTTCGTAATCGGAAATCAAAAAGCCCTCAAAACCCAGCTCTTTTTTCAGAATTTCGGTGAGCAGCCTCTTGCTGGCGGAACAACGGACGCCGTTCCAGGTGCTGTAGGAGGGCATAATGCTCCCGACTCCCGCTTTGATCGCGGCTCTATAGCCCGGGAGGTGGATGCGGCGCAGCGTGGCTTCATCCATTTTAGAATCGCCCTGGTCCCAGACCATCCGGGCAGCGCTTCCCTGTGGAGCGCCCGGCGGAGCGGGAGCCATGCCGCCCGACGTTCCTCCGTCCGCGACGAAATGTTTTGCACAGGCGAGAATGGAAAAGGGTCCGCCCAGACTGGCGGTCTGCATTCCGAGTATCGTCGCCTTGCCCAGGCTGCTGACGACAGCCGGATCCTCTGAAAAGCCTTCATAAGTTCGTCCCCATCGAATATCCTGCGGGACGGCGACACACGGAGCGAATGTCCATTGGATCCCGGTTGCCAGTACTTCTTCGGCCGTGATCCTGCCGATTTTCTCGACCAGCGCCGCATCGCGAGTGCATCCGAGACCTATATTGTGGGGAAAAATGACGGCGTTCAGAACATTGCTGTGCCCATGGACGGCGTCAATGCCGTACAGGATTGGGATCGCCAGCCTGGTCTTCAAGGCTTCAGCCTGAACCCGATCGTATAAATCCGTCCAGGCTTGCAGGCTGTTGCCTTCTTTGGGATCCGAATCGCCGCCGCTGAGCACCGAGCCGATGAAATATTTCTGCATATCCCCGGCGTTGGCGAGAACGCGATCCTGCTCCGGTTGAGTCATCTGCCCGATCTTTTCCTCCAGAGTCATTTTCGAAAGCAGCCCTCTCACCTGCGAGTCGTAGCTGGACAGCCGTTTGGGAGCGGGAGAAGCAGGTAGAAAAGCAAAGCCGATCAACAGTACGCAAGCCAAAACCCCGAATGCAATGCAGAATCTCATCAGATCAGTCCTCCAGATGTATGAGCGGCCTTCGGAAGAAACCATTGTACGCAAATAATTTCACCGTTTCCAGTTTCCCGTTCGCAGCCCCTATGGGCCCGTGCTGAAAGCACAAAAGGCTTGCGCGCATGAAACTTGTACACACCCCGATCCCGCAATCTCCATGCGCCCTTCGGCTTCCGGCGGCGCGCAACATCCCCAGGTCGGCGCCCCTCGACGATCCCACCGCAGCGCCCCCGTAGCGCCGCCTGGCATCTGCTGTCGCGGCGCTCGGAACGCGGCCGGTTGTGTCGCCGCCATGCGCTCATAAAACGAAATGCGGCGTCTCCAAATTTGTCCGCCAAGGTTGGATCTAATTGAAGGAACGAGGAGGCTGTCGCCGCATTTCTTCACCATAATCCGCGATCTTCAGGTCCGGGTCATGTTTGGTTTGAAATCAATTTTCAATGTAAGATTCAGCCGGCATTATCGTAGTATGGTTTTGGGGAGAATTGTCATGTTCAAAGCCTACTCGCGCAGGAATCTTTTCCGGCTGGCCGGCGTTGCAGCCGCGTCCATGCTTGGCAGCCGGTTCAGCTTCACACAGCAGCCCAAATCCGACGCCACGGCAAGACAAGGGATGCGGGGGTTTACGATCACACATCCGGATCCTTTCCCGCCGCTGGATGAGCGTTCAACCGTGGCGATTGTGCAAGGAGAGAATCGCCGCAAAATGATCTATGAATCCCTTCTTGCCATTGACGACCAGATTAAGCCTTTGCTGAAAAAAAAGAAGTCGGTCGTCATCAAACCGAACAATGTCTCGACCACCATCCAGCTCGCCTCTACCCACCCCGATGTATTTCGAGGCATCCTGGATTATCTGGCGCCTCGGTTCAAAGGGCCGGTTTATATTGCGGAATCCTCCACGGGCAACACAATGGAAGGTTTTGAAAATTTCAAATACCCTGCGGTGGCCGCAGAGCATAAAGCGCAGAAGGTGCAGCTCGTCGACCTCAACGTAGAACCCCAAACCGTCATTCTGCCTCTGATCGACTTCGACCTGCACGTCGTCCCGGTGCGGCTGGCGGCGCGTTTGTTCGACCCGGACGCATTCACAATCTCTGCTGCCATCCTCAAAACGCACAACATGGCCATCGCATCGTTATCGACCAAAAACATGGTCCTGGGAGCGCCGTTGCATCAGGGGCCCAAAGAAACCAGGAGATGGAACGACAAGCGCCGGTATCATGTGGGAATCCGGCAAAGCCTCTATAATTATTTCCTGACGGCTCAGAAAATGCAGCCCTATTGGGGCGTCGCCGTCATCGACGGCTACGAAGGGTTGGAAGGGAATGGCCCCATGATGGGAACGCCGGTTCCCCATCGAATTGCCATTGCCTCCACCGATTTCATCGCCGCCGACCGGGTGGGCGTGGAAACCATGGGCATCGATCCCAACTGGCTTGGCTGGCTGAAATACTGCGGAGAAGTCGGAATCGGACAGTGGGACCTGTCGAAAATCGACATTCGGGGCGCTCAAATTGCCGCAGTGCAGCGGAAGTATCGCCTGCATGCCGATATCGAGCGCATGTTGAAGTGGCAGGGGCCTATGGAAGAAATGCCTCCGAATTTGGGATGGATAAGGCCGGTGGAAGACGCCTATCCCGCATAGGTTATTGTGTCCATGTCGTAAAATTCGCCGGATTTTAATCTTCAGGAGAAAAATATGAAAAGTGAAACATCCCGTAGGAATTTTCTGATCTCCGGATTGGCTCTACCGATGACGGCCCCTGCGCTCGTTTCGCAGGATCAGAAATCCAAAGCCGCATTAACCTATCGAACCCTGGGCAAGACCGGCCTCAAGCCGACAAGCGTCGGCTACGGCTGCATGATCACGTCCGATCAAAGCGTCATCGAAAAAGCCGCCGATCTCGGCGTCAACTATTTCGACACCGCGCGCGGATACGGGAATGGAAACAACGAACGCATGGTCGGCGCCGCATTGAAATCAAAAAAAAGGACGGATCTGATTCTTTCGACCAAATCCATGTCGCAGACAAAAGAAGAAGCTCTGCAGCACCTCGATACCAGTCTGAAAGAGCTGGGAACAGATTATGTGGACATATGGCATTTGCATGCCAAAGACAGTCCCGCGGCTCTAACCGATGACTTGCTCGAAGCCCAGCAGATTGCCAAAAAAGCGGGTAAAGTCCGGTTTCTGGGCGTCAGCACCCATCAGTTCGCAACCATGCTGCCCGCAGTCCTTCAAAAAGCCCCTCATTTTGACGTGATCCTTGCGACCTACAATTTCACAGTGGATCCTGCTTCGATGGACGCCGCGATCGAATCCGCCGCCAAGGCCGGTTTGGGAGTCATCGCCATGAAAGTCATGGCCGGCGGTTCGCGCATGGCCAGGGGCCCGCAAGGCTCGATCCTGAAGCGGGAAGGCGCCATGCTGGCGGCGCTGAAATGGGTTTTGAGGAATAAGAACATCGGCGTCGCCATCCCGAGCATTACCGACATGGAACAGCTTGAAGAAAATCTCAAAGCGTGTTCAGAGACTTTCACCGATTCCGATCAGAAAATTCTGACCGCCCGTCTGAAGGACATCCGCCCATTGTATTGCAGCATGTGCGGCGGCTGTTCCGGCCAATGCCCGAAAGGATTGCCGGTCTCCGATGTGCTGCGCTACCTCGCCTATGCCGAAGGTTACGGCGAATTTCAGCTCGGGCGAGAAAAATTCCTTGAGCTTCCCAAGGAAATCAGAAGCGTGCGTTGCTCCTCCTGCGACGAATGCTCGATCCAATGTCCTAATGGAGTGCTGGTAGCCCAAAGGCTGCAAAAGGCCCAGGAGCTCTTTGCATGAAAATCGCTGCCACAGCCGCGGCATTATTTGCTTTTTGGGGGACGGCATTTGCGCAACTGCCGCAGTGCAGCGCCGTCCCCGGATGGCAGCAGCATGGTCCGGCCCGCTCCTATGACGCCGGCAACCTTTTCGAATACATGAACGGCAACTCGGAAGGATACTTCATCTACAATTTTGTGGAGATGAAAGGGATCACCTGCCAATCGGGAAACGCCGCCATCGTCATCGACATTTCGGATATGACGGATCCCGAATACGCCTACGGCATGTTCACCTCTACACGAGACCCGCGCCTTCCGACTGAAAAAGTCGGGACTGCCGGCCAGGCGACTCAGCGGCGCGCCTTCTTTGCGAAAGATAAATGGTATGTCGAGCTGACCGCGAATCCCGAAGGGGACCACACGGCGGCGCTCCGATCTTTCATGACGCTTATCGAAAAGAGCATCTCGGGCCAAACCGAAATCCCAAAAATCATCGGCTGGTTTCCCAAAGAACGCCTGAAGCCGGAATCGGTCCGGCTGGTGCCCGAAAGCGTTCTCGGATTGCGCGCTCTCAAGAGCGGCTATGTGGGGCAGTATGAGTTCGGCAAAGCGTTTATCGTAAAAGAAGCTTCGCCGGAAGCGGCCGCCGAAGTCATAAAAAAACTCAAAGAGCGGATCGGCCAGACCCAGCCCTCCTCTGTCGCGGACGAAAGTTTCACGGCCAGGGACAAGTATTTGAACAACATGCTGGTATTTCGGAAAGGGCGCTTTCTTGCCGGTTATGCGGATCTCGTCGACGGGTTCGACGCCTCTGCCGAAGCCGCCAAACTGGCCGCCGCATTGCAGGAGCCATAATTTTAGAAATCAGCCGCGGGAAACACGCATTATAAACAATATTTCCCGTGTTCCCTCTGTTTTTCGCGGCCCAAGCGCGTTTTCGCGTCATTCAAACAAGCGGTCGAGCTTCTGATAAGCGGAGTGGACCGCTTCCACTGCATCCTCGACAGTCTTCTTGGCATTCGAACCGACGGCGTCCCGGAAGCCGACGACTGCTTTCGACAGTTCAGCGCGAGCAGCCGAAAACTCCTGCCGCTTTTCCTTCAATCGAGCGGGCGGTGTCGCGGCGTTCAACGCCGTCATCTTCTGCGTTAATTCCACCGCGGAGCCTTTGACTTTATCCATTTCCCTCTGCGGCAGATAATGATGATAAAGCATGTACAAAACGGCGTGGAATTCGTCGAGTTCCTTCATTGCCGGCCGAGTAATGCGCATGAGCGCTTCAAATTGGCTATGGAGCCCTTCCGCGACGGCCAGCAAACGGGTGTCATCCCCTGAGGAAGCCGCAGATTGGTATTCCGAGCCGATATTCTGAAGCTTTCTCACTCCTTCATCCCACGAGGCTTTCTTATCCCGTAGAATGCCGGGAAGAGGCGCGGCTGCAACCGAGGCAATCCCCTTCGCAACCTCCGGAACAAGCTGCCGCAGTAGGGCGGCATTTTTCTGCGGCCAGGCTTCATGCCAGATTTTGAAGATGACATCGTGAAAGGAGTTAAGCGCCGGCACTTCCGCCGCCGTTTCGGCGGGCCTTTGCGCATGGACGAAAACGCCGGGAATTCCCATAGAGAGAAACGCTGCAAGAATCAAGCATTGAGCTGCAAATCTCATGAAATCCTCCGGATGGCGGCGGCGCCCGGCTGCTTGTCGCCGCCCTTTATATTTCGAATTCCATCAATCTTGGCATCTGCGCCAGGCGATTCACAGTATAATGCAGGAATTCAAAACTTGCTAATGGAGGAAGAATGGCTTCGTTCAATATAGTCTTTGCGGGCATTAGCGGATGCGTCGTCGGGTTGGACGAATCGACCGGAACGCGGATCTGGGCGACGCGGTTGAAAGGAAGCGATTTTGTCAATCTGATGTTGTCGGAAAACAGGCTCTATGCCTCGACCAAAGGGGAAATTTTCTGCCTGGACCCCGGCACAGGACAAATCCTTTGGCAGAATCCGCTGAAAGGCATGGGCCGCGGACTTGTCTGCATTGCCGCGCCGGGTTCTCAGGCAAGTTTTGCGGCGGCGATCAAGCAGAAAATAGACCAGGAGGCCGCCGCAACGACGGCCGCGGGCTCCTGAGGAGCAGCGGTTCCTTTTCGGGGTTTGTCGCCATATTCAGCCTTCGATTCGCCGGTCTAATCCAAGAGCGCAAGATTCGGTTGAAAGACTAATATCGCTTGTAATGTTTCGCATACGCCCGTCAAAATCTCGATTTTAAAAGGAGTGAAGAATGAAAGTTGGTTTTGTTGGTTTGGGAATTATGGGCAAGCCGATGGCCCGCAATCTTATCAAGGCCGGCCATTCGCTGTCGGTCTATGATATCGTCCCCGAGTTTGTTTCGGAGCTGGCCGCAGCCGGCGCCGTCGCATGCAAATCCGCCAAAGAAGTCGCCGCCGGATCCGAAGTCACGGTTACGATGGTTCCCGATGGACCGGAAGCTGAAAACGCCATCCTGGGGCCGGAGGGCGCCCTTGGAGGCGCGCAAGCGGGCTCTGTGATCATGGACATGAGCTCCATCAGCCCCATCGTTTCCCAAAAAGTCGGCGCCGCCTGCGAGGCCAGGGGCGTGGATTTTCTGGACGCCCCTGTCAGCGGAGGCGAACCCAAGGCCATAGACGGATCGCTCGCCATAATGGCGGGAGGCAAAGAAGAGGTTTTTAACAGGGTTCTGCCTCTATTGAAGGCGATGGGGTCCAGCGCAACATTGACCGGACCCATTGGCGCCGGCAACGTCACGAAGTTGGCCAATCAAATCATGGTTGCGGTCAATATCGCAGGCATGGGAGAGGCCCTGGTTCTGGCCACAAAAGCCGGGCTCGATCCGGAAGTTGTTTTCAATGCGGTCAAAGGCGGGCTGGCAGGAAGCGCCGTTCTGAACGCCAAAGCGCCGATGGCGATCGCGCGCAATTTCAAGCCGGGTTTCCGGATTCGCCTGCACCAGAAGGATCTGCGCAACGCGCTGCTGGCTGCGGAATCGATGAAGGTGTCGCTGCCGTTCACCAGCCTGGCCCAACAGGTGTTGATGGCCTTGATGAACGGCGGCCGCGGAGACCTGGACCATTCCGCCATCGCGACATTCATCGAAGACATGGCCAAAGTGGAAATCAAAAAACCTTGATTGAATCTACAGAGCCGCGCCGCGTCCTGAAATTTCTTGATTAGGGCCTGGCAATGAATAAAGGTTGCATTTTGCTGCCGGCCCACTGGCTGGGCGCGAGCGACGAGCATTCGACAGTACGTAGAGGCGCCCGATGGAGCGCAACGCTGCAGACATGCCCGCCGCCGCAGTAGAAGCTTCATGAATAATTCGGGTTAACCGGGCTGAAAGCTCAGGATTGCGGAATCATCCAACGCAGTGGGCCATAGGAAAGCGCGCAAAAAATAGAGAACCTGTCTTGAAGCATCATTTTTGACTTTGAGGGCGAATCAACTCCAGGCAGGAAATGAAAAGTTCAAATCCGGGCTTGGAGAAAAGACGCGGCGAGACGCCGCGTCTTTTTTCTTAGACGGCCTCCATCGTGGAAGGCGGCTTGGGCGCGATGTTGTAGGTGACGCTGACAACATCGGGAACCTCTTCGAGAATCCTTAAGCTGAGATTCTCCAGCGTCTCCCATTCAAGCCGCATCGGTATTGCGCGCCTGGCGTCCACACTGTCCCAGCAGCGGATTTCAATCTGAAGCCCGAAATCCCTCTTGCCCTGCCGCATGCCGGTGACTCGATCTTCGTGCAAAATGGCCATGCATTGAAATGCGCCGGACGCATTCAGCAGTTCTTCCGTCAAAACCGTAGCCTTCCGCACCAGGGCAATTCTTTCGGGCGTCGCTTCTCCGATGACGCGCGCAGCCAATGCCGGCCCGGGGAAAGGCATCCTTGCGTATATGGAGGATGGCAAGCCCAGAGCCTCGGCCACCTTGCGCACCCCGTCCTTGCGCAATTGCAGCAGCGGTTCCAGTATCTGATACCCGAAGGCTTCTTCCGGATCGATGCCAAGCTGGGCAAAAACATTGTGCTGCCGCTTTATCCCGGCGACCGTCTCATCCACATCGGTGAGGATGGTGCCCTGCAGCAGATGTTTGGCGCCGCTTTCAATCACCAGGCGCCGGAAAATTTGCTTGTAGAAGGTTTGGGTTATAGCCTCCCGTTTTTCCTCCGGATCCCGGATTCCCTTCAATGCTTTGAAAAACTCTCCGCGGGCGTCCACCAACTGAACCGGCACTCCCTGATTGCGAAAGAGTTCGACAACCTTTTCGGGCTCCCCTTCGCGCATCAAGCCGTTGTCGATGAAGTAGGTCTTCAGCCTGTCGCCGAGAGCTTTATGCCCGATCATCGTGACGGCGGATGAATCCACTCCGCCCGAAAGCGCGTTGACAGCCAGATTGGGGCCGACGGCGTCCTGGATTGCCTTGGCTTGTTCGTCGATGAATTTTTTTGCGTCAAGATTCTTTGCCGGTATTTCCTGAATGGCCATAATCGCCTCCGCCAAAATCGATTTGAATCCATAAATTGCCCGGGACAGGGCGCCGAAGCATTCAAGTATCGTTCACAAAAAGAAAATTTGCCAAATGTTTTTAACAGTTCCCCGTTCCCCGTTTTAAAATCCCCATTATTCATGAAGGTTTGCAGCGAGGCGACGGGGGGGCGGGCATGGATGCAAGGCGCGCGACGAGCAGATCCCACAGGCGCACTCGACAGTACGTCGAGAAATCCTCTGAGCGCAACGCAACAGACAGGCCTGGATCCGTCGCCGCAGTAAAAGCCTCATGAATAATAGGGGTTCAAGGGCCGGGAACCGGGGACTTGAAACGGCGTTGCATATGGAAAGGCCCGATATTATATTCAAACATTATGGCTAAGGAGGAAACCCTATGAAGCTTACAGCGACGGCGCTTTCTGTGTTTATGCTCATCGCAAACATCCAGCCTGCGGCGGCGCAAACCGGCTGGGCCATTGATTCGTCGCATTCCGCCGCACAGTTTCAGGTAAAGCACCTGATGATCAGCAATGTTCGGGGCGAATTCGGCAAAATGTCGGGCCGGGTCGTTTTTGACGGAAAAAACTATTCGACGGTTAGAGCGGAAGCCACGATCAACGTCGCTTCCATCAATACCCGGGAACCGAAACGCGACGAGCATCTCCGCAGCGCGGATTTTTTTGATGCAGCGGCGCACCCCGACATCACGTTTAAATCGAAGCGCGTGGAGAATATCAAAGGCAGCCATTTCAATCTGATCGGCGATTTGACGATGCGGGGCGTCACAAAAGAAATCAACCTGGCTGTGGAAGCCACGCCTGTTGTCAAAGGAATGAGGGGCGAGTCGCGCATCGGCGCTCAGGCGACTGCCAGGCTGAATCGACAAGATTACGGCGTCAAATGGAACCGCGCGCTCGACGCAGGCGGCGTGGTCGTGGGCGACGAAGTTCAAATTATCCTGGATCTGGAACTTATCCAGGAAACGTCGACAAAGTAAGGCTCGCTGTTGCCTCGGCCAATCGCATCGCTACGGATTCATGCATTCGGCCCGGCTTTTTATTGACGATTGACGATTGCAATCAAGCTTTTATGAAAAATCGTCGATTCTCTTATCTGGCCAACGGCTTGTAACGAATACGGTGGGGCTGATCGGCGAGGGCGCCAAGCCTGCGCTTCCGGTCGGCTTCATATTCCTGGTAATTCCCTTCAAACCATACGACCTTCGAATCGCCTTCGAACGCAAGAATGTGCGTGGCGATGCGATCCAAAAACCACCGGTCGTGGCTTATAACGACCGCGCAGCCTGCGAAGGAAAGCAGGGCGTCTTCGAGCGATCGCAACGTGTCCACATCCAGATCGTTGGTGGGCTCGTCCAACAGCAGAAGATTGCCGCCGCTTTTTAAAACTTTTGCGAGATGAACGCGGTTGCGTTCCCCGCCCGACAGATCCTTCACGCGCTTCTGCTGGTCGGCGCCTTTGAAATTAAAAGCCGCTGCGTATGAGCGCGCCGGGATTTCACGATTTCCAAGCGTGACGACGTCGCGGCCGTCGCCGATCTCCTCCCAGACCTGCCGTTCGCCGTCCAGCTCGTCGCGGCTCTGGTCCACGTATGCGATCTTAACGGTCTCGCCGATCCGGAGTTCGCCTGTATCGGGCTTTTCTTCGCCGACGATCATCCGGAACAGAGTCGTCTTCCCCGCCCCGTTGGCGCCGATCACTCCAACGATGCCGCCCGGAGGCAGCTTCAGCGAGAGGTCCTCGATGAGCAGATTGTCGCCATACCCTTTTCGAAGGCCGGAGGCTTCGACGACCAGATCGCCAAGTCTTGGCCCCGGAGGAATATGCAGGTCGGTAGCCTGCGCTCTCTTTTCCGCTTCCATCTCCTCGGCAAGCAGTTTTTCATAGGCGGTCAACCGCGCTTTCCCTTTGGCCTGCCGGGCCCTGGGAGACATGCGCACCCACTCCAGTTCGCGCTGCAGGGTGCGGCGGCGAGCCGATTCCTGCTTTTCTTCAGCCGCGAGCTTCGCCTGCTTCTGATCGAGCCAGGAGGAGTAGTTGCCTTCCCAGGGAATCCCCTCTCCGCGATCCAGTTCCAGGATCCAGCCGGCGACATTGTCGAGAAAGTATCGGTCGTGGGTAATGGCCACTACAGTTCCCGGATAATCTTTCAGGAATCGTTCGAGCCAGGCGACCGATTCGGCGTCAAGATGGTTGGTCGGCTCATCGAGAAGCAGCAGGTCCGGCCTATCCAGCAAAAGGCGGCAAAGAGCGACCCGACGGCGCTCGCCGCCCGAAAGTTTTGCGACATCGGCGTCGCCGGAAGGCAGCCTCAATGCATCCATGGCGATCTCCAGAGCGCGGTCGATTTCCCATCCGTTGCAGGCGTCGATCGCGTCCTGGACTCGCGCCTGCTCCGCCAGGAGCTTGTCCATCTCTTCGGGAGTCATTTCCTCCGCGAAGCGCGCGTTGATTTCATCGAACGTATCGAGAAGGCTGCGTGTGGATTGAACGCCTTCCTCTACGTTTCCGAGCACGTTTTTAGCCGGATTCAGTCGAGGCTCCTGCGGAAGATAGCCGACTCTTGTCCCCTGGGCGGGCCATGCCTCGCCCAGAAAATCTTTTATATCGCCGGCCATGATTTTCAACAGGGTGCTTTTTCCGGCGCCATTGGCGCCGATCAACCCGATTTTGGCGCCCGGGAAAAACGAGAGCCAGATTCCTTTCAAAACCTCCCGGTTCGGCGGATAGACTTTGCGCAAATCCTTCATGACATAGATATATTGATGCGCCACCCGGAATCTCCTTCGCTCAAAGATTAGAGCAAAAAAATAACATGAAAAGCCAATCGCCGGCGGCCGGACTGGGTTTATAGGACGAAGGTTTCGAGCACGATGACCAGAATTCCGGTGATCGCGCCTCCGGCGATAACGCCGGCGCAGACCGGCTCCAAATTTTGAACCATCACCCTATGGCCAAAACGCACGGGATCCTTCATACAACGCCCGCAAATCCAGAAAACGAAAGACCCGATGAACATGGCGAGGCATGTATTGAACGGAATCACGAAAGCAAGGCCTATCCCGACGCCCGAAAGCCAAAACTTCCCTTTGGTTTTGATTTTGATGGTTTCCAGAACAATGCCCAGAATTGCGCCGCCCAGCGCCGCCCAACGGGCGGATTCTCTCAAATTCGAAAGGCCGCTGGTCAGAACTTCCGCGACCGCTTTCCAAACGGATGCCGCCGGCATTGGGTATTGTTCGCTGATCAGGCCGGCGGGATTCCCTCTCAGGAAGACATAGTAAAACACGGGCGCCGCAACCAGGCCTCCCGCTATAATCCCGAGGACATGGCCGACCGCTTGATGACGCGGTTTCCCGCCAAGCATATAGCCGGGCTTGATGTCCATCAGAAGATTGGAAGCGTTGCTGGCGACTTCGCCCGTAATGGCGGCAGTCATCACATTGGTCGTGATGTTCCCCGGCGAAAGCGCTCCGAAAACCAGTTGCGTCAGTTTTCCCAGAGCTCCGGTGGGAGTGATGGAGGTGAGCGCCGTGGAATGCGCGGCGATCAGGGTGAAAACAAAAACAAGCGGGATCGCGATAACCCCCATTAAAATTCCGATGCCGAAATAAACATGCGACATGTAAACGAGCAAAGCGCCGATGATAGGAACGCCCACGATGGAAAGCGAAACGGGAAGCTCGATGTTCTGGAGGACGTCCGGCTTTCCGGATTTTTTTCTCGACCATAGGCCGGAAAACGAGCTGAGAATCAATTTAGGTTTGGAGAAGAATGCGCAAAGCGAAGCCGTCGTCATGACGGCGACCCCGCCCCATAAGGCCCACATGGTGATTCTTGTGAAGCCGTAATGCGTCACGCCCTCCACGACGGTCCCGGCGATGTCGCCCCGATGGATCATCCAGGGCGCCAGAACAAAATAATTGACGCATGCGCCGACCAGGAGCGAGACGCCGGTGTGAATGCCCATCAGGCCTCCGGCGGCCATCATGACAAAATCAGTGTCGGGCCGGATGGTCAATTCGCGAAGCTCCACGCCGCCGATTCTCATGGACCAGAATTTGTAAATCCAGTTGTCCAGAAATTCCGGAATGAAGAAGGAAAGCTTCATTTTGGCCATGATCGTCTGGCTCTGCATGACCTTGGCCAGCGCCGAGGCCGCTCCGGTCACGACTAGAATCATGGCCTTGAAAACGCCGTCCTGGGAACTGCCGGAATGCAGGGCGTCCATAACGACTCCGGCGGCCCTGCCTTCGGGGAACGGGTGCTGCTCCTCATTGATGAACCGCTTCTTAAAGGGAAAAGCGAACAAAACGCCCAAGACTCCGACGAGTGTGATCCATGCCAGAATCAGAGGCAAGGGAAGGACTTTCCCGGTGACCATCATGTACGCCGAAAGGCTCGAGATCATCGGCGCCGTCATATAGCCCGCCGCCGTGGCGATGGATTGCATGCAGTTGTTTTCAAGGACGCTGAATTCCCTGGATAAATGAAAGGAACTCATTACCTTGAAAAATGCGAAGGCGAGGATTACGGAAGTGATGCCGACGCCGAGAGTCCAGCCCGTCTTGGCGCCCACATAAAGATTCGTCAGCGAGAGGATTCCGCCGATCATCATTCCGGATATGGCGGAACGAACGGTCAGCTGAGGCATATCGCCCTTCCAGACGTTTTCAAGCCACCATTGATCTTTCTGTTCGAGGGACCACTCCTTGATTTGTTCTTCGGTCAGCTGTTTGATCGCCATTTTTCGCCTTCCTTTGGGGTTTCGCCGATTTCAGAACATATGGAAATTCGACCGTCGGCGCAAGCGTAAAACTGCAGCTTGCTTGTTGACGGCCCATCCGGCAATCCATAGAATCAGGGGGTGTCGGCAAAACTTGCGTAAAGATTCGAAAGGAAACGATGGCGACCGTAAATGAAAACTTTTTGAAACTGCAGGCGGGATACCTTTTTCCCGAAATAGGAAAACGCAGACGCGCCTATCAGCAGGCGCATCCCGAGGCGAAGATCATCAGCATGGGGATCGGCGATGTGACGCAGCCCCTGGCGCCGGCGGTTGTCGAGGCAATGCACAAAGCCGTCGAGGAAATGGCGAAAAAGGAGACTTTCCACGGCTACGACGACGACGGCATCGGCTACGCGTTTTTGCGCGAGGCGATCAGCGCCAATGATTTCAGGCCGCGCGGAATTGCCGTCGAGCAGGACGAGATTTTCATCAGCGATGGGGCGAAATCGGACACGGCGAACATCCAGGAGCTTTTCGGATTGGACAGTATCGTGGCGGTGACCGATCCGGTCTATCCGGTCTACGTCGATACGAACGTCATGGCCGGAAGAACGGGGCCGATGGCGGGACAGGGAATGTATCAGAAAATCGTTTATATGGCAGCCAACGCCGAAAACAATTTCGTTCCGGCGCCGCCGCCCGAGAAAAAAGCGGACGTCATTTATCTTTGCTTCCCGAACAATCCGACCGGCGCCGTGGCGACAAAAGAGCAGCTTGCCGGGTGGGTCGAACATGCGAGGAAGCACCAATCGATCCTGCTTTTCGACGCCGCCTACGAAGCGTTTATCAGCGATCCATCGATTCCGCATTCCATCTACGAAATCGACGGAGCGAAAGAAGTCGCCATCGAATCCCGCAGTTTTTCCAAGACCGCCGGTTTTACAGGGGTGCGGTGCGCCTTTACGGTCGTTCCGAAAGAGGTGCGCGCCTTCACAAAAGACGGGCAAGGCGTCGCTTTGAATCCGCTCTGGAACCGGCGGCTGTGCACAAAATTCAACGGGGTCTCCTACATAACCCAGGCGGGAGCGGCTGCGACCTACACGCCTGCGGGAAAAGAACAGATTCGGAGCGTTATCGCGTTATACATGAACAACGCCAGGCTTATCCGCGAAACCCTTGCTTCGCTGGGCTATAGGACCTATGGCGGCGTCAACGCGCCATATATCTGGCTGAAAACTCCCGCGGGGATTGATTCCTGGGAGTTCTTTGATTTGCTGCTGACGAAAGCGAACGTAGTCACGACGCCTGGAGTGGGATTCGGCCCCTCCGGCCAGGGCTATGTCCGACTGACGGCGTTCGGAGATCCGGAAAATGTCCGGGAAGCTTTGGCCCGAATCTCGCGATTATAGAGTCCCCGGCTTTCGGCGAAAACAGCAGTTCTGACGGCGTCGGCCATTCGGGACCGATAGCCCTAGAAGCGATTTCGCAACAAAAAAAGATCCCTTTGCAATTCCTTTCAGTGCCCGCATCCCGGTTTGGAGTTTTTGGACTGGGAACCGGGAACGCTGAACTGGGAACTGCTTTAAAAAAAAGGAGCATCCATGCGCTCGTCCATCTTCCGGACAATCTGCTTTTTCTGCTGCATCGCTGTTCTGCTGTTCCCGGCTACGGCAGCCTATAGCCAGACTCCGCAAGCCAAACCGCCCCAGAGCATCTTTGGCGGAATGCCGGGGGCCAAACCTCAGCCGCCGGCGTACAACTGCGAACCGGTAAATCCGAACGCCACGCCAGAGGCACGGGCGCTGTTGAAAACCCTGTGCAATCTTTCGGGCAAAGGAATTCTGACGGGCCATCACAATTTTCCAAACAACATGTCCCAGCACAGCGACAAGGTTTTCGAAATCACCGGCAAATATCCGGCCGTCTGGGGATCGGATTTCGGCTTTCTGGACGGCGAAGACAAAGACTCCATCCTGCACCGGGACCGGATGATCCAGGAAGCCATAAAGCAGCATGCTGCCGGATCGATCATCACGCTATGCTGGCACATGCTCCGGCCGACCGAAGACGAGCCCGGCAAAGCCGGCGAAAATGGCCGCCCAAGCCAGGCATGGAGCGGCAGCGTGCAGGGCAAGCTCGCCGACGAGCAGTGGCTGGAACTCATCACTTCCGATTCGCCGCTGCACCAGCGCTGGGAGAAATACATGGACACCGCGGCAGGCTTTTTAAAGCAGCTTCAGGACGCCGGCGTGCCTGTTCTGTGGCGCCCAATGCACGAGAACAATGGAAACTTCTTCTGGTGGGGCGGCCGGCCGGGGACCTACGGTACACAGCAGCTTTTTCGTGAAGTTTATAACCGGATGGTCCACGTACACAAACTGAACAACCTGATCTGGGTCTGGAACCAAAACGGTCCGGCGCCGGGAGGCGAATTCTACAGCTACTTCCCCGGCCAACAATACGTCGATGTCGTCAGCTATGACAACTATCGCGAACTAAGCGACCGCTATTACCACGAACTTCTAACGATCGCCAACGGCAAACCGATCGCGCTCGGCGAATTGGGGACAGCGCCTTCGGTGGAAACGCTCAAGTCTCAGCCTCAATGGGTCTGGTTTATGGTTTGGGGAGGCATGGAAAGCCCGCGATTGAAAGACGCCTACGACAATCCCTATTTTATAAACCGCGGCGACCCGATTTTAAAGCGACCAGCCGTATCCGAACCTTAATTCAATACCCAGCATATTCGTAGCAGGCTAGGATGGCCCCAATTGGTAATTGGGGCCATCCTAGCCTGCCACGAATTGCACTGTTGCCGATCCCATCCAAGGATGGGCGGTGGAGACCGCAGCGCCATAAATATATTTCCCTGCACCCGGCGTCTTCGGTAATATTCAGAAGACACGCGGTTGCAGGGCGGCGGCAGAACTTTTTAAGGCAGATCCCGCCGGATTTTCTCCACAGCGGCCAACCGGACGCCGTTGCGCCGATCGTCGATCCTGATCCCCCAAAACAGGCGTCAAGTGCGAAGGGAGTTTCAATGAAAGCATCTTGCGGAAGCAGAATTCTTCTCGGATTTCTTTTGACGGCTTTTATCGCTCCGGCCTTCCCTGCGGCTCAAATAAACTGGGTCAAGGACTTCGACGCCGCGTTGAAGCAGGCCTCAAAAGAAAATAAGTTCATTGTTTTGGACATGTCCGCCAGCTGGTGACCGCACTGCCGAAGAATGACCCGTGAGGTCTATACGAACGCAAAGTTGATCGAATTTTCACGCAAGCACATTTTTGTAAGACTGTTTACCGACACCGACTCCAAGGCGAAACGGCTGTCTGAAAGCTTCCGCGTTCGCGGATTTCCCGCCATCCTGGTTCTTGATTCCTCCGGACGTGAAGTGGACCGCCTGATGGGATTCCGCAGCGCTCAGGATTTGATGGAGGAACTGCAGGAAATATTGGACGGCGCGGCGGGCGCTAAGTTCGAGATCTGAAACAGGATCGGATGACAATAGCCGAGAACGAGGAAAGAAAACGAGAATGAATGCAGACAAAAAATATCTGCAAGCCACGGAGATTATCGACAGCGACAGCAATGCCATCCGGGTCTTCGCCCGGGAAGCGGCGGGCGAAGCGGCGGACCCGGTCGGCAAAGCGGTGCGGCTTTATTATGCCGTGCGGGACCGGATCCGGTACGATCCCTACTACCCTTTTTACCTTCCCGAGCACTACCGGGCGAGCCGTGTACTGAAAGAGGGGCGCGGATTCTGCATTCCGAAACTGTCGCTGCTGTGCGCCGCGGCTCGGGCGTGCGGCATCCCGGCCCGGGCCGGCTTCGCCACGGTGCGCAATCACCTGGCCACACGCCAGTTGCTGGAATTTCTGGGTTCGGACCTGTTCACCTATCACGGCTTCGCGGAGCTTTTCCTGGAGGGGAAATGGGTCAAGGCGACGCCGGCATTCAACAAGGAATTATGCGAACGGCACGGCGTGGCGCCTCTGGATTTCGACGGGCGCGAGGATTCGGTTTTTCAGCCTTTCAATAAGAAAAATGAAAAGTTCATGGAGTATCTGACATTCCACGGCACGTTCGCCGACATTCCCGTCGGGCAGATCGTTGCCGCTTTTGAAAATACCTACGGCAGAAAGCGGGTGCGGAGCTGGATCGAGGGTTTTGAACAATACGGCGACATGCGAAAGGGGCGCTTCGATACCGAAGATGTCGAAAATTGACAGGAACAAACTCGCCGTCCTTCACATCGCAAAAAAAGAGCTGAACCTGAGCGAGGAAGAATACCGCGACATACTGCGCAATGCGGCGGGCGTCGAGTCGGCGAAGGACCTTGACGATGAAAAATTCCGCAGGCTCATGAACGTCTTCATGCGCAGCCGCCACTACCGGCGCCAGCCCGACGGCATCACTCTGCGGCAGAAATACTTCATTCGAACCCTGTGCCGGAATCTCGGCTGGGACGGGGGCCACTTCGAGAATTTCGCCAAGAAATATCACCACAAAACACAATTGGACCGGTTCACGAAAATAGAAGCAAGCCGGCTGATCGAATCCCTGAAAAACGTGGCAGCGCATCAGAAAGCGGACGGCTGATTGCTCGGTCCGGCCGCGGCTGAAGCCGGGCTCGGTCGGAAGCAATGACGCAATCTCAGCGCAAATAAACGACACTGAGAAGATGCACGATTCCTAGTCCGACTTCCTGACGCCTTTTAAAACCCGGCCGGGGATGCTTTTCTTCTTCGGGGACCCCGCGGGCTTCCATAGACGCGTAAGCGAGACTTCCAGGAAAACAATAGGTTTTTTGATCTTTTTAATCGCCAACGGGCAATGAACCAGCCCTTGGGGTATCGAGACCACCGCCGGTTTGGAGAAGGCGTGCTTTTCGCCGCCCAGATACAATTCGATCTCGGCGCCCAGATCCAGGATGTTCGCCGGGTCGCCTCCGATAAAGCACAGCAGTTCGTGAAAATCATGAGAATGCGGATCGTCAAACGAAATCGGTTTTGAGATGCAGTGATAAGCCATGCTGCAATCCGCATCGAGCTCCCCGTCATGAGCGACAATGGACTTTCCCGTGTAGTAGGGAATTTCTCTGATCAATTCATTGGTCAGGATAAGTTTCGAATATCTTTTCCCAGGCGTCATGTTTTTGCCCCTTGAAGTTATGATTGAGAGGTATCGCCCTCGTGCGCGCCGGCCCTCGTCCTCGGCGCTTCCTGTCGAGTGTTGTAATCCAATCTTTCAATTTATGCAAAGAAATGTTGGAAGCGCTGCGATCGCAGCCTATCATTGGCCCAAAGACTCGCAAAGCAAAGCCAGGCGCAACACAAATCATCTTTCGACGGGGAGGCGCCCATGCCTGAAATCGGTCAAAACCTTTCGCACTACAGCATCACGGGGAAAACAGACAAAGGCGGGATGGTAGAAGTATTCAGCGCCGGCCGCCGAGGCGGGCCCGTCGAAAACCAACATCGTCATGAACTGGCTGGAAGAACTGAAGCAGCGCGTGCCGGCAAAGTGATTCGAGATTGGGAAAATAGAGATGTAAACTCCTCTTCTGAAACGTCCCCAAGCAGCCTTGCGGATCCCCTGCCGGACGAAGAAGCCCGGAAGAGTCTGCCTACAAAAACGCATGCTCTTGTTCAAGCAATCGCAAGCCGCGCGGCTTTCCCTGCAGGTCAGCTGGCCATGGGACGCCCGGCGGAAACCGATCGGCGTATTTATTTGAGATTTGCATCGCTTGAGCCTTAGAGTAATAGCGAATCCACGGGAGGCTGGAAATGGCAAAAATCGTATTGTTCGGAGAAATCATGCTCCGTCTCGCTCCGCCCGGTTTCGGCCGATTCACTCATGCGCGGACTTTTGAAGCGACGTATGGCGGCTGCGAAGCGAATGTGGCCGCTTCGCTTGCGAACTTCGGAGAAACGGCGGAATTCGTCACCCGCCTGCCCGCAAACGACCTGGGCGAAGCCTGCATCGCTCATTTGCGCTCATTCAATATCGGCGCCGCCAACATAGCACGCGGCGGCGAACGCATTGGCCTCTACTTTCTCGAAACGGGCGCAGCGCAGCGCGGCAGCAAGGTGATCTACGATCGCGCCGGGTCTTCTTTCGCCGCCATAAGGCCGGGAATGATCGATTGGAAGACGGTTTTCGACGGCGCCGACTGGTTCCATTGGACCGGCGTCGCTCCCGCGGTTTCCGAAGGAGCGGCGGCCGCCTGCCGCGAAGCCATCCTGGCGGCGAAACGATCGGGGCTGACCGTTTCCTGCGATATGAACTACCGGGAAAAGCTCTGGAAATGGGGGAAGCCTGCCGGCGAAGTCATGCAGGAACTGGTCGCCATGTCCGATATCGCCGCCGGCAACGAAGAGGATGCGGACAAGGTTTTCGGGATCCGGGCGCACGGCGCCGATGTGTTGACCGGAAGGCTTGAATCGGGAAATTATGCGGGCGTCTGCCGAAAGCTGGCCGAACGGTTTCCAAATCTCAAGATGACCGCCATCACGCTGCGCGGTTCGCTTTCCGCCAGTCAGAACACTTGGTCCGCGGTCCTGTGGAACAAGGGCGAGTTTATCTGCGCTCCCGCCTACAGCATCCCCTTCATTGTCGATCGGGTGGGCGGCGGCGACGCCTTCATGGGCGGCCTGATTTATGGATTGCGCAAATACGGCAGTCCGGAAAAAGCCTTGCGTTTTGCCGTCGCCGCTTCCTGTTTGAAGCACAGCATACCGGGCGATTTCAACCAGGTCACGGCGGCCGAAGTGGAGGCGTTGATGTCCGGAAACGCTTCCGGGCGCATTGCACGATAAATAGTTTTCCGTTTCCGGTTTCGCGGCTTAAAAACAAGAAACGCAAAACAGAGAAACAACCCAACGCTAATGTTCCTTATTCAAATTGCTGCTTTGATATAACAACGGAGATAGACATGGCTCGCTTTACACGTCTCGACGTCTACAACACGATTCTGGATATCGGCGTTGTTCCCCTTTTCTACAACGGGGATTTGAATGTTGCGGTCGAAATCGCCTCTGCCGCCGCACGCGGCGGCGCACGCGTCATAGAATTCACCAACAGAGGCGAAAGGGCCTATCCGGTTTTTACAGAACTCGTCCGGCATTTTGCCAAAACAAACCCGTCCGCAATCCTTGGCATCGGATCTGTCGTCGACGCGCCCACCGCCGCCCTCTATCTGGCCGGCGGAGCGGATTTTATCGTCGGTCCAAGCTTGAATCCGGAAATTTCCCGCATGTGCAACCGGCGTAAAATCGCCTATCTCCCGGGCTGCTCAACCGAAAATGAAATCGCGCTGGCGGAAGAAGCGGGCGCCGAAATCTGCAAAATATTCCCGGGAGAGTCCGCCGGCGGGCCCGCATTCATCCGCGCCGTGCTGTCGCCATGCCCATGGCACCGGCTCATGCCCACCGGCGGCGTGGATACAACCGAAGCCGGCATTTCCGAGTGGATCAAAGCAGGCGCTTCCGCGGTCGGAATGGGATCAAAGCTGATTTCCGATGCGGCCGTAAAAGACCGCAATTTCGATTTAATCGCTGCCAAGACAGCCCAGACCATCGGCTATATCAGGAAAGCCCGGGAAGAAAAGAGAAATGCATAAAGCGCCGCAAATCTCCCGTCGGATTTTCCCGAAATGCGGGGGACGGCTTTTGCATCAGAGCTCTTTTCACCGATGACGTTTCAGTCCGATGCGCGGACAATAGCGGGCGACGGGGCATTGGCTGCACCATGGGGAGACAGGAACGCAGAGATTCTGTCCGAAGGTCACGAGAATGTCGTTATAGGTTTTCCAATGCCTCCGGGGCAGCTTTTTTCGCAGCGCAAATTCGGTTTCTTCCGGAGTTTTCGTCGACACATAGCCCCAGAGGTTGGAGATTCGATGCACATGGGTGTCGACGCAGATCCCATAATCGCCGAATCCGACGGTCAAAACCAGATTGGCCGTCTTCCTCCCCACCCCCGGGAGAGCCAGCAGCTCCTCCATGCCGCGCGGAACCTCGCCCCCGTATTTTTGCAATAAAAGGCCGCACGTTTCGATCAGATGTCTGGCTTTGGTGCGATAAAAGCCGACCGGATAAATCATTTTTTCTATTTCTTTGACGGGCGTTGCGGCCAGCGCCGCGGGCGTGGGAGCTGCGGCCAGCAGGCGTCTCGACGCCGCTTCCGTCACTTCGTCTTTTGTGCGCAAGGAAAGAATCGTGCCGACCAGCGTCTCAAAGGGACGGTTGGCTGCCCGATCCGCGATATTGCCGACCGCCGGAACCTTCCACTTCAGAATTTCTCTTCTAAGCTTTCGGAGCGCTTTGTTCAAAACGGCGGTGTCCATCAAACCGGGCCCGGGTTCCATGCTATTTTGAACTCCCCTCAAGCGCCTGATCGAGATCGGCGATCAAATCCTCCACGTTCTCAATTCCGACCGAAAGCCTGAG
This sequence comes from uncultured Acidobacteriota bacterium, assembly GCA_964642735.1. Taxonomy (GTDB): domain Bacteria; phylum Acidobacteriota; class UBA6911; order UBA6911; family UBA6911; genus UBA6911. The sequence continues at coordinate 64,280 of CAZXSV010000008.1, forward strand.
CAGGCGATCGGACACGCCGATCCTTTTCCTTTCCTCTTCGGAGATTTTTTTATGGGAAGTTTGAGCCGGGCAACAGATGAGAGTCTCGACGCCGCCAAGGCTTACGGCGGGGATGATGGTCTTCAGCCGGCGCAGGAATCCGGGAAGGTCGCCGGCGGCTGGCGAAAGCTCAAAAGACAGCATGCCGCCGAAAGCTTTCATCTGTCCTTGGGCAATGGCATGCCCCTGAAATTGCGGCAAGCCGGGGTAATTCACTTTCGAAACGGTTTGGTGCGCAGCCAGGAATTCGGCGATTCGTTGGGCGTTGCCGGATTGGCGCTCGACGCGCAATGCGAGCGTTTTCAGGCTTCGTTCCAGAAGATAGCATGTAATTGCATTCAGACTGCCTCCCAGGTGCAAAGCCATTGCCCGGATTCGGCGCGCGTTTTCCCTGGAAGCGACGGCGACGCCGCAACAAAGGTCGCTATGTCCGCCCAAATATTTGGTGCCGCTATGGACCACGACATCGACGCCCAGCGAAATCGGATTTTGATTGATCGGGCTGGCAAACGTGTTGTCGATGATGGTTGAAATCCCTCTGTCTCTGGCGAAAGCGGCCACTTTCCGGATGTCGACAACTCCAAGCAGGGGATTGGTCGGAGACTCCAGGATGATGAGTTTCGTCTCGGCTACGGAGGCTTTTGCCACCGAATCGGCGTCGGTTTCAGCGAACGAGCATTTCAGGCCGAATCGATTGAACGTATCGGTGGCGAAGGCATGAGTCCCTCCATAAAGCGCGTCCAGCATGACCACATGGTCGCCGGGCCCGGCGAGGGCGAGGACCGAGGCGCTGATAGCCGCCATGCCCGAGCTGAAAAGGACGCCGTCTTCCGCCCCTTCCAGGGCGCAGATTTTGCGAACGACGGCGTCCTGGTTTGGGGTGTTGAAATAGCGCGGGTAGAGAGGCTCCTCCCTGTCCAGGTATTCGAAAGAAGAGGATGTAAAAATCGGCGTGTTTGTGCCGCGGGTCTTTTCGTCTCTATATCGGCCGCTGTGAACGCATCGGGTTTCGATCTGCATCAGAAATCTCCTTTGGTTTCGATTATACCTTACTTCATTTCCGCGAATTCCGGATGGCGGAATAATCATGTTTTCTTGATCCGGATCAAGGAACGCCGGCCCGGATGGAGCGAAGATGCTTTCGGCAGAAAGAGAGGGATGAAATGAAACGGACCATCATCAGCATCGACCAGGAAAAATGCAACGGATGCGGCTTGTGCGTCTCCGGCTGTCCGGAAGGCGCGTTGCAGCTAATCGACGGAAAAGCCCGGCTTGTGGGGGATCTGCTTTGCGACGGCCTTGGCGCCTGTCTGCAGACCTGCCCTGAGAATGCGATTTCCATCGAAGAACGCGAGGCGGCGCCTTACAACGAAATAATGGCTCTGGAGAACATCGTGCCTCAGGGCGCCAATGTCCTCGCGGCGCACCTCCAACACCTGAGGCGCCACGGACAAACGCAATACCTCCGGGAAGCGCTGGCCTATTTGAAAGAACATGGAATCAACGTCGACCTGCAGCCTCAAAACGACGCGCCTGGGCCTGCTCCCCGGTCCTGCCCGGGATCGCAAACGGTCGCCTTTTCGCCGAAACCCGGCGCCGGCGAGACGGCGCCGGGCGTTGCGTCTCAACTCACACACTGGCCCGTTCAGCTTCACCTGATCTCCCCTGCTGCGGCTCATTACAAAGGCTCGAACCTGCTGCTGGCGGCGGATTGCGTGGCATTTGCGCTGGGAGATTTCCATCAAAAGCTGCAAGGCCGGACGCTGGCAATCGCCTGCCCCAAACTGGATTCCAACCAGGAATCCTATCTCGAGAAATTGACGGCGCTGATCGATGAAGCCGAGATACAATCCCTTAACGTAATGATCATGCAGGTGCCCTGCTGTCGCGGGCTTTTGCGTCTTGCGACCGACGCGGCCGGCCGCGCGCGAAGAAAAATCCCGATTTTCTGCACCGTCATCGGGCTCCAGGGGGAAATCTTGCAGGAAGCCGCCGTCGCCTAGAATCCCGGCTATCCCCGGAGCAGGAAGCCTGCCGCATCGACTTTCTATTCGCGCGTCCTGAGGCAATGATCGCCCTCGGCTGCCAGGCGATTTTTTCTGAAGTATTTCTCGATGCCGGGAAAACTTCATTTCTTCCGGCGCATCAAGGGTTCACAAGCACATTTCGAAGAATAGCCGGCGACTCTTGATAAATTATTTGAAAAATTCTATTGAATGACGTCCCGAGACGCGGCCGAATAAAAGGATCCAATAATCCTGCAATCGGAATCCGCCGGTTCAACCCGGATTATTCATGAAGCTTCTTCTGCTGCAGCGGCGGATCCGGGCAGGCGTCCAGATCAAAATAAAAAAAGGCGTGAAATACACGGGAAAGCTTTCGTGTATTTCACGCCTTACGAGTCTAAAAAGCGAAAATCAGACGGCAGCCAGAAGCGCCCGTTTTACCAGGGTCTTCGCTATCTGAACCTTGTACTTTGCTGCAGCCAGCGGCCTGGCGTCTGCCACCGCGGCTTCTCCAGCCGCTGCGGCAGTCGTTGCATCGATTTTCTTGCCCGCGAGAGCCGCTTCCGCTTTGGTTGCACGGTACGGCTTTGGCCCGACAGCGTTCAGAGCGATGCGAGGCGCTCCGCCGCCAACGAGAACGGCGCAATTTACAATCGGGAAATCGATGGATTTGCGGATGGCGAATTTCAGGAATGCGCTCTTCGCCCCGGCCGGAGGCGCCGGCACTTGAATTTCGGTAATGATTTCATTCGCAGCCAGCACCGTATTGTTCGGTTTTGCGACAGTGAAGAATTCCTCGATAGGAATCGTGCGCGCCGTCGTCACCACTTTTGCGTTCAGCGCAATAAGGGCCGGCGCCGTGTCGCTGGGATGCACGGCGATGCATGCAATCCCGGTGGCGGCGCCCATGATCGAGTGATACCGGTTGTCGCCGGACATCGCGAAACATGTGCTCCCGCCCTTGCGGACGCAGGGAAAACGATTTTCCGGCTTGCGGAAATACCAGCAGCGATGCAGCTGCGCGATGTTGCCGGCGATGGTCCCCATGTCGCGGACATGGGGCGTCGCCACGCGCAACGCAGCCTGCGCCAGCGCCGTATATTTCTGATTTATGATTTTATTGCCGGCGATGTCGGCCAGACGGGTGGTTGCGCCAATTTTCAACATGCCACCCTCTTCCTTGATGTAATCAAGACTCGGAGCAATCGTCTTGATATTGACCAGGGTGGCGGGATATACAGGATGTTGGATATTATCCTTCAATCCTCCGATAAGATCGGTGCCACCGGCAATAATAGTTCCTTTGCCGCCGGCAAGAGCGGTTTTAGCCTCCGCCAAGGTCTTCGCATTCACATGCTTGAATGATTTCATTTCATTTCTCCTATGGCGTTCCCCGTTTCCGGTTTTCCGTTTCCCGTTAAAAACTTAAGGTCTTTAACGGGAAACGGAAAACGCTGATCAGGAAACGTTTTCTATGCCTTGCCCAGCGCTTTTAAAACCTTTTCCGGCGTGGCCGGCGAATCAACCCATTTTCCGATCGCATTGTGAATCGCCATTATGACGAGATGCGTATTCGCCAGAGAATGGCTGATGCCGCTGCCGCCGTATGCGGCGTTGCTGCAGCGTGTTTCCAGAAGTTTCGTTTCCACCCGAGGCATGTCCAGCATGCTGACTTTTTTGTAGTCAAATATATTCGTGCTGAGCCTCACCCCGGTGTTCGGGTCGAAGATGAATTCTTCCTTGGTCTGGCATCCGGTAGAGAAATCCATCACCTGGTGAATCTGGCTCTCCATCGATGTCTGCCTCAATACTTTCCCCGGATCAGCAACAACTCCGAACCGGAGGATTTCTACTTCTCCAGTGTCGGTGTCGACTGCAACTTCGCACGTGGCCACATTCATGGCATCCAACTTCTTTCCCCCTGTAGTCCAGACAGAAGTTGGAGGCGCACCGCTAAAACTGGCGGTTACAGTCTGCCGAACGGCTTGCTTTAGCGGAAGGCCCTTGCCGGGATCAGCCTTGAAGACGATTTTGCCGTCCTGCATATCCAGATCCTCAGCCTTCGCCCCCTTGAAGGGATTGGACTGAGTCCTGGCGCCGTCGGCGGGAGGATTGCTTGCTTCCGCAATCGCAGCCTCCAAAATTTGCTGTTTCAGCTTATTGGCGCATTCTTTGATAGCCCAGGAAGAAGCCGTCGACCCATCGGCGCCGCCGCCATAAGGCCTGTACCTTTCGTTGTACTTGAAATCGCATCGGATGTCCTTGTACTCCAGCCCCAACTCTTCGGCAATGACCATCATGTTGCATTCATATCCATAATGGCCGATCACTTGCCCCTTGGCTTTCATGTGGACGACGCCGTCTTGAAGTTGGATCGTGGGATTGTACGATCCCCCCACAGAATGGCGCGGGCACTGGCCGTAGCGGAAGCTCGCTCCGTGCATACGGCCATCGGGCAGCTTTCTGGCGCCGGCTTTATGCCAGTTCCAATTCATCATCTTCTTGACTTCTGCGACACAGGCTTGATAGCTGGGCACAGGATTGGGGTCGTCCTGGGAATCGGGCCCATGGAGATTCAGCGTCGCGATGTCGATAACGTCCTTGCCCAGCTTTTCGGCAATCACATAGTACCCCACCATCAGCGCATCCCAGCCCATAGGATTGTGTTGGCCGCTCAGGTACATCTTTCCGCGGTTGCTGTCTACAGCCTCCATGGTCTGCTTGATATTCTTGCAGCGGGAGGTGTAATAGGGGCCATAGCTCTGGTCTACGGTAGTTCCAAAACTGGAGCTTCCTTGAACTCCGTTGTCGGCGATGGAAAAATCCTGTATCGCCGTAATCAGGCCGTTGCTTTTAATGCCAATCTTCATATGCACGAAGCGATCGTTCATATTGAAGTCGTATTGGTCATAACGGCTATTCATACATCGAACCGGTCTTTTGGCCTTTTGAGCGAGCGTTGGAGCAATTTGCGCGGATTTGCGGGCGCCCCAGTCGCAATAACGGCCGCCTACATACACGCACTCCTGAATGCCTTGACCTGACCAGGGATCGCCTTCAAGGTGCAATTGCGAGTCCTTGTCATACCAGGCGACAGCGCCCATGGGAGTGGGGAGATGACCGGAAAAAGCCGCTGTATTCACGTCATATTCGAGGATAATGTCGGCTTCCTTGAAACCGACTTCGACATCGCCGCTGTTGTTTTGGCTAAAAACGGTTACATTTCCTACTTTGGGTTGACCGCCGCCACCTCTGCCGCCCATCATGCCGCCGCCGCCCATGCCGCCGCCTCGACCGCCGGCGCCGCCCGATTGAGCCGGACGGATAACGGGATGATCGGGGGCTCTTCCTTTTCGTACATCAACTACGAAAGGCAGCACCTCCCATTCGATTTCCAGTCGCCTCAGCGCTTCTTCGCAGGTGTCTTCACTTTCGGCGAGGACGATAGCGCCTACTTCGGCTCCTTCCTGGTCAGCGGAGTCGCTCAGCATTCCGCCGCCACCGCCCATGCCGCCGAAACCGCCCATGCCGCCGCCTCGACCGCCGCCGCCGCTGCTTTTGAGATCTTCCCAAGTATAAATAGCAAAAACTCCCGGAAGCGCCTTGGCCTTGCTGGCGTCCATGCTCTTGATGCGCGCGTTTGCATGAGGACATCGGAGAAACTTTGCCTGGAGCATGTTTGGAACGACATAATCGGGACCGAATTTTGCAACGCCGGTCACTTGGTCCCAGGATTTTACGCCTGGAAGATTCGGTTTTCCGACAACCCTGAATACTTTTCTATCTCCATTTGTTCCCTTATCAGCCATATTACGCTCCTTTCGCTATCTGTGGGGCTGCTTCCATAATCGCGGTCGGATGTCGCGGATAGGTTCCGCAGCAGCAGATATTGCCGGCCAGCGCCCGCTTGCAGTCATCTTCAGTCGGATTCGGATTCTTTTCCAACAGAACCTTCGCCGAAACCACCATTCCGGGCGTGCAGTAGCCGCACTGCATCGCATCCCATTTGCAATAGGATTTTAAAAGTGGCTCCCATTTCTTGTTTGCTGCGATTCCCTCGACGGTTTCGATCTTTTTGCCTTCGCACTCCACCGTGAGCGTCGTGCAGGAAAGCACCGCTCTATTGTCGATAATCACCGTGCAGGAGCCGCAGCCTCCTCGATCGCACATTTGCTTCGCGCCGGTCAAGCCAAGTCTGTATTGGAGCGTGCGCTGCAATGTCCAATGGGGCTCGATCAAAACATCATGGCTTTTTCCGTTTACGTTAAGTTTGACGACTACCGGAGTTACGGCGCCGGCATGCGCCTCAGCGTAATGCTGTTGCAGCAAGGCCAGGGTATTGAAGACTTTTCCATCGATTGGACAGTCGTACTCGAGGATCGTGGCCGGCATCGCCGGCCCGGCGGCGGAGACGCTCTGGTTGTTCGTCAGCGTCAGCCCTGCGCCTAGAGTGCCTCCAGCCACGGCCACGCCCGCACTTTTGAGGAAGCCTCTTCGATTGAGCCCTCTGCTTTCATTATTTTTGGTGTTGTCATCAGACATAAAACGTCCTCCTTAAGGTTGGCGCTTCATTAGAAAAAGCGCATGTCCCTATCCGACTCGAGTGGGATAGCGCTCGATTGAATGGGAATATTGGCAAGCAGAATGACAGTGCATCTACATTAAAGTGTTTTAAAAAACAAAATGGGATTATCAATCCAAACTGCCTACTTTAACCTGTGTTGTTCATGAAGCTTCATGAATAATCCGGTTAATAACCCTAGTATGTCCCAATCCAGGGCTTCTGCAAGTATTTTCTGTGATTATCCCAGAGGTTGGGTTCCCTCTAACCCATTTGCACTATTGAATACGTTTGCCATGCCCCAACGTTTCCTGTTTAAAAAACTCAGCCGCTGACAGCCGCTGAGATTGACGCCGGTCAATTTGCCGAAGTTGGGAAAGGACGGGCATTTTCCCGGTGGCGGTATAAAATCAAATTCACCGCACCGCATTTAAGTTTTTTGCCATTGCCCGTTTTCCTGGGCAAGAAAGCGAATGCCGTTTGAACAAATAGGCGATGGATGCCGGAAAGTGCAAGCGCCCATTGCCGGACAGGAACCTCCGGCAACACGCGATCCCCGGCAAGCAGCTATTTCTTTGGCGCCGGTCTGCAATGAAATCGCCTTCCAATCGGCTTGAAAGATCCGGGCCGGTTGGACATGCTGGCAGATTATCAGCGATCGGGAAGCCCATGGTTGGAGGGCCAATTCTGAAAAGCGCCCTTTATTCTTCCTGCTGCAATGAGCTTGACGCAAGCGCCACAGTCCAATATCGGGGCTTCCCCGCAAGCTTCATCCTATTCCATCCATTAAACCTGATTATTCATGAAGGTTCGTAGCGAGGCGGCGTATCCGGGTTAGGGATCGGACTCGAGACAAATTTGCGCGAATTCCCCAATGATTTGACAGGAACTCCACGATACTTTTCTATAGCCTGCCCGGGACGGTTGCGGGAAGGATGCGGACGGCGCCCCGGTCGGCCGAGGCCGCAAACAATGCATAAGCGCGAAGCGCTTCCGAAATGCGCCGATCCCTCTGAGGCCTGAACGCCAAATCCCCTTTGGCCAGCTCCTGTTTGCGCCTCGATTGGAGCTCTTCCGGGCTGACTTTAAGGTTGATCGTTCGATTCGGGATGTCGATCTCGATCGTGTCGCCGCTGCGGATCAGCGCGATGGCGCCGCCCGAAGCCGCTTCGGGCGAAACGTGTCCAATGGACAGCCCGGAAGTCCCGCCGGAAAATCTTCCGTCCGTAATTAACGCGCATTCTTTGCCAAGATGCATCGACTTGATATACGAAGTCGGGTAGAGCATTTCCTGCATGCCGGGACCGCCTTTGGGACCCTCGTAGCGGATGACGACAATGTTGCCCGCCTTGATTTCGCCGCCGAGAATCCCCTCGCAGGCCGCTTCCTGCGAATCATAAACGCGCGCGGTCCCGCTGAAGCGGAAAATGGATTCGTCGACGCCCGCGGTTTTCACGATGCAACCGTCTTCGGCAATATTCCCAAACAAGGCGGCCAAACCGCCGTCCTTGGAGTAGCAATGGGCGACATCGCGAATGCAGCCTTGACTGCGGTCCAAATCCAGCGCCGGATAATAAGCTTCCTGCGAGGCCATGACAAGGTTTCTCCCTTTCGCACCGGGCGCGCTCAAGCACTGCTTGCGCGATTCCTCCGTCGCGGCCGGAGAGGCGATGTCGTAGCTGTTCAGAACCGTCTGCAGGTTGGGCGCGTCGACCCGGCGGACCGAAGGATCGATCAGACCCGCCCGGGCAAGCTCCCCAAGGATTGCCATGATTCCTCCCGCCCGGTTCACATCTTCGAGGTGATAACTCGAACTGGGAGCGACTTTGCACAACACGGGGATTTTCCGCGACAGCCGGTCGATGTCGGACATCGTGAAATCGACTTCCGCCGCCTGCGCGACTGCGAGAAGGTGCAAAACCGTGTTGGTGGACCCTCCCATCGCGATGTCCAGAGCCATGGCGTTCATGAAAGCCTGGCGCGTGGCAATCGAGCGAGGCAGGACCGATTCGTCATCCTGTCCGTACCTGGCTAGCGCCATCTCCACAATTCGCCGCGCGGCCTTTTCGAACAAGGACATGCGGTTGCGGTGAGTCGCCAGGACCGTGCCGTTGCCGGGCAAAGCCATTCCGAGGGCTTCGGTCAGGCAATTCATGGAATTGGCTGTGAACATGCCGGAACAGGAACCGCAGGTAGGGCATGCGGCGAGTTCCAGTTCGGCAATATCTTTGTCGGGCACAGACGGATCCGCAGCCATCACCATTGCGTCGATCAAATCGTAGCCTTTGCCGTTCAACCGGCCGGCTTCCATGGGACCGCCGGAAACGAAAATCGCGGGGACGTTCAAACGCATGGCGGCCATGAGCATGCCCGGAATGATTTTGTCGCAGTTGGGAATGCAGATCATGGCGTCGGCCATGTGAGCGTTCATCATGTATTCCACGCTGTCGGCGATCAGTTCTCTGGACGGAAGAGAGTAAAGCATGCCCTCGTGACCCATCGCGATCCCGTCGTCAATGGCGATGGTGTTGAATTCGGCCGCGAAGCAGCCCTGCGCCTCGATGATCCTCTTGATCTGCTGCCCGACTTCGTGCAGGTGAACGTGTCCGGGGACAAATTGAGTGAATGAATTGACGATGGCGATGACCGGCTTCCCTATCTGCTCTTCGCGCATTCCGTTGGCGCGCCAGAGGCTGCGCGCGCCCGCCATGCGCCGCCCTTGTGTCGTGACCGCGCTCCTGAGTTTCATTCCTTGGCTCCTTTTCGATCCGATAAGCACTCAAAATATCGAATATCGCCGGCATAATCAACGGTCAAGCATTGGAAGACCGGGAGCTTGCGGTCGAAAAGATCCCCGGAGCAACTATCAGGAGTCGGTCCGTGAATGCGCGATCGCCATGAATGATTCAAATGACTTTTAAAAAATAATGCGTAAAAAAGAAAAGCCGCTCTCAAGAGCGGCTTTCAAAAGAGGCTGATGTGCGGCGTTCTGATATTTCTGTTATTTCTTTACGCGCCATCCGACCAGGCCGAATACGCCGAAACCAATCCCGAGCATAAGAGCAAACGCCGGTTCCGGAACAGTCACAGCTCCGCTTGTGGTAGTTCCGTCAGCCAAAGGAATGCCCTGAATATGTGCGCCTGCAAACAGATCGGAGGCGTTTTTGAAGCTGAAATCAGCGGCCGACAGGTTTCCACTATTGGGAAGCGACAGGATATATGTGACAATCTCCGATCCGTTAAAACTGTTTGCAGCCCATTCCATCGAAATGTCAAATCCCTTCCCTTTATTCCCGCTGCCGACAAGCTGTAGATTATTTGTGCCTGTCGTTATCGATGGGGTCGCATCCAAAGGCGTCGACGGGTTAAAAATAAGATCGGCCGGCGCTTTTTCTGGATTGAGGTTGAACGCTATCTGATCAATGAATTCCGAGCCGACTTCAAGTGAAGAAGTTATCGTCAATTGCACCTGGTTTGTCGTCAGGTCGGAAAAATGAATCGCTATCCAAGGGGCTGCGCTTGTTGGAGCGATGCCATTGAACACGGCGCCAAGCTCTAAAGTGCCTGCTTCCGCAGCAGGGGCGGCACTGAATGCGCACGCCGATAGCATGCAGACAAGACATATAATCTTTCCAAAAATCTTTTCGCTTCGTTTATCCATTACATACCTCTTTCCATTATAAATCCCTAATATTAAAATTAATTAATCTCGACGGCGAAAGCAAGTAATTTTTGAAACAAATAAAGACGATGCAATATTAGATCATTGTAAATACAATACATTGAAGGTTTAGATCATATTTTGAGCGCGCTCGTTGTGGAATAAACAGCTATTACCTATAGGTTGCGCTGTCCGGTTTTACAGAGAAATTGAGACGAAACCGGAAAACTCTTCGTTAAAATCGATGAAACTCCTGGCCTATCATTTAGATAGCTCTAATAATAATTTTCGCATTAATTTGCACGGTTTGGGGACTTTTTTGTCTTTTATGGATGGCCGGGCTTGGAAAACGATTTTAAAGCTGTTTATCCCTAAAACGGATGGTCTTCACAATCAGGATCGCAAAAAAAGCAATTACAAAGGCGAGCACGAAACGTTCGTGGGAAGTTCGAACCGGCAGCAGGGCGACGAGCGCCAACGCAATGAGCGCGACGTAGCAGCACAATGCTAAAATCAGCCTGCCGTTGGGGCTATTGATTTTGCCGCGCATATTATTCCGCCGGACCCCCTGAATTCGAGTTTCTCTTTTTGCATAGCGGTTAAAAGCCATTCAGTGTCCGGTGAACATCCGCTCTCCCGGACACTATTGTTTCGGGCTCTCCAGACTGTCGGCGATGAGCGACGCAACGTCGACGACGCGCATCTTATCGTCGAGATTAAGGAGCTTCACCGAGTCCTGGAGCATGTGCATGCAATAGGCGCAGCCGGTCACAATCGTGTCCGCTCCTGACGCCTCCGCCTGCCTGACGCGCAGGTTGTTGATCCGTTCGCCCCGCTTCAAATCCATCCAGTAATGTCCGCCCCCGGCGCCGCAGCACAAGCTTTTTTTGCGGCGGTTTTTCATTTCGAAAATGCGAGCCTTCGGAACAAATTGAAGAACCTCGCGCGGCGCGTCATAAATGCCCTGGTAGCGGCCGAGATAGCACGGATCGTGATAGACGTATTTGCGTTCGGCGGCGAATTCGGGCTTAAGCTTTCCCAGAGAAAGCATTTCCTGTATGAATTCGCTGTGGTGCATGACTTTGAAATCGGCGCCGAACTGCCGGTACTCGTGCTTGAGAACGTTGTAGCAATGCGGGCACCCCGTGAGAATCGCCTGGAACCGCCGCTGCTTCAGCAGCTCGATCTGCTCCTTCGCCGCCTGCTGGAATAGCATTTCCTGGCCCATGACGCGGGCGGGATCCCCGCAGCATTTCTCATCCGAGCCAAGCACGCCGAAGTCGACGCCGCACTTCTCCATGAGCCGGCAGACGTCCTCGGCGATCTTGTGCTTTTGCGGATCGAATGTCACGCAGCACCCGATCCAATAGAGCACATCGACTTTTTCGCCCGGAGCGACCACCCGGACCTTCGTCTTTTCGATCCAGTCCGTTCGATCGGATTGAGGTCCGAAAGGATTCCCGTTGGTTTCGAATGCTCTCAAAGCCCGGCCGGCTTCTTCCGGCATGCGGCCCTGGATCAAAACCTCATTCCGCCGGACTTCCATAAGGGTGTCGACATGATCGATCAACGCGGGGCAGACTTCCATGCAGGCGCCGCAGGTCCGGCAATGCCACACAAATTCCTCATCGAAAGCCTTGCCCACGAGGTCTGTCGTCTCCGGCCGGCCGCTTTCGTGCTTCCGGCTTTCCAGCTCATCCAGCGACTGTTTCATCCGCGCAATCAGTTGCCGCGGCGTGAAATAGTCCTTGTCCGCCATATACGCCGGACAAACCTCCTCGCACCTGCCGCAGGAAACGCACGTGTCGAGATCAAGGCGCTGTTTCCAGCTGAACTCGTCGGCTTTCTGAATGCCGATTTTGAGCTCCGCGTCCGCATCGGAGCTTTCCATCAGCTTCTCGATATCGGGACGTTGGAGTTCGCCGCGCGGTTTTATCTTGGAGAAGAAAATGTTCGCCGGAAGCGAAAGCAGATGAACGAATTTTGTGTACGGAATCATGGCGATCCAGCTCAATGCAAACAGAGTGTGAATCCACCACACCCAAGAGTGAACGGCACGCCCGGCTTCGCCGCCGATCCCGGAGAACAGGCCGGCGACGCCCCAGCCCACGGGAGACAACATTTTCCACGGGTCGTCCAGGACGGCGATGCGCAACCCTTCGGCCAGATAGCCTGTAACGACCAGCCCGGCGATCAGCAGAAGCACCCATCCGTCCTCCGATGTGTTGGGCAGCGTCGCCGGTTTCAGAACGTATCGACGATAGGCCGCCATCGCAACTCCAACGAGTATCAGGATCCCGGCAAGCTCGGAGGCCACAGAAAAGAAAACGTAGACAAATCCCTTGAAGATGTTGAGTTGGATTCCGAGCAACTGGCCGGCATCGTACTCGACCATCACGATCAGCGTGGTGATGAACAGAACCGCAAACGAATAAAAAACGAAACAGTGCAGAATCGAGGGGAAGTTTGAATTGCGGACCTGTTTCTGAAGCAGGACTTCGCGCAACAGAATTTTGAAACGTTTTCCCCATTGGGTCAGACGCTCGTTGTCGGCCTTCCCCCGGCGCCAGAATTCTATCCGTCGGTAGACGCCGTAAATAAAGACGGCGGCGGCGATCGCAAGCAGTCCGTACATTGCCCAAACATGGGAAATGTTCCACATAATAGGTCGAGTAGCTTCAGAAATTGGAGGCATGATTTTGGCTCTTGTTTGAATATACCCGGGTTTTAGTGCATCTTAAATCTCGCGGGAGATTCTACAGTATGGAGTCGAATCTTGAAAATTTAATTTTCGCGGCCGGATCCCGCTGGCGGAATGGCCGTCCGGTCTACGGGAGGTGCACGGATGAGAGTTGTGGCTTTCAACGGCAGCGCGCGGGCAGACGGGAATACATGCCTTCTTTTAAATTTCGCTCTGAACGAAATGGAAGCGGAAGGGATCGAGACAAATTTGATTCAAATGGCCGGGAGCGTCATCCAAGGGTGCACGGCTTGCGGCAAGTGCATGGAAAATAAGAACATGCGGTGTGCCATAGACGCCGATCCCTTCAATGAATATTTCAAGGAAATCAGCCGGGCGGATGGCATTCTGCTGGGATCCCCCGTCTATTTCTCCGATATCACCGCAGGCATGAAGGCCCTCATCGAGCGTTGCGGTTTCGTCTCGCGGGCGAACGGAGGCGTATTAAGGCGGAAAGCCGGCGCCGGCGTCATTGCAGTGCGGCGCGCCGGATCCAATCACGCCCTTGCAAGCATCAACTACCTGTTTCTTATCAGCGAGATGATCATTCCGGGATCGAGTTACTGGAATGTCGGCATCGGAAGAGAGCGGGGCGAAGTCATGAACGACTCCGAGGGAATCCAGACGATGAAAACCCTCGGGAAAAACATGGCCTGGCTCCTAAAAAAAATCGCGGATGAAAAATGACAGATGGGGAGGCCGCCGGACATAAATCCTTCTCCTTGTCTGCGGTTCCCGGACTTGTGGGTTCGCCTCTTACAAAGCTTCAAGAATAATGCGGGTTAAAGAGGGCAGCTGCAGCGGCGGCGCTGGCGGAAGCGCGCCAATTCGGTGTATCCGGCCTCTGCGGCAAGGGCGCGGCCGCGGGCAAAATGGCCGGCCACCTCTTCGGCTCGATGCGCGTCGGCGTTGACAACCAGCGGGATGCTCCGGCGGCAGGCTTCCCGCAGATAGAACAAAGACGGGTACGCTTCGCAAACGGGTTTATTCCAGCCGGCGGTGTTGATTTCAATCGCCATGCCGGCTTCGGCGACCGCATCCAGAACGGCCAGAGCTTCCTGCATCAAATCGATGGTCGGGAAATATCCGAATTTTTTCGGCAAATCGAAATGCCCCAGTATGTCGAATTTGCCGGTCTTCGCCGCCGCGCACAAGAGCTGCCAATATCTGCGCCAGATCCCGTTGCGGGATTCTTCGGAAAGGTCTCTCCAGTGGCCGGCATCCATGTCGATGGGGAAATCGCCGACGAAGTGAACGGAAACGATCAGGTAGTCGAAGAGATAGGGCGCCAGACGGCTTAGGGCGAGGTCGATGGTTTCAGGGATGTAATCCACTTCCAGGCCAAGACACACGGCCGGTTTTCCGTTGTTTGCGCGCGCACGGGATATTTCGGCGACGTAATCGGCAAGCGATTCCGGATTCATCGCCCACGGCACGGGCCGTAAATCCGGCGGGAGAGTGTAATGATCGGAGATGCCCAGCTCATCGAGCCCCGCCTTTCGGGCGCCGTCGATCATCGCATCCAGCGTCGAAACGCCGTCGCTCCAGGTCGTGTGATTGTGGTAGCTGGTAAGCATAGAAGCCCTGCATTCTCGAAACGCAAAAACAATGCTTTTGTAGAATCAACCAAGCTTTTCTATAAGCTTCTTCCTGACGCCGGCCAACTTCGAATCATGCGTCCGCCGCATCGCGTTCAAGCGCTGCAGCCATCCCTCGTTTTGAAGAAGGTTCGGATTGACTGCGCCGCCCCGGATTCCTTTATCTTCAAGCTCCTGGCGGACGAGGCCCTCGTATTTATTCTGCACGATCCCGATCTCGCGTTCCAGATCGCGGCGCGCCTGCATGAAATCCCTCTGAGTTTCTTCAAAATCCTTTTCTTCCAGCCCAAACGCAGCGAACGCCTGAAGCGCCCTTTCGGCTTTGGGAATGTCTTCGAGCTGAACCGCTTGACACAAAGCCGAAATCAGAGCAGCCCGAACGATTTTGCCCTTCTCCCCCCGATGGCTGTCGAGCGCAGATTTCAATTCATCCTCCGCAATCTGGCGTTCCAGATATTTGTTCGCAATCGCAAGGCCGATCGGCTTGAATTCTCTTTCCTTCTGCTCCGCGATTTCTTCGGGAGTGAGTTCGGGCAAGCCGGAGATCCTCTCCATGGCGATTTCGAACGCGCTCTTGATTCTCTCTTCTTCCAACCTTGTCTCCTTTGGCAGTTTGCACCTTTTAACCCGGATTATTCATGAACCTATATGAATCATGCGGATTAATGCAAAATGTATGCAAAATTCTCCTGAACTTTGTCCTTCCCCTTTATTATCCCCGGATTGCCGTAAGGGTGTCCGCACAGCAGCAGTTCAATGTCAAGCCTGGAGAGCCTCTCGATCGTTTTCCGCAGCGAAGCGGCGCTGCCGCCCGGAAAGTCCGTCCGGCCCGTGCTTCGATAGAAAACACAGTCGCCTGCGATCAAAACCTTCAGATCGGGCCAGTATAGCGTCACGTGCCCGGGCGTGTGGCCGGGCGAATGAAGAATCTGAAGCTTGGTGCGAGTCTGCGACCCAAGATCGAGATCTCCTTCCTCCAGATACAGGTCGACTTTTCCGCCCATCCTATGGAAAGCCGCTTCGTCCGCTTTATGCAAAGCGGTCAGCGCCCCGAATTGCCGCTGAAGCTCGATGGCGGCTTCACAATGGTCGGGGTGCGCGTGGGTAAGAATCGTCAACCCGATCGATGCGCTTGAAATGCCTTCTCTTTCCATCGATTCGAGCAGCCGGCTCAGCCCCGCTTCCCGATAAGCCGGGGTGAACAAATGGCCGGGATCGACGACCGCATGTTTGCCGTGATTCAGGGCTTGTTTGAACACGAAGGAGTTGCAGTTGTTGTCATTTCCGGACCATACGTACCCAAACAAGTTTTTGATAATTCTCATGAACCCATTTTAATATGCCCGGCCGGTATTTAGCCAGAGCCGGTTTGGAATCGCAATCGAAGCAGCGGTTTTAAAGGAAACGCCGCGCGAAATGCCCGAAAAAGCGCCGGCGTTTCCCTGAATCCGGCCGCCTTCAATCGATCCGATAATCGCAAACAGCGGCTCGGCCGGCGGCGCCGGAACTCATGGGCCGCGATCGGGGGATCCTTAAAGCCCGCCGATTAAATTGAGATCCGTTATGACATGAAGCCATTCGATGTGAAATAATTCAGGTCCAGGAGAGTGGCTGTGCGAAAAATATTCCCCACCGAAGCTCTGGCGGCATTGGCTCTTTTTCCTCTCGCGTTTGCGTCCGGACCGGCGCAAAAGCCGGAGACCGATGGCGCCACTTTCACCGTTCAAAGCCAGCTGGTGGAAATCTTTCTCACGGTCACAAAAAACAATCAGTTGGTCCCAAACCTCGAAATGTCCGACTTCCAACTGGCCGAGGACGGAACGGCGGCGCCGATCGACCGCCTCGACCATCGGGACGCCCCACTTCAAATCGTGCTGCTGGTTGACATCAGCGAAAGCGTTTCGGCCAATCTGAAATATATCCAGGATGCGGCGTCCGCCTTCATCGAGAGTCTCAATCCGCAGGACCGAGTGATGCTGGTTTTTTTCAACTCGGAGATACGCGTTTATCCCCAGATTGCAGAGAGCCGCACGCCTCTCTTTGCGGCAATCAGGAGCGCCCGGGCGGAAGGCGCGACAAGGTTGTACGACGCCCTGCTTCTCGCCATCCGACACCTCGACGGCAAATCAGGGCGCAAGGCGATCGTTTGCTTTACGGACGGCCAGGACACGTCCGGAACGACCGCGAGAACGACGGCGCTGAACGCCGCCGCGCGATTCGGCTGTCCTGTTTACACCATAGGCGCCGGCGCCGGACTTGAAATGGATTCCCTGAAAATCATCCTCCGGGATTTCGCCGAACCGGGCGGCGGGAAGGCGTTTTTCATCCAGAGCCTGAGAAAATTGCGCGAGGCTTTTGAACAAGTCGCCCGGGAGCTGCACTCCGGCTACGTTCTCAGCTACTACACACGGATTCCCCCGGATGACAAGTGGCATAAACTAAGCGTCACAAGCGCCGACCCCGAGCATAAAATCCATGCGAGAAAGGGCTTCTTCGCAGCCAAGAAACAAGCTTTTCTGAAGAGCCCGCAGCAGACTCGCGCAAAGATTGAAGCGGCGCTTAACCCGGATTAAAATACTCCGCTGAAAAGAAAACGGATGAGCACTCAGCGAAAAAAACGCGGCGGGCGGTTGCGCCGCACCAGGGAACGAGGACCCCATGGCCGCGGCATATGCCGATGGTGCGGCGCCGAAGCGCCCGAGGGCAGGCGCACGTTCTGCAGCGACCAGTGCGTCCATGAATGGAGGCTGAGGACAAGTCCCGCGTATTTGCGCGATCAGGTGCTGGCGAGGGACCGCGGCGTCTGCGCGGCGTGCGGGCTGGACACGATCGAGTTTTACCGGCGCTTCCTGTCGATACCTGCCCGAAGAAGAAGGGCTCTGCGGCGGCAATTGGACATGCATGCGAAGCGCCGAAGCTTCTGGGACGCGGACCATATACTGCCGGTCGCGGAAGGCGGCGGCGAATGCGATCTATCGAACCTGAGAACGCTGTGCTTGTGGTGTCATCAGGAGCAAACAGCCGAACTGCGCCGGCGTTTGGAAGCGAAAAAAGCTGCGGTCCGGGAAAAAAGCAAAACTACCAAGGCTTGATCCAGAAGCCGAAAAAACTTCCGCAGTCCGTACGCGGCAGTTTAAGCAGCGGCGATTCCCAAAAGCCGGCGCCGTTTGCGGCCGCGAAATAGATCCAGCGTCGTCCGGCGCGGCGCCCGGCCCTATAAGGGCTGTTTCGCCAAAAGACTCCAATCCGGAAAGAGACCGCCCTGTCATAAACATTTTTGCATGAGCCCCAAGTTCCGAGTTACTATTCATTTCTTGTCTTTAGGGGGCTCTATGGAGGACGTCTACGTTAAAGAACGCGATCGTGCGCGAATTCCCGAAAAATACCGGTGGGACCTCAGCGACATCTATCCGGACGACAATGAATGGACTCGAGCCAAGCGTGAACTCCTATCCGACCTGCCTCGAATTTCTGCTTTCCGGGGCAAGCTATCCGAATCTTCCCAGAAGCTGCTGGAGTGCCTCGATCTGTTGAACCTCCTCGGCAAGGAGTGCGCCAGGCTGGCCTGCTACGCCAGCATGAAGTCCGACATCGACACGCGCGATCCCTCCTGCCTGGCAATGGACCAGGAGATGAGCCAGATCGGGGCGGATTTCGCCGCAATCGCCTCCTTCATCGAGCCGGAAATACTTCGGATCGGGCCGGATGCAATCGAACGGTTTTTAAATGAGGAGCCGCGCCTCGGCGTATACCGGCACGTTTTTGACGACATGCTCCGGAAGAGGGCGCATACCGGAACAGAGGGCGAGGAAAAAATAATCGCCGAAGCGAGTCTCATGGCCGACTCGCCCATGAACATCAACAGCATTTTCTCCAACGCCGATTTTCCGTTTCCCGAAACATCGCTTGTCGACGGAAGCGTCGTGCGTCTCGACCCGGCGGCCTTCAGCCTTTGCCGGCGCTCTCCTGATCGCGAAAACCGGAAAAGGGCGTTCTCGACCTATCTGGGCAAGATGAACGAATTCCGCCGGACTTTCGGCGCCCAGCTCGCGTCGGAAGTGCGGAAAAACATGTTTTTCTCCCGAGCGCGCAACTACCCGTCTTCCCTGGAGCGTGCGCTCGACGCTTACAACATCCCGGTGGCCGTTTACAAAAACCTGATTGAAGGCGTCCGGGCGAACCTTGCCACGCTTCACCGCTACCTGCAGCTCCGCAAAATGCTGCTGGGGCTGGATGAACTGCATTATTACGATCTATACGCTCCGGTCGTTAAAGACCTTGATCTGAACTATACCTTTGACGAAGCCGTCGAACATGTCCTTGCGTCTCTGGCGCCGCTTGGATCGGACTACCTGGAGACGGCGCGCAAGGCCCTATCCAATCGATGGATTGACGTCTATCACAACCACGGAAAACGATCGGGCGCCTATTCGAACGGCGCCGTCTATGACGTCCATCCTTATATGCTGCTGAATTTCAATGGAAAATACGACGATGTCAGCACCCTCGCCCATGAGTTGGGGCACACGATGCACAGCGACCTTGCAAACAAAACTCAGCCGTATGCTCTTTCCCATTATTCGATATTTGTCGCCGAAGTGGCTTCGACTTTCAATGAGGCGCTGCTGCTCTATCACATGCTGGAATTTGAGACCCGGGAAGACGTCCGCCTCTCACTGTTGTGCAATTACCTGGATAACGCCCGGGCGACGGTTTTCAGGCAAGTCCAGTTCGCCGAATTCGAACTCGCAATCCACCAGACCGCCGAAAATGGCGCCGCTCTGACGGGCGATCTGCTGAACTCCATCTACGAGAAGATGGTCCGCGAATACTACGGACATGACAAGGGATTCTGCATCGTGGACCCGGAAATTCAATGCGAGTGGGCTTACATCCCTCACTTTTTCTATAATTTCTACGTCTATCAGTACGCCACCTCCTTCACTGCTTCCGCAGCGATCTCCGAAAGAGTTCTGGCGGGGGAGGGAGCGGCCGATTATCTCAACCTGCTCGGCGCCGGCGGCTCGGATTACCCGATTGAGTTATTGAAAAAGGTGGGAGTGGACATGACAAAATCAGAACCTCTGGAAGCAACGATGGCGCGGATGAACCGCATCATGGACCAAATCGAGCAAATTGCTCCATGGTCCGCAAAGTGAAGTCGATAAGGCAAAACGACGCGAACGGTTTTGATTCTTTCGCGTTTCTTGAACCTGATAGAATAAACAGATGCTCATTAGGTATGCTCGCAGAATAGTCATAGCAGTGGTCGGGACGACCGTCGTCCTTATCGGACTCGCCTTGCTTGTGTTGCCCGGACCGGCTTTGGTGGTCATCCCCATCGGCCTGGCAATCCTGGCGACGGAATTCGCCTGGGCTCGCCGGCTCCTGCGCATCGTCCGTGAATCTGCGGAAAAAGGGGCCGTCAAACTGGAAGAAGTCCCGCGGATTGGGCCCTGGGTCCGGACAATCCGGAAATTCGTAGAGGAAACCTCCGGGAGATTTAAAGCGTTTTTCTCACGCAGATCCAATCCCTGAAAGAGATTTCATTGCCTTGAAATCATGGAATGAGCATTAAAAGTTCACGAATTCAGGAGGCGCTCCATGTCCGATTCGCAACAGTGGTATATGGCAATTCAAGGCCATCAGGTGGGACCGCTGAGCCCCCAGGAAATAATCGCCCGCATCCGCAACGGCGCGCTGGCGCCCGACACATTCCTTTTCACCCCTGGAATGGCGAATTGGACGCCGGCGAAACAGGTCGAAGAATTCAACCGGCATTTTGCTGAAACCGCCGTACCGGCGCCGATACCCGCGACGCCCGGGCGAAGAGCGCATGAAATCGACTTCAGAATTTACGGTGAAGAGCTTCAATTTGTCGAAGTCGAGCTGGATCCGGGTGAAAGCGCCGTCGCCGAAGCCGGCGCCATGATGTTCATGACTTCCGGAATCGAAATGGACACGGTTTTCGGAGACGGGTCCTCTCAAAGCGCCTCCGGCAAACTCGTCGACAAGCTGATGAGCGCCGGCAAGCGCCTGATCACCGGCGAAAGCCTCTTCATGACGGTTTTCACCAATACCGGGAGAAGCAAACAGCAAGTCGCATTCGCCGCTCCCTACGCCGGCCGCATCGTCCCGATGGATCTTTCCACTCTTGGAGGCGCGCTGATCTGCCAGAAAGACTCTTTCCTGTGCGCCGCGCGCGGCGTGTCGATCGGCATCGCCTTCCAGCGCAAAATAGGAGTTGGCTTGTTCGGCGGCGAAGGTTTTATCATGCAGAAGCTGGAAGGAGACGGCCTCTGCTTCGTGCATGCTGGAGGAACGATACATAACGTCGAACTGGCGCCCGGCCAGACACTTCGGGTCGACACCGGCTGCATCGTCGCTCTGCAGCCGACGGTGAACTACGACATCCAGTTTGTCGGGAAAATAAAATCGGCTTTCTTCGGGGGAGAAGGCCTCTTCTATGCAACCCTCACCGGACCGGGCAAGGTTTGGCTGCAGTCTCTGCCGCTGAGCCGGCTGGCCGACCGCATTTACAAAGCCATTCCTTCGATCGCCGGCTCGCGCAAAGGAGAAGGCAGCATCCTCGGCGGACTCGGCAACCTGATCGACGGCGATTAGGCGCCTTTTCGAAGTCTCGCGATGGAAGCTTTTGACAGTTTTGGCCGCGGACTTTGCGAAATGCGCGAGGCGATATATTCTTTCGCGCCGGCCGCAGCCTATAATTTTGAGAATCCGCTGCAGGTGCAGAACAGGTTGCGGTCGCCGTAGACGTTGTCGATCCGGCCGACCGAAGGCCAGAACTTGCGCTTTCGCACCCACGAAGCCGGGAAAGCCGCTTCTTCGCGGGAATAGGGATGAGGCCACGCGTTCGCGGTCAGAGCCTCGATCGTGTGAGGCGCATTCTTTAAGAGATTGTTCCGGGGATCCGCCGTCCCGTTTTCCACAGCCTCGATTTCCCTGTGAATGACGATCATCGCGTCGCAGAAGCGATCCAGCTCGTCCAGCGACTCGCTTTCCGTCGGCTCGACCATCATCGTGCCCGGGACAGGAAAAGAAATCGTCGGCGCGTGGAGTCCGAAGTCCATCAGCCTTTTTGCCACGTCTTCCACTTCGATCCCGGCTCTTTTTTTGAAAGGCCGCAAGTCGAGGATGCATTCGTGAGCTACGAATCCATGCGCTCCTTTGTAGAGAACCGGGTAATAAGGATCGAGCTTTTTCGCAATATAATTGGCGTTGAGAATCGCATAGAGAGTGGCTTCCTTAAGGCCGCGCCCTCCCATCATGCGGATGTACGCCCACGAAATCGGCAGAATGTCGGCGCTTCCCCATGGGGCCGAAGAAATGGGGCCGATCCCGTCTTTCGCTCCGGTCGAAACCACCGGGTGTCCGGGTAGAAAATCGGCCAGATGAGCGGCGACGGCAATAGGGCCTGCTCCCGGTCCGCCGCCGCCGTGCGGAATGCAGAAAGTCTTGTGCAGGTTGAGATGGCACACGTCGGCCCCGATTTCCAGCGGCCGGCACAGTCCGACCTGCGCGTTCATGTTGGCGCCGTCCATGTAAACCTGTCCGCCGTTCGCGTGGATTATTTCGCACGTTTCCCTGATAGCTTCCTCGAAAACTCCGTGAGTGGAGGGATAGGTGACGATAAGCGCGGCGAGGTCCCGCCCGTGACGCTCCGCCTTCAACTTGAGATCCGCCAAATCGATATTGCCGTTTTCGTCGCACGCCACAATCACGACTTTCATTCCGGCCATCACGGAGCTGGCGGGGTTCGTGCCGTGGGCCGACTGAGGAATCAGGCACACGTCCCGGCGCCCTTCTCCGCGCTTTTCATGATATTTTCGAATCACCAGCAACCCGGAATATTCGCCCTGCGATCCGGCGTTGGGCTGAAGGGAAACGCTTGGCAGCCCCGTGATTTCCGCAAGCCAATCCTTCAATTGATCAAAAAGCGCATAATAGCCTTTCGCCTGTTCGACAGGCGCGAACGGATGAATGCCGCTGAATTCCGGCCAGGTGATTGGCATCATCTCCGCGGTTGCGTTCAATTTCATGGTGCAGGAACCGAGCGGAATCATCGAAGCGTTCAGCGCAAGGTCTCTCCCTTCCAACCGGTGCATGTAGCGCAGAAATTCCGTCTCCGATTGGTATCGGTTGAAAACCGCATGCGTCAGAAATTCGCTCTTCCGGACGAAATTGTCCGGCAGTCCCGGCGCAATTTCATCGATCCAATCTTCCGGCTTGATCGGAACTGCGGACGGCGCAAACGCCTCCAACAGATCCGCAAGATCTTCCAAGGTTGTCGTTTCATTCAAACTGATCCCGACCCGGTTTCTGCCGAGCCGTCTCAAGTTGATCTCTCGGGCGCGCGCGGATTCCACGATGTCGCCGGCTTGCGGAGAATTCACATACAACGTGTCGAAGCAGCATGGAGGGCCCGCTTCGGATCCGAGCTTTTTCAAGCCCTGACGGAGAACGCAGGTCATGAGGCGAATCCGTTCGGCGATCCTTTTCAATCCTTCCGGCCCGTGATAAACGGCGTACATACCCGCCATGATCGCCGGCAGCGCCTGCGCGGTGCAGATGTTGCTGGTGGCTTTGTCGCGGCGGATGTGCTGCTCCCGGGTTTGCAGCGCAAGGCGCAAGGCCTGTCCGCCGTCGGAATCCTTCGATATTCCGACGATGCGGCCGGGAACGCTTCTTTTGTAGCCGTCCCGGGTGGCGAAAAAAGCCGCATGAGGCCCCCCGAAGCCCAGCGGGACTCCAAAGCGCTGGGAGCTGCCCACCGCGATATCGGCCCCGAACTCGCCGGGCGGGCGCAGCAGCGTCAGCGAGAGAAGGTCGGCGGCGACAGCGGCCAACGCTCCGCATTCGTGAACGCGCTCGATGAACACGGAATAATCGTAAAGAGTTCCATCGCTCGCAGGGTATTGCACCAGAGCGCCGAAGATCTTCCGGGTGAAATCGAATTCCTCGTGGCTGCCGACGATCAGCTCAAAACCCCGCGCGCGGGCGCGGGTTCGGACCACTTCAATGGTCTGAGGGTGGCAGCTCTCGGAGACAAAGAAAGCATTGGCGTCGCTTTTGCAAAGGCTGTGGCACAGGCTCATCGCCTCCGCCGCCGCGGTCCCTTCGTCCAGCAGCGAGGCGTTCGCAACTTCCAGGCCCGTTAAATCCGAAACCATCGTCTGGAAATTCAAAAGCGCTTCCAGCCGCCCTTGGGATATCTCGGCCTGATAGGGCGTATATTGAGTGTACCAACCGGGATTTTCCAAAATGTTTCGCTGAATGACCGGCGGAACGATGCAATCGTGATATCCCATCCCGATGAACGACCGGCACACAATGTTTTGCGAAGCGATTTTGCGAAGCTCGCGAAGCATCCCGAATTCGCTTTGAGGCTCTCCAATTTGCAGCAAACGCTGAAGCCGGATGGATGCGGGAACCGTTTTTGCCGCCAATTCATCGAAGTTTTCAAGCCCCAGGGCTTCCATCATTTTCCGGCCTTCGTGCGGTCTCGGCCCGATGTGCCTGGAAATGAACGCATCGGCGTCTGAAAACTGTTTCACTGCATTGTTGGATGGCATCTTGTCTGCTCCATGGATTCGCGCTTGAGTTCGCGCTCAACAACTGCTTTTGTTTATCCAGCGGCGCACGGCGTCCCTGCTTTCTTCTTCCGGATTTATCCGACTGCGCAGCTCTGCGAGATGCCGGCTCATGATCTTGAAAACATCGTCCATCAGTTGATTCTTTGCGGTTCGCGAGTATCCGGACAGATCGACCGGGGCGCCGATCCTGATTCGAATGACGACGCCCGGATTGACTCGCATCGATTGAGGCGCGATCACCCGGTGGCTCCCTTCAATGGTCGCGGTGATTAAAGGAACTCCGGTGCGCAGCGCGAGGGCGAATGCGCCGCTGTAGAATTTGCCGAGGATTCCGTCCCGGTTGCGCGTGCCTTCCGGGAAAATTATGGCGCTGACCCCATTGCGTATATGGTTGGCCGCTTCAATGATGCTTCTGGCGGTTTCCCGCGGGTTTTCCCGGTCGATCGCGATGTATCCGGAGCGGCGCATATGCCACCCCATGAAAGGAACGCGAAAAAGAGATTTCTTGGCGATCCAGCGGAACTGAATCGGGAGGCAGGCCGCCAGCGAAAGGATGTCGTGCAGCCCGCTGTGGTTGGCGACGAAAATCGCCGGGCGTCCCGGATCAACGTTTTCAAGACCCTCAATGTCGACGCAGACGCGGCTTAGCCACAGGTTGTCCCTGGACCATCGGCGCATGCAGAAATGCTGAAACCTGCCGCTCGACGAGAACAGGCTCCCCAGAATGGAAGCGCTGCCCCAGAAAATCGTGCTTAGCGAGCACCCGATCCAACACCAAAGGGTGAAAAGCCCGGATTTAAATTTTTCCATCGGAAGAGATTACCAGAGCCGCAAAAAAAACACACGGAGAACGCGCCGGAGCGCAATTTCAGGATCCTCCGCGCTTTTCCCCAAGCCTCCGGCAATGAATAAAAAAGCTCGCGCCGGCCTGATTATCTCTCGATTCTGAATCCGATCTTCAGAACAACCTGGTATTCGGCGACCCGGTTGTCTTTAATTTTCCCCCGCTGCTCGACGACTTCAAACCACTCCATGCCGCGGACCGTTGCGGCCGCATCCGCCAGAGCGGAATTCACCGCTTCGGAAAAACCCGCAGGGGACGTTCCGATAATTTCGATTTTTTTGTAGGTTCCCGACATGTCCATTCCCTCCCTTTTTGTCGACTGTTTTCTTTTTTCAGCTTCCTCCAGCCATCCGCGCCGCAGCTGATTCATCGGAACGCTTGAAGTGAGCGGTTTGACATCCACAACAGGCGTCCCATCCAGCATGTCGATTCCGCGCAGATGCAGTTTGGCGCCTTCCCGCCGGACCAACTCCACCACGGTCAATGCCAGTGCATTGGGACGGCGCGGCGAGTGTGTGGAGAACACTCCGTGCGGCCGTTCGTCGGCAGGCGTGCCCCCGACGAGTTCGTAGCCTTGCGACTTGTGGAAAATCCAGAAAATCAGCAGGTGGGAAAAACCCTCGATGTCCTCGAGGCCCCGTTCGAATTCGGGCAAGACCTCGAGCGTTCCCTCCATGACGTGGGTCGTTCCCAGCCCTTTCGGCACCTGTCGCGTCTCGGTATACGGGCTGCGGATGTATCCGATCGGCCGCATTTTCCACTCATCCATAAACAACCTCGCACGATTTACTGTGGACTACAGGATAGGGGATCGCCGGACGAATTGCGGCTTTATTGCAGGCGTCGGCGATCCCGGCCGTCTATTTTTCGAGCAACTGTTCGGCAATCGCAAATTCCGGACTGATATCCACCGGAACATCCCGGAGACGGTCCAGGGCTTTCACGATTTCAGGCCGCAGGACGCCCAGCCGGGAGAGCAAATCCTGCGCTTTCGCATAATTCCCTTCCGCTTCGAGAGTCATCAATTCCCGGGTGAGCGCTTTCACTCCCTCCCTCGCTTTCGCCTCGTTCACCGAAAAGGTTCCGTCTTTGTTCATCACGAAGGCGCCGCAGTCGAGCAGACAATTCAATTGCAGAGCGTTCGCCCGGCCGTGCGCCTCAAGGATGCCAAAGCGCATGGAACGGAAGGAAGATGCGAGAAAAGTGGCGTAAAAGCTTTCCTGGAGGCTTTTGTCGAGAACGCCCCGGTCGATCAGAAACTGCAGCGCAAACAATCCCGAAATGTCCGCTTTAGCTTCTTCGATAGCGCTGTAGGTTTCCTTCAATTCCCTCCGCACCGTTGTTGCGCGTCCGCCGACGCGAATGTCGTGCGGGCCGAGGCCGTGCATCAACTCGTGCATGATTATGTGCGTGAAGAACGCATCGAACGACACACGATTTCGATCGCTTTCGGACAAAATCAGTTTTGCGATCGGCGCCAGGACAATGTTGAACTTGGCCTCCTGCACGTTCTTCAGCATAACGCGCTTGGCCCCTTTTTCCCGGATCACCCGCTCGTCGTTGGGAAGATTGAACGCCGCCGTTTGAACGCCGTGATTGCCGTCTCCCGCCGCGAGTATTTCGTTGACCACCCGGATCGGCGCCATCGGCGCAAGTTTCGGGTTGCGATATTCGGGATCCAGCGGCAGGTTGTTTTCGATCTCCTGCAATCGAGCGCCCAGTTTGGAAAGCCTGGCGGTTTCGACGTCGTCCCGGACTGCGATAAACGCCTCGAAAGCCGCTTTGGCGTTGAACCATTCATCCTCATAGACCTCATAAGGGCCGATCGTCGGCTCGATCGACGCATCCAGCTCCATCCAGGCGACGTCGCTTTCATAGTAGTCGTCGGTCAAAAAAGCGTCCGCTCTTTTCAGCAGATAATTCCTCAAGCTGGGCTGATTTGTATGCAATGCCGCTTCTCGAAGCAACCCGGCCGCCAGGACAAGTTCGTCCTGGTACAGAAGGCTGTAGGGCGCAATCTGAAAATCCGCAGGGTGGGCGCCGTTTTTATGCCGAATGGCGGTGAAAAAACCCATTGCGCGCGTTTGTTCGCTTTCCGGCAGGCTTTTCACCCAGGATTCCATTTCTTTCTTTGAAATCCCGGCCGGATAAAAATTGGCGCCCTCCGGTTTTGCGGGGACGCCCGGGATGAAAGCCTCGTTGCGGTCCAGCCGCGACCATGGCCCTTTGTTGATAAGGAAATATTTCAGACGCTGAAGGCCGAGCGGGGTTGAATCTTTCGCCAGATCGAGCAGAAGGGACTCGTTTCCCGCCCAGACCTGTCGAAGGAAGAGGGCGTCCATGATAGAGCCCGCGCGCACGAGACTGGCCAAAGCCTTTTGCTCGCCGGCCGGCAGGCCGGATATGTCCGCGGTTATCCGCACCGGCGCAAAACGCCTTGCCATCGCCTCGAGTTGGTTAAGATCCGGCATCGAAGCCTCCTGAGGTTTCATAAAAAAAATGACGAATGCGATTAAAAAAAGCCCCCTGCACATAGGCATAGGATACCGCGGATCCACGCAAAAAACCTAATTTTGCACGCAGGCGGCCCTGGCGCTCCCGGGGATTGAAATGGCGCAGGGGATTCCTTATTATTTCACCTTTCAAAACGATCGGAGTGAACGTGTCAGAACAACGGCAAGACGTCCCGGAGGAGGGGAAAGCCCGCCAGACCGCTGAAAGCATGGCCGAACGCCAGCGGGAAATTTCCATTTCCGAGTTTTTCAGCAAAAACCGCCATCTTCTTGGATTCGACAATCCTCAGAAAGCATTGCTGACGGCTATCAAAGAGGCCGTGGACAACTCTCTGGACGCTTGCGAGGAAGCGGGCTTTTTGCCTTCGCTGAAAGTTGCGATTCAACAGCTGGCCGAAGACCGCTTTCGCATATCGGTTGAAGACAATGGCCCGGGCATCGTGAAAGCGCAAATTCCCAAAATATTCGGGAAGCTGCTCTACGGATCCAAGTTCCACACGCTCAAGCAAGCCCGCGGGCAACAGGGAATTGGCATCTCGGCCGCCGGAATGTACGGCTTGCTCACCACCGGGAAGTCGATTGTCGTAACATCGCGTACGGGGGCGGGAAAGCCGGCCCATTATTACGAGATCCAGATAGACACGCGCAAGAACGCCCCTCAGGTTATTATTGACAAAGTCATCGACTGGGACTCGCCTCACGGGACCAGGGTGGAAATCGAGCTGATCGGGACATACAAAAAGGGACGGCATTCCGTGGACGACTATATCCGCCAGACGGCGATCGCCAACCCTCATTGCGAAATCTTCTACTCCACCCCGGACTCCACGGAAGTTCTGCACTTGACGCGCGGGTCGGAGACGCTCCCGCCCGAACCGCGCGAAATCAAGCCGCACCCGTATGGGGTCGAACTCGGCGTGCTCATCCGGATGATGAAGGAAACGCCCGTGCGGCAGCTCAGCGCGGCGTTGCAGAGAGATTTTTCCAGGGTCAGCTCGCGGGTTGCCCAGGAAATCTGCGCCGCAGCCGAACTGAAGCCAGGCGCCAATCCTCGATCCATTGTGGTCAACGAAGCGGAGCGGCTCTTTAAAGCCATCAATGGAATAAAGATCATGAGTCCGGCCACGAACTGCCTTTCTCCGATCGGCGAGGAGCAAATTCTTGCAGGGCTTCATAAGGAAATACCCGCCGATTTCTATACGGCGATCACCCGCGCGCCCGCCGTATACCGCGGGAATCCCTTCCAGGTGGAAGTGGGGCTTGCCTACGGCGGCGGCCTCCCGGCTGACGAGTTCATCGACTTGCTGCGGTTCGCCAACCGCGTCCCCCTCCAGTATCAACAGTCCGGATGCGCCATCGCCAAAGCGGCTTTGGGAATCGACTGGCGCAGTTACGGTTTATCTCAATCGAAGGGCGCGCTGCCCGTGGGACCGGTGGCGCTGTTCGTTCACATCGCCTCCGTCTGGGTGCCCTTCACCTCGGAAAGCAAAGAAGCGGTGGCAGGCTATCCGGAGATCCTGCGCGAATTGAGGCTGGCGCTGCAGGAGTGCGGACGGAAGCTCTCGTTTCATATACGCGCGCACCGGAGGGCCGCGGAGGAAGAAAAGAAGAAGTCCTATATCGAAAAGTACATTCCCCATATAGGAATCGCCCTTCGTGAAATCCTGGGTCTGAATGAAAAAGCCGAAAAAGACCTGGTCGTCACTCTGAAAGACGTGCTGGAGCGCAGCCGCTCCAAAGATAAAATGGACGCCTGACGCGCCCGACCTGGAGCATGGAAATGCCGAAAAAAACAAAAGCCCCCAAACCGGGGCAAGGAACAAACAAAAACATCCTGAGCGCCATTCATAATTCAGCCGAGGAAATCCGCGGCAAAATCATGGCGCGGAAAAAGCCGACCATGAAGTTTCCGGTGCGGTCCCTTTCCAATGTGCG
Source organism: uncultured Acidobacteriota bacterium (assembly GCA_964642735.1). Lineage (GTDB taxonomy): Bacteria > Acidobacteriota > UBA6911 > UBA6911 > UBA6911 > UBA6911. The sequence goes on from CAZXSV010000008.1 coordinate 93,791, forward strand.
CTATCAGCCTCAGCGTGGTTTTTTTGAAATGGCCGGCCAGAAGAAAGAGCGCACCCTGACGGTCAATACGGTAAAAACTTTCGCCCAGACCCTGCGCATGGTGGCGCTCTCGAAGGATCTCGTCGAAAACGACGACATCGCGACCAAACGGGAAGCCTATTATGTTTCGAAAAACTGGGAGGACGCGCGCTTCAGCGAACAGCCCGAATCCGACACCGTGATGGACGACGTGGAAGCCTATTTCGGCGTCAACCGCGAACAGCTCGGTTTCGTCCCCGAAGAAAAAGGCGGCGATGTCGCCGGGCGGCTGTTTGTCATCGACCACGACCGGGACACGGGGAAAACGCTGAGAATCGACTGCACGAAATTCGGCTCCGGCGCTTACTCCATTCCCATCTCCGTCGAACAGCTCCAGTTTGAAACCCGGGCCAGTTTCATCCTTGTCATCGAAACCGCCGGAATGTTCCAACGTCTGGTGAAACATAATTATTGGAAGAAAGCCAATTGCATCCTGGTCAGCATGGGAGGCGTGCCCACGCGAGCCTGTCGGCGATTCATCCGCCGCCTGGCGGACATCCAGAAAATACCGGTCTATGTATTTGTGGATGGCGACCCTTACGGAATCACCAACATCTATCGGACATTAAAAGTGGGGTCCGGAAATGCGGCGCACCTGAACGAATTTTTCTGCGTGCCTCAGGCCCGCTTTCTCGGCATCACCCCGCAGGACATTGTCGATTATAAGCTTCCGACGCATCCTTTGAAGGATGTGGACGAAAAGCGCGCGCGGGACGCCATTAAAAACGATCCGTTCATCCGCCATCACAAGGAATGGGTGAAAGCAATCGAACAGCTCGTAAAAATGGGAGTCCGCGCCGAACAACAAGCCCTGGCGAAACATGGGCTGAATTACGTCATCGACGCTTATCTCCCGGAAAAGCTGGCCCATCCCGAACGCTTTCTGCCTTAGCAGCCCGCATCAGTCATGAAGGTTCGCAGCGAGGCGGCGTTGGCGCGCCTCGCATCCGTGCCCGGATCCGCCGCCGCGGCAGAAGCTTCATGAACAACGCAGGCCAGGGCCGGCGCCCTGGAGATTGTCGAGGGGGGATTTTGGCCGGGAGTGCGGTGTTTGCAGCACATTTCCAAGCCTTTCACCCCTGGACTCCTTTTGCTGATACAATGGTTTTTCGACGCCCCGGATCGGCTCGGTCGCTTGCACCGGGCTTGTCCGCCTTTCAACTCCTGTTTTCAGGCTTTGGAAAAGCGGCCGAAAATCCGGATGGACGGATCCTTTATAGTATATTGCAATAGTTTCTGATAGATTACTCCGGGTTCATTGCTATGGCGGACGTTGCGTTCGGCGGAGAATTGACTGCGGAAGACGAAAAGGTGAAATCTGCGCAACCGATCAAGCGCATCCTGTTGACGGGAGGCGGCACGGCGGGCCACGTGAATCCCGCGCTGGCCATCGGCTCGGTTTTCGCAGCGCCGGAAACACGCTTCCTTTTTGTCGGCGTTCGCGGAAGAGTCGAAGAAGAGGTCGTTCCGCGCGAAGGCATTCCCATAAAATTCGTACGGGCCTCCGGGTTCCCGTCCGGCGTTTCTCCGGCGCTGGCCGCTTTTTTGCTGAACCTCCTGATCGGGACGCTGCAATCGCTTTTCATTCTGCTGCGCTTCCGGCCTGAAATCATCATCGGAACCGGAGGCTACGTCTCGGCGCCGGTGATCGTCGCCGCATCGTTGTTGCGCAAAATAAAGCTAAGCCGCGCCCGGATCTATATTCACGAACAGAACGCCGTTCCCGGAAAGCTCAACCGGCTGATGGGGCGATTCGCCCAACTGGTCTTCGTCACTTTTCCGGAGACTCTGTCCTACTTTCCGAAAACCGGCGTATTGTCCGGCTACCCTCTGCGGCGGCGCATCGCCCGCATCAGCCGTGAAGAGGCGCTGAAGAACATCGACATCGAAATACCGGCGGGGCGCAAAGTCATTTTTGCCTTCGGAGGATCGCAGGGATCGCGAGCGATAAACAGAGCTCTGGTCGACGCCCTGGGCTGCCTGATCCCTTATCGCGACCTCCTGTTCATCATTCACGGCGCAGGCTTGATGAAGAGCGCCGAATACAATGCCGTCGAGGACACCGAACAAAGGCTTTTCAAAACTTACAGTGAAGAGCAACTGCGGGCGATCCGGGAGTTTTACCAATGCCGGGCGTTTTTCCATAACATCGAAAATCTGTATGCGGTCAGCAGCCTTGTCCTGGCCCGCGGAGGCGCAGGAAGCCTCAATGAAATCTCGGCCATGGGTTTGCCGGCGCTGATTATTCCCAAACCAAACCTGCCGGGCGATCATCAGGTCATGAACGCCCGTTCCATGGAAAGATCCGGCGGCGCGGAAATTCTTTACGAACAGATCGCTTTGGTGGACGGGAAACTCGCCGAGTCGATCAACGGCAGAGTTCTGGCTGAAAAGCTTCTTGCCCTCGTTCAAAACGAATCCCGACTGGAGGAAATGAGCCGGCTCAGCCGCTCATTTTTGAACCAGGACGCTCTCTCGCGGATCGAACGACGGATCCGCGGCCTGTCCATCAAGCCGGGTCAGGCCGAGGCGCAGCCTCCGGACGAGGTTTCGAACATTCACATTCCGGAAAGCCTGCCCGGCAACCAGGCCTTGATGTCGCTGCTCGAAAAAGCCCTGGAAAAACAAAAGAAGCTGTATCGACCGGAAAACATCCTCGTTCGCCCGCAAGACCTCGAGTATGTCAAAACCCGGGCCAGCGCGCTTTTGATCGATTCATCGTGGCAAAATCGCAATCTCGGCGTCAAACTGCTCGGCCTGCTCGGTGCAAAGGAAAAAATCCCGGCCATCCTGGCTCTATTTTTTGAGCGAAAGCCGGTTCCGCTGATCAAGCGGCTGTTCGGCGGGGATTTTGAGCAGGTCGGCTTCATCCGGCGCAACATTGTCAACGCGTTGGTCCGATTGAATGAGATTTCACCGGAAGTTGAAAAAGCTCTTCTCGCCGGACTCTCCGATCCCTATTACGAAGTCCGGGCGGAATCGGCGCGCGCCGCGGCGTTTTTCGGGGCCCGGCTCTCCTCTCCCGACAACTTCATTTCGACTCTGCTGAGGCTTTTGACCGACCCGGCCATTGACGTCACCGCGGCAGCCGCAGAAGCCTTGGGGAAGCTGGGAGGGGAGCGGGACGCCATGCCGGCGCTTCTGGGGCTTTGGGATGCGAGGCTTTGGAGAATAAGAGCGGCTGTGTTGCGCGGCATTCACCACCTCGTGGAACGAGGCGTTGTGACGGATTTGAGCATTGTGGAAAAACAAGCGCCCAGGTTTATCCTGACGTCCACAGACTTCAAGCCGCAATTCGAAATAAAAGCGGCTTATAAGAGCTTGATGGAATCCTTGCTCAAGGAAAAAGAAAAGAGACTCGTCCAATGATTTATCTATTGGGGAAGCTGCTCCATCCAGACTACCCGCTTTTTTCGTTCCTGCGCCTCGTGGACTACCTTTCGGCCAGGGCGATTGGAGCGGCGCTGACATCCATCATCTTGACGCTTGTCATCACCCCGATTTTCATTCGCTACCTTCATCGCCGCGGCTTTGTCGACCATGTTCGCGAGACGGGGATTGCATCGTCGTCCGATAAAGCGGGCACGCCGGCGATGGGGGGGGCGATCGTCGTCGGCTGCGTGCTGATTTCCTGTCTGCTATGGTGCAATCTCGCCAACACATTTCTGATCGCGGTGCTGTTCGGCATGGCGTGGTTTGGCATCATAGGATTGATGGATGATCTCGCCAAGACGGAAGCAAGGTCCGGAGACCGCGGACTCTCCGAATCCAAAAAGCTCATGCTGCAGGCGGTCTTCGCGGGCTTGCTGGCCCTGTATGTCGTCAGCCCTTTTTCGCCGCTTCCGCCCGGCCAAATGGGGGCGTTTTACGTTCCGTTTGTCAAAGCTCCTCTTTTCAACTCCCTGTGGCTTTATCCTCTCATCGTTTTCTTCTTTGTGCTTGTAGTCGGGAATTCGGTGAATATTACAGACGGCCTCGACGGGCTCGCCATCGTCCCTTCGGTATTCGTTTTGGGAGTGCTGGGCGTGTTCGGCTGGATCTTTGGCAATAGGATTTGGGCCGACTATCTCAATTATCCCTTTTTCCCGGGCGCCGGCGAACTCGCCGTCTTCAGTTCCGCATTTGCGGGCGCAGGAATCGGGTTTCTCTGGTTCAACGCTTATCCGGCTCAAATTTTCATGGGAGACACGGGAGCGCTGGCAATCGGGGGCTGCATGGCGGCTCTTTCGGTCGTCCTGAAGCAGGAAGCGTTGTTTTTGATCCTCGGAGGATTGTTTGTGGCGGAAGCGATCAGCTCCCAGATTCAGGACAAAATCGGGATTCGCTGGCTCGGTCGAAGGATTTTTTCGCGCGCCCCATTGCATCACTCCATGCAATATAAAGGGCTTGCGGAAACCAAGGTCGTCATCCGGCTTTGGATTGCTTCCGGAATTCTGGCGCTGACGGCGCTTGCCACCCTCAAGCTGCGATAAACCGGCGATCGGCTTGCGGCCGCTGGAAGTAAAGGCCTAAAACCGACGGCGCAGCGGCGGCTGCCGATCGGGCTTGCCGGAATGGATCCAATGCCAAGAAGAGCTGAAAGCTGAGAGCTTCTATGACACTGCCTTCCCAAAATGCGAGTCCAGAGGATGCGGGTTCGGTCGCTCCACAGCCGCCGAAGGAGCGCAGAGGTTCCGGGAAAAATGCAGTCCTGGTAGGAGCGGGAATCCTACTCAGCCGGCTTTCCGGCCTGTTGAGAGCCCGGATTTTCGCGCATTATTTCGGGAACTCGGACGCGGCCGATGTCTTCAACGCCGCTCTCAGGATCCCAAACCTGCTCCAGAATCTTTTTGGAGAAGGCGCGCTGTCCGCTTCCTTTATTCCGGTTTATTCCAAACTCCTGGCTTCCGGCCAGGAGGAGGAAGCGAACCGGATCGCCCGCGTCATCGGCTCCCTTCTGGCAGTTGTCGTATCCGTTCTCGTCCTTGGGGGCGTTTCAGCGGCGCCGCTCCTGGTCGATCTGATCACGCCCGGATTTGATGGCGCGAAACGCGATTTTACAGTCCGGATTGTCCGAATCCTTTTTCCCGGTGTCGGAGTGCTTGTCCTTTCGGCCTGGTGCCTCGGCGTCCTGAACAGCCACAGGCGCTTTTTTCTTCCGTATGCAGCCCCGGTTTTGTGGAACCTGGCGATGATCGGCGCTCTTTTAGGCTTCGGAGGCAAAACGCAAGGCTATTCCTTTGCGGAAATCGTGGCATGGGGCGCAGTGGCTGGCAGCGTTCTGCAATTCGGAGTTCAGGTCCCGGCGGTTCTGCGGCTGATCCGGCGATTCCGTTTTCAGCTGGAAACCGCATCCTCGAACGTCCGAACCGTCATTCGAAATTTCATTCCGGGCGTCGCAGGCCGCGGAGTCAACCAGGTGAGCGCATTTGTCGACGAATGGCTGGCGAGTTTTCTTCAAACCGGGGCAATGGCCCAGCTGGCTTACGCTCAGACCCTATACATTCTGCCCGTCAGTCTTTTTGGGATGTCTATTTCCAACGCCGAACTGCCTGAAATGGCAAGCCAGACAGGGTCTGACGAAGCGGTTGCACAGGCGCTTCGAAAGCGCTTGGAAAAAGCCATGAGGCGCGTCTCTTTCTTCATCATTCCCACAGTCGCCGGTTTTTTCGCCCTGGGGGACAGCATTGTGGCCCTTCTTTACCAGACGGGAAAATTCACGCGAAGCGATGTGAACGCCGTTTGGACCGTGCTGGCCGGCGCCACGATCGGAATGTTGGCCGCGACTCTCGGACGGCTGTACACATCGGCTTTCTACGCGCTTCGGGACACGCGCACGCCGCTCCGCTTCGCCGTCCTGAGAGTCCTGATAGCTGCGGCTCTCGGGTGGCTTCTGGCATTCAAAATCGCCTCCCGGTTGGACTTTCCGGGCATTGCAGGGATTACGACCGCTTCGGGCGCGGCGGCGTGGATCGAATTTGCATTGCTGCGCTCCGCCATGGCCAGCAGGATCGGGAAAGCGAAAATGCCCGCATCCTTTCTGACTCGATTATGGCTGACGGCCGTCCTTGCGGCTGCGCCGGCTTACGCCGGGAAACTTTGGCTGGAGGCCCTGCATCCGCTAATTCTCGGGCCTGTGGTGGTTCTGACGTACGGATTCATGTATTTCGGAATTGCGGCCGCGTTCAGGATTCCGGAGGCGCTCGATCCCATCCGGGCGGCCCGTTCCAGGCTGAGGCTCTGAAACCTCACGCGTCCTGCGGCCGAAGTCTCCGACTGTCGCTAAAAATCCTATTTAAACCGGATGAGGGAAGGATCGTAGCTGTCCGGCCTCTCGTAGCCCAAGAGATTGAGCAGGGTCGCCGCCACGTTTGAAAGCCCGGCCTTGTCCAGCCGCGCCATTTCATATTCTCCTCGATACTGTGAATCGCAAATCGCGAAAGGCACTCGGCTGAGGGAATGGGCGGTCCGCGCTCTCCGGTTGCCCTTCTTATCGATATCCACCATGACGTCCGCATTCCCGTGATCGGCGGTGACGACGGCGACGCCCTGCAGATCCTTCACAATCGAAAGCAACATCCCGACAGAGCGGTCGACTTCCTCGACGGCCTCGATGGTCGCGTTCATGTTGCCCGTATGTCCGACCATGTCCCCGTTGGGGAAATTGATTCGGCCGAACCTGTAACGCCCGGTGCGCAACAACGCGGCGGTCTGCTCGACAATTTCGCGCGCTTTCATCTTCGGCGCCAGGTCGAACCGTATTTTATCCGAGGGAATTTCAACAAAGGTTTCAAGGGATTCATCGATATATCCGGACCGGTTGCCGTTCCAGAAATAGGTCACATGTCCATATTTTTGGGTTTCCGACAGAGCGAAAGTTCTGATTCCTTCCGCGCAAAAATACTCGCTGACGACCCCCTGGATCACGGGCGGCGCCACAAGATAATGCGGCGGGGTTCCGGTGTCCCCGTCATACAGCGTCATGCCCGCGAAAAGAACGTCGGGGAAGCGCTGCCTGTCGAATTTATCGAAATCGGTTTCGATGAAAGCCCTCGATATTTCCACCGCTCTGTCGCCCCTGAAATTGAAGAAGATCGCCGCGTCGCCGTCCCCGATGGCGCCCGCCGGAGTCCCGTCGGGGCCGCAGACTACAAAGGGTTCGAGATATTGATCAGACGCATTGGCGTCTTCCGCATAGAGACGCTCCACAGCCTCGGAGGCGCTGGAAAACGGACGGCCTTGGCCCAGAACATGCGCATCCCATCCTCGTTTGACGATATTCCAGTCGGCTTCATATCTGTCCATCGTGACCTTCATTCTGCCGCCGCCGGACGCAATGGAATAATCAGTCCCCAGGCTTTCGTTGATGGATTTCAATTTTTCTTGAAGCGACAGGACATATTTCAGACCGGACCTGTCCGGCACATCTCTCCCGTCAAGCAGCGCATGAACCCGAACGCGTTGAACATGCGACTTCGCGCATTCGTCCAGCATCGCGAAAAGGTGCGCTATATGGGAATGGACGTTGCCGTCTGAAAGAAGCCCGATAAAATGAACCGCGCCGCCTCCGGCGCCCAGCGAGACAATCCGGCGCCATAGCGGGCTTTGGAACATGGTTCCCGAAGCGATCGCCTTCGCAACCAGTTTGGCGCCCTGGTCCGTGATCATCCCGGCGCCCAGCGCATTGTGGCCGACTTCGCTGTTCCCCATGTCTTCATCGCTGGGGAGCCCCACCGCGACGCCGTGAGCCTGGAGGGTTGTGAACAACGAAGAGGCGCAGAGGCTGTCCAGGTTCGGCGTGTTTGCGAGATAAACGGCATTCGTGTCGTTCGAAGGCCCCAAGCCGATGCCGTCCATGATGATTAATAACAAGGGCCCGGATCGGCCGTGAAATTGGCTCAGTTTATTCAGTTTGGGTGAACTCATCGGTTTTTTTCATCCATGCGATGGTATTGGTTGCAAGCATAAGGGAAGTCCGTAGCGCCATTCCCCATTCCGAAAACTAATGACAATCCGGACTATTCCTGTAACTCCTGCGGCGGCGGAAGAAGCCGCGGAAGACAGGGGCGAAATTCCATCTCGACGCGAGATTGCACAGGTTCTGCGCCCAGATCCGCACGACTTCACTCCAAAACCTTCAGTTTCGGCTGAAGCGCCTTGAACGCTTCCGTGCCGGCCCGGCGAAGCCATTCGAACACAACGGATTCCGCCGTTGTTACGACGGCGCCGCTCCTGGCGAGCCTGCGAAGAGCTGTTTCTGCGTCCAGAGGCCTCCGGGAACCCGTCGCGTCCGCGACGACATAAACCCCGGCGCCGCAATCAATCAGATCGAGCGCCGTCTGGGCTACACAAATATGAGTTTCGATGCCGATCACAATGACCTGATCGCGCTGCAGCGCAGCCAAACGGTCTTTGAAGCCCGGCGCAGACAGACATGAAAAATCAATTTTTTCCAGAGGCTGCAAGGAAGGGATCGTGCGACGGATTTCTTCGATGGTTTTCCCTAGCCCTCGGGGATACTGTTCCGTCGCAATCACAGGAATATTCAGCAGGCTCGCCGCGGATAAAAGAAGTTCGATTCGCACAAGCATGTTTTGACAATCATGGATATGAGGAAACAGACGCTCCTGCACATCGACAAGCAACAGTGCGCTTCTGTCCTTTTCCAGCAGTTGGGGTTTCATGAACCAGCCTCCAGAAAACGCGATGATTTCGAAACCTCCGGGAGCTTGATCGCGCCCCCCTCCGGGGATCTTTGGACAAGGGGACGGGCATTCCGGTTCAACGCCCGGAATTTTTCAGGCTACGCATGACAATGATCGTGCTCGCAGCATGCATCATAGTCTTGGAGATATCCTTTCGCGGCCGCGCTGCCGAGACTGGCGGCGCGGCGCATCCAGGCGATCGCAGCGGCGAAATCGCGCTTGACGATCCAGCCGCCGCGGAGCGCATCCGCCATGGCCAGCATGGCTTCTTCCTGATCGAATTGGCAGAAATATTTCCCGCCGCGGGCGATCCGGCGCAGTTTGCTGAATGCGGCCGAAACGTTTCTGCGGACGCCCGCGCCATAAAGCTCTGCATAGGCCAGCGGGACGAGCGCGCCTCTGTTTCCGGCTGCGAGAGAGCGTTTGAACCAGCGAACCGCTTCCGGAAGTTTTCCCAGACCATGATACGCACAGGCAAGATTATAGGCGCCATTGGCGTCGCCGAGCCTGAATGCGAGCTTGTACATTTTTTCAGCTTCTTTGAACGATTCTTGTTGTCCTGCAGACGCCAGAATATCGGCCACCTCGATCATCGCATAGGAATTCCCTTTCGCAGCGCCCAGCAGGAAACATTGCATCGAGGCTTTAGGGTCCCGGCGAAGCAGCGTCCGGCCTCGACTGTCCCGATAGCCCTCCTTAAGAAACGTTCCAAGGCTGACAAGGGCTTTGGTTTCGCCCAGGTCCGCCAGCCTGCGCAATAAATCAAAATATTCCCTGTTGATCCGGCCCCGAGACACGATCCCGGCTATCCGCTTTTTTAATATCGGAACGTTTTCCATCTTGTCAGGTTTCATATCTGCACCCCCGCATTGCAGGAATTCGTAGCGGCGAAATGTCTATTCATGAAAAACCCTCCGCCGGCATCTCCGACGCGGAGGCAGGGAAAAGTATTTGCGGTAACGGTCGGGCAGGCGGCAAGGATGGAAGCCGGCGTCGGTTACGACATGCGTCGTCTCCCCGGCAGCCAGCAGCGCCGAGTCTTCTTTCTTGAGGATTTCATACCGGTACCGGATGACTTTGTCGGTGGCCTTCGCCAACGCTGTCCGGACGATCAGATCGTCGGAGAAACGGGCGGGAGACTTGTAGCGGCAGCTGGAATCCGCGACCATCAAAAATAGTCCGTCGCGCGCTTCCATTTCGGCATATTGAAATCCCTTGGCTTGACACCAAGCCACCCTGCCGGCCTCGAACCATACCAGGTAATTTGCGTGATGAGCGATTCCCATCTGGTCGGTCTCGGCATACCGGACGTTGACGCTGGTTTCAATAAATTCCGGTTCCACGGTTTTCATCTCCATAGCCGCCTGCGCCGCCCATCATAGCATTTTGACCGCAGCCGCGGGCGGATAAACGCGCGAGGGCGACGTTTCATGATATGGAATCTTCGACTCCGCCGCCACGGATTGCAGGCAGATCGGGAAAAAAGCCGCAGAAATATACAGCAGAAACGGAACGATGCGCTTTCTGCGCTGCCGGCGGCGCCTTCCGCGTCTAAAGGACGCCTCCGAAGGAACGCCGCTTTTTCGCAAATCCACCGGGAGTCGCTTGCATCTCGTTGCCGGCCTGTCTAGAATTCAGGATTCCGGGGAGATTCCATGTTTTCAAAAGCCGCATCCCAGCTTCACGGGGAATCGAATGCTCTCTATAGGCTTCGCTCCGAACTGCAATCCAAAGGCTGCGCCATTCACGACCTGGTATCCGGCGACCTCAACGGCCAGGGATTTGTTTTTCCCCAGGAACTTCTCGAGGATATTCTGTTGCGGGCATCACGCAGATGCCCAATCTATCGTCCGGACTCCTTCGGCCAAAAACCGGCAAGAGAAGCCATCGCCGAATATTATCAGAGCTGCGGCGTTTCAATGGACGCCGGCCGCATTCTGTTGACTCCCGGCACGAGTCTCTCCTATTGGTATTGTTTCAAGCTCTTGGCGAATGAAGGAGATGAAATACTCTGTCCATGCCCCTCCTATCCCCTCTTCGATTATATCGCGCTGCTGAGCGGAGTCAGACTGATCCCCTACAGGCTCTACGAAAGCCGCAGTTGGGCCGTCGATTTCGATCAACTGGAGGCTTGCATTTCAACAAGGACCCGCGCCCTGGTTCTTATCTCTCCGCATAATCCCACGGGCCACGTTTCCTCCGATGAGGAAATCGCCCGGCTGACGGAAATCGCCCGGCGCCACGATCTGGCGATTATCAGCGACGAAGTTTTCAGCGAATTCCTGTTTCAAAAATATCCGTTGCCTCGCCCCGACGGCGCCGATGCGCCTCTTGTTTGCACACTGAACGGATTCTCGAAGATGTTCGCGCTGCCGGGAATCAAATTCGGATGGATGGCAGTCTCGGGAAATCCGGAAAAAGTTCAAAAAGCCCTGCGCGCTCTGGAACTGATCTCCGACACCTTCCTGCCCGTCAATGAAATCGTCCAGGCGGCGGCGCCGGACATCTTCCGCCTTGGGAAATATGTTCAAGACGACTTTGCGCGGAGAGTCCGGGAAAGCTGGTTTACCGCGAAAGAGCTGCTGGAACGATCGAGCGCCTTTTCCTGCGTCGCCCCGGATGGCGGATTCTACGTGACGCTCCGGCTGAAAGAACTGAACGAAGAACGCGCGGCGGAAGCCGTGCTGGAGCGAAACGGCATACTGATCCACCCAGGCTATTTTTATGACATGGCCTCCGATCATCTGGTTTTGTGTTTCGTTCAGAAGCCGGAAACGTTGCGAAACCTGCTTTCGGAGATGATCCGGACGCTCGATGGATTGAAATGAGCAGGCTGCCGCAGCCGGCGTCCGATGTTGAACGAAAACATCCGAACCGCCGACACGGGTAGAATACGCCCTGAGATCACGGAGCAGAAGTCGCCCGGGGCTCTGCTTTTCCGGCGTTTTCGATCCGGCCGTCTGCGGCAAACATGCGGAATTCAAATTTTCACGGGGAGTTGGCGCTATGAAATATGTCCGGTACAGCTGCAGCGGAAAAATATCCTACGGAATCCTGAAGGGAGAAATGGTCAGCGAGATCGACGGCGGACTGTTTGGGGAAAGGTTGGAGACGGGACAATCGTTCAGCCTCGGCGAGGTTAAACTCCTGTGCCCCTGCGAGCCGACAAAGGTCTTCGGAGTCGGGTGGAACTACGAAAGCCATATCGAGACGCGCAAGCGGCCGAACAACCCGGAATTATTTGTCGTTCCGACTTCGGCACTGCTGGCGCACGACGGAAACATCGTCATCCCTTCCGGGGCTTTCAATGTTCACTATGAGGGGGAGCTGGCGGTCGTGATCGGGAAGGAAACCCGGCGCGCCACGCCTGCGGAAGCGGAAGCGAATTTCTTCGGGTTCACTTGCGGCAACGACGTGAGTGAACGCGAATGGCAGAAAAACGATTTGCAATGGTGGCGCGCCAAAGGCTGCGACACTTTCGCCCCGCTGGGTCCGGCCATAGTCTCCGGCTTCGATTGGCGCCGCGGCCGGGTCGCAACTCGCCTCAACGGCCATGGGGTGCAGTCGGGGGGATTCCATGAGCTGCTGTTCGATCCGCCCTCCATCGTGAGTTTCGTGAGTCAATACGCCACTCTGTTTCCGGGAGACGTCATTTATACGGGAACGCCCGGCAAAACCGGGGCGCTTCGGCCTGGCGACACGGTGGAGGTGGACATCCCGGGAATCGGCGTGCTTCGCAACAGGGTTAGGGCCTGTCAATGAATAACGTTTGCACTTTGCTGCTGGCCCCCAGACTC